>DIBR01000007.1:45064-45728 GCA_002415025.1 Spongiibacteraceae bacterium UBA5047
GGTATCGGCGTCAAGAACTACAATGACGTGCGTGCCGGTGACCAAATAGAGGTTTATCAGGTTAAAGAAGTTGCTCGTAGTTTGTAATGTGCTGCGTGGCACAGAGAAGGGTTTGAGTTGAAAGAGTTCAAGCGAACAGACAGGGTTGCCGACTTTCTGAAGAAGGAATTGGGCAGCCTGATACAGCTTGAGCTGCGTGACCCGCGTCTTGGCATGATCAGCGTCACCGACGTTGCAGTTAGTCGAGACCTTGCTCATGCCCGGATCTTCGTTACCGTGATGGGCAAGGAAACCGCTGAAGAAGCCAATGAAGCGCTTAAAGTGCTGAACAAGGCGGCTGGTTTCCTGCGATCCCGGGTAGCCAAAAGCCACAATGCGCGCACCACGCCAGCGCTCAAGTTTATGTTTGATACCTCGGTACGCCGCGGTGAGTATATGTCGCGTCTTATCGATAGCGCCGTAGCCGACGACGTTAAACATCACAGCGACGATACGCCGGAGCAGTAATGGCCAGGCGTCGTCGCGGTCGTCCTCTGGACGGCATTCTCGTTCTCGACAAACCTGTCGGACGAAGCTCCAATAGTGCCCTGCAGGCTTGCCGGGCAATTTTCGGTGCGGCCAAAGCCGGACACACGGGTAGCCTTGACCCTTTGGCTACCGGTGT
>DIBR01000007.1:45889-46257 GCA_002415025.1 Spongiibacteraceae bacterium UBA5047
ACCAAATTTTCCCAGTTTCTGCTTGATGCCGATAAAGGCTACGCCACAACGATTGTGCTTGGCTGTAGCACAACCACTGGTGACGCCGAAGGTGAAGTTACCGAGGAGAGGGATGCCTCAGCGCTGAATGAGCAGGCACTGCTGGACGCGATGGCGGGTTTCGAGGGCGAAATTGACCAGGTCCCGTCCATGTACTCGGCGCTCAAACAGAACGGCCGTCCGCTCTACGAACTCGCCCGAAAGGGAATTGAGGTAGAACGGAAGGCGCGCCGGATCACTATTTATCATCTTGAGCTGGTGGCCTTTCGACCCGGCGAGCGTGCCGAGGCCGATGTGGTAGTGACCTGCAGCAAGGGCACCTATATTCG
>DIBR01000007.1:46482-47093 GCA_002415025.1 Spongiibacteraceae bacterium UBA5047
TGCAGCAAGGGCACCTATATTCGTTCTCTGGCAGAAGATCTTGGCCGGGTTTTGGGGCTGGGCGGGCATGTTTCGGCACTGCGGCGCACCCATGCCGGCCCCTTCGATTTGTCGCAGGCTGTCACATTGCCTGCACTCGAAGCCTTAAAACAGGAGGAGGCGGTGGAGGCCATGGACGCACTTCTGCTGCCCGTGGAACTGGCACTCCCGCAGTTGCCGATGGTGAGCCTGGGTGAGTCCGCCGGTTATTTTTTGCTGCAGGGCCAGGCCGTACAGGTACCAAAGGCTCCCACGGAGGGTTTGGTAGGCTTGAAACTGGAAGATGGGCGTTTTGTAGGCGTTGGTGAAATCATGGACGACGGGAGGGTTGCCCCTCGCCGTTTGGTTTCCAATGTGCGATAATAGGCGGCTAGCCTGAGGCTGACTCTGGGGTCAGCCTGTCGGGCAGCAACGAACCTGTCTGTAAATATGCACGGGCAGGCTCGTATCGAGGGTTACTGTGTTTGGTCTGCAAAGGCATTCCGGGGCAGGTAGCTCAAGCATATTCATAGAGATAGAGGAATTGAGACAATGGCATTGTCCGCTCAAGAAAAAGCAGAAGTTGTTAAAGA
>DIBR01000007.1:47288-47464 GCA_002415025.1 Spongiibacteraceae bacterium UBA5047
GAAAAAGCAGAAGTTGTTAAAGAGTACCAACAGTCTGAATCAGACACCGGTTCACCCGAAGTGCAAGTCGCACTGCTCACCGTGAACATCAATAAGCTTCAAGGTCACTTCGAAGGTCACGGCAAAGATCACCATTCCCGCCGCGGTTTGATTCGCATGGTAAACCAGCGTCGTAA
>DIBR01000045.1 GCA_002415025.1 Spongiibacteraceae bacterium UBA5047
AAAGCCACCGACGCTACAGCCCACGCCCGGGATGATGCCAACCACAATCCCGATCAAGCTGGAGCGCAGCAGGTTAAAATTCTGCCGACCGAGTTCGCGCAGGGTGGCAAAAGGGCTGGTCTTATCAATCCCTGCAGCCCCTGTCCCCGCGCCCTTCGCCCGGTCGATGAGGTCGATCACCTCGGGAATGGAATACAATCCGATCAGCGATACGACCAGCGGGATACCATCGAACAGCGTGGGCATACCGCCGGTAAAGCGCATGGTGCCGGTCAACGGATGCGTCCCGACTGTACTGAGGATCAGACGAAGCGCGCCGGCAATCAGCCCTTTTTCCATCGCACCCGCTGACATGGATGCGATGACTGTAATCCCGAAAACAGCCAGCAGAAAATACTCCGGGGACCCGAAACGAAGCGAGAATTCCGCCAGTTGCGGGGCCAGAAACAGCAGCGCGATGACACTCACCATCCCGCCGATACAGGACGCGAATGTAGCAAGCGAAATGGCGCGACCTGGTTCCCCGCTCTTGGCCATTGGGTGGCCGTCAAGCATGGTGGCAACAGAGGCCGACGTGCCGGGGATGTTTAGCAAGATGGCGCTGATGGCACCTGAATAAGTGGAGGCACAATAGATCCCGCCCAGCATGGCCAGCCCGACCTGCGGCGGCAACGAGAATGTAACGGGGATCAGCAACGCCACACCCATCGTACTGGTCAGCCCAGGAAGCGCGCCAATCACGACGCCGCCAACGACACCGATCAGTACCGCCAAAAGCAGGGCAGGGTCGGCAAGCGCATGAAGGCCCAAAAGCATATTATCAAACATTATCGGCGTCCTTTTGGGGGATCAGAATACGAGGCCATCAGGGCGTGGGACGCCCAGCAGAACAAAGAAGATCACGTTTAGCAGCGCAGTAAATGCAACCGCGAGGATCAGAGATTTCAGCCAGCCCGCCGCGCCCAGCCAGAACATCAGCAGAAACAGAAACAGGAATGTGGCAATTTCGTATCCCAGCAACTGCAGCCCCACGACATAGGCAGCAATGCCGCCGAACGTGGCAAGCAGGGCGGTCAGGTTCACTGGCGGCATGCGGGTTGCATCGGTATCTGATGCCAGCAGGATGCGGGCGCCGAAAAAGGCCGCCAGCACACCCATCAGAACAGCCAGTGTGCGCGGGAAGTAGGAAGAGCCGACCGGATAGCCGAACGCCGTGATCGCAATTGCGAGCGCCAGCACAAGGGCGATGGAAGCAAATATTAGATCACGGGTGCGGGTTGTCATGGTGGCTCTTCCTGTAGATTTGTGCGGATTATTTCATCAAGTCGATATATTTGCCCAAGGCTGCGTCAGCTTCTTGCAGGTAGGCCTCGAAAGCAGCGGCATCCATGTACTTGAGCGGCAAGCCGGCGGTTTCGGCATGAGCGATAAACTCAGGATCGGCCATCACATCGGCAAACGCCTGTTCAAGCCGAGCCTTGTGCTCTGCAGAGATATCGACTGGCGCTGCGATGCCACGCAGAGAGGCTCCGACCGAAGGCACTTTGGTGCCAATGGCTTCGCTGACTGTGGGAACATCAGGGAAGAGCGGGCTGCGCTCATCCGCAAAAACCCCAAGGACGCGTAAGCGGCCTCCATCGACATGGGAACCCGCAGCACTAGCGGAGGGCAGGGAGGCAGCAAGTTCACCACCCATGGTTGCTTTGATCGCGGGTCCGGAGCCGTCGAATGCAATAAAGTTAAAATCCACATCCAGCGCATCTTCGGCCACAATAAGCTGCAGCTGATTGTTAGACTGCGGGCCATCGGCGCCAATATTAAGCGCTCCTGGATCGGCCTTCGCTGCTTCAAGTAGCTCGCCTAAAGATTGATAGGGGCTGTCGGCATTCACGGCAACAACCACCGGATCAAGCTGAATATTTGCGATGGGTGCAAAGTCTGACATCTCGTAGGGTACGTTGTCGCGCAGTTGCTTAACCAGCTGTATGGACGGCACATTGATGAAACCGATTTCGTAGCCATCGGCGTTCGCCTTTGCCAAGGCAGAGAACCCAATTTGGCCACCTGCGCCAGCCTTGTTCTCAACGACCAAACGTTGGCCGAGGTGCTTCTCAACGTATTTGGCAAAGGTGCGTGCGGCAGTATCTGTGCCGCCACCGGGCGAATATGCGACGATCAATGTGATCGGTTTTTCAGGATATTCCGCCGCTGAAAGTGCGGTGCCACCAAGGGCTACAAGCCCTACTGCCGCAGCGATTTTCTTAAAAGTATTTTTCAACATCTTCCCTCCTGTTGAGTCGTTTCTTCGTCTAAAACCGAATAGTGTTCTTTAATGTGTACAATCAAGTGCAGAGAAAAACAAGTTTTGTTATTTGGGCCTCGGAGCGGTATGATCCAAAGGGTCAGATTTAGGGAAAACACTGCGTGACAAAAACTTCACATAAGGCACCGCGCTTGGCGCGCGGCGAGGATTCAGCGCCGTCTCTGGCCGAAAACGTCTATCAGTCGCTTTCTGCCTGGATACGAGACGGTGTCTATAACCCTGGAGACCGGATCAGGGAATCTGTCGTGTCGGCGGAGCTGGGTGTCAGCCGGACCCCCGTGCGCGAAGCCCTGCGGCGGTTGCAATCCGAAAGACGCGTCACGATGGAGCCCCAGCGGGGGGCCGTAGTGGCAGAGTTGGACCGGCACGAAGTGGTGGAGCTCTACCAGCTGCGCCAGCAGCTTGAAGGGATTGCCGCGCGTTTCGCAGCCCAGCACGCATCGACTGCAGAGATCGCCGAAATGGACCGGATCTTGGCCAAGAGCGTGGCTGCGGAGAAAGACCCCCGCGTCCTCAACCAGATCAATTGGGAGTTTCACAGGGCGATCTATTCCGCTGCCCACAACCGATTCTTGCTGCGCTCGATCGCGGCAATTTCCGATGAAATGGCCTTGCTGAAGGGCGTGAAATACATTCCGGAAGGCCGGGCGGCAGACCTGCACCAGGAACATCTGCGTATAATGGATGCGATACGTGACCGCGATCCGGAAGCCGCAGACGCCGCGGCGCAGGCCCATATAGAAATGTCGCTCAGGGTGCATTTACGAACCGGTTGGCAAGGCCGGCAGGACGAGCCCGGAGAACACGCCTCCACATAATCTCCGCTTGATGCGCTTATCGAAAGCGTTGCGTTTTACCATAATTCATACTATAGGCGTTCCTGGTGTAGCCGGGTGGATTCACAAAC
>DIBR01000003.1 GCA_002415025.1 Spongiibacteraceae bacterium UBA5047
CGGATGTTCTCGTTATGCATAACAGCAAAGTATACGTCTTGGTGACGTGAGGTAATGCGTAGAATTGAGGTGTATCTTGATGGCGCGGAGTCTGAGCATATTTGTATCGTCCTGATATCGCTTATTTTTCCATTCTTGTGATTCTATTCGGTTGGGGAAAATAATCAATCTGAAATGTAACTTCTTGCCATGGCTTTATTCTTGCGCAATACTGTATGGGCATACAGCAAAAAGGAGTTTGCTATGCCTTCCCCATTTATCGAGTCGGTGCGTACGCATATACGCGCGCGAAACTATAGCCGACGCACTGAAAAGACCTATATCTACTGGATTGTTTATTACATTCGCTTTCATAGAATGGCGCACCCGGAAACATTGGGCGATCAGGATATCGTTAGATTCCTGGAGTTTCTCGCGGTTCAGCGAAATGTAACTCCGGCTACCCAAAAGACGGCGCTTAATGCATTGATGTTTCTCTACAAGCAGGTGTTGAAGCGTGAAGGCATTTGCCTACCCGAGTTTGTTCGCGCGTCAAAGGAAAAGAAGCTGCCGGTGGTATTAACCCGGCCAGAAGTGCGGAGTTTGTTGGATAAACTCCAGGGTGAGTATCGATTGTGTGCGGAGTTGATGTACGGCTCGGGGCTTCGGTTGATGGAGGTTTGTCGCCTTCGGGTTAAGGATATTGATCTGGATAAATTGTCGATTTTTGTGCGCGAGGGCAAGGGGCGCAAGCAGCGCGTGACTACCCTTGCCGAAAGTACGGTGCCAGCGCTTAAGCGTCAGTTGTCGCAGGCTCGAATATACTGGGAGGAAGACAGGCTGGCGGTGCCTTGGGATGGTGTCTCTCTGCCTTTTGCGCTGGAACGCAAGTTGCCGCGTGCGCCGTTTGAGTATGCGTGGCAGTACCTTCTGTCTTCACCGCGCCGCAGCGAAGACCCGCGTTCGGGAAAAGTTCGGCGCCACCATATTTATGATCAGTCGGTGCAGCGTGCTGTGAGGCGTGCGGTGATCGCGGCGGAAATTCACAAGCCAGCGTCGTGTCATACCTTGCGTCACAGTTTTGCAACGCATTTGCTCGAGCGCGGCGCCGATATACGAACTGTGCAGGAGCAATTGGGCCACAGCGATGTACGTACCACAGAAATCTATACCCATGTGCTCAATCGTGGCGGGCGTGCGGTAATCAGCCCTTTGCACGATCTTTAGTGTGTTATTCGATGTCGACGCTTACCGGGCAATGATCGGAGCCGTGGATATCGTTCCAGATCTCCGCTGACTTTAACCGTTTGGCAGCCAGGGCTTTGGAGGCTAGTACATAGTCTATGCGCCAGCCCACGTTTTTGGCCCTTGCGCCTGCACGGTAGCTCCACCAACTGTACTTGACGGTATCCGGGTGACGTTGACGAAAGGTATCGACAAAGTCTGCAGCAATGATGCTGTTCATGCCGTCAATTTCTTTTTGGGTGTAGCCCGCGCTTTTGTTGTAGTTGGGCTTGGGGCGGGCGATGTCGATGTCGGTATGGGCTACGTTGAAGTCGCCGCACATCACAACGGGTTTGGTTTTCTCAAGCTCTTTTACAAAACTTAAAAAGGCCTTATCCCAAACTTCCCGGTAGGGCAGGCGCGCCAATTCATTGCCGGAATTGGGCGTATACACCGTTACCAGGTAGAAATCGGCATATTCGGCGGTCAGCACGCGCCCTTCAGAGTCGTGCTCTTGAAGGCTCATGCCTTCAATGATATTTAGCGGCTTATCTTTCGATAATATGGCAACGCCGGAGTAGCCTTTGCGCTCGGCAGAGTTGCAATAGATGTGGTAGCCGGGCAAGTCTTTGAGGGCTTCGAGCACCTGCTCGGGTTGTGCCTTGGTTTCCTGCAGGCAGAGTGCGTCAGCCTGCAGGGTGGCAACGGATTGCAGAAAGTCTTTTTTCATGGCGGCGCGGATGCCGTTTACGTTCCATGAGGCTATTCGCATGCTGGGGGTTCCTGTTGAAAACGCCGGGTTTTATAACATGTGGGTGGTGCTTGATGAAAGTGTGGTTATGCGCCGCGCTTGCGGGAAGCGGTGTGCCAGAGGTGCCTGATACGCTTCGCTTAATCAGGCCTACGGGTGCTCCCGCTTCTTTGGGATCGGATGCTAACCGGCTGATGGAGCTTTAAAACCGAAGTCCGAGTTCGAGTTCATAGCTCGCATCCGGATAGGCGCCACCAAAATGTGAACCGCGAAAGGCGGGCGCATCCTGCGCGCCGGCGAGATATTCGCGGCCAGTGATATTGTCGCCAAATAACATGATGTGCCAGCGGTCGTTGATGCTGCGAATGCCCACTTGCAGCCCGTAGGTGGTGCCGGCTTCGCGAATATCGATGGGGTCGAGGTCGGTGGCAAGGTCGACTTCGCTGCTGTAGCTGGCTGTTATGCCGAGGCGGGTAATAAAGGGCAGGTTAAATATTTGATCTTCGTACCCGGCGGTGAGGGTTGTTTTCACTTCCGGAACCAGGCGCAGCCCCTCGCCGCTCAAGTCGCAGGGCGGTGGGTTGGTGTTTTCTGCCGTGCAGGGTGCTCGGTTAAAGTCGTTGTATTGTGCATCGGTATAGGCGCCATTCAGGCTGAGTAAAAAGCCGGCGGCGGGCACCAGCATGGCCTCGTACTCAATGCCTTTGATAGTGGCTGACGCGGCATTGGAAACGACATAGCTGATGCCGTTGAAGGCGGCCACCTGCAAACCGTCGAAGTCTGTATAAAAGCCGGTGATATTAAATCGCGCAGCGCCGCCCAGCCATTCGGATTTCAGCCCCAGCTCATAGGTTTTGGCATCTTCTTCATCAAATGACAGTTGCTCGGTATTCACAGGCTGAGCGTTAAACCCGCCCGATTTGTAGCCCCGTGCGAAGCTGGCGTAGGTCATAACGTCGTCGTCAAAGCGATATTGTACCGAGGCCTTGGGTATCAGATTTTTGTCCTTGCGGGCACGCTCGGCAACAAAGGGGGTGTCGCCGGCAAGAATAACGGGGAAAATAATTGAGCCGCCGGGCGTGCCGCCAAGGCCAAAGCCCAAACCTGGAATGCCGGCACTGCCGCTGCTCGCACTGGCGCCTTCAATGCCGGTACGATTGTTGATCAGGCGGTGTATGGCAGTCAGGCTTTTCTTTTCGGTATTCAGGCGTGCGCCGAGCGTTAAGGTCCAGTGTGACGACAGGTGCCAGCTCATCTGGCCAAACACAGAAAAGCTTTTACTCAGTTGGTTGAAGCGGGTGAGCGAGGTTTCCACTGGCGCCGCGCCGCCTTCGAGATTCATGCGTGTGGAAATAAGCTGTCCGCTGGCGAGCCCCGCGTTGGCGTCATTCAGTACAGCGTTCTGGCAAGCTTCGGGGTCGGGGCTGTTGACGCAGAGCCGCCGTTCTCCTTCGCCGGTGACAAGAAGAATTTCGGATAGCTCCAGATAGTCGATAATATCGTACGTTGCGGCGATATCGGTCCGCAGGTAGTAGAGCCCGCCAACATATTCAAATTCACCCGGCGCAGAGGTAATGCGCAATTCCTGGCTGGTTTGGCGCAGGTCTTCGTCGTTGTGCAAAACCAGAAAGGGAATGGGAGAAAAATCGGCGTCAAAACTCAGGTCTTCATCCATCCAGGAGTAGTTGCTGATACTGGTCAGGGTCAGGTCGCCGGGCAGGGTCCAGTCAGCTTTGAGAGTGATATCCCAGCTCTCGCGGCTGGCACCGGCAGCGTGGTCGAGTGAGGTCTCTTCGTCGTACGGGTCGGCGCCGGTACGGGTATCGAATACGCGCATGGCAGCCAGATGCCGGTCGCGAGCGGCAATTAACTGGGTGCCGGCGCCGTGCTGTTCTACTACGCCGCCGTTGAGGGTGAGCCCGATGCGGGTGTTGTCTGAGGGGTCCCATTGAATGCGAATGCGGGCGGCCAGGTTGTCGCGGTTTTCTTCGTCGATATCGGTGGTGGTGTTGTACACGCCACCATCGCGCTTTTCTTCAAGTAGCGCCACGCGCCACGCCAGGGTGTCGTCTATAAGTGGGCCGGTGGCGGTTAATCGCGTACGCCGCAAGTTGCGATCGCCCAGCAGTACGTCGCCGTTAAAACCGTAGTCGTATTCCGGTTGTGCGGTGCGAAAGTGAATGGCGCCGGCCGACGAGTTTTTGCCAAAGAGTGTGCCCTGCGGGCCGCGTAAAACTTCAATGGCAGACAGGTCGATCAAACCCTGGGTAATGTAAGACGCGCGACCGTAGAACACCTCATCGATCAGGATGGCAACCGATTGCTCGAAGCCGCGGTTGTAGCTCGAACCCAGCCCGCGAATATAGATGCTGGGAAAGGTGGGAATGGCAAGGATGTCGAGGTTGGGCACATAGGTTGCTACTTCGTTCATGTCGCCCATATTCAGGTCGACAATCTGCTCGCCGCCAATAGCGGTGACCGATAGCGGAACCGATTGCACGTCTTCTTCGCGTTTTTGTGCCGTAACGACCACCTCTTCGAGCGCGGGGCGGCTGCGTGTGTTTGCGTTACTTTGGGCGAACGCCGAAAGCTCGGTAAACACCAGAAGGCCGGCGGTGGTCAGCGCCAATCGAGTCATCGCCATAAAACTACCTGCTTATTGTTATTGGTTTTTTTAAATGTGTTTCTACGTTATTACACGGCGCTATGCGCTGCTTTTGCTAACGACTAAGGCCGTGCAAGTTGTCGACCGTAGGCGAGCGCTCCGCATCGCTAACCGGTGGCGCCGTGCCAAGGATCACATCGCCCATTCCCATTGAAACACCCCACCACAGGTTTTCATTGCGAAAATGGTGGAGGCGGTGCAGGCGCACACGGCGCTGGTAATAGGACAGCGGCGGGCACCAGTTGATGTGGGCGAGAAAGTGGGTCAGTTCATAGTTCAAGGCCAGCAGAAAAAACATGGCCAGCGCGCCTGTGGCCAATGCCGCGTTGGGCATAAGAGCGTAGAACAAGGCGACAATGATCGGCACTACAACGGGGAATACGCCAAGGTGAATAAAAATATTGCTCAGGTCCCAGGGCTCCCGGTGGTGTTGGCGGTGCTTTTGGGGCAGCGGCAGATCAAACGTTTTACCAAAGAGCGTTGTGGGTTTGAAGTGCAGCAAAAACACATGAATGGCCCATTCCCAAAATGGCCACGCCAGCAAGATTATCAGCGGCGCGATAATGTCTTGCCATTGCCAGTTGCCCATCCAGATTCGCAGGCCCACAAAAAATACGGCTAGTGCACTGAGAATTACCGGGCTGGGGTGTGAGTACATCGCCCTGAGGGCCGCCCCGGCGGTTGTGGGTAGCGCGGTCTGTTCTTTCGACGGGGTGTTCATGACAAAGTCTCCTGTGAGAGGTTGCGCCAGGGGTCAAGATTCATCGGCCTTTACCTGCTCAATAGATTGGCGATACAGGTCGAGAAAGCCGTTCATTAATTCACTGCTGTGATCGATATGCGTGCGGGCAGCGGCAAAGGCCTGTTCGCCGTTGCGTTGCGCTACTGCGGCGGTAATTTGTTCAAATGCGCTGAGATCATGAAAGTCGTCGGCGAGCATTTCAGTGAGCAGGCCCCAAATATGGCTGTAGGTTTTGCGCAGCGAATTGAGTGCCAGCCGGTAGGCGATATTGCCGCTGCCCTCTACCAGAAGCTCCCAGAATTCAAACACCGCAAACTGGCGCTGCGCGGTGTCCTGTCGGGTTCGCATTCTGTCGAGCAGCGTCTGCAGTTGGGTCACCAGGTTCTCGTTTGCCTGCTGCGCTGCATCGCGTGCGATTTCCGGGCTGAGAATTTGCCGCATGCGAATAATGCTGCGAGCAGTGTCTACCTGAATTTCGCCAGCCTCGTTAATGAGCAGGCTGGGCAGTAATTCCAGCCCGGCCGCTGCGCGGTAATCCAGTACCGTGGTTGCACCGCCGTGCCGAACCTGAACCAGGCCGGCCTGCTGCAGACGTTTGATGGCCTCGCGTACCGCGCCGCGGTTCACCTGTAGCAGTTCGCACAGCACCCGCTCTGACGGCAGCTCGTCGCCAGCCTGAATGCTGTTGCTGACAATGCGCTTGCGTAGTTGGTCAAAGACTTCGTCTGACAGGGATTGCTTTTTGACGGCCTCAAACACGGCTTGGCTCCGTTAACTCATCAACTGATCATACCAGTTGATGAGTGGCTGTCAATGCATCGCCAAGACTGGGGCTGGCGCGCTCCGGCGGAAGGGGGCGGGAGAGTTCAGGGGCCGGTCAGGGCGTTTTCAGGGTTTGCCGGCGTCAAAAAACTTGACGACTTGCACTTCCGGGTCGCGGCTGGCGCCGGCTTGGTGGAGTTGGTCGAGGTAGGTTTGCCAGTAGGCCTCTTTGTTGTCGGCCAGTTCGCGCAGGTAGGCCCAGGAGAAGATGCCGCTGTCGTGACCGTCGCTGAAGCTCAATTGAATGGCGTAATTGCCGACCGGCTTTATATCGGTAATCGCAACATTGATCTTGCCGGTTTGCAGGACTTCCTGCCCCTTGCCGTGGCCGCGCACTTCAGCCGAGGGGGAGAGCACGCGCAACAGCTCGCAGCTCAGGCGAACCCGCTCGCCATCGGCGTAGATTAATTCCAGCTCGCGGGATTTCTGGTGGAGCTCTATGCCGGTGGGGGTGATGCTGGTCATGGTTGTGCTCGTTGTGTTTTATCGAAATGCCCGCAACGCTGCGCTTATGCGGGCCTAC
>DIBR01000013.1:0-32829 GCA_002415025.1 Spongiibacteraceae bacterium UBA5047
GGTAACTGCTGGGATAATGCACCAATGGAACGGTTCTTCCGCAGCCTGAAAACCGAGTGGGTACCGGAAACGGGATACCGCTCTTTTGCTGAAGCGAAGCAGTCGATCACGGATTATGTGATTGGCTACTACAGCGGAATCAGGCCGCATCGACACAACGATGACCTGCCGCCAAATGTGGCAGAAAGTATGTACTGGAAAACTTATAAACCCGTGGCCAGTTTTACTTGACCACTACACTTCCTCAAGAAGGTTACGCTCCACGGCTACGCCAACACCCGCACTGACGAGTTTGTCGACATCGCCATCGAGAACTTCCTGAAAGAGTCTGGCGAACTGCGCCCGGAAGGCTTGCTGCCCAAACTGGCGTTCTTCGCCGCAACAGTTGAAGAGCTGACCGAAGAGCTGAAACCTGCTGTGGAGCGAGCGCTTCTCAAACACGGCATCCCGACCTCGCGTATTCTGATCAACGTGGGTGACAGCAAGATTACCACTAACGATGACATCCGCGAATTTAACCGGCTCGACACCGAAGGATCGGAAAAGCAGTTCATCCTGCTGGTCAACAAGGGCCGGGAAGGCTGGAACTGCCGCTCGCTGTTTGGCGTTGGACTATTTCGTTCGCCTAAATCGAAGGTATTCGTACTTCAAGCCACCATGCGCTGTCTAAGGGCTATCGGGCAGGCTCAGCACACTGGTAATGTCTTCCTCTCCGAGGACAACCTCAACACCCTGAACGACGAGCTGCAGCAGAACTTCCGCATCAGCGCGGACGAGCTGCAGAAAACCGGCAAGGACAAGGAGCGCGTGGAGGTGCGCGTGGTTGAGCCGCCGGTCAAGATCAAGCTAGTGCGTGTGCGAAAGCAATACGAGATACGCGAAAAGCAGTTGTTGACGGGGCAAGCGTTGATGCCCGAGCGAGCGGATGCGCAGAAGTGGGGCGAACTGGTCGAGAAATACCGTCTGATCGAAACTCAGCAGGATGGTTTGACCGCCGTCGACGCGGCACTCGCTTCCGGCAGCCGCACCTTTGATCTCACATCGCGCCGGAAGAAGCGAACCTTCTCACAACTATCGCTTGTGGCCGAGGTATCCCGCTATCTGAACCGGTGTCCGCTGGAGATCGAGGAACTGCTAGCCAAGACGAAAGAGGGTTCCGACGAGCTGGTGGCCATCACCAATGAGTTCAACGAGCTTCTCTACGACGAAATCATACCGCGCCTGTTCCGCCAGCTCTACGACTTGGACGAATCGCAGCAAACCGAGGAGCACGAGGTCGATCTGATTAAGCTGCCCCCGAACGGCTACTACGAGATGTCGGCGGCGAAGGATAAGATCGTTCGGATGCACGACGAGAAGATCAACGATGAAGAGCGCGCCAAGAGCTTCCACCTCGACACCTACTGCTTCGACTCCGGCTCGGAGAACTGGCTATTCTGGGATCTGCTACGCGAGAAGCGTGTCAAAAAGCTCTACTTCACCGGAATGCTGACACACGGCCAGTCCGATTTCTTCATACAGTACATCGACCCCGATTCACGGACTGTGCGCAGCTACTACCCTGACTTCATTTTTCAACGTGAAGAAGCAGATGGCAGCCTGAAGTACGTTATCGTCGAGGTGAAGGCCGACAACCAGATCGAGGACGCTGTTGTACAGGCCAAGAAGGACTTTGCCCAGCAAATCGCGGTGGCAAGCGGGATGGAGTACCGTATCCTGAAATCATCGGATGCCGACAAGAGGCAATTTAGAGTATTACTCTAGAAATTGAATATCAGAACTTGCGTAAACCTTTCCCTAGACTGGGGAGCCTCATAGCTCCCCCGCCAACGCAATTGCCCGAAACGTTACTATCATTACGCCTCTAGGCTTCCTTCAAGAGGCTTTCAGTATTCACCTCGTCCGCAAGATTTGTTACGGGTATCAGAGCAGGACGCTCAATATGGAGCGAGGCAAAGTCAAATAGACTAGTGTCGGCAAGCTGAGAGGGCTTAACCGTCTGAAGACTGCGGAAAATATTAACCACACGATCCGGGTCTTGTGCGTCCCACTCTTCCAACATTGTTTTGGCTGCTTGGCGCTTTAAGCCTTCTTGGGAACCACACAAATTGCAGGGTATTATCGGATAGGCTCGATCCCTAGCAACCTTTTCGATATCTTTTTCACGACAATATGCAAGAGGACGGATAATGATATTCCGCTTGTCGTCGCTCAACAATTTTGGCGGCATAGCTGATAATTTAGCCTGAAAAAACATATTGAGAAACATTGTCTCAACAATGTCGTCCATGTGATGACCCAGAGCAATTTTTGTTGCCCCGATCTCTTCCGAAAAACCGTAAAGGCTGCCCCTTCTCAGGCGACTACAGAGCGCACAAGTTGTCTTTCCCTCTGGAACTTTCGCTTTGACGATAGAATAGGTATCTTTTTCCAGAATAAAGTATGGGATATTGTTTTCTTCCAAATATCTTGGAAGCACATCCTCAGGGAAGCCTGGTTGTTTTTGATCCATATTTACAGCAACAACCTCAAATTTTACTTTTGCGACTCGCTGTAAGTGCAGCAGTGCATCTAGCATTAAAAATGAGTCTTTCCCCCCACTTATCGCCGCCATAATTTTATCGCCATCCTCTATCATTTGATAATCTGAAACGGCTCTCCCTACCAAACGATATATCTTTTTAAGGCGTTTTCCAGCGTTTGTCATACTTTCGGTCTCACATTAAGTTCTTCAGGTCTTTCCTTTACGAGATCTCGAAGGTCAAGATTCGGAATAGCGGTTGCGTTGGCAAAAATACGATCAATCATTCGTAATTGTTGGGCGTTCTTTTCTTCCAAATCGCGAACTTCCTTTTCGAGGCGTGCTATGCGCTCCTGGGCATTAATATCTGACCGAGTGATGCTAGCCACAACCTCAGGAGTAACGCCGCGAAGGTCGCTTTTTCGGTTCGAATAAGCAGTGTAAATTCCTCTATAGGTACAAAGCGTTTGGCGTGTTGTTTTGATCTCCAGTTCAAGCTCAATCGCCTTCGCAAGCAGTTTCCAAGTCAGTTTGCCTTTCCAGTTGGAAATCAGTCGCTCGATACGCCGCTGGTCTTGCGCTGAGATGCTGGGTAGCGCCATTTACTCTGTCTCCGCAAGGCTGTATTTGGCCATTAATTCCTTCAAATCTCTATTGGAGCGAGGCTCGTCTGTAGCCTTTTCTTGTCTTGCAAGAGCGTTCTGCAAATCCTTATGGGAATCCGTAAGCTTGGCCAAAACTTGTGTAAGTTTCTTGGACTTAGCATCGAGGAGATTGAACTGTCGAGCTTTTTCACTGAAAGAGATCACAGTGCCGACTGGCATATCTTTCATTAGCTGGACGAGCTGAGCTAGGACTTGTGTATTAAAGTTATGGAGAACGAACCACTCCTGCATTGCACGTGAGGCACCGAGGCGATTATCATTTTTAACCGCCTCCAGGCGCCGGTGCTGGAATTGACAGTCCTTTTCGAGTGTATCGATAGCGTCACCATCTCCAGCTACATGGCAGGCATTCGGACACATGAAGCAACTCGATACAAAATCGTTCAGGTATTCGCACGGAATCACAACCAGATTCTGAGTGCAAAGACCCGTCGAAGTAACACTTGCGGGCAAGTTAAATTCCCGCGCAATTTCGTTGCTTGAGACCCAGCGAATCGGTTGGGTGGTTTCGGTCGCCTTTTTCTGAACGCCCGCCACTCTTGAACTGCGCTCAGCATGGCTGGTATGAATGTACTCGTATGTTTGCTCGCGACTTTTGCGACCCGACCAAGCTGTCAAGACTTCGTTGGGAATACCGCTTTTGTCGGCAATGGTATTCGTATAGTGACGGAGTTGATGTAGATTCAGAAAGTAGTTAGAACTGAAACCGTGACGTAGGAAAATATCACCACTTTTACCAAGCCCCCAACTAGCCATCGTTGAAAGAGAGCGCGGGGTCAGTATATGGTAGTATCCCTGCTGGCCTGGCACGCCTCCCCTTTTTCTATTAGCGCCGTTCTTAAAGAACTGATGACCTAAAACACAGAAGAGTGCAACGTCCATTTTGACGCTATTCAAATCACCAGTAGAAAAACCTGCAGGGAAGCTGGGGAATGCCTCTCTCTGCAAATCACGCACTACTTTCTCAAGCTGTCCAATAGAAATTAAACGATTCTGATTTGGGTCAAACCTCGGAGCCTGAGAAAAACTAAAATTGACTCCCAACAAACGCTCAATACCGGGTCGTTTTGCCAATCTCATCGCGTTTGATGAAATTTCATCCTCTATCTGCAGTTCGAATATGTACTTGGACTTCCAGCAGCTCTTGCGTGTGGCTAGTTTTATCGGTCTGCTTCTTTCGTACGGTGCCCCCTGATCTTCAGCGTCATGAATAAATACATGAACTTCTGTATCAACGTCATAGAAACCTAATGCGTAACCTAAAGTGAAAAGATGAGGTTTACGATTCAGGTCTATACGCACTTTTCTTTCCGGGTCGATTGGAAACCCTTTTAGTAGCTGCCCAAGTGTTTGGTCTGGCCGAGAGTAATAGGAAGCTACGATTCGACCTGGCTGACAGGCTTTTGAGAAGTAGTTTATCCCTTTCTCAACATGACCGCTAAGTGCCGAAAGAATATGGGTTCGATTGTCTTGATAGCCTTTGCTACCCGGCCAATCAAGATAAAAAACATCTGCTCGACCATCCTCTGAATAACTTTGGAGCTTCTGATTGACAAGAAGTGGCACTTCAGCCCCGGCTCGATTCGGTGATGCGCAGCAAAGCAAAACAATAAATGTAGTCAATGCATCTCGAAAACAGCCTTGTCCGGCATTTCCTTGTTTGAGACTGGTGATTGTTTTTGCATATATGTTCCCAGCAGCTCTTATGACCTCCTCATTGGCCATTTTCTCTCTGCGGGTGGCTTCGACACTGTGACCCGTCCGATCACGTTTATCCCTGATATTACGACGAACCTGATCGGATGCACGAGGCATCAGCCCTTGTCGCTCACAGAACTCAAGGAATACCACCATCCGATCAAGCCTAGTCTCCCCGAAACATTCGATGATCGTTGATCCTGTTTGTGTATGGAGGTTACCCTGCATGTTTGTGAGTAAGTATCGCGCCGCTCCGATACGTGCCTGTATCTCCGAGGCGAAAACAGAGGCATTAAACGCCTCAATCACGAAAACCTTCAACAAGTCTCCGTATGGCTCTGGCAATGCGTATTTAGGGGCTGAACCTGCCGATCCAGATCCTCTTGTGCCGTGCCTTCCGGTTAAAATCCGAGTTCTCTTGCCATTGTTTGGATCAATGTAAAACCAGACAAGATTATCGAAAGTTGCCAATTGGCCATCTAGGTTTTGGAACTGCTTGAAGGGCGCTTCATCCTTGTACTTTTGAATTAGTGCATGAGTACGGACAAGGTACTTATTCAACGCCACGTCGTACCTCCAGCACTTGATTACACACGTCTATCGTTCGCTTGATCCACGCGACCTGTTTTGTAAGCTTCTCCACACTGAGCTTTTCGACGGGCGAAAGTAGCTTTTTGCTATTGGCTGCCAGCTTCTGTTCAGCCAGCTCAAGCACTCCGGCGTGATCAGCTTCCAGAATTGGTCGAAAGTTGTTGCACCCGTAGCAGCCAATCGGTCGCCCGGTAACAGCCGAGCAAGAGTTGCAACTTTGCTTATCTCTTATGCCGCCGACGCTGTTGAACTGATGATCGAGGACCTCCGCATCTTTGCCTGAGACTCTCTCCAGTGGATCGCTGAATACAGCAGCTAAAAACTCCGATCCATCATAGAGTTCGTCGATCATCCGACGCGATCGGTAGTCAAGGTCAATGTAATGCCGAGCCGCGGGCTCAGTAACTCCTGTGATCTTTGCTAACGTCGCTGCGGTGTAGCCCGCCTGTGCGCCCCGAGTCAGCACTGTATGCCGAATTCTGTTCGACGTCACTGTGCAATCCTTCGTCCGGCTGGATTCAGCTGCAACGTATCTCATGCTCATCGCTATTGCAGATTCGTTGACATGAAATCCACGAGACTCTTGAGTAAACAGCGACCTCAAGCTCTCAATCGAGCCAATATTTTCATTGAACAAGCCAGTTAACGGGAACATCGGCATATGAGGCAAAAAATCACGCGTCTCTTCATGGGTGACCGGACAACCGCTATTTTTCAGCCAGAGCTGGACACCATGCATATAGAGCCGTTTGTAACTGGCGATTAGCTCTGAGCTTTGCGCGTTGAGAGCAACCGGGAACCTCTCTGGTGCCGTCCTCCACGATCTGCCGCTAGCCTTTGCATGAAAAAACCTTATCTGGAGTTGGTCGATGCCAATATTTCCAACTTCCTGGGATGGGTCGATTCGTTGGTCTTCAAACCCACTGCCTACTGGAATCACATCTATCCATTTGAGCATCGACAATTGTATGGGGCGACGAACAGTGATTGCCGCTAGTTTATTACTAATGGAACGGCAAATTTGGCTGAAGGATTGTGATTGGAAAAATTCGAGCGAGCGGTCTGCATTCCAGTCAATCGACTGGAGGCGCAGGTTCAAAGCGGCGCAAAAGCTATCAAACTCTTGGTGACTTAGCGCACCTCTTTTCGAATCAAATGTGAGTGTTTTTTCCTTGTCCAAGTTGGCTTTCGTGAATCCGTGGTAATCGTTGTATTGCTTGTATCCAAGTTTGCAAAGCGTGCCAAAGAATTGGTTAAGCCCCTTCTTATGAGACACCGGAAGGCCGCTCCACAGCGACCTCAACTTAATCAACGGTGGGATTCCTGATGATAGGTATAGTTTGGTATTAGATACAATTGTTGAGGTCGTACCGGCAGCCTTCGACGTCGCGTAGTGCGAATAGACCGTTAGCATGTCGCTTCTGTCTTCATCCGAAATAGCCGTATTCCAGACCCAGCTCATATCAAACTTCCAACCTTTACTGGTCGTCGCGAGCAGCTGCCAAGAATCGGCGGTTACGTCAACTTTAAGGCCGCTTTGAGCGGTAATTGTGTTTGGCTCATGCGACCGCATTGCCTGTTGCAACAGGGCATTCATTTCGCACCATCCACACGATCTTGGTGGGACTGCATGATTTTCCGAACTTTCTGATAGGTTCTTCGATCGTTGTATATGTCCGACATTGCCGAGTTAGCGGACCACCCCATTGCGTACTTTCTGGCATCTTCAACCTGTTGTGATGTGAAGTTCTGATGATCGCTATTGTCATCAAAAAGGTCGTTCCACATGTGCCGCATCAAATGTGGGTGTACGCGGTAACCAAGCACCTTTGAAAGCGTGAAGAACACTTCATTGATTGATTTCGCAGCAAGAGGCTGTCCTTTTGTGCCCTTCGCATTGCTGTTACTTACAAAGACAAAGTCGTTCTCGGCTGATCCGCATATCAGTTTCCGGTCACTTTCTATGTAGAACAAAAGGGCATCCATGACCGTGGGGTTCAGCGCCGCGAGGTGAGCTTTGGTTTTTTGGTTCGGTCTTTCCAACCGTGGGTCCGATACGTCATCGCGCTCTGGATAAATCCAAAGCGCCGCACCGGAGCTGTCAGAGCGTAGATCCGATATCTTTAACTTTGCCAGTGCGCCTCGCCGAATACCCGTGTCGAGAAGTAATGTGACGACCAGGTAGTTCCGCAATCGGTTACGTTGGGTGAATGGGTTGTTAGGGGACGATGGTCGAATGATCTCAATTAACTTGCAAAAGACGTCTGGCGGAATCGCATCTTTAGTTGGGTGTCGATTCACATGCGCCTCAACGACATTCAATGAACGCTCATCTTGGAGCATCTTCATTGTTAATTTCTCGAAATTGCGTTCGAGCTTCTCACCGACGGAAAGTGGATCATGGAATTGCTCAAACAACCACGTTATATAGCTTCGAAGCCGGTTCAGTCGTCCACGCTGAGTCTCGCTGGAGACCTTGCTGGCGACAAAGTTGTTTGACGCCATGATATTCCTGAACGTTTTGCTCTCAGCGTGGGACAAGAGCGGAACCACCTTTGAGTCAAGGTCGATATCAGAGCTCAAGGCACACTGCGTATGAAAATCCGAATACTCAGCCATGCTAATCAGGTCGCCGGAGGCTATTCGGCCAGTCAGATCAATGCCCTTTCGATCAAAGTACTTGAGGATGAATAGCAGATCTCTGCCGTAACGGTGCTGTGTGCTATTTGCGTATGAACTGAGCGTATTGAGATATGCCGAAACGTACGGCTCGAACGGGCATGAATGTCCATTAACGATGGCGAAGAAGGTCTTCTTATTCCATTTGTAACGCTTCAAGGTCGCATCAAGCATTCTTGACAAATCGCACCGGGCAATAATTTTTATACGACTGTATGCTGAAGCTTACATTTTGTCAAAAATAATCAATCAACAGTGAGGGTCAACTACAAACGGAGAAAAGAGAAAAGAGAAAAACTAGGTAATACCAACAAGATTAGCATGTCGTGACAGATGCAATAACCCTAGCAGCACAGTTGGCAGCTCTCAGCCAATGTTTACAAGATATTTACCGGACATAACTTGCCGCCCGACAGGCACACCATAATGCGGTCACCGGCCTCAATCATGTTGTAGTCTTCTATGGCTTTACCAACATGACGCCGCAGGCGCTTTTGCAGTTTGTTGCCTTCAGTTTTCTGCTTTTTCGATAGTTCAGTCACTTCAACACCATTAATCGTGCGGAAATTACGGATTTTTCGACCCGTCAGGAGCGCGTATTGTAGCGACTCAAGCGCGCATATGCCCAGTATTTTCGCGCCTTCCGGGGCTCCCCTACAACAATTGAGGACGTGGCCAGTGACAACACAAGACTTAACAGCCAGCCCTGTCTCGGATACAATCGCACTGTATAATAATTGTTCGATCAACCCCGACAACCCACATTTCTGACCAGTGTTTTTAATAAAGCTATGTTGAGCCGTACCAGCTTCACGTGGCTGCTGCTTCTTTTGGCAGCGGCCCTCGCCGCGTTTCGCACCGAAACACTCGCCAGCAATCCGTCTTTTGCCGATTCGGCGCTGCCGACAAATCGCTCGGCAACCCTGACCCCGCTGCCGTCAACGCCAGAACTGTCCAGCGTGACTGCCAACGGCCAACCCCATATCGTGTCGCGCCGTAACGGCACCGATATGGTCCACTCTGCCTCCGTTGCAGAGCTTGATGACGGCCGGCTTTTTGCCACCTGGTTCGGTGGTAGCCGCGAAGGCGCCAAAGATGTCGCGATCTATGGCGCGTACTTCGACCTTGCCAAGCAAGAGTGGTCGGCAGCGACCCCGCTGATAACCCGTGAATCCACCCAGCAGGCACTGGGGCGCTATATCAAGAAGCTGGGCAATCCCGTCGTCACCCGGCTGGACCAGGGACAACTTGCCATCTTTTATGTATCGGTATCGGTCGGCGGCTGGGCAACCAGTCAGGTCAATATGGTCCTGTCGGACGACAATGGCGCAAGCTGGCACTCTACCCAGCGTCTCGTAACCTCACCCTTTTTCAATCTCAGCACTCTGGTCAAGGGCACACCGTATCTCTACCAGGACGGCACTATCGCCCTGCCCGTGTACCACGAAATGGCAGGCAAATTTGGAGAGATCCTGAGGCTCACTGCCGATGGCCAGGTCTTATCCAAAACCCGCCTGACCGAAGGCCGCGAAGCAATTCAACCTGTGCTGCTGCCCTACAATGAACACGATGCCATTGCCCTGATGCGCGATACCGGTGACGAAGCTCCCTTCACCGCCGTGATGGCAAAAAGTGACAGCAGCGGACACGACTGGAGCGCGGCAGAAAACACCTCTGTCGCCAATCCCAATTCAGCACTGGCAGGTGTGGTACTCGATTGCGGGCGGATACTGAGCGTCGCCAATGACACCAGTGACGAACGCAACCGCCTGACACTGCTGATATCAAACGACAAGGGCGCCAGCTGGCACCCTATATTGCGGGTGGAAGACGACAGTAAAAACGGCACAGCGCCAAGACGGGTACCGCAGGCGGAATTTATCAGCGCCCTGCAACAATCCATGACAGCCGAAGGGTTGGATGTAGATCAGCAAGCCCGTTTTCTCGACTCCGCCACCGACGCACTGTGCACCTCGGGAGGCTGCCGCTATCGCTACGACTACCCTTACCTGATCAAGGGTTCAGACGGCACGATTCATCTGGTGTATACCTGGAACAAGGCATATATCAAACACCGCGCATTTTCTCAGGAGTGGCTTAGTCAATGGATTTAACTTGGGGCTTCGCCATATCAGCCTTTAACTGGGCGCTGATTGCCAGCTTGCTGCTGACCCGGCGCCCGGCACTCGCATCGCGACTGCCCGCTGTGTTCGCTCTGACCCTGATCGTGCTCGTTATACCGGTGAAAGGAGTCTCCGCGCTATATTTTCTGAGGGCCATATTCGGGGAACTCAGCATAACGGCAACCTTGCTGTTATCGGTTATTGCCTTCGGTAAAGTTAAAGCCGGCCGGCTGCCGCGCAGGGATATCTTTTGCCTTGCAGCAATACTGGCCCCACTGTCGCTGTGGTTTTATCCGCTCAGCCTGGGCCTGACACTTCACGATCCCTACCAGCTGGGCTTCAATGCTACGGCCTTGAGTGCCGTTATGCTCTCTGCCGGCTTCATCGCGTGGCTGCGCGGCTATTTCATGGTCGTTGCGGTGCTAAGTCTGAGCCTGCTCGCCTACCGCTTTGAGCTGCTTGAATCGAGCAATTTGTGGGACTATTTGATAGACCCCTGCGTAGCCATTTTCTCGCTGTATCATGTTGGTAAAACGCTACTGCGCGCGCGCCGCGCCAAAACGGCTGCCGAGCAGGAGAATCGCGAACATGATCAAATTACCGATGATGGCCGTGTAGTACAGATCAAAGGGCAGACTATCCGCCGTAAAAAACCAGTTGTTGCGCGCGAGTATGACCCAGGCAGTGAACAGCATGGTTACCGCTATCCCGAGCCAGGCGTGCTTGGCGCTGCCGCGGCGGCAAAAAAAGCCGAATAAATAAAGGCTCAGCAAACCGCCGCCGAGCAAGGCCACCAGAATTGTTACGGCGTCTTGCAGAGTTTTGGTGTCGGCGTGATAAAAGGCAATCGCACCGACAATCATCAGCGCACTGACCACCACCGCCACACCGCGAGCCACCCACAAATAATGTTTGTCGCTGGCGTGGGGGCTAAGGTGGCGCCGATAGATATCCACCACTGACACCGCGGATATGGCGTTGATGCTCGAATCAAGTGACGACATGGCAGCGGCCAATGCAGCGGCCAATACCAGCCCAACCAGCCCGTCCGGCAACTGACTCAGAACAAAAAACGGCAGTATCTGTTCAGCCTTGCGAGTGCCATCAAGCATTTCCTGGGCTTCAGGTGTCGGGAACTGCAAATAAAACACATAAAGCGCCGTACCCAGAAACATATAAAAAGCCCAAATGGGCAAGCTGCTGAGCGCACAGACCCACATACCGCGACGGGCTTCGCTCGCCGAGCTGGCAGCGCAATAACGCTGCACCGTATTCTGGTTGCTGCTGTACTCGGTAAGCCAATTGACCAAACCCAACACCAGCATCATGGTGCCGGTTTTGCTGAGCAGGCTAATGTCCCAGCTAATGGGTTCCAACCTGCCTGCCTGCCACTCTGAAAACCCCAGTTTCCCTTCGGCATTTGCAATGTCAATGATCTGCCCCAATCCACCCGGAAGCATAGACACAATAACCCACAGGCAGGCAACGCCACCAAACAACAGCACCAGCGTTTGCACAACATCGGTCCATATCACAGCCTCTATCCCGCCCACCACGGTGTAGAACGAAACAAAAATACCTGCGAGTACGATGCACCAGATAGGGTCCAACCCGCTGATTTCGAACAGCAACAGCGAAATCAGGTACAAAATGGTGCTAACCCGCACCAACTGCGCAATGATAAAGGACAGCGCGCCATAAACTCGCACCGAGGGTCCGTAGCGGCGCTCCAGAAATTCGTAGGCGGTTACCGTGTTTTCCCGGCGAAAGAACGGCAGGAAATAGCGCGCAGCTACATAAATGGCGATGGGCAGCATCAGGTTCGGCAGGTATCGCAGCCACGCTGTTTTATAGGCATCAGCCGGATAGGCCAGAAAGGTAATTGAGCTGATAGAGGTTCCCACCAGGCTCAGGCCGATTACCCACCCCCGATAGTTGCGACCACCGACAAAATAATCGTCAGTTGTTGCCGTTCGGCGCGAGAAATATATCCCCAGCGCCAGCACACCCATAAGGTAGGCTGTGAGTACACCGAGGTCTATGGTGCTCATTGCCCATCGTCCCCGGCAGACCCCTTGTCCGTCTTGAGCACATTTTCGTAGTGCAGATAATGGGAGGTTTCGTACAAGCCTCTGGTCAGGCGTTTTAGCCTGACCGCTTTATCGGGAAACTCGGCGCTGTGATCCCTTGTCGGGTCTTCACCATAGAGTTTATGCAGCTTGGCATCGCTGCCATCAGACTGCATTCGCAGCATCCAGTCCTTGCTAATAACACCAATAACCGGATCGCGCTTTTCTGCTGTCTGGGTAAAAACATAGCGCTCTTCGCCTGCAGGGTGCTTGCGAAAATCCCGCCCCAGGGCAGCATAGTCATACGGCACGCCAAACAGGCCCGCCAGCGTGGGAAGTACGTCAACCAGACTCACCGCCTCGTCTATGACTCTGGGCTGCAACAGAGAGGGGGCATAAATCATATGTGGCACATGCAAACCATCCAGATCCAGCAGCTCGTAAAAAGGGGCCATATGTGGCGTGATCGTAATGCGGTTGTTGTGGTCGCCATAGAAAACAAAAACCGTGTTATCAAAGTAGCCGCCCGCCTTGGCCATCTCAAAAAACTGGTTTACGTTGTAATCAAGAAAGCGCACCGCGTTGTACTGTTCAGGGTTTTTAAAGCCGGCCTGATACAAGGCCTCGTCACCGGGTCGATCTTCAATAAAGTCACCGCGCTCTTCGGGAATGGTAAACGGCCGGTGGTTAGCGGCTGTTTGCACGTAGGCGAGAAAGGGCTTTTCTTTGGGGATATCGCGCAACACCTTGTCGGCGGCCTTGAACAGCTCGAGATCGGAAATACCCCAAACGTCAACGCGCGGCGCATCGTAAGACCCTTCCTCATACAAATGCAGCTTGTCGATACTCGCCTTTATCAAGGCGCGCATATTCGCCCAGCCCGCGCTGCCACCGAGAAAATAGTATTTCTCGTGATCGGTAAACGCATTCACGACCGTGCGCTGTTCCGCGATGAGCGGGTTGCGCGTGGCCGTCTTGACTCTGGAAACGTCCGGGACACCGGTAATGCTGGCCCATACAGTTTTTGCGGTACCCGACACGGGCACATAAAAGTGCTTGAAGAACCAGCCATTGGCAGCAATATGCTCAAGCGTTGGTGTCGTTTTCAAGGGGTTGCCATAGGCGCTAACGCGACTGGCGCCGAGTGACTCGAGCATCACAATCACGATATTCGGCGGGCGTTCCAGGCTCGCCAGCGGCGCGGCAGGGTCTTGCGGGAAATGGCGCAGGAAATTCAGATTGCCTCGCTCGCCGGCATCCAGATGGAGGTAATCGGCCACATCGCTGTAATGCTCCCTGACCTGTTCCGTGTCGTAATCTGCCTCACTGAAATCCATCGTCTCCCAAAAATACAGCACGGGATTGAGCCCTAGCGCGCCAATTTCCGGGTCACCCGCAAAAAACGCGTTGTTCCAGCGCAAGGGCACATCCGACAAACGCCCTATCGCCAACCAGAACGCCACCATAAACACGGCAAAACAACGCCAGGTCACGCCCCACTTGCTTAATTTCATGCCGGAAGCCGAGAAACTGCGCGCTACCAGCCGGGAAATACCGGCATGGACAACCACAACAACCGCCGCGACTCCCAGCGTTATCCAGACCACAGGGTAACTTTCCCACACCATATTGGCGGAGATCGCGACATCGTCAAAAAAGCGGACAACCGTCGAATCAATGCGTACTCCCAGGTACGCGTAGTGACCAAGATCAAATACCGAAAACAGACTGATCGCGAGCGCTGCAACCACCACGTAGCCTGCGGCGACACGCCGCGCCCAGCGGTGCTCAAGCAAGTGCAAGCGCGGCAGCATCAGCAACAGCAACGGCGACGTCAGCAATATTGCCAGGCGGGCGTCAAAACGCAGCCCAATAGACCAGGCCTTCAATAAAACCGGCAGTGTGGCCGCATCATTCTGGCCCAAGTCGGAAAAACCAAAGTAGAAAATGACACGAAATACTGCCTGCAGCACAAACAGCAGCAGCGCTACACACACAAGCAGGTGCAGGCGGCGAGAGTGTAAAAAACGCATAAAGTCCGGGTTCCGCAATGGCAAAGCGCGCAATTGTAGCAGCCACCAAGCCCGCGTGAAACGAGCGCTAGCTGTGCTTGTCGGGCCTGATATGGCAATTTCGGGCGCAGCTGTCTATCATATGCCCCGCTCCAGGCGCCGCCGCACTGCGGTGGCGCGGCCAAATCCCGGCCAGGGTGGCTCAGGCTAGCGTGATCCGCTGCCTGCAGGTGGCCCGCTCAAAACCCGAACTCTAGACCTACAGGAAACACTACTCATGAAACAACCCGTTCGTGTCACGGTAACCGGTGCCGCCGGTCAAATTGGTTATGCCTTGTTGTTCCGCATTGCATCAGGCTCCATGCTGGGCGACGACCAGCCGATCATTCTGCAACTCCTCGATATCACTCCGGCAATGGACGCATTGCAGGGCGTGAAAATGGAACTGGACGATTGCGCCTTTCCTCTGCTGAGTGGCGTTGTCTGCACTGATGACCCGAACGTTGCCTTTAAAGACAGCGACTACGCCCTGCTGGTTGGTGCCCGTCCACGCGGCCCCGGTATGGAGCGCAAAGATTTGCTCGAAGCGAACGCGGCCATTTTTTCGGTACAAGGCAAAGCCATCAACGATAACGCCAGCAAAAATATCAAAGTGCTGGTGGTAGGCAACCCGGCCAACACCAACGCACTGATTACCCAGCGCAACGCTCCGGACATCGACCCGCGTAACTTCACCGCCATGACGCGCCTGGATCACAACCGCGCCATGAGCCAGCTGGCAGAAAAAACCGGCACAACCGTGAACGATGTGACCAACATGACCATCTGGGGCAACCACTCGGCCACCCAATACCCGGATCTGTTTAACGCCAAAGTAAACGGCAAGCCTGCCATCGACCTGATTGATCAGGCCTGGTATGAGAATGACTTTATCCCTACCGTTCAGCAACGCGGCGCAGCCATCATTAAAGCACGCGGCGCTTCCTCTGCGGCTTCTGCGGCCAACGCCGCCAGCGACCACATGCGCAGCTGGGCACTGGGTACCGAAGGCGACGATTGGGTAAGCATGGGTGTATACAGCGATGGCAGCTACGGCATTGCCGAAGGCCTGATCTACTCTTTCCCCTGCCGCTGCAAAGACGGCGACTGGACTATCGTTCAGGGTGTTGACGTCGGCGATTTCAGCCGCGAGAAAATGTCCGCTACTGAAAAAGAGCTGGCAGAAGAACGCGACGCCGTTAAGCATTTGCTGCCGTAACTTGCAGGACGTCTGACGCCGGGCGTTGGACACCGTCAACAAAAAAGCCACCCTCAGGGTGGCTTTTTTGTGTCAGGGCATTACCAATCCATTCTCAAGGTGGCCAGAACATATTGCTGCAACCGCCCGGGAATACCCAGCGTCTCGGCTTCTGCCCGCCACCCTTTAAAGGCCTCTAACGTTTTATCCAGAATGATTCGCTCGCGCCCCCTGGGCAAACCTGCATAATCCGCCAGATGCTTGAGATCCTCCATAACAAAGTCGTGCGTCTTGCCGTTTAAACTCAGCTGGTGATGGCGCGTGAAATCACTACCCTCGGCATGGCATAAATCATAGGCCGGGCTCAACCGCCACCGCCCGTGACGATCCATAATAAAACTGGTGTTTTTGACGTGGTCGTCCTGATTGCAAGCTACCAGATTAAAAACAATGCGCCGAACCTGCTCTTCCAGCATATTCTGCTCCATACCCAGCTCCCGCATGGCCATCAGGATCTGCTCGTAGGAATATGCGCCCGACTCGTAGTAATCGGCGTGGGCTATCGCCCCGTAGGTCTGCACAAAGTGCTTCTCTCCTTTCTCGCTCCGGTCAAACCGCCGGGTCATAAAGTGACTGCGGCCGTTTTCTTCAAAGATTCGAGACTCCATCATGTCAATGCCGCAGCGCCGTGCCATAAGGTAGTAACTGTATTCCAGCAAACCGTAGCCGGCAGGATCAGCCACCCCCCAGTCGCCACTGAATGACACACCATCAAATTTTATTAACCAATGTTCAAAACCGGGCTTCAGGATGGTTTGCCCTGAACGCACCTCCCGGGTTTGAGGGTTATAGGCAATCACGGCTTTCGCACGAGCCCCTCCTGCCGAGGTGCCAACACTGACGATTTCCAGCAACTCCTGATTGTTCATGCCACCGGCTAAACGCGCATTGAGTGAATCGCGGCTGGCAAAGGCAAGCGCAGCGAGTTCTACCAACTGATCCATTTTAAGACGCTGATCCTGGCCACCCTTCAAGGGCATTGAGGGCAAATACTCCAGCGCCCCCACGGCGCGGCTACCGACATAGCAAAGACGGTCAACCGCATTGAACTCGCTCTCGCTGCGACCGGTTTGCGCCAGCCAGACGTTGATCAATTGATTGCCGTATTTGTCGGGCAGACTGTCGGCCAACAAGCCGGGTAACCCGTGGAACGTTCTGGGGTGCAATTGCGGAAACTGATAAATACGACGAGCCTTTACCGGCATTTGCAGAGGCGCCAACTCAATGCCCATGCGCGCAAATTCAGGATCATATTCAAAGCGCGCGAAATCTTCACCGGGCTCCATGGCAACATAACCGATGGCTGTACCCCAGAGTTTAACAGTCGCTTTGCTCACTGATCTTCATCTCCCCAGGTCGGGGGCGAGCGCCCGTCCGCAGTGCTGGCCCGTGTTCTGCGCCTGCCTTTGACTTCCGCCATAGGGGATCTGAGCTGCTCGGGCAACAGTGCTTCAATCGCATCGGCGGCGTCCATCGCAACAAGCAGCTTGATCCAGGAGCCTATCTGGGCGTCCCGACCATCCTCGATTCGCCGGATAGTCGCTACGCCAACTCCCGACGCTTTGGCAAGCGCTTCCTGGCTGAGGCCCTGCTGCTTGCGATACTGCGCAAGCCTGCGGCCCAGCTCTTCGAGAACGGCTTTTTTCGGAGTAACCTGAGAGATCTTCATATAATCAAATGTGATATTTTTTGGCCATTAAAGCCAGATATATATCACAAATGATATTAAAACACCAAGAAATAAATTCGATCATATATGATATTTAATATGGCGAAAATGACCAAAAATATCACTTATGATATTTATATTAGCTATACAGCATCTTCTGCCCCCGGACCGAGCGGCTGTCCGTAACTGAACTCCACCGCGTTGCCGTCGGGGTCGCGCAGGCCACAATAATAGCCCACCGGATACGCCTCTTGCCGGGGCGGCCACAGCAGACAGCCACTGTCGGCTGCACGACGAGCAATATCGTCTACCGCCTGCTTTGATGCCAGCGCATAGCCCTGATGACTGAAATCGTTTTCTGCTTGCGGGCGCCCCGGCCCACCGGGAATCAGCACCAGAATGAACTCGGTCTCGCGCCCGGGCTCGGCCATCCAGACAATGGTTTTATGCTCATCACGGCGCTGGTGGCACACCTGCAGCCCACAGTACTCCCGATAGAAGGCCATTGAGGCCCCCAAATCCCCGACATGCAGAGCAATATGCGTGAGTTGCGCAGACATCGCGTCCTCCTATCCCGATCGCTAGAACAGCGTTTTCATGGTGCCGCCGTCGACAGTGACGGTTTCACCATTAATATAGCTGGCCGCCGGCGACAACAGGAACGCTGCCACCCGCGCAAACTCCTCGGGCCGCCCGAACCGCCCGAGCGGCACCAGCGCTTCCATCGCCTTGCGCTGCACCTCCTGCGCAACCCCCGCTGCGGACGCCTGATTGGCGACCAGCGCCTTGATCCGATCGGTTTCCACGATGCCCGGCACAATGGTGTTCACGCGCAAACCCTCGCCGGCCAGACTCCGCGACAGGCTTTTACCCAAACTCGCAACCCCCGAGCGCATCACATTGGAGAGCAGCAGAAAATCGATGGGTTCCTTAACCGACGACGACGTCATAAACAGAATATTGCCACCACTCTTCTTCAGCGCCGGCAGTGCCGTTCTGACCAGCCTCACGGCACTTAACAGTGTCAGCTCAAAGGCCGCCTGCCAATCCTCATCGGCAAAATCACCAAAGCCTCCGGGCGGCGGCCCCCCGGCGTTGACCACGAGCGCATCAATGGCACCAAAGTGCTCCAGCGTGGCATCAACCCAAGCCTGAATCTGCAACGGGTCGCGTACATTGCAAAGCATAGCCAGACTCCCCGGCAAAGCTTCCCCCGCCTGCGCGATTGCCCGGGTGTCACTGCTGGACACACTCACCCGCGCGCCTTCAGCCTGGAGCGCGTGCGCGATGGCGTTGCCCAAACCACGACTGGCACCTGCAACCATGACGACTTTTCCCGATAAACCTAAATCCATCTCCCGACACCTCCTGACAATCCGGTTCACGGCAAATACTTGCCATAGCCGGCCAATTCCTGAAAAATGGCGCACTTGCTTGTAACCCAGCCTGAAACGACAAAACAAGGTCGCAAAAGGCTGAGCAGGACAGCAAGCACGCAAAGCATATATACTCACCGACAACATCTATCGACGCCAAGATGCAAACTATGAGCAATAACAGCAGTTCGAGCTACCACCACGGCAATTTACGTGAAGAGCTTCTCAATCAAGCAGAAAAACATTTGCTCGACGGCAGCGTTAACGAACTCAGCCTCCGGGCTCTGGCTCGTGAAGTCGGCGTGTCACAAACAGCGCCCTACCGCCACTTTAAAGACAAAAACGCCCTGTTGGCAGCGCTGGCCACAGAAGGCTTCAACCGTTTGCTGGTCACATTGAACCCCGATGGCCTCAGCGCTGATCCGGTTGCCGACCTGATGACCCTGGGCACGGCCTATGTCCATTTCGCCCAGGAAAACCCCGAAATTTTCCGCCTGATGTTTGGGCCGGTATTGCTTCCGCGCAAACAATACACCGAACTGTTCGCGGCTGGACGCGAGGCCTTTTACCGCGTTCAACATATTATTGAACGCGGTGCAGAAAAGGGGATTTTTGGAAAAGACGATATACCCAGCATGGCGCATACCGCCTGGGCCGGCGTGCACGGAGTCGCTACGCTGATTCTCGACCACGGCGACAGCTTTGGTTACTACCACGACCTTGAGAGCCAATCTGAAAAATCACTGAAAATCATGGTAGAAGGCCTTAAAGCCCACCCGCCGGCGCAATAAATATTGCGCCAACGCTGCGCGCTACAATTGCCGCAGGACGTAAAGCGGTGGCGTTGTCACCACCGCCCTGCAAAACCACCACCCCGACAAAGCTACCAGCACAGCACCCGACACCGGCGCCAACACCCAGAATAGCGGGTGCCACGATGCCGTCATATCCAGCACCAGCGTTTGCAGCAGATACAGCGACAATTCTGCACCGGCACTCGCAAGCAAGCCCGACACCGCACCAATCAAGGCAAACTCCGCCACAAGCCCGCGGGCAATCACCTGACGCGACGCCCCGAGCGTACGCAGCACCGCATTTTCATGTAAGCGACTGTCCAGACTCGACTGAATATTGGCAGCACCCACCAGCAGGGCCGCACTCAGAATTAACAGCAGCACCAGCTCCAGCGCTGCAGAGACCTGCGCAATCACACTGCGGGCCTGGGCAATAACCGCATCCATTTCAATCAACGTAACAGTAGGAATACGGGTGAGCAGCTCATTCAGAATAACCTTATTGCCGGGTTCCAGATAAAAACTGGTAATCGATGACGAGGGATAATCAGCCAACACTCCCGGCGCAAACAAGAGGTAAAAATTGGGGCGCATACTGTCCCAGCGTAAGGAGCGAATACTGCTGACCTCTGCCGTTAGCGGCAGCCCGCCAATCAAAAACTCCAGCTTGCTGCCAATCGATACTTTCAGCCTGTCGGCAAACTCCTGCTCAATGGAAACCAGATTTCGTGTCTCGTCAGCCGCCCACCACTGCCCTTCAACAAGGCCGTTATCAGATGGCAGATTCTCACTCCAGCTCAGATTAATTTCGCGATTAACACTGCCACGATTTTCATCCACGTTCGGAATTTCAGCTAACTCTCGACCATCAATTTTGACCAGACGACCGCGCACCATCGGGTACAGCCCCGCAAATTCGACATCGTGTTCATCGAGCCAGGCTTTAACCGCAGGCACTTCGTCGGGCGCGATATTAATCAGAAAATGATTGGGCGTATCTGCCGGCAACTGTACCTGCCAGTCGCTTAGCAAGCTCGAGCGCATGGCGATCAGACAAAGCAGCACCATCATTGCCAGAGCCAGGCTCACCACCTGAAAGGCGTTGGCATGGCGTCGTCGGTACATGGCTGACAGCGCCAGACGTGTAACGCCCCCCACACGGGAAGCAAGCCGGCGGATACTGGAAAACACGCGCAGCACCAGCACGCCAGCCAAACCCAGAATGGCGACAACGCCCAACAAGACTGCAGCAACCAACTCGAGGGATTGCGTGTACCAAAGCATTAGAACACTGAGCCCGACAATGCCACTCACGGCACTTACCATAACGCTGAGCCCTTCGTTGCCAATATCCCGACGCAAGACACGCAGCGGTGCCACATCGCGCAGGCGCAACACTGGCGGCAAGGCAAAAGCAAACACGCAAATAAAGGCCGTTACCGACCCCGCAATAATGGGCGCCCAGCTCGCCGCCGGCGCGCGAAAACCCACCAGATCCTGAATCAGGGTAAACAATGCACTCTGCAGCGCCATACCCAGCGCCCAACCCGCAATCGCGGCACCCACCGCCAGCAATAGAATATTGCCAACGTACAAGCGCAGGATACGGCCGCTGGTGGCACCAAAGGCTTTCATCACGGCCACAGCATCAAGGTGTCGCTGGCTATAGCGTCTGGCCGCAAGCGCTACTGCGACACCGGCCAGGGCAACGCCAAAGCTTCCCGCAAGCAGCAGAAAACGCTCTGCTCGCTCCAGCGTTTGCGAAATTTGTGGCTGACTGTCTTTCAGACGTTGCCATTGATGGCTGGCATCAAGCGAACCGGCCAGCGAGTTTTGAAACGCCGTCAGCGATGCATCCTCTCCTGCAAACAGATAGCGGTAGTCCACCAGACTGCCTGCGCGCACCACACCGCTGGCAGCTACGTCGGCGGTATTGATCAACACTCGCGGCCCCATACCGGCAAAGGTACTGCCGCGATCAGGCTCGGACACCAAGGCCTTGCTCACCAGTAGTTGACGGTCGCCCAAACGAACAGAATCGCCGATACCTACCTTGAGCAAGGGAAACAGGCGCGCATCGAGCCAGGCCTCGCCCACCGCCGGCTTGGCTCTGGTTTCATAACTCAGAGTAAAAGGCTGGTCGCTGATACGCAGCATTCCCTTAAGTGGGTACTGGTCGGACACGGCTTTTACCGACGCGAGCTGCATCGACTCTTGCGCCGCGATCATCGAGCGGAACTCGACAACGCGGGCCGTTTCCAAATCCAGCTGCGCCGCACTTGCCAGCCAGTCTTGCGGCACCTCGCGCGGACTCTGCAAAACCAGGTCCGCCGCCAGAAACTTGTTGCTCTCACCCACAATACCGCGTTGCAAGCGGTCAGCGAATCCGGCGATACCACTGACAATCGTTACCGCCAAAACCAGGGAAACGAGCAGCAAGGCGAGTTCGCCACCGCGCCATTCACGCATTAACCAACGCAGATGCTGCATCAATCTGCCGTCCCGTTAATGCGGTCGTCCCCAACGATTTCACCCGCAGCCAGCGTTATCCTGCGGTCACAGCGCTTTGCCAGATTCGGCTCGTGCGTCACTAACACCAAGGTGGTGCCGCTCTCCCGATTCATGGTGAATAGCAAGTCATTGATACTGGTACCGGTCGCAGCATCAAGATTGCCGGTGGGTTCGTCAGCAAACAAAATGGACGGTTTAGCGGCGAAAGCACGCGCCAGCGCAACGCGTTGCTGCTCCCCCCCCGACAACTGACGCGGATAGTGATCAAGACGGTGGGCCAGGCCAACGCGCTCAAGAAACTCCGCTGCAGTGCTTGCGGCCTTTTTGTCACCACGCAACTCCAGCGGCATCATCACGTTTTCGAGAGCCGTTAAGCCGGGCAATAACTGAAATGACTGAAACACGAAGCCCACATGGCGCGCCCGCAGCTCCGCTCGCTGGTCCTCGTCAAGCGCATTGAGGTGCTCACCACATAACCATATGTCACCGTCACTCACATCATCCAGGCCTGCCAGCAGGCCAAGCAAGGTGGATTTCCCCGAGCCCGAGGGACCGATAATGGCGACAGACTCTCCCGACTTGATTTCGAGGTCGCTGCCTTTCAATATGCTCAACTCAGCGTCGGCAACCCGGACGCGTTTACTCACTTGCTTAGCGCGAATCATGAAAATATCTTTAGCTCCTGCTCACCGACATTGGTTTTCTCAAAGCCGGTTTTCTCGAAACCGGCCTGCCGGATCATGGTTTAGTGCATACAGGCTTATACGCATGCAACGGTCTTTGGTTCTAGCAATCTTGTCATTGCTATTGAGTTCGAATGCCAGCGCACTCATTCTGCTCGTGGGTGACAGCATTGGGGCCGGCTTCGGAGTGCCCACAGAGCGCAGTTGGGCGGCACTGCTCGAACAACAGATAGCGCCACAAAAAGTCATCAACGCCAGCATCAGCGGCGACACCAGCAGCGGCGCCAAAGCGCGCCTGCCCGCGCTACTGAAACACTATCAACCCGATATCGTCATCATAGAGGTGGGCGGCAACGATGGTTTGCGCGGCCAGCCCACTGCCCTGCTGGAAAAAAACCTCCGGGCCATGGTCGACCTTTCCCGCAAGGCCGGCGCCCAGGTACTGCTGCTGGGTATGCACATTCCACCCAATTACGGTGAAAGCTATACCGAAGCCTTTCATCAAACCTACCACACCGTGGCAAAATCGATGTCCGTGCCGCTCCTGCCCTTCCTGCTTGAGGGCATTGCACTCACGCCGGGCCTGATGCAAGCAGATCGCGTGCACCCCAATGCCAAGGCACAACCATTGATAGTACAGAACGTACTGCCGGTATTGGAGCCAATGCTGAATTAAGTTTCTGTCAGATTTCCCGTCAGCGACAGCGGATCCAGCAGCGTCTCCAGCTCCTGGCGGGATAAATCGGTTTTCTCAAGCGCGACATCAATAATGGGGCGATTTTCTGCATAGGCCTGCTTGGCAATGTCCGCCGCTGCCATATAACCAATGACCGGATTCAGCGCCGTCACGAGCACCGGGTTGCGCGCCAGCGACTCGGTTAAAGATTCCGTCTGCACTTCAAACCCGGCAATAGCACTATCAGCCAATACCCGGCTGGCATTGGCCAGCAAACGCAACGACTCCAGCAATTTGCAGGCGATCAGTGGCAGCATCACATTGAGCTGGAAGTTGCCGGACTGACCCGCCACAGTCATGCTGGTGTCGTTACCGATTACTGTAGCGGCCACCATCAGTACCGCCTCCGGAATCACCGGATTGACCTTGCCCGGCATAATACTGCTACCCGGCTGAAGCGCAGGCAGGCGGATTTCGCCCAGCCCGGACAAGGGGCCGCTATTCATCCAGCGCAGATCATTACAGACTTTCGTCAAGGACGCCGCCAGGGTTTTCAGCTCTCCCGAGAGCGCAAGCGCCGTATCCTGCGAGGCCATGAGATCAAACTTGCGTTCGGGAGCCGCGAACGATAATCCGGTCAGGGCAGACAACTCCCGAACAAAGGCCGCCGCAAAACTGGCGCTGGCATTGACGCCGGTGCCAACGGCCGTACCTCCCTGCGCCAATTCCGACAGTTGGGGCTGAAGCCGGGCAAGCCGCTGATGGCATTTTCGCAACTGGTCGGCCCAGCCGTATAATTCCTGCCCGAGGGTTATCGGCATCGCATCCATCAAATGTGTGCGTCCGGTTTTGACGTAGTCCCGGCAATCTTCGGCCCGCCGTTCAATCACACTGATCAAATGCGAAATGGCGGGCAACAACTGCTCCTGCAGGGCGATGGTCGCAGCGATATGGATGGCACTGGGAATAACATCGTTGCTGCTCTGGCTGCAATTGACATGATCATTGGCCGACACCGGCTTGCCCAGCGCTCGCGACGCCAGACTGGCAATCACCTCGTTAACATTCATATTGGTGCTGGTGCCGGAGCCGGTCTGGTAGATATCAACCGGAAACTGCTCTGGCAATGGCTCTGCCAGCAATGCGTCGCAGACCTCGACAATCGACCCGGCTACATCTGCATCCAGCGCGCCTTCACTTGTGTTGACGCTTGCAGCGCAGCGCTTTATCAACACAACCGCCCGTATAAACTCGCTAGGCATTTCCTGCCCGCTGATCGGAAAATTGTTCACTGCACGTTGAGTTTGCGCACCGTACAACGCGTGTTCAGGCACATCGATTGAGCCGAGGCTATCGGTCTCTGTGCGTGTTTTGTGCTGCGCCATCAGAACCAATCCTTGCGGCCAACGATATAAGTTTGCTCAAACTCCTCGTCTGACTGCGTCACGTAAATAATAAATTCAACAAAACCGATCACCATCATCACCAGCGATGGAATCGCCAGCAGTATCAAACCGCCCAGCGAAACGCACAACATGATGGTGGCCGGCTTATTGTTGCCGAGATAAAACTTGTGGAAGCCCAGCCAGCCAAAGAAAAAGGCCAGCATCGACGCGGCCATGCGGTTTTTATCAGCACTTTTGGCTTTGCAGGGGTCGATATAGATATTGTCAGCACTCAACGAGTCCGTTGCGGCCTCGAAATCGACATGCATGCCGCAACCCGGAAAGCGCTCTGACCGCCAATTCACACCGGCAAACTCGTAGCGCTTGCCATCGTCGGCTGAAATGATGCCCTGACTGGTGTCGTCACTAAATGTAAGAACCACGCCTTTCACTGCCTGCCCCCTTCGCTTCCTTCCTGAAACTATAGACTACTACGGTCGCACCAACTGGCGATCTGTCAGCATAGTGCGTTGCCGGTATTTACGTGGCGACTGCCCGGTCCAACGCCGGAAGGCATGATTAAAAGCGCTCTGCTCCGAGTAGCCCAGCATCTGGGCCACTTCGGTGAGCTGTAGATGACCGTCACGCAGGTAATCCTTGGCCAGCATTAGCCGGGTTTCATCAAGCAAACCCTGAAAGCTGAAGCCGCGCGACTGCAGCCGGCGCTGCAGGCTCCTGCCGGAAAGATTCAGGTCCCCCGCCACCGCACCCAGAGCAGGCTCACCCGTGCGGCAACGACGGGAAATCGCACGTCGCACATCCTGCTCAAAGCCGTCGCCAACAGGCAGCTCCGCAAGCAATTTATCGGCCTGCGCCTCGAGAATGCTCAGAAGTACCGGGTCGGGCTGGCGCAGCGGCAGATCCAGTTGCTCAATCGGGAACCTGACGATGGTAGAAGCCTGCTCAAACTCAACCGGGCACCCAAAGTATGCCTCGTAAGGCGCGACATCATCCGGCGCCGGATTCAAAAAACAGACGTAATCCGGGTGCAAGCGCTGATTGGTAACGTTTCGGGCGAACTGCACCAGGGCAGTGAGCGCCACCTCGTCAGCCAGCTGCCCGGGATGCAGGCAGTCATCTCCCCACTCCAGCTCAATGGATTTACCGTCAAAATGGGTGCCCATCGGGCCGTGATCATAGACCAGGCGCACGTAGCGTTCGAAGCGGACCAGTGCCTCGGCGAGGTTTGCGCAGGCCAGCAGGGCGTAACCGAGAATGCCGATATGGGCCGGAGTGATCAGCCGGCCAATCTCGATACCCATGGCTGGCGTGCCTAGCTTTTGCTCGGCGCGTTGCAGCAAGTCGGCCCACAAGTCCATAGGGAAGCGCCCCAGCGGGTCGCGCCGGTGGTCTGGCCAGGGTTGCCCCAAAAGGGACACCGGATCTTCGCCGCGGGCCTGCAAAAACTCGTACAGCAGCCCGACATAAGCACTGGAAACAAAAGCCTCTCTACTCATGGCGCAAATTATCAAAAATATGGCCTTGGCGGTCAATTACTCAATCGTATTTTTCTGCATTATGCTAACTGCCGAAGTGGACAAGCAGTTGCACCAATGACCGAGTGGATAGACCTGTATATTGCCCTTATCGGGCACGAGCCCGAGCCAAAGCAGATATTGTTGGTGACCTTGACGCCGCTTTTCCTGCTCACGCTGGGTCTGGAGTATCTTGCCCAGCGCCGGCGCGGCCGCACCGGGATGTTCAGGCGTGGCGACATTGTGACCAATTTGTCGCTGGGTGCCAGCTATCAGGCCGTTGAAATGCTTTACCACGTCATTTTTCTCGGCGCCGCTCTGGCCTTTGCCTATCAGTTCAGGCTCACCACGATTGAAATGAGCCTGGGCATGTGGGCCGTGCTACTGTTTGCGCAGGAGTTTTTCTACTACTGGTTTCACCGCGGCTCGCATCGCATTCGCTGGTTCTGGTGTGCCCACGTTGTCCACCACTCCAGCGAACACATGAACCTGAGCACCGCCATGCGCCAAAGCATGACCTACTCGCTGAACTTCAGCCAGATATTCTGGCTACCACTGATATTGATCGGCTTCCCGCCTACCGCCGTGATGGTCGCTTACTCAATTAATCTGGCTTACCAGTATTTTGTTCATACGGAAGCGGTTGGCAAACTGTCTCCGCTGGTGGAGGGAATATTCAACACCCCCAGCCACCACCGGGCTCACCACGGCCGCAACCCGATTTATATCGACAAGAATTATGGCGGCATTTTGATTATCTGGGACCGCTTGTTTGGCACCTTTCAGCCGGAACTCAGCGAGCAACCGGTGGAATACGGTATTCCGCGACAAATTCGCAGCCACAATATCCTGACCCTGAATCTGCACGAATGGCGGGATATGTTCCGCGACGTGTTGCGCCCCGGCCCCTTGTGGCTACGCCTGCAGCACCTCTGGAAGCCGCCTGAGTGGCAACGGCCTGCCACTACCGCCCCTCAACAACCCCTCGAAGCTACTTTGTAAGTGAGACATAAGCACATGAAAAACATAATTATTACTGGCGCCGCCTCCGGGATCGGGCGAGCTAGCGCCGAGCTCCTGGTCAAACACGGCTGGCACATTGGTTTGCTGGATATTAACCGTGAGGCGCTGATGGAATTAAAGGACAAGATCGGCGAGAAAAACTGCGATATCCGAATCTGTGACGTTACCCGTTCGGACGAACTCAAAACCGCGATCGACGGTTACGTCGCCACCGCCGGTCAGCTCGATGCCATTTTCAACTGTGCCGGTATCATGGACGTTGCCCCTTTCGAGAGCATTCCCCTGGAACGTCACCATCTGGCTATTGATATCAATGTTCGCGGCGTGCTGGACGGCTTTTACTTCGCCTTCCCGCACCTGAAAAAACGCCCGCAGGCCTGGGCCGTCACCATGTCGTCAGCTTCGTCAGTCTACGGCATTCCCAGCCTGGCGAACTATTCGGCAACCAAATTCTGGGTAAAAGGCATCACTGAAGCCCTGAACATTGAATGGAAACAGCACGGAATACATGTAACGGCGGTAGAGCCGTCGTTTGTAAGAACCCCCCTGCTAAATGGTAACGACAGTAAGATTATCGATAGTATGGGGGTGAATCTTCAGGCCGAGGATATAGCAAAAATCGTATTAAAATCGCTGAACAGCGGAAAAATTCATCACGTTGTGGGTTTGAAATACGGCACCATGCGGCTACTGCGCAAGCTGCTGCCCAACGCCTGCACCGCCTGGCTCATTCGCTCGCTGGCGGGTTACTAGGCAACCGGAAGTTGCGTTGCGCTAGTGGCGCAACGCAACTTCAATGCTTCGGTTCATGCAGCCATCTATGTCCATCACTGCGTAACGGTCCATAGACTGGTTGTACAGGATCGGCACCGGCTCCATAAACAGCGGTCTGCGCACGTATTTCAACTCCCAGCCAAAACCCGAGACCTCTTGCAGCGTATCGATTTGAGAGGCATTTAGATAGCTTTCGAGACCATTGGGAATCGAGCGCATTCCTCTTCTACGTTCTTTCCTCATTGCCTGCATATCGCTTCGCCCTATACCATAATAAGTGAAAACCAAGCCTAAACTGGCTTTGTCAGGGCTGAAATTATCAGTTCCCGGCAAACTCCGTAATACGTAATTTCCACACAGAACATTGAGTTAGGCTAGAATCGTCAGTCTTTTATCCAGGGATTTGCATGTCGTCGCCAATACCGAGCCCACACTGGAAGCAGGAGTGGTCCCAATTCGACCGGGACCACATCTGGCACCCTTACTCCTCCTTTGATAATCCACCCCCGGTTTTTCCCGTTGTCGCCGCAAGTGGCGTGCGGCTGCAACTCGCCGATGGTCGCGAGCTCATTGATGGTATGGCCTCATGGTGGTCAGCCATCCACGGCTATAACCACCCGACATTGAACCAGGCCGCCAGCGAACAGCTCGGCACCATGGCGCATGTCATGTTTGGCGGCCTCACGCACCCGCCTGCCGTAAAACTGTGCCAAAAGCTGGTGGACTTATCCCCGGCCGGGCTGGAGCGGGTTTTCCTGTCGGACTCGGGCTCGGTCGCCGTGGAGGTAGCCATCAAAATGGCCTTGCAGTATTGGGCCTCCAAGGGTCAGCCCGGCAAACACCGGCTGATGGCACTTCGCAATGGTTACCACGGTGACACCATGGGAGCGATGGCCACCTGCGACCCGGTCACGGGTATGCACCACCTGTTCAGCAATGTCTTGCCCGGCCACCACTTTGTGGACGCGCCAGCGGCAGGCTATGAAGCCCCTCTCAAGCAGCAGGATATCGATGCAGTTGAAGCCACGATGGCCGCCCACCATGAGAATATTGCTGCCTTTATCCTCGAACCCGTCGTTCAGGGTGCCGGCGGTATGCGTTTTTACACGCCTGACTACCTCAAGCGCGTTCGCGAGCTGTGCGACCATTACAACATCCTGCTCATCTACGACGAGATCGCCACCGGTTTCGGACGAACGGGCACCTTCTTTGCAGCGGAACACGCTGGTGTCAGCCCGGATATCTTCTGCGTCGGCAAAGCGCTGACCGGCGGCTACCTGTCACTGGCGGCCACTCTCTGCACCGCTCAAATCAGCACTGTCATCAGTCAGGGAGAAGCGGGAGCCTTCATGCACGGCCCCACCTTTATGGGCAACCCGCTTGCCTGCGCCATCGCCAACGCCAGTATCGACGTTCTGCTGGCCCAAGACTGGCAATCCGGGATCAAGCGCATAGAAGCGGGCCTGAAAACAGGGTTGGAACCTGCACGGCAACTCAGCCGGGTAGCCGACGTGCGAGTGCTGGGAGCCATCGGCGTTATTGAACTGCAAGAGCCCCTCGACCTGCGCTACGCCCAGCCCTTGTTCGTAAACAATGGCGTGTGGATACGCCCCTTTGGCAAACTCGTTTACACCATGCCGCCCTATATTATGAACGACAACGATCTCGCCTTGCTCACACAAGCAATGGTCAAAACAGTAGCCAGCCTATGACACTCAAACAACGGCTTTACGATATTATTTTTGGCACCGAAACACGGTCGGGGCAATATTTCGACTTGCTGTTAATCGTCGCCATTCTGTGTAGCGTAATCGTCTTGCTAATCGATACCGTTGCACCGGTGCACAGCCGTTTTGGCAACAGCCTCTCGATGCTAGAATGGGGTTTTACCCTGCTGTTTACCCTGGAGTTTGCTGCCCGCCTCTACTGCTCACCCAACCGCAAGGCATACCTGTTCAGCTTCTACGGCATTGTCGATTTGCTGGCGATACTGCCCACCTACCTTGCGCTTTTCCTGCCCGGCGCACAGCAATTGCTGATCATCCGGCTATTGCGCGTGCTACGCATCTTCCGTGTGCTGAAACTGCTGCGCTATCTCGCCGATGCCAACCTGTTGATGCGCACCTTGCGTGCCGCCAAGCGCAAAATCATCATCTTTGGCGCCAGTGTTATTACCATCATCGTGATTTTTGGCTCGCTGATGTATCTCATCGAAGGCCCCGACGCCGGCTTTACCAGCCTGCCCAAAAGCATCTATTGGGCCATTGTGACAATAACAACCGTCGGCTACGGCGACATCACTCCGCAAAGCCCCCTGGGGCAGTTTGTAGCCGCATTGGCCATGTTTACCAGCTACGCCATTATCGCCATCCCTACCGGCATATTCAGCGCAGAACTTATCCAGGAAACCCAACGCAGCCGCAGCACCGTCATTTGCAGCCACTGCGAGCGTCGCGGTCACGAACAGGATGCCCTATACTGCAAGTTCTGTAGTGCCAAGCTGCCGGAACCCGCAACATGAGCCAACCCGCACTGTTTTTGGGCCATGGCACCCCCATGAATGCCCTGCACTCCAACACGTTCACTGACGATTGGCGTGGCTTCGTTAAGGACCGGCACCCACCGCGGGCTATACTTTGCATTTCTGCGCATTGGTGTACACGCGGCAGCTTTGTGACAGCCAACGACTATCCCAAAACCATCCATGACTTCTCCGGGTTTCCGCAAAGCCTCTCCCAGATACATTACCCGTGCCCCGGAGCGCCCGAACTTGCCGCCGAAATCAGCCATCGCTCCGCAGGCGAAATAGACCTGAGTTTCGATTGGGGCCTTGATCATGGTACGTGGTCACTGCTTGTGCACCTGTACCCCGCAGCCGACATCCCGGTGGTGCAGCTCAGCATCGACATCAGCAAATCGCCAGAGTCACTTTTTCACACCGGGCGGTCACTGCAGTGGTTGCGGGACGAAGGGGTTATGGTGATTGGCAGCGGCAATATTGTGCACAACATTCAGCAATGGCTACAGCACCCCGACGCGCCATTCGAGTGGGCGCAGCAGTTCGACCAAGCCGTTGCTGCCGCGCTTGCAGCGGAAGACAACAAAGCGCTTATTCACTACTCATCACTGCCCGGCGCCGACATGGCTGTGCCAACACCCGAGCACTATCTGCCCCTCCTTGCTATCGCCGGATTACGCCGCCCTGCCGATCAGTTGCAAATGACCAGCTACCCCCCCGCTACCATGGAGCAATGCAGCATGCGCTCCCTTTGTTTGTCCGAAATGTAAATATTGCCGCACTGTCCTAAAGCGCCCTGCCAAGATGTATCTGGCTACAAAATCTTGTTACTATTTCGTACATTGTAAGAATAATCCAAAATCAGGGAGAACAACGATGCGGAAACGCACGGGGGTTTCGTTGGCCGCTTTAGCGCTGTCAACTATCGGACTTTCTGCTGCCTATGCTCAGGACAGCACAAGCAAACAAAAAGACACCTATTTTTTCAGTCAGGCCTATTACGTTGTTCAAGACAACGAGCGCGCCATTTTTGACGACGAAGGCGTTGGCTTTCGCGCCGGCTTTGGCCGTCAAATACAGGACGGCTGGTACTGGGAAGCCAACCTGGCCCACAACGCGCTGGAGAATGGCATCGGTGGCTTTACCGACTACTACCAGACCCACCTTGGCGTTGATGCCGTATACCGTTTTGGTAAAAAGGACGGCGTCCGCCCTTTCCTCTTACTCGGCATAGGCGCGGTACACGATGACGTGTTCCCGATAGGCACTCAGTTTCGTGACGACGAAACCAGCTTTTTCTCCAATGTCGGCTTCGGTATCACCAGTTCCGAACTCTTCAATATCGGCCTTAAAGTACGCGCCGATGCGCGTTACGTTGTCAGCGAATTCGAAGATGGTTACGAAGACGGCCATTTCAGCCTGGGCTTTGAAATTCCGCTTGCCCGCAAGACCCGGGTTGTCACCAGAACCGTGGTGAAAGAAGTTGTCCGCGAAGTCCCTGTTGCGCCGGTAGATTCTGACGGCGACGGAATCTTCGACAACATGGATCAATGCGCCAACACCCTGCGTGGCTCAAAAGTCGATCAAAAGGGTTGTGCATTAAAAGCACAGACCGTGAGGCTCGAAGGAGTGAACTTCCGCTCCGGTCGCGCCGAATTGACCGGCGACTCCATTGAGGCGCTGTCAGACGTGGCGAGGTTCCTGAAAAACCAGCCTGAGTTGCGCCTGGAAATCTCCGGCCACACCGACGCTGTAGGCAGCGCCATCCTGAATATGCAGCTATCCCAGAAACGTGCCGATGCTGTGAAATACTTCCTGGTACGCGCAGGCGTTGATTCAGGGCGCATGCGCGCTGTCGGTTATGGCGAAACCGAGCCTGTTGCCAGCAATGCGACAGCAGAAGGACGTGCCAAAAATCGCCGGGTAGAATTTAGAATCTGGAAATAACAGGGATGTCGGTAATGAATCTGGGAAAGACAAAACTATTGCTTGCGGCTTCGGCCGCAATCTTCACGGTAACGCTGTTGCAGGGCTGTAATTCCGACGAGGGCGATAAATCGATCGTCGAAATTCTCAACGCGCAAATTGGAAATGATACGGATAAGGACGGCATAGGCGACACCAAAGACAATTGCATTCTTACGCCCAATCACGACCAGGCCGACAGCGACAATGACGGTATTGGCGATGCCTGCAAGGACGACTTTGACAACGACGGCATTCCCAATGA
>DIBR01000013.1:33057-33539 GCA_002415025.1 Spongiibacteraceae bacterium UBA5047
ATGACGGCGACCGCTCAGGTAGCTTTACCGACAACCTGTGCGCAACAGGTCAAACCTCAAACTGTGACGACAACTGCCCCTTCCTTCCCAACGGACTGGATGCCGGCGGCCAGGCAACACCCAAAACCCAGGCCAATAATTTTGGCAGCGCGGCCGGTGACGCCTGCGACGACACAGACCAGGACTCTATTCGCGATGACATCGACAACTGCCCGCTGATTCGCAATACCGATCAGGCAGACAATGACGACGACACCCTCCAGCCCGGTGCCACCACACCCGGCGGCGATGCCTGCGATAACGATGACGATAACGACGGCATTCCTGACGATGGCGATGCCAGCGGTTTCATTGGCGACAACATCTGTGGCGACGGTGTAACCAGCAACTGCGATGACAACTGTCAGTTCACCCCTAACGCTGCACAAGCCAACACTGACGCCCTCGCAGATAACTTTGGTGACGCCTGTGACAGCGATGCC
>DIBR01000013.1:33739-33966 GCA_002415025.1 Spongiibacteraceae bacterium UBA5047
ACAACGATGGCGTGCCGAACGACGGCGACAACAGCGGCATTATTGGCGACAACCTCTGCCCGAACGGCGTTAACACCAACTGCGACGACAATTGCATCACTACACACAATGCGAATCAGGCGAATAATTTCGGTGCGCCGCGCGGCTTGGGCGATGCCTGTGACGACTTTGACAAAGACGGGGTTATCGACATTGATGACAATTGCCCCACCGTCGCCAACGCTGAC
>DIBR01000013.1:34282-60591 GCA_002415025.1 Spongiibacteraceae bacterium UBA5047
TTGGCGACGTCTGCGACACCGACGATGACAACGATGGCGTGTTCGACGACTTTGATGCTGATGGCATTGAGAACGAAAAAATCTGCGCCGATGGGGAAAGAATAGACTGCGACGACAACTGTCAATTTACCCGTAACCCGGATCAAAAAGACTTTGACGGCGATACCCGCGGTGATGCTTGCGATGATGATGCCGACGGTGACGGCTTAAGTAACGATGACGAAGCCACGGCTAACTCCGACCCCTTGGACCCGGACTCGGATGACGACGGCGTGCTCGATGGCGCCGACCCATGCCCGACAACGCCCGGTGGCCCACTCGACCTGGATGGTGATGGCTGCCCGCCTATTTCAGGCCCTTGATTATCTGCTGAGTTTGACCACAGGGGGTGACTTCGGTCGCCCCTTTTTCTTTGTACGACTACATTTGCAGCCGGACTCACAATGATTGAAAAACTGTGCATCCCAGTCGATCATCAAGGCCTTCACGCCATCACTGACCGCTTGACCCGGGTGGTGTCACAGTCCGGCGTGAAAGAAGGCCTGTGCACGCTGTTTATCCAGCACACCTCCGCCAGCCTGCTCGTTCAGGAAAATTACGACCCTAGCGCCCGCGTAGACCTGGAAAACTGGCTGAATCGCCTTGTACCTGAAAACGACCCTCTATACACCCACACGCTTGAAGGCCCGGATGACATGCCGGCCCATATCAAGGCCGCGCTGATTGCCAGCAGTCTGTCGATCCCGATCCTTGGGGCCCGTCTGGCTCTCGGCCAATGGCAGGGGGTTTACCTCTGGGAGCATCGGCGCTTCCAGGGCGAACGCCAGATCCTTGTGCATATCAGCGGATAAACGGTGAACCATTCAGCTTGAATTCAGTCTCAGAGTCGATAATGACCCCACCACCGGGCTTTCCGCCTGTGGTAATATTTTTGCGCCATATAAGGCTCCATAACAACACAGGAAACCGACAATGCATCAACTGATCGCTCTGGCGTTTGCCAGCTTACTCCCCCTGTCCGCTCTGGCGGTCAGCATCGGCGAGCCGCTGCCCGATCTGCAGATCGACAAGAAAGGCGAGCTCGTTCTGAAAGGCAAGGACGAAGTCGACTTTCAGCCCTGGAGCAGCAAGGCCCTGGACACGAAAGGCGCTGTACAAATTGTGCAGTACATGGCCGCTCGCCCGTCGTCGGAAAAGCAGATACGCCCCTTCACTGACAAACTCGAAGAAACCGCCTATCCGGTAGAACTCCATCACGTTACTACCGTGGTCAACCTTGATGACGTTACTTTCGGCATGTCTGGCTTCGCGCTCTCAGAGCTTGAGAAAAACAAGCGCGTTTACCCCATGTCGACATTAGTGGGTGACTGGGACGGACTTGGCCTGAAAAAATGGGACCTCAAGCCAAAGTCATCGGCGCTGATTATTCTCGACGCCCAAGGCAAGGTGCTCTTTATGAAGGACGGGAAGCTCAATCCCCAGGAAATTGATCAGGCACTCGCCTTGATCGGCAAGGAAGTTGCGAAACGCCAGTAAGATCGATCCGGCGTGCAACACGCCTGTCTGTTTAAATCTCGCAAAGACGTACAGGAAGCGCCTCGCTTCCTGTACGCCCAAACCCCGATGAGGTTTTCATCCAGCGCCTTGGACTGAGCCGGCCGCATGGTTTTCAGCATAGGCTTTAAACTTCTTGAACATCCGGCGAATAAACCAGCCCATCACCGGGCTAAACACCGGTAATATAAAGCGACTGGCGCCTTTGGGAGCCATGGCCATGCGCCAGGTAACCTTGCAGGTGCCATCACCCAGGTCTTCTACCTGATAATCTTCCGCGAAAGATTCAATATTGTCCTTGGCCACATGGGTAAAGCAGAACGCCATGCGCTTGCCCGGCTCCCAGGCGATAAACTCTTCCCAGCCAACCATACCGCCGGACATAGTCACCGTACGGGTTGTGCCCAGCTTGAAAGGTCTGGGCGAGGTCCACTCCACTTTCTGGATGGGGTCTGCCCAGACCGTCCAGGCGTGAGCGTCCTCAAAGACCTCAAATATTTGCTCCGGTGTGGCCCTCACAACTTCCGTCGCGGGAAAGCAATGTGGCGCATTGGCAAAAAACTCAAGGCCAACCGGGGTGCAGGGAAAACGTGATTCCATCGGATTATCCTGTCGATTTCGTAAAGTAAATGTAGAAAATTTAATTCGCGAATCAATCTACCACCCCCCAGTTTCACTTTACAAGCGTATAGTAATTTCCGACCATAACGCCCCGGATACCTCAATGGGTGGTCAGATGGAAACGCAGCCGCGAAAAGGGCACCCTAGATAGAGACACCGGCTGCGCTTCGGGCTGAAAATAGCCGCGAGCAACGCGGAAACACTCATTGCCACAGCACACTACAGGGCATCTCACTGATGACAGATAGCAACACAGAAACGTACGATTACATTATCGTGGGCGCGGGCTCAGCCGGTTGCGCGCTCGCAAACCGCCTCAGCCGGGAAGCCAGCCGCCGCGTGCTGCTGCTTGAAGCCGGCGGCAAAGATAGCAACCCGATGGTCCATATCCCGCTCGGCTTTGCCTTCACCATGAAAGATCCCAAATCGAGCTGGTGCTACAAAACCGAACCCGAACCGAACATGAACGACCGTGAAATGGACTGGCCGCGCGGAAAGCTGCTCGGCGGTTCCAGCTCCATCAACGGCATGGTGTATATCCGCGGCCAAAAGCAGGACTACGATGAGTGGGCCGCGCAGGGCAACCGGGGCTGGTCCTACGACGACTTACTGCCCTACTTTCGACGCTCTGAGCACAATGTTCGTGGTGCCAGCCAGTATCACGGCATTGGCGGCCCGTTGTGGGTTGACGAGCCCGCCGACAAAATGGAGCTGGCCCAGCTCTATATCCAGGCCGGCATCGAGTCAGGCATTCCGTATAACGAAGACTTTAACGGCGAGAGTCAGGAAGGTATTGGCTACTACCAACTGAATATCAAAAACGGAATGCGCCAAAGCACGGCCAAAACCTTCCTGGCGCAATGCATTGATAGACCGAACCTGGATTTGCAAATCAACGCCCTCACCACAAAAATCGAATTCGAGGGCAAAAAGGCGGTCGCCATCAAGTATCGGCAAAAAGGCCAGGAAAAACGCGCTGAATGCCGCGCTGAAATCATTCTCTGTGGCGGCACCATAAACTCACCACAATTGCTCGAACTGTCAGGCGTCGGCCGCGCAGAATTTCTGCAGCAGATGGGTATCAAGCTTGTTCACGACTTGCCCGGCGTGGGTGAAAACCTTCAGGATCACCTGACGGTGAACACGCAATGCTCGCTCACCGGCGTACCCACCTTCCACGAAGAGCTCAAACCACTAGGCATGATAAAAAACCTGAGCAAGCTTGCCTTCAAGCGTAAAGGCCTGCTTATTCACCCGGCTTCCCAGGTGGGTGCGTTCTTCAGGACCGGTGACGATGTTGATCGCCCCGATGCGCAGATACACTTCACACCCGCTGCGGGCGAACCCGACGAAAAGGGTCGCATCAACCCTCTGCCCGGCACCACTGCTACGGTTTGCTATCTGCGGCCAAGCAGTCGCGGCTCAGTTCATATCAAGGCGCGAAATCCGGAGACCCACCCCGCCATTCGCGCCAACTATCTGGCAACCGACAGCGATATCGAACGCACCATTGCTGCGGTACAAAAAACCCGCGCTATCTACAACGCCCCCACGCTGAAGAAATATCATCGCGGCGAGCTACAACCTGGCCCGCAAGCGGACACCGACGAGAAAGTCCTGGAGCATATTCGTGCCATTGGCGAGTCGGTTTATCACCCCGTTGGCACCTGCAAAATGGGCAAGGACGACATGGCCGTTGTCGACGACCGCCTGCGTGTACGCGGCATTGAAAACCTGCGGATTGCCGACGGTTCCATCATACCTACCATTTTATCCGGCAACACCAATGCCACCTGCGTATTGATTGGTGAGCGGTGTGCCGATTTTATCCTGAACAATGAAGACTAGGAGTTCGCCATGAGCACTCAACCCTCCATCGAATCTGTGACCGAGCCTTTGCAACAATTGCTGGACCTGCAACGCAGCGCTTTCATGCGCGAAGGGGAAGTCGCACTGGAAACGCGCATCGACCGACTCAATCGCTGCATCGCCATGCTGGTAGATCATCAAACCGAGATCTGCGAAGCGGTTAACGAAGACTTTGGCTGCCGTTCTCGACACGTCACCTTGATGACGGACATTTTCACTTCCGTGGGTTCCTTGAAGTTTGTCAAAAAGAACCTGAAGAAATGGATGAAGCCGGAAAAACGCAAAGCGCCCGTACCGATGAACCTGTTTGGCGCCACCGCCCGGATTCACTATCAACCCAAGGGCGTAATCGGCATCATGACGCCGTGGAACGTGCCGGTAAATATGATTTTCAGCCCGCTGGCTGACGCAATCGGTGCCGGCAATCGCGTCATGATCAAGCCATCGGAATTTACGCCAAAAACAGCAGAAGTTATGCAGAGGCTGTTTCGTGAGTATTTCGAAGACAGCGAAATATCCATCGTCACTGGCGGAGCCGAAGTCGGCGCGGCCTTCAGCTCGCTCGCATTTGACCATCTTATTTTCACCGGCGCGACCAGCATCGGCAAACTGGTAATGAAAGCTGCTGCAGAAAACCTGACCCCGGTAACCCTGGAGCTCGGCGGAAAATCACCCGTCATTGTGTCCGACAGCGGCAACCTGGAAGAGTATGCGGAGAAGCTGATTGCCGGCAAGTCCATGAATGGCGGGCAACTGTGTATTTCACCGGATTACTGCTTCGTTCCGGCCAGCAGACTTGAAGCCTTTATTACCACCTGCAAAAACACCATCAAAACGATGTTCCCCACAATTGCCGACAACCCCGACTTTGTATCGGTAATCAACGAGCGTCATTTTGACCGGGTGAAAGGCTATATCGACGAAGCCAGGGAAGCGGGAACGCGGATAGTAGAACTCAACCCGGCCAATGAAGACTGGAACGATCGCGCGCGTCACAAGATTCCGCTGCATCTTATTGTTGAGCCATCCGATGATTTGAAATGTATGCAAGACGAGATTTTCGGCCCGATACTGAACATTAAAACTTACCGGACTGTCGACGAATGTCTCGAGTTCATCGCACAGCGGCCACGACCACTCGCCATGTACTACTTTGGCAATGACAAAATAGAACGCGAGCATATTCTTGCGAACTCCATTGCCGGCGGCGTTACCGTGAATGACATTGCCATGCACGTAGCCTGTGACGACATGCCTTTTGGTGGGGTGGGCAATAGCGGCATCGGCAACTACCGTGGCTTCGAAGGTTTCCGCACCTTCAGTCATGCCAAATCAGTGTTCTCGCAGGGCTTTGTCAATCTGGCGAAGCTTGCGGGCACCTTGCCGCCCTATAGCGACAAGGTCGATAAGATGATGGCCCAGCAAATCAAGAAGTAGCACTTACCGGGCGTCGCAAAATCACTTTGCGACGCCCGCTTTCAATCTGTTTGCATCTCCCGACAGGTGTGAATATTTCCAGAGACGTGTTTCCCAGTTTTTCAAACCGGGCGAATTAACGCTCAAACCCTGCCGACTTTTTGCGACCCTGCGCAAAGTTTCTACACTCTGACTACGTAAGAGTTGCTGAAATCATTCCATACGGGAGATTCAGCAATGAAAGAAAAAATTCTGGCTTTAACACTGGTTGCACTGTGTGCATCGCCTGTCATGGCAAAAGAGGGTCTGATGCTCGGCCTTGGTGCGGGTAAAGGCGAACTCGATTTAGACGAAGGCAGTAATTTTCCCAACGCCGATACTGACGACGAAGACGGCACCCGCAACGCACTCATTGGCTATCGGGTTGGCGATGGTCTGGCCTTTGAACTTGGCTACCACGATCTCGGCGAATTCGAGGTCAGCAATGGCCTGACGTCGCTGAGCGGTGAAACAGACTCCGTATCGCTCTCTGCCCTGGTCGGCCTTCCGCTAACCGAACGTTTCAGCATCTTCGGCCGTGCCGGTTTCCACCACTGGAATGTCGACACACGCAGTACCGCGTTCGGCCCGCGTACCAACGACGAAGCTAACGGTACCGACGTTATGTACGGCGCAGGCATTCGTGGCGAAATCAGCGAAATGGCCGCCATCCGCCTGCAATATGATGTGATGAAACTGTCTGACGAAGAAGACGATGCCGACATCGGCGATTACGATGTTGCCTCGGTTGTACTCGAGCTGACGTTATAACCGGCCGCCATAGGCGCAAGCACGGGCCGCGCTTCTACGGCTCGTGCTCGGTCTTTTAGCCTCGACCGCTCAAACGCTTCAAGTCGGCGATAATGCCCGGCCACACCTCGGGCGACGATTGATAAGGTGCATAAATGCTGAGGCGGTCCGCGTCCGCCCCATACTTTTCATAGAGTTGGGCAGCAATGGTATCCGGCTCACCAACCACAGCGAATGCTCGCAGAAAATCATCATCAACAAGGTCGGCCATTTCCTGCCAACGCCCCTCTTTCGACATGCGGTTGAGCGTTGGGTGTAAATCGTCCACTCCCACGGCAGCCATGGGTGGCGTGTAGGCGGGCGTTGAACCGTAGAATGCGAGCAAACCTTTTACAGTCGCCTTGGCGGCTTCAAACTCCTGCTCATTACTGCCGGTAACGCATATCGCGGCTATTTGCAGAGTAAAATCACTGCGAGAGCGTCCGCCTTTCGCCAAACCTCGCTCGACGGCCGGCAATTGCTGGTTGCGAACAAAGGGAATGGTATTAAAGGGGTGTACGATAAGCCCGTCGGCGACTTCGCCGGCAACTTCCGTCATTTTCGGCCCCAGCGCACCCAGCAAGATCGGTGGCACGCCATATTCCAGTGGCCCCGGATTAAACATCGGGGTCATTAATGTATGCCGATAGAAGCGCCCGTCAAAATCAAGCCGGGTGCCATTCTGAAAGCAATCGAAAAAAGCTTTCACTGCCTGAATATATTCACGCATGCGCGGCGCCGGCGGGTCGAAATCCAATCCGAAACGTTTTTCAATATGGGTTTTTATTTGCGGCCCGATCCCCAGCAAAAACTTGCCCTTGGAATAACGCTGCAGGTCGAAAGCCTGGTAGGCAATATGCGAGGGGTTGCGGGGAAACGCTACGGCGATGCCCGTTGCTATATCAAGCTGAGGCTGCGCCTGCGATGCCAGCACCAGCGGAAAAAAGGGATCCCGGCTACCTTCAAGGGTATAAATCCCGTCATATCCAGCCTCCGCAATGCGCCCGGCCTCCTCGCCGGCAGTCTCCATATCAGCATAAAACGGCCCGTCAATTTTCATGCGTGCTACTCTCTCGCTTAGTCATTCAACAATAACCGACCGATACTTTCACTATCCACTCGTATTGTCAAATTACACATAAGACAGTAGAGTAAGCCCACGTATTACGAGAGACGGGACATTGACGGATTCCAATAATCTGCGCTCACAACGCAGGGAGCGGACACGCAAAAAAATACTGTTGGCCGCCGTTCGCATATTTGCGGGACAGGGATTCGACGCCGCTTCAATGGGCGCAATCGCCAGCCGCGCCGGCATGAAAAAAGCGTTAGTTCAGTACCACTTCGAAACCAAGCTTAAACTCTGGCAGGAATCCGTTAACCTGCTCTGGGACGAGATGCACAGTCTGGCCGAGAGCCTGCCCAAACTCGGCCCCCAGCTTTCCGTTGAACAGGAACGTGATCAGATTCGCGAGGCTTTCCGAGCCATCATCCGTTTTGCAAAGCAGCACCCTGACTGGGTAGGCATCATGTTTCGCGAAGCCGCCACACCGGGGCCAAGGCTCGATTGGCTGGTTGAAAATCACTTGGGAAAAGATATCAATGACGGCGTGGAATTTGTAACCCTCGCCCAATCGCACGGCCTGCTGCCCGCCGGGTCAGCCTTGCATATACTGCATATTATCTCTGGCGCCCTGACTTACATTTTATTGGTGGCACCGCTTACCAAGCGCGCTACCGGGGTTGACCTAACTGTTGACGAGTCGCTGGATACCACCGTGGATATGCTGCTGACGATGCTGAACCCGGCGCGCTGAGCGTCGCCCGCCGCAGGCTCAGCCACCCGCCAAAAACCCGGACACCAGCGCATTAAAGGCCGCCGGCTTTTCCGCGTGCAGCCAGTGCCCGGTGCCATTGATCACCGACAGACGGTGTGAAGGAAACTGCTGTAGCATCGCATTGCTGTGCGACGTTTGAATATAGGCAGAATTTTCGCCTTTGATGAACAGCGTCGGCCCCGTATACGGTTCGCCTTCCGGTGCCTGCCGGAGATCGTCATAGCAATGATCGATCGCCGCCAGATTCAACTTCCAGCGCCACCCCCCTTCATCATTTCGCGCCAGATTTTTTAGCAGAAACTGCCGAACCCCCAGCTCCTCTTCGGCCGCTGCCAGTTGGGCATCTGCATCAGAGCGGCTTTTCAGGCCCCGCAAGTCGATACCGCACATGGCCGCAAGTGTCGCATTGTGGTGGGGCTTGTAAGCGACCGGGGCAATGTCGGCAACCACCAGATGCGTTACATACTCCGGCCAGCTGTGAGCAAACTGCATAGCAACCTTCCCCCCCAGAGAATGCCCCACAAAAGCCGCCTCACTGATACCCAAATGCTTCAGCAGGCGCAGTACGTCCCCGGCCATATCCTTCAGGCTCATGGTATCCAAGTGAAAGGATTCTCCATGGTTGCGCAAATCCACCCGATAAATGCGGTAGTCCTCTGCCAGCGCTTTTGCCAGTGCGTTGAGATTGCTGGCCGAACCAAATAGCCCGTGCAACAGGATGACCGTGCGTTCGCCCTGCCCTGATTCAAGATAATTCAACTGCATAAAATTCCTGTTTGCTTCTATTCGTCGGGGGTGGTTGGTAGAATCGCCCCAGAAATCATGTCGGGAGTCTTTCGTGCGTTTATTGTGGCTGGCGCTGAGCGCCTTGTTAATTGCCTGCTCAACGGTGTCTTACAACCCCACCGTCTTTAACTATCACTACGAACAGGAAATCATTGCGGAGGAGCAGCCAAAAACTCTGCTGCTGGCCAGCGTCAACGTCAGCGGCGAACCAACGCTGTCCATGTTACGAAATGTTACCGCGAAAATCGATGCAGAAGTTGTTGACCGGCTCAAGGGGGCCGGCTACAAAATGGCTCCGGAGCATTTGTTCGACAACGCCTGGAATCAGGCTATCTACACCTACGGCGATTTTTATGACCCGACTTCGGGCAAGGTTGACCGCCGCAACTGGCAGGCGGTTATGGCCAGCACGCTGGCCAGCCTCAAACAAAGTGGACAGGTCGATGCCGTGATATTCACTGACCTGATCGCCCACGACGCCCAACACAGCCCCGGCATGAATCACTATGCCCGCTGGTATGGCGTCACCCGCAAACCCGCTACCCAGGGCGCAGGCACCGGCGTACCGGTAGACTTCAACTGGTCACAGACCATCAAGGCTGCCAGCCTGATCGTTACCCTGTACGACCTTGATGGCAGACCCTTGTTCGCAAGCCGCGGCGGCATCGACACCTTGTCGGCGATCGACATGCGAAAGCCTCATCTGGGTTTTGTGCGCCGTGACAAAATTCTGAAAAATTCGGGTTTTATTGAAGAGGGTGTGCAGCTCGCGTTGCACCCCCTGATACCCATGGCCCGCTACCCCGGCAAGGAAACGTCAGAAGAAGTAGAAGCTGCTCAGTAACATGCCGTAGCCCCGATCCAGACACCAGAACACTGCCATGCCTCCCATCAGATAAACGGCGGCGCCGCGTGCCAGTGGCTCCGCCACCTGCGACAGGCGGCGGAGCAGCGACAGCACTGCAGCCAACAGCCCTACAAAGAGAATCTGCCCCGCTTCTATACCGATATTGAAAGCCACCAGACCCGCAACCACGTCGTTCTGTGGCAGACCCAACTCGGTGAGCACACTGGCAAAACCCAGGCCGTGAATGAGACCGAAAGCTGCAATTACCGGCCACCGAACCCGTCGCGCCTGATTCGCGAGTGTCTTGTAACTCAGCTCCAGCGCCAGATACAAAATAGTGGCAGCAATCGCCAGCTCCACCCATAGGGACACCTGCGGAATAATACCCAGACTCACACAGACTAGCGTAACGCTATGCCCCAGGGTGAATGCCGTTACGGTAATCAGCAACTGCCGCCAGCCACTAGCGAGTAACAGCAAACCGGTGACAAACAGCAAATGATCGAAGCCAATGAGAATATGCTCTACACCCAGCACAAAATACTGGCCAACAACGTGCCAGGTACCCGGTACTGTTGGCACGCGGAATAACTGTCCGTCGCGCCGAATTAGCTCACTGTATTGACGCCCGTCCGCCAGCGACAGTTTAAGCAGCGCAGCGGTACGGCTTGCGGTCAACCCGCGAATTTGCAGCGTACTGCCAGTGAGCCCCTGCGGACAACGCATCGTCCAGCGCCATTCAATAGACGTCCCCGCTGCCATACTCACCGGTGCATTCAAGTCACAGCCATCCGGGAAAACCGGTTCCGGGCTAACCTGTCCGCTGAGCGCCGGCGTACGCCACAACACCTGGTAAACACCACTATTTTGTTCTTCTATTTCGAGCAGTGAGGGAGCAAGTTTATGGGCAAAGCTCAACGGTGCCAGGCATAGCAAGGCGAGTATAAGTAGACGGTTCATTGTGTGAGCACCCGGCCTTGGTCTTCGGTAATATCCGCAATCACATAGCGTTGCCGCAAATCGCCAATGTACTGGCGCAGAGACTGCCGTTCCTGCTCGTCTCGCCAGAGTTGCTCCAGCTTGGGTTTCACTTCCGCAAAGCTGCGGCGGCTTTCAGGGTAGATCTCGCTGACACGCAGTAGATGCTGGCCGTAGGCCGAAGGCAGCGGACCAAGCCACTCCTGAGTAACAATTTCCTGAAGCTGCAACGCATCACTGAACTGTGCACCGAACATAAACGTCATATCCTGCAACGACCGGTTGTTCAGTTCCTGACCGTGCAAAAACGGATCGCCCAGACCGGCAGCCGATTCGACAGCCCCCTTCTTGCCCAGGTTCGCCAAATCGTTCGCAGCGCGCTGCTGCGGGTCTTCCGGGCGATCAGCGCTGTAGAAAATATGACGAAAACTGTAACGCGCCGGAACGATCCAGCGCTGGCTTTCAGCCTCATACAACGCCTGCAGATCAGCGACAGCCGGGCTTTCAATGTACCGGAGCCGTCCGCTACGTTCGACACGCTGAACCATACGTCGCTTTATCACTTCGTCAGACAGATGAACGCCAAGCGTCATTGCTGCGCGAATTTTTTCCTCGTCGCTACCCTCAATGCCGAGAAACTCCGCATCTCTCAACAAACGCTGCAAGACCACCGTGTCGTCACGGTGATAGTTCCTGCGCAGCGCTTCCGCAAACAGCATCCGGCTTTCGAGCTCCTGTTGTTGCATCGCATTTAATTGTTGCTGGCTCGGCAGGCGACCGGTCTGGCGAATCCAGTCATCGCGCAAGCCCTGTACGGTTTCATTATCCAAGGGATCTATGGTTTCGCGTTGCTGCTTCTCAAGATAATGACTGCCCGTAAACAACAACAGTCCAATCACCATAAAATGTAACAGCGGCTGTTTCAAAAATCGCATTTATTCAACGTCCTCCAAGGCGGCTTGTTGCTTGCCGCCCTGCCCGACCGGCAATTCAGGCGAGTACCAGATGGGCGATGTCCAGGCCCGCTCCTGAATGGTGGGTTTGTGTTCGTCAGAGCAGCAACGTTCCAGGCCGTCAGGAATGGTGCCGGGGTTGCTGCAGTTCACTTTATTGGCCACACAAACCTGCTGGCTCCAACGGCAGCTGGGATTTTCCACTACACGGGCGTAGTAGTAAGCCTGCTCGCCAGCCTTGAATTCCGGGTCACTCCACACGCGACACAAACGTTGATAACCGTCGCCCTTGCGCTTGCAGTTCAGCAAATCCACGCTGGCGCCGTTGGCCGGATTCCCTGCCACTTCATAGACGCGCTGATGCTTTTCACCGGCTTTATCAATCCACCCCTTGATGATCTGCATGCGTTGCAAGGGAGTGCCGGGAGTATCTATGGTTCCGGGGTCCATCAAAGCCGACAGGACAAATCTCGGGTCGCCGCCCTTGTCCGGCCGGGCAGGCATCTGCCCGCCCATAGGCACTCCGTCACGATAGGACTGCTCGACAAAATTCGGAGCTTCACACAGGTTGCGGTCCAGGTCCCAGCCACCAAAGAAACGTACCGACATACGCGGGCCACTGGTGCCGTAGGTTTCCTTGTTTTGCATGGCCTCAAAAATAGCGTCCCGACTGTTCTCCTCGGCCCAGACTACGGCCAATCCGCCCGGGTTAAACTCGAGATCATCAGGAAAGCTCGGCCCCGCATCAGCGCTGGCAGGGTCACCTGCACCGCCATGACCGGGGAAACCGGTTTCAGATACTGCCCCAGGTGCACCGAGGTGTGTATCGGTACTGGCAACAAAACCCATTTGGTAGGGGTTGTATCCCCGCTCGCGTTCCAGCAGCAAACCGTCGTTCAGAACATCACGCAAAAAGCCGTCGTCCTTTTCCGGTGCGGAACGCGTGAGGCTCATAAATTTCCCGGAAAATTTATCATAGGGAAGTTGTTCGAAGGCGCATAATTCATCTTCGAGTTGCCCCGGCCCATAAAAGCATTCGGAGCTACCTTTGTGCTGCATAACTTCCACCAGCCTCTCCAGCCGGCTGCGCTTGGCGAGATCCGCGTCCGTGAACATCTCGCCATCCGCATCGGTGAGGCTGAACATACGGCCATCACTTAAATTCGAATTGTGGGGAATAATCAGCGCATCACAACCCGTGCCCGAATCCAGACAGGTTTCCTCCAGCGACGTCCACAAACCACGCGCGGTCGGCTCGTCAACAAAACTGTATGGTACCGCCGGTACCTTATCGTTTCGGAAAATTACGTTGCGGTGCAAATTCGACAGATTCTCTGAGGCCCCCGTCCACTCGTAGCCGATCAGCGAGGTAAATTCGCAGTGCTCACTGCGATCATAGGTTTGCTCGGCTGCCTGACGCATTTCTCGCCACGGGCCCGCGCCAGCCGCCCGACAGACTTCACCATCGTCACCGCAAAAGCCGAGACGGCCGCTACCGGAAGATGCTTTGGTATTAAACAGAAAGAAGGCCGCGCGCGGCCATCGCCGGTAGAGCCGACACTGCCAACCATCGTACCCCTCCATACCGGGGGAGTTACACATGGAAACCTCGCCAAACAGCTCGGCATGGTCGGTTACCACGGCAAAATCCAGCGGGCGGCTCAGTTTCAGGCTGCGCGTTGGCTCTCCGGTCTCAGTCCAGGGTTGCAGACCAATCCGCTTGCCGCGGGCAAACTCGTAGGCCTGCAGGGGCGTTGTACGGGTATCTTGCGTGCTGGCATCAAGAGAGTATTTGGTATGAACGTGCGTATCACCAAACAGGGGTATTTTCAGCCGATTGAAGTGCTGGCAGGGTTCACGTTGTTCAGTACGTTCAAATGGCAGGGCTGGGGAATCTGCCTGTACTACTGCAGAAAACACTAAAAATTGCAGGAAAAACTGCCATACCGCCCGCTTTATAAGCCCACTTTTCACAACAAACTCCCCACTCACGCCTTTAGATTAATGATTGTTGGCGAATCCATCGCATACTTCCATCGCCCAAACGGCCCACACCGGCCTGATCAGGATTCAGCTTTTGTTCAGTTTGCCTGTGCCAAGATCGCTCGCAGGATGAGGGAAATCGCTAAATGCCCTAACGATGGACTCTAACCCTTTGGAGATCGCCATGAAAAAACTACTCACAGTAAGCCTGCTTCTGACAACCGGGTTTGGCGCCAATCAGGTATTGGCCGACCATCGGGATCATGGCCACAGCCATACTGAGTATGTCTGCCATGAAACGGGCAGCCATTATCACGACAGCCACCACTACAGCGGACGGCACAGCTATCATGGCCATGGCCACAATCACCATTCCAGTCAGGTGACGTATACCTACTATAGCCGGCAGCCCAGCTACCGTCACAGCTATCACCGCTACGAGCGAACACATCGCTACCACAACAACCGCCATTATAATCGCAGCAGCACTCGCGTACGGGTCAATCACGGCCTGAATGGCAGCCTGAACCTTCGATTCTAGATTGATCCGGCTTTATCAAATCAGCCCCGCCCTGGCGGGGCTTTTTATTGTCTCACTCAGGCCAGCTGCGCCCGTAAACGCTCAATATAGGATAACAGCTGGCTACAGCTCGCAGGCACCTCCTGCTTTACCCACCCTGCGAATTCACAGACGGCGAACACGTCAATATCCACCTGGGTCAGGGCATCACCTACCATATAGTCGCGGCCTATCAGGTGGCTGTCGATACTGTTAAAAAATGCCTGGAGGCGCTCCCGGCCACGGTTCACCAGCTCGGGAATCTGGTCGCAGGGCGCAGGCCCCGGCAGCGCTCGACCTTTAAAGGCATCACCCTGATTACGCAACATCTCGGCGACCGACAGGACACCGTTAAGAAACACTCGATGCATCCAGCCGATAACCTGCGCCCGCTCCAGATCATTGCGCCCCATCAGCGGCTTTTCCGGAAACTGCGACTCCAGATAAAGGCAGATGGCAACAACATCAATCAAGATACTGCCGTCTTCCAACTGCAAGGTCGGCACGGAGCACTCCGGATTTATTGTCCTGAAAGGCTCGTTAAGCTGTTCCTGCTTCATCAAGTCTATTTGCTCAGTGTCCAGACTGATGCCTTTGTACTTCAGGAACATACCAAGACGACGCGGATTGGGAGCTACATCAAAGGTGTAAAGTTTCATAATGGCCTCTGTATTATCAAGCTGATGTTATAAAGCCCGGAGCGCCCTAAATCAATGCCGCGATTCAGCTTGCATTCAGACAAAACGCTTTATAGTCAGGCCATAGTCACCAGTTGGGCGCTCAGATGAAACGCTACTTTCCGATTGCACTCCTGCTTTCTTCACCATACTCGGTAGCGGATCACGGCGCAGCGAGAGGACAGTATGCGGAGGTTACCCACGTCGAACCGGTTTACGAGGAAATCGCCTACGACAAAGCCCGGGAACACTGCTGGGATGAAACGGTTCACTACGAGCACCGCAGCAAGACTGCGGCACCCTTGCTTGGCGCTATTCTCGGTGGTGTTATCGGCCATCAAGTAGACCACGGAAGCAGCAACAAGAAGGTAGGCGCATTCGTCGGCGCCGGCCTCGGAGCCGCTATCGGTAGTCAGGCAGCACGCAGTGATGGCCACTACCACGTGGAACAGCGGTGTGAGACGGTGTACGACACACACTGGAAAAAGGAGCTGGTTGGCTATGACGTCACTTACCGTTACCATGGCGTGGAGTATCAATCCCGATTGCCCGATGATCCCGGCAAACGCCTTCGGGTCAATGTATCGGTAACACCGGCCAGCTGATGAGTTTATGAAGTTTTCTGCATTGGTTTCTATCCCCCCCCTGCGCGCCTGCTTGCTGCTGGCGGTTATACTGACCAGCATTGCGTCGGCGTCGGCACTGCCGGGTTTGGATCGGGCGCCAAACTTGCGCCCCACCCTGCCCGCTGATCGCAACTTGCGGGCGGAGGGTCTCGATACCGATCAGGCTGTAGCAATTGCCGAACGCCGCTACAACGGTCGTGCCGTAGGCGCGCGCCACCTCGGTAACGGCCTGTACCGGGTACGCATTCTGCAAGACAATGGCAAAGTAAAAACCGTAACCGTCAGGCCAGACTGATTACAAAAACCGGCGCTGCGCAGTAGCCACAACACAAGAAGCTCACCTATGCGTGTACTCATTGTTGAAGACGAACCCGAATTACTCGATTACTTGAACCGCAAACTTGAAGCCGAAGGTTTCGCCTGCGACAAAAGTGCCGACGGGGAGGACGCGCTTTTCCTCGGCGAAGAATATGACTACGACCTTGCCATTGTTGACCTGGGCTTACCCAAACTGGATGGCATTCAACTGATCAACCGCTGGCGTGAGAACAACCGGAATTTTCCGGTCTTGATTCTCACCGCGCGCGGCAAATGGCAGGACAAGGTTGCCGGCCTGGAAGCCGGCGCCGATGACTATGTCGTCAAACCCTTTCAGATCGAAGAAATTCTGGCTCGCGCCAATGCCCTGATTCGCCGGTCGGCTGGCTATGCCAGCCCCGAAATGCGCTTTGAAAATATTTGTATCGACACACGGGCCAAATCGGTTCGTCTGGACGAACAATCGCTGGACCTGACAACCTACGAATACAACTCACTGGAATACCTGGCATCGCGCCACGGCCAGATCGTTTCTAAAACCGAGCTGACCGAACACCTCTACGATCAGGATTTTGATCGGGACAGTAACGTCATTGAGGTATTTATAGCCCGGCTCCGCAAAAAGCTCGACCCGCAAGGTAAGCTAAAGCCTATTACCACGGTGCGCGGCCGCGGCTATCGCTTCGAACTCAAACCGCAGGGATGAAACCCGCGCGACCCGGTTCCATTGTCCGGCGCCTGCTGCTCGCCAGCATTGTCACCCTGCCCTTGTTTTTGGGCATTACCGGCTATTCTATCGATCGGGCCCACTCGCGCAGCCTGGTGGACGCGCAGCGCTCGCAACTACAATTGCAGTTCTACGGTATTCTGGGTGTTATGGAATGGAGCAATACTCAGGCAATCTCGGTAGAACGCTTGCGCGAGCCCCGCTTCTGGCAATTCCGCTCCGGCCTGTACGCCTTTATCCACAGCAGCAGCGGCCTGCTCCAGTGGCAATCTTCGTCTGCCAATTCAATGGAGTTCCTGCGTGACGCCTATGCCAAAACACCGCCCGGCGAGGAGGCTTTTGACAATTTCAGCGCTCGCGGAGAAGAGTACTTCCGGTACAGCTATCACGTTATCTGGGAAGATGAATACGGAGTTGATTTTCCATTGATCTTCACACTCCTCAGCAGCCAGGAAACCTACAAAGCTGAGCTGTTTAGCTTCCGCAAAAACATCGCGCTCTGGCTCGGACTAGCCGGCATCTTATTGCTGGCCATCCAGTTACTGGTGCTACGCTGGGGCCTGGCGCCCATGGGCCGCCTCGCTCGCGAGCTGCGTGATCTTGAAAGTGGCGGCCGGCAGCATCTGAGCCAACGCTACCCGAAGGAACTCACCGGCATCACCCGCAACCTCAACCGTTTGCTGGATAAAGAGCTTCAGCAGCGCGAGCGTTATCGCAATACACTGGCCGACCTCGCCCACAGTCTCAAAACACCGTTAAGCGTGCTGCGCCTGAGCAGTAGCGAAAAACCCGACCCGGTAGTGGATGAACAACTCAACAAAATGGAAAATATCATCTCCTACCAATTGCAACGCGCAGTAAGTACCGGGCCGCGCACACTGGGCAGCAAAACAGCGTTACAGCCGGTGCTGAAGCGTCTGCTGAATTCCCTCGACAAAGTCTACCGCGACAAATCGCTGCAATTTCAACTTCAATGCGACAGCGCACTGTCGCTGGCCGTAGACGAACAGGACTTGATGGAGTTATTCGGCAATATTCTCGACAACGCCTGCAAGGCAGCGCAGTCACGTGTTGCGGTAAGCGCAGTCGCTTCTGAAGGAAGCAACATTGAAATCTGTATCGACGATGATGGCCCCGGATTTCCGGACGACAAAGCCGAGTTATTAATGCAGCGCGGCTATCGTGGTGATCAATACGGCAGCGGCCAGGGCCTGGGGCTATCGATGGTAGCCGATATCATACTGGCCTACGAGGCCCGGCTGGAGGTCGAAAAATCACCACAAGACGGGGCTCGTCTCAGGCTGATACTGCCCGCATAGCAGCGGACTAGAACCGCTTTTCCAGATGCCAGTAAAAATCGACTTCCATTTCCGCTATGGCGTCGGAATCAACATTGCGGTCACTCACCGGAACTGCCGCGACGAGCTGCGTAGTCAAGCCCCAACCAATCTCACCCTCCAGCCTTACACCGGCGTCAACCAGAGTCCGCTTGTCACCCAGTTCGCCGCTTGCATCCTCAAACCAGGCCTGGCCGTACTCGATAAAGACCGAAGGTGCCAACTCGGCACCGAAGGGCTGCCAAAGCCCCTCCAGCTTGGCCCGTCCGTAAACGCCCGAGTCACCGATCAGACTGCCCGGCAAGTAAGCACTCATCGTCGACAGCCCGCCGAGCACAAATTGTTGCTGCTGCGGCAACTGATTGCCGTCTGAAATTTGCGACAGCACGTCAATATCAAATGACAGATCCTCGCCAACGGCAACTTTCAAGCCCAACTTCGGCTTGTAAAGAACGTACTCGGCCGTACGCTTTCCCGCCGAAACGGCTTCGTCGCTAGTGGCACTACTACCATCGTCTGTGCCCAGAGTACCGCTGTCGCTGCTCAGCCCCGCCTCAACAAAACCTTGTACACTCCAGCGCACATCCGTGTCGAACCAGCGTGAGCGCTTGAAGTATTTCAGCCCCGCCTCCGCCGACGTATGCGGTTCGTCAAGCACCTGCCGGCCGTCATCAAGCATGATTTCCGACTCTACCGCCTCGATACGCTGACTAAAGGCCAAACGATGCCGGGTCGAAGCCAACAGCACTTGCTCACCTGTCAATGCTGCCACGGTAGTGTCGCTTTCAACGACAACCTGCGTCGTTGTAGGCAGTACGTTGCTGCACAAACCAAGCAGCACGCACAAAAACGAGGTATCGGCCTGCCCCGGTGTTTCCAGCTCCGCATCACGCTCGTACTGCACATGATTGAGTTCCAGACCGTACACACCAAAACGCGTCGCACGATCAAAACCGGCATTAAGGGCGTCGTAACTTCTGCCGCCATTGGTCTCGCCCCACTGCGTCAGAGCACCTTCGTAACCCAGTGTCAGCTGCGAGCCCTCCCACAAACGGTGCTCAACACTGGCACCGGCAAAGTAGCGCCCCAAAAACCGGTTGCCCTGGTTACCGGCTTCAACAATAAAATCGGTGGGTTCATAATCCGCAGCGTCCGCGCCCTTAAACACCAGCACGAAGCGCTCGGGGTCCTCACCAACGCTGTAACTGATGGCGTAGTCTCGTCCCATCCTCTGGGCCTGCAGCTCAGCCAACACACGGCGACGCTCAAACTCGTCTACCGTCAGATCGGCATCGCCCACCAAAGGCCGAAAATGCGCCTTCACAACGTCTGGCCCTTCAACACCCTCAAGGCGCCCGTTAACAACATGTACGTGAATGTCTTCGCCATCGGGCGCGTAATAGACCGCAACCAGCAAGTGCCCCATTTGGTAGTAAGCCTGGTTGAGTGCGCGAATTGCCTGTGACGGGGTTGTCGAAGCGGCTGAAATTTTTTCTATCTGCGCCTTAGTCAGATAGCGGTTGCCGCTAATCCGCATGGCAAAACCGGCAACACGCGTATCAATTACATCGCTCGCTGCCGAGGCATGAGCCTGAATTCGCTCGGCCGTTGACAGCTGCGGCGGAATTATCGGGGGTAGATCAATTGCCATTTGACGCTTCCTTTATCGGCTCTAACGCTGCGACTTTTGCAGGTCTTCGAGATCGCTTAGCACGCGCATATCAACGCGACGATTGCGAGCGCGGCCATCTGCATTATCGGAGCCGTCGGCCAGTCGATTGGGTGCAACCGGCTGACTGGATCCATAGCCTTTGTAGGTTAATCTATAGGCAGCAATGCCGCGTTTTACCAGGTAGTCGTACACAGCTTTCGCGCGATCACGGGACAACTGCAAATTTTGCTGCGAGTCACCGCGCGCGTCAGTATGACCACCAATTTCGGCTACCACATCGCTTTGTTGCAATAACAGCGCGACCACCCGATCCAGAATTTCATAGGATTCGGGACGCAAGTTTGCCCCATTAAAATCAAAGAAAACACCGACCAGCTCAAGGGGAGCGTGACGACTTAAATGGCAGCCACTGGGTAACACAATTGATTGCGCCGGTGTACCCGCACAATAGTCTTCCTGATTGCAAACACCATCGCCATCGTCGTCGTCACAAAGTTGAACACCACCGAAACTATTCGCAGTTTCCCGATCCCGGTCAATATTGTCACGCCTCAGGCTGGGCGCAGGTGCTGGCTCCCCCAAACCCAGTAATGCACCTGCCGGTATCGCACTGATATCAAGCACCGTACCTGCGGGAAACCCGAACGCATCGGTAAGTAGCGCCCCATCGCCGCCGCCTGGCGGTAATGCGATAACAGCACCCGGCGAGCTACCCACAACCTGCAAAACTGCGCTGAGGTCTTGCCCCAGTGTACCGGCGGCCGAGCAATACAGCGCCATCAGTAATATCAGCCGTTTCAGTTGTCTATGCAATTATGCGTCCTTACACCGTAGCGGCAATTTTTAACATATCAGAGCTTAACACCCGCACTGAGCTGGTATTAAGCCTTGGCACGCAAAAAGTTTGCAAAGCCTTGTATAGAGCGTGTATTTACCCTCGCCCTGTATAATTTTCGAACAAAAAAAACCTCCCCGAAGGGAGGTTGAAGATGTCGTCTGGGAGACCGTTCAGGGGAGCGGGAGCGGCAGTGAGCTCACCGGCAGCAAACCTGTCAGAATGGCAACAGGGTCACCCGGCAACGCGGGAACACCGCCACCGGCAGGAATCAAACCGGTAACTGTGCCCACCACATCAACAGGCAGTGCAGGCAATCCGGGCGCACCGCCGGCAGGGATCAATCCTGTCAGGGTACCAACAGGGTCAACCGGCAATGCTGGCAAACCAGGCAGACCGGGAGCGCCACCACCAGCGGGAATCAGGCCAGTCAGTGTGCCTACCGGATCAACCGGTAATGCGGGCAAGCCGGGAAGGCCCGGGGCACCGCCACCAGAGGGTATAAGCCCGGTCAGCGTGCCTACAACATCAACCGGCAAAGCGGGCAGACCACCGCCGCCACCGGCCAAACCACCCAACGTGCCCAGCGGGTCAACGGGCAGCGCCGGAAGGCTCGGCAGGCCGCCGCTCGAAGGAACCAGTCCTACGAGTATGCCAACCGGGTCGACCGGCAACGCTGGCAATCCGCCACCTACGGGAATCAGATCGGAGAGCGCCGCAACCGGATCAGCAGGCAAGCCGGGCAAACCCGGTGCGCCGCCGCCAGACGGAATCAAACCGGTGAGCGTGCCAACAGGATCAATTGGCAGGCCGGGCAAGCCGGGAAGACCCGGTGCTCCGCCGCCACCACCGGCAGGAATCAAGCCGGTAAGCGCACCGAGCGGATCAGTCGGTATACCAGGCAGAGCATCACCCGGGATCATATCGGCCAGACCATCAAGTGGTGTTCCGGTTTCGGGCAAGGAGCTCAGCAGGCCGTCAATAGCGCCAGCCGCATCAATGCTCGCCGGCAGAGGTAATTGGTTGCCCAACACGGCGATGGCGAGTGGCCCTTTTGGTCCCACCACCTCAACCGCGAGAATGTCGCCAAGGCTTCCGCCATTTACACCGAGCCCTACGATAGGTAATCCTAAAGCAGCTCCAGCCGGCAATCCTGCAAGCAGGGTTCCCGCCACAGCAGCTTTTAGCGATTTTTTTCGGAATTTCTTCATCATTATTTCTCCTTCCAGGCAGCCCCGCAGATTTTTACTACAAGACAGACCTTCTCCATCTCTGCAGCATCGGGTTGAGTTCATTAGACCTAGTTTTTCAACTGATTAATGCGTAATTAATCACAATACGTATATTCGCGTATTACTCGTGCCGTTAGATTTCAGAAGCCCTGACAATGCGGTGAAAACCACATCGCAATTCACACATATATTTTTGTTTTTATTATATTTTATTGACTTTTTTGACAGGCATCACAAGTTCCACCCAGATAACCTTTTTCTGTGATGGCGATCCCAAACGTGCCCGGTTATGCATAATAGCTTTATGACCTAATATTATATCTTTTAAGATGAAAAACCTGATTTAAATGCCCACTACGTTACACATATAAAATTTCATATCACACGCGGGGAGATTATTGCGCTTGAAAATCGAATAAATACTGATAGCGTATCGACCATACGCAGACATCCCCTCTCAAAAACCGTCTCCCGGCGAGGCGGCCAACGGCCGCCGCTATACACAACCGTGAAATCCGACAAGGAAACCGAGGTATATGAAGGGTGTTATTCTCGACAGCGGCAGTTTGCATCCCGCTGACCTGAGCTGGACAAAGCTGGAAGCAACCGTAAGCGAACTGCAGCACTTTCAACAGACAACAACAGATCAGCTCGACCAACATCTGGCCGGTGCCGACATCGCCCTGAGCAACAAAGTCGTACTGGACGCCGCCACCCTGTCGCGACACAAAAACCTGAAGCTCATCGTGGTGCTGGCTACCGGCACTAACAATATTGACCTCGAGGCGGCCGCCCGGCTTGGCATTCGCGTGTGCAACAATGTCGGGTATTCCACCCATTCGCTGGTCGAGCACGGGCTCGCCCTGATGCTGGCACTGGCCCGCAAGCTGCCCGCATATCAGCACGCTGTGCGTCAGGGCGCGTGGCAGCGCAGCGAACAGTTTTGCTTGCTTGAACCCCCGATTCAGCAGCTCGCCGGGAGCCAGCTTGGCATTATCGGTGCCGGCGCGTCCGGCAGCGGGCTGGCGGGAGTCGCTCGCGCCATGGGTATGAACACTGTTGCACTGGAATCCTCGCGGAATGCGGGAGACAAAGAAGCAGATTTGCCACGGGTTTCGATGGCAGAACTGCTGTCCAGCTCTGATGTGATTTCAGTGCACTGCCCGCTCACCGCTAAAACCCGGGGTTTGATCGGCCAGGCCGAGCTCAGGGCCATGAAGACCTCGGCCCTGCTGATCAATACAGCACGAGGAGGCATCGTTGACGAACAGGCTTTGTGCGATGCATTGCGCAAGGGAGAAATCGCCGGCGCGGCGCTGGATGTGCTAAGTGAAGAACCACCGGTCAACGGCAACCCCCTGCTCGACCTGTACCACCCCAACCTGATTATCACTCCCCACAATGCCTGGGGCAGCCAGCGCGCTCGGCAGGCACTGATCGACCAAAGCGCCGACATTATTGAAGCATTCCAGCGCGGAAAGCTGAAAAACTGTGTAAACCTTTCAGAGGAATAACAATGAATAAACAGACATTTTCCGGCCTGTTACTGGCGGCACTTACCAGCTTTTGCCTGCCCGCCAACGCCGAACCCATAACCGTAACCGTAGCCATAAAGGGCATTGCATCCAATACCGGCAGCATTGTTCTGAGCGCCTACAACGACCCCGACAAATGGTTTTCCGAAGACGTGGCTGCACGCGAGCGCCTTGAGCTGACAGAAAGCTCTGGCGAGCAAGTCTCGATACAGCTTTCACTGGAGCCGGGCGAATATGCCCTAACCGCCTACCACGACGAAAACGACAACAAAAAGCTCGACAGCAATTTTATCGGCATTCCCAGAGAGCCCACCGGGCTATCGAACAATCACCGCCCACGCTTCGGGCCACCGAAATACAAAAAAGCCGCTATCGAAGTTCACGCCGAACAAGACGTGATTGAAATTACACTACAGTAAAATCCGGGCAGGCCATTCGCGGCACCGGGCTCACCAGCCTGACCTCCCAGCTTGAGGTCGGGTTCTTCCGCCAGGAATAGGCCTGCAGCCAGTTACCTTCACGTAAAACGCAACTGGCGGCCTGCTCGTATTGGCCGCCGTTGTACTCCAGCATTTGTACATTGCCACCCTCTGCCCGCAGGCGCCCCACGTCTTCAACAGAGCGCTCGCTTAAATCAGCAGTAAACAGCAGCTCGAGGTTTGACGGGTCTTTAATCCAGGGCACGAGCACGCTGGCCGATGACCGCCGCGCAAGATGCGCCAGCAAGGGGCCGGTAAATACCCGCATCAAAGGAAAAAAGTAATCAAAACCCTGTGCAGCTCCGGTTTCACGGCCGTCAATCGTCAGCGCTGACAACGCCCCGCCATCAAAGGTGTATACCGCCTCCGTTGCAGCTCCACCGCGAGAACCGGCCTGAGACCAGCTAAAGTGCGCCCGCCGGCACAAGCCCTGCGTCATTTCGACAGCGACATCAATAACAATGCCCGCCTCCTCGACGCGTCGCTGACTGACGGCCAGCATGTCGTCAGCGTCGCCCCCGCTGTACAGGCTCCACGGCTCGACAATATTGCGCTGCTCGCCATTTTCGAAATAGTGATACTCACCGCTGGCCAGCAGTTCACCCGTCGCCAGGCTTGCGAACCTCATGATTCAAACCAGCCTTTGGTGCCGGGCTTCACCTCAACCAGTTCGATAAGCAACGCGCCGGTATCATCCGGGTTGAGGTAGGCAATGCGGGTGCGGCCGGTATCGATAACCCCGCCGGGCGTTACGTAACCGGGACGAATACCCGCGCTTTGCAGGTCTGCCATCGCCTTGTCGATATCATCAACACGATAGGCCACATGATTAATACCACCCTCGCCCGATTTCACGCCCAGCAAAATGGCGCGAAATTCATCGCTCAGCGGCTCAATCAGCTCAAACTCAACCCCGCCAACGCGCACGAAGGCAAAGCGGGTCGGCGCGCCGTCAAACTCAGGCAGCAGGCGAATGTCGTCGTCATCCAGCCCATAAACGCGCCGAAATGTGGCGACGGACTCCTCTATACTTTCTACAACATGGCCAATATGCATTAAACCGATCAGCCTGTTTTTCAACCCTTCTGGCACTGCTCCCACAATCGTTAATCCCGCTTGTTTACGTATTTGTATTATTGTTATAACATTAATCTATCAAAAGACAGAACATTCATCATAACAAACCGGCTGTTATCTACCCCATTCCGGCAGTCTGACGGCGAGAGGACAATCAATGAAAGTATTTATTCTGGGCATGGGCCATGTCGGCAAGGCCATTGCCGCACAGTTGCGTAGCGCGGGTCATCAGGTTGTTGGCAGTACCACCACACCGGAAAAAGTGGCCGAACTCGAAGCCCTGGCCGACAGTGTCGCCCTGCTCAAGGGTTCCGAAACCGACAAGGTGATAGCCGCCGCCCAAGGCTGCGATGCCATTATCGCCACCGTCGCCCCCAACGTAAAAAATACGCGCACCCGCGAAGAGCGCGAAGCCCAGTACCACGAAGTACTGGAAAAATCGCTGGCCAGTGCCGCCAAGGCCTGCAATCGCGTACTGTTCCTGTCGTCGTTTTCCGTTTACGGCGACGGCGGAGAAGGCAGCGCAGCGATCACGGAAGAAACCCCTACCAGCAATCACGAAGAACCCTCATCAAAATACTATCAGGCTGCCGAACGCAACGCCCTGTCCGTCAGCGGCGGCTGCGTACTGAGACTGCCAGACATTCACGGCGCGCCCGGCGACATGACCTTCACTGACCGGGTAAAAATGGCCCACGACTACTTTGGCGGCAAAGCCATATTCGGCGCCGACGCTCCGCTCTATACCATTCACTTTGAAGATGTGGTGCAAGCCGCCCTGCACGCTCTGAACAACGAGCTCACCGGCATATTCAATGTCTGCGACAACAACAACCTGCCCGCCAGCAACAAGCAGGTGTTCGATGCCATCTGCGACAAGGAAGGCTGGCCGCGACTGGAGTTTCTCAACCAGATCAAGGCGCCCAACCGCAAGATCTCGGCCGCAAAATTGTATGCCACCGGCTACCAGGTTTCGCACCCCGACCCGAATGCCGCCCTGCTTTCCTGAAACCTTATTCCGGCGCCCACAGCAAGAGGCAATACAATGAAAACCATTGTCATCACAGGCTCAACCAAAGGTATCGGCTACGGGCTAGCCCGCGAGTTTGCCAGCCGCGGCTTTAACGTTGCCGTTTGCGGTCGCAGCCAAACCTCCGTTGACGAAGCCATTGCCAACATCAAACGCGAGGTCAGTGCGTCTGGCGAGATAGTTGGCTGCGCGGTCGATGTCACCCGGGCAAGCGACCTGCAAACGCTGTGGGATACCGCAAACGCAATCAACGGCCGCGTCGATATCTGGATTAACAACGCCGGTCTGGCGCGCACCGTCTGGTCTATCGTCGACACACCCGAAAGCGAAATTGAAGCCATGGTGCATACCAACATGCTCGGCACCATTAACGGTTCGCGCACTGCCGCCAAAGGGATGCTGAAACAGGGTGACGGCAAATTATTCAATATGCTCGGCGGCGGCAGCGACGGCGAATACTTTCCCGGCATGGGTATTTACGGCACCACCAAGCGCGGCCTCGATTATTTCACCCGCGCCCTGGTGAAAGAGC
>DIBR01000049.1:0-459 GCA_002415025.1 Spongiibacteraceae bacterium UBA5047
GGGTCAAATGAATCAGGTGTTGCAGGTATCGCGTACCGAGGTGTCTGACAATGCACCGAGCATGATGACGATGAAAGTCGACTCAGACAAGATTCGTGACATTATCGGTAAAGGCGGCGCAACCATTCGCAGCATTTGTGAAGAAACGCTGGCGCAAATCGACATCGAAGACGACGGTACGGTGCGTATTTACGGTGCTGATGCCGAATCTCGCGATGCGGCTGTTGATCGCGTACTGGCCATCACTGCAGAAGCAGAGGTTGGCGCGACCTATACAGGTGTTGTGTCTCGTATCGTAGACTTCGGTGCCTTTATCACTATCCTGCCGGGTAAAGACGGTTTGGTTCACATCTCTCAAATTGCCCACGAGCGTGTTGAGAACGTGAATGACTACCTGAAAGAAGGTGAGGAAGTGCAGGTTAAGGTTCTGGACGTAGATCAGCGTGGCCGTATCAAGCT
>DIBR01000049.1:663-1595 GCA_002415025.1 Spongiibacteraceae bacterium UBA5047
AGCTTCGGCTCCCTTTTTTTATGGCTGCGATAGGTGATCTGAAGCAGAAGCAGGGGCGTAAAAGGCTCAAGATCAAAACAGTGCTTCGGAGTATGTATGCAGGTTGAATTGCGGGAAACAATCACCGTTCAACGATCTATCGATGACTGCTTTCGCTACGTCCGGGATTTTTCCAGCATAGAACAGTGGGATCCGGGGGTTTATCGGGCCAGGAAGGTAACGCCCGGGCCGGTCAGGGAAGGCTCTGACTTTGACCTTCTGCTTAACGTCGCCGGAAAGCATGTTGCCATGCGTTATACGCTCAATCACAGTGAGCATAATGCGCGGCTGCAGCTGAGCGGTACTAACGATACTCTGGCAGCATTGGATACCCTGACTTTTCGTGAGTGTGAGGGCGGTGCTACTGAAATCGAATACCACGCTGTGCTGACCCTGCGCAGCTTCCCCCAAAGCCTTAAGCCATTGATGATGCCATCCCTGATCAGGCTGGGGAAAAAGGCCGTGGCGGGTTTGCAGACGGCCTTGACGATTCCGGCAAAAGCCTCTGCAACATCCCTGAAAACAACCTTGAAAGACAGACTGCTTTTGCCGGCATTGTGCGGCTTTACCGAGCGCGGTTATCTGAATATGCCGAACAAGGGGCTGTCACAGTTTATGGATGGCAAAACGGTAGTGCTCACCGGCCCGACAGGGGGCCTGGGCTTGGCCGCAGCTTGCGAATTGTCCCGGCTGGGGGCAACGCTGGTACTGATTGGCCGCGGTGAGAGCCGGCTGCAGGCAGCAAAAGAAACGATTCTGGATTTCAGCGGCGCTGCTGCCCATTCGATTCAACTCTATGAGGCGGAACTGTCGTTGATGGCAGAGGTTGATCGCGTCGCCAGACGTATTCGTGCTGCACACAGTACGATTGATGTCTTGATCAATAATGCCGG
>DIBR01000049.1:1770-4623 GCA_002415025.1 Spongiibacteraceae bacterium UBA5047
GATGTCTTGATCAATAATGCCGGTGTATTGCCGGCAGAGCGTGAAGAAACTGCCGAGGGTAACGAGCTGACACTGGCCGTGAACCTGCTTGCTCCCGCAGCGCTTGCCATAGCTTTGCGCAGCTCACTGGAACGTGCACAGGGCCGGGTGATCAACGTGGCATCAGGTGGTATGTATCTGGCGGGTTTGAAGCTGGACGATCTGCAATACCGGCAGGGGGAGTTTGATGGTAGTCGTGCCTACGCGCGTGCCAAGCGTGCCCTGGTGGCAATGACGGAACACATGGCCCTGTATTGGCGCCCCCACAACGTTGATTTTTATGCCATGCATCCCGGCTGGGCGGCAACGCCGGGTGTGGCAAAATCGCTGCCGCGTTTCAATGACAGGCTTTCGACCTATTTGCGTGATGCCCATATGGGCGCTGATACGATGGTGTGGCTGGCGTCGGCGGCGGAAGTAGCGGGGCAGACCGGGAAATTCTGGTTTGACCGCCAGCAGCATCGAACCAGCGTCCTGCCGGGTACCGAGGTGAGCGCTTATCAGGCATTGTTATTGCAACGCCAAGTCGAAGGTTTAATTGCCGGAACGGCGCACACAGTGTCGGGTGACATTGCTTACCCTTGAGGCACGCGTAACACAAAAGCCGGTCGGTGCGGTTTTAAACCGTGCCTAGCCGACGGTGCGGCCCTGATCAACCTGATAAACGGCGCCGTGTACCGCCTTGGCTTCATCTGAAGCGAGAAAGGCAATTGTCGCGGCGACATCGTCTGCCTGCATAAATCCACGCTCTGTGCTCGATCGCATGATCAGCTCAAAATCCATATCGTCGGCAAACTGAATATTTTGCACCTGGGGTGTATCCATGCCACCGGGGCAGACGGCATTTATCCGTAAATCCTGTTTCAAAAACTCCATTGCCAGTGCGCGAGTCAGACCGATCAGCCCGTGTTTTGCCACGCAGTAGGTTGCCGAATAGGGCTGCCCCTGAGTGGAGGCGAGAGAGCCGACATTGACAATATTGCCCTTGCATTTAAGCAGGTGAGGGATCGCCGCCTGCGAGAGGAAAAAGGGGGCGTTGAGATTGATGGCCAAATCGTCTTGCCAGTTTTGTTCGCTGACACTGTGGCTATGCCGAAAGCGGTGTACGCCCGCGATATTGAGCAGCACATCCAGTGTCGTAAATGCCTGCAAGGCTGCCTCTACGGCCGCTTGGCATTGAGCCGGTTCGGCGAGGTTGGCCGAAAAGGTTTTCAGACGTTCGTTATTGCATTCGCGTTCAAGGTCAGCCAGCTTTGCCGGGTCTCTGGCAACGCCCAAAACGCTGGCGCCCTCCGCCAGCAAGCGCACAACGCAGGCTTTACCCAAACCCGAGGAAGCGCCCGTGATCAGCGCGACCTTGCCAGAAAATCTGCTGGTGCCACTCATGGGTATTACTTGGACGAGGCTTTGATAATGCGCCACAGCAGGCCCGGAAAGAAGCGCCGCAGCCAGGTCAGAATTTTTGCCTCGGCGCCGGGGTAGAGAAACTCTGTGCCTTTCTCAATGGCTTTCTCCACTTCATCGACAATAAAGTCCGGCGATGCCATGCGCCCTTTCTCTCGGGATTCGCGAATATTCTTGGTATCCATAGCCTGATCAATCAGGGGCGTGTTTACCATCGGCGGGTTAACCGCAAGAATCTGCACATCGCCGCCGCGGTTTTCGTGAATCAGCACCTCGGCGTAGGCATTGGTTGCTGCTTTGGTGGCATTGTAGGCACCCAAATCCGGCGCCATGACATAGCCGGCAATGGAGCCGAAGATTACGATCAGGCCGCGCTTGCGCTCCTGCATTTTGGGTAGCAGCACCTTGGTGAGGTGAACCGTACCGTTATAGTTGATCGCCATCATTTTTGTGATCAAATCCGGGGCCATGGTCAGCAGTGGCCCGGTTGGCATAATGGCGGCGCAGTGCGTTAGTTGATCAATGGGCCCGAGCTGCACTTCGACCTGCTCAATAACTTCCCGGACTTGCTTCAGGTCAGCAACATCGCATTTATAGGCCGTGATATTCTCCGACTGAGCTGCGGTGCTTTGCAGGCCGTCGTCGTTCATATCCAGAATGGCAACTTTTACGCCGCGCTTGGCTAGCCGCAGTGCTGTTATCTGCCCCATGCCGCTGGCGCCGCCTGTTACCATCGCTACCTTTACATCAAGAGCCATTCTGTCTGTCCTGTTTTTACGGTGTGGGCACCGGCAGGTGCCGAACTATTGGGTAGTAGTTTGCCACAATCACGCGCGGGCAATTGATGACGATTTATTCACCTGAGCGCGCTAACGCTCGCCATTAAAAGACCGCCAGTCGGCGCTGTTTCCCATTGGCCCCCGGACTGTTCATAATAGTGCGATACACAGTGAGATTGCGGATTTATGCAGATTGACCCCAAAGTCAGTGAGCTGCTTGCCAGCATTTACGAAGGACCGCTTGAGGCCGAGCCCTGGCAGACTTTTCTCGGTCACCTCAGGCAGGTGATGGGAGCAAATTCGGCGACGCTGGTGCTAAAGCCGCCGTCGTCCAAAGATCGGGGTGTATTGCGAATTGACGGTGGCCTGATGGAAAGCGTGGCCCGCTATCAGGAAAGCCTGTTTGCCATGGACCCTTTTTTGCACTTGCCGCCCGGGCAGGTGAAATGTCTGCTCGAACTTATTCCCGAAGCAGAGTGGGTTGAGAGTGAGTTATATAAAGTCTGTATGGAGCCGGCAGGTTTTTTTGACAGCCTTGGCGTCGACATGCACGTTCCCGACGAGATGGAAGCCGGACTGCGCGTAACGAGGGATAAGGCCTCGCCGCGTTTTAACGATACCGACAAGGCGT
>DIBR01000049.1:4819-5246 GCA_002415025.1 Spongiibacteraceae bacterium UBA5047
GCGATATCGTCGGGCATCTCGAACGTGCAATTCGCTTGCATGTACGGCTGAATAAAATGGAATCGGAGCGAGCACTTTATGCCGGTGCGGTAAACCAGTTGTCACTGGCGGCCATTTTGCTGGATGAGAATGGAGCCGTGCTGTCTTGTAATCGAATGGCAGAGCAGTTATTGTCGCGCGAGCCTGAATTGCAGGTCAGCAACGGCTATTTGCAGGTTGGCGATGAGGCGGCTACGGCAGAACTGCAGCGTCTTATTGCCGCGGTGCTGGAGCAACAGCAACACGGCGGCCCGGCAGTTATTGAGGCCATGCGCATTCAGCGCGACGGTGACTATTCCGATCTGGGTGTTGCCGTGCGACCGGTACCGATGAATGAGTGGTCGGAAGGGCGTTCCGTACCCACGGTCGCGATCTTTATCAGCGACCC
>DIBR01000049.1:5391-6094 GCA_002415025.1 Spongiibacteraceae bacterium UBA5047
GTCGCGATCTTTATCAGCGACCCCGATTTTGGCGCTGAGGCCCCTGTGCGGGTTATTGCCAGACTGTTCGGCTTTACCCCCACGGAAGCACAACTTTCGCTCTTGCTGGCTGAGGGCTTGAGTCTGGACGAGGCCTCACAGGCCCTGAGCATCAGTCGCAATACGGCCCGCACCCACTTACGCTCTATTTTTAACAAGACCGGCGTTAGCCGACAAACCCTGCTGGTCAGATTGATACTGAAAAGCGTTGCGCAGCTCGCCTGGGAAGGCAGCTAGGCAGCCGATATAGTATACTGCCTGAAGATCAGGCCGTGCGGTGAACCCCGGCGCCCATACCCTCAACTTAATATGGTTGTTCCAATGCTTGTTTCGTTATCGACTTCGCTGATTAGAGTTCGCAGCCTGTTGCTGACTCTGGGCTGTACAGTATTTCTTGCGGCTTGCAACGACAGCTCCAGCTCCAGTTCGAGCGCCAGTTCCGGTTCTTCGTCCGGTAGCAACCCGATCGTTGTTGAAACCTTCACCACAAATTCGGCGACTGAACTCGCCAGTTTCGATATTGCCGGACCTATGGATCCCAATCCGGGCTGCGTTCCTGATGAGGCATCGAATACACCCCTGCCAGAGGGCTTGCTCGTATACCGCCGCGATGAGCAGCCAACCCGTCTGGTAGTGTTTGCGCACGGTAATGGTCACTTTGTTC
>DIBR01000049.1:6355-6608 GCA_002415025.1 Spongiibacteraceae bacterium UBA5047
GAGCAGCTGGTTGCCGCACATGCGACGGGAGCTTCAGCTGGCACAGTTTTACGAGAACAACCCGGGCAGTGTTGCGTTCGTGGCAACGGACTATCGGGACAATTTAGGCTTTCCGGCGCTACGTGGCGCGCATGACACCATCGCGGCAACGTTGCGGGCGCTCAAACAGTTTCCCAGCATTGAAACAGTCTACCTGTTCGGTGTATCCATGGGGGCTGCGGTGTCGGGCACAGCTATCGCCGAGTCGGTGACG
>DIBR01000049.1:6825-9277 GCA_002415025.1 Spongiibacteraceae bacterium UBA5047
TTCCAACGGGTGAATCGAAATTTACCGCAGACGGCTCACCCTTGTTCGATTACTGGATCGACGTCGAAGGGGTTAGCCAGCTAGCTGAGACCTATACCGAGGCCGCGGTTGCCGCGCAGATTTCTGAATTTGCCGCGGCTGCACGTGACGGGATAGAACGTGATGCCGGTGGTACACCGCCGGAGTGTCCACTGGCGTATTACCGCCGTTCTCCGGCGTATCACGCCGCGACAATGAAGCTTGGAGGCATCCGTGCCGCTACTGTGGTTCACGCGGTAAACGACGGGCTGGTGCCGCATAATCAGGGCAGAGTGATGGCTGCGGCGCTGACCACGGCGACCATTCCTACCCAGTTTTTCACCATTGTTGGTGTTTTTCCCGGTCAGGACCCCGGTACTACCGGCACCGAAACCCTGCAGGCCGGCGAACTGGACCCCTTGCTGAATCTGGCGGGCCACGGCTCGGAGGCGCAAGCCTTCCATCCGGTGATGCGGGTCGCGTTCGAAAATCTGAGAAAAATGCTCGACGGCACCTACAATGAAACCGTGCCGTATTTTGAGTGTCTGGTAGACCCGAACTTGCCGCCCGAAAGCTGCCAAGTGGACTCGTTCCAGCCCTGAGAGGGGTTGTGAGCGTTCAACTTTACTGTCAGCCTGACGGTAAATCTGGACAGCGTGAGCTGCTACAGATTGTTTGCTTTCTCGGGGTAAAACTCATCAGGAACCAGGATTCTTCCTATGTCCGCACGTCCGGCGCAGTGGCACAATGATTGTGAATCCGTCGTCAAAAGGCTTGTTCAGCAGCTCGGTAAAAAACTGGTAGTTGCCTTGCCACTGGGCTTGGGCAAGCCCGTGCCTTTGGTCAATGCGCTTTACCAGCGCGCTAAAACCGATCCCAGTCTCGATTTGACCTTCCTTACGGCTCTCAGTCTGGAGCGGCCGCCTAAAGCAAATGATTTGCGTGGCTTGTTTCTGGAGCCGGTATTACAGCGAGTATACAAGGGCGTGCCATCGCTGGATTACATGTCCGATCTTGCTGCCAACCGAATTCCCGGGAACGTCAAAATCAAGGAGTTCTTTTTTCAGCCCGGGAGTCGTCTGGGTAACTTTCACGCCCAGTATCACTACATCAGTTCCAATTACACACATGCCGCGCGCGATGTTTTTTTAAACGGCTGCAACGTTGTTATGCAAATGGTGGCGAGCCGGGAGCACGATGGCAGCGTGCAATTGAGCATGAGCTGCAATCCGGATACCTCTGCCGAGCTGTGTGATCTGCTGCGGGAATCCGACCGGCAGTTTATGGCGGTTGCAGTTATAAACGAAACCTTGCCGTATATGTGCGGCGATGCCGAAGTGCCGCTCGACACCTACGATATTCTGGTGCGAGGCGAGCAGCATAATCACGCCTTGTTTTCTGTGCCTAAACTTCCGCCGGTCGGTGCCGCAGACTATTTGCTGGGTTTGAATGCCAGTTGTCTTGTTCCTGATGGCGGCACCCTGCAAATTGGCATCGGTGCACTGGGTGATGCTGTTGCCTACGCGTTGAGTTTGCGCCAGGAAGACAATGCCAGCTACAAGGATGCCTTGATTCGCAGTGGAACCCTGACGCCGGAAAATCGCGGTTTGATTAAATCTGTTGGCGGAACGGCGACCTTTCACAAAGGCCTTTATGGCGCGACTGAAATGTTTGTCGAAGGTTTTATGCACCTGATGGATGCTCGCGTTCTGTGTCGTGAGGTATACGATTTTTGGGCACTGCAGCAATTGATTAACGAAGGGCGCTGCAATCCTGCCGACCTGGATATTGACGTATTACAGGGTATGGCAGAACTGGGTGTGCGCGAAATTCGGGGTAAGGATTTCAGTATCCTGCAGCACCACGGCTTGTTTAATGATTCGTGCAGCTATCAAAACGGGTATATCACTGCGCCTGATGGTTCGCGAATTGCCGCCAATGTGGCCGATCCGCACTCGCGACGGGTGATGGCGTCGCAATGTCTGGGAGTATCGCTGAAAAACGGACACTTGCTGCACGGGGGCTTTTTTCTGGGCAGCAAAGATTTTTACGAGCAGTTGCGGGGGCTGCCGGAAACGTTGCGTCGTAAAATTAATATGACCGGCGTGAATAAAATCAATCAGCTCGATCACAACCCGCGCCTGTATCGGGCTCAGCGTATTCACGCTCGTTTTATCAATACCGGGCTCAAGGCAACGCTGACCGGTGCCGTAGTGTCAGACACACTGCAAAGCGGAGAGGTGCTATCCGGTGTCGGAGGGCAGTATAACTTTGTGTCTATGGCCCACCAGCTTCTCACCGGGCGTTCCATTATGATGATCCGGGCTGTTCGCGAGAATAGTCATCACCTCGAATCCAATATTGTCTGGGAGTACGGCGCCTGCACCATTCCGCGTCATCTGAGGGATATTGTCATCACCGAGTACGGTATTGC
>DIBR01000049.1:9452-10589 GCA_002415025.1 Spongiibacteraceae bacterium UBA5047
GTCATCACCGAGTACGGTATTGCCGATTTGCGTGGCAAGTCTGATGGCCAGGTGATCAAGGCGCTACTGAATATTGCTGACTCTCGGTTCCAGAGCAACTTGCTGGCGCGTGCCGTTAGTGCGGGCAAAGTGGAGGAGGGCTACCTGATCCCACAGCAATTTCGCGATAACACCCCGCAGCGTGTGGAGCAGGTTTTTGGCTTGATCAGTCGCGATGGCAACTTCCCCGCGCATCCCTTTGGCAGTGATTTCAGCGATGAAGAGCTGAAAGTTGCTGCCGCTTTGAAAAGCCTGTCAGAGCGCCAGCAGCGCTCGCCGCTGGTATTACTGTTGCTGCTGTTACGACCGGTGGGCAAGTTGTCGCCAAGGGTGCTGTCCTGGCTCAATACTCTGGGGCTCAGTGATCCGCAGCGGCTGCGCGACAAGGTGCTGCAGCGCTTGCTGTCACAGGAGTTGAAGCGAGCGTTGGTCGAGCGCTAAACCCCGGAAAGCCATGCTGAGGTGGGCACGCTAAATGTGTTCAGTGTGCACTCTGTCACGTTTGCAATCTGCCAAAGTGTGACTTCTGCCCATGGTGTACGCCCGGCACTCCGTACACTTCCAGATAAGTTATAACTATAAGATTCGCGCCTGATGTGAATCGTTTTCTGGAGAAATCAATGCGTCCGTTAATGCCTTTGCTCGCTGCAAGCGCACTATTGCTAGCTGCCTGTCAGTCTGATTCCGATTCTGCTGCCCCACCCCCGGTAGAATCCCTTGTTAATGCGCCCGTTGAGACCGCCAGCGCCCAGGTCAGCGGTGTGGGTACAGTGGTTGAGAATCGCTACATCGTGGTTTTGGAAAAATCCGGTCTGTCTGGCCTTACAGGTTTGATCGGGCAGGTTGAGGCTCTCGCCGCGACTTATGGCATAGAGATCGATCGCGTATATGAAAATGCGCTTGACGGCTTTGTCGGCCAAATGCCTGCGGCAGTGGCGTCTTTGCTGGCACTGGATCCGTTGGTCGCCTACGTCGAGCAAGACAGGATTGTCGGCGCGACGGCGACCCAGGCTAATGCTACGTGGGGGCTCGATAGAATAGATCAGGAAAACCTGCCCCTGGACGGCAATTATCAGTTTGCCAATAACGGCGCTGGTG
>DIBR01000049.1:10821-11855 GCA_002415025.1 Spongiibacteraceae bacterium UBA5047
GCATGCCTACATTATTGATACCGGCATCCGCAGCACTCACAACGAGTTCAGCGGACGGCTGGGGAACGGTTTTAATACCGTCGGCGGCGGTGGTTTTCTCGGTATCGGCGGTGGCGCCGCCGATCCAAATGATACCAATGACTGTAACGGTCACGGTACGCATGTAGCGGGCACTGTCGGTGGCACCCAATTCGGGGTGGCGAAGGGCAGTACCCTGCATGCTGTGCGGGTTCTTGATTGCAACGGCAGCGGCCTGAACTCCGGTGTGATTGCCGGTGTGGACTGGGTTATGGCCAATCACCAGAAGCCCGCGGTTGCCAATATGAGTCTCGGGGGCGGAAACAGTACAGCGCTGGATGACGCCGTTCGCGCAGCGATCAACGCGGGCGTGACCTTTGTGGTTGCGGCCGGCAATGACAATGCCGATGCCTGCACCGGTTCACCTAATCGTGTTGCCGAAGCACTGACTGTGGGCTCTACCACGGCCTCAGATGCGCGCTCTTCCTTTTCCAACAAGGGCAGCTGCGTCGATATTTTCGCGCCGGGGTCGAGCATTCGGTCTGCGGGTATCAACAGTGACTCCAGTACGGCAACCTTAAGTGGTACATCCATGGCGTCGCCGCATGTCGCCGGTATTGCTGCGCTCTATCTCGGCGCCAATCCGAACGCGCAGCCCGGCGAGGTATTTTCGTCCGTGATGGGCGCAGCAGTCGGTAGTCGTCTGAGCGGCATTGGTGCCGGTTCTCCCAATATTCTGGCCCAGAACGATGTTGCCGGTGCCGGCGCTGATTTACCGCCGGTTGCGCGAATGAGCATTGATTGCAGCGATTTGCAGTGCAGCTTTGATGCCAGCGCGAGCTCTGACGATAATGCAGTAGCCAGTTACCAGTGGAGTTTCGGTGATGGGGCCGTCAGCAGCTCGGCAATAACCAGCCATACTTACAGTAGCGGTGGTACCTACACTGTTTCGCTGGAGGTGCGCGATAACGCCAATCAGCTTGATACCAAGGTGCAGGCGCTTGTCGTTGCCGAGC
>DIBR01000049.1:12052-12549 GCA_002415025.1 Spongiibacteraceae bacterium UBA5047
GGGTTCAGCGCCTTGCAGTAACTGCACCCACACCGGAGGCAACCTTGCTAACGGCGGAGTAGCGTACATTCCGGCTCAGGGCATCACCACTTCGGCCGGGCGGTTTCAGGGCTGGCTTGAAGGGCCGGCAAATGCTGATTTTGATCTGCGTCTTGAAAAATACAGTTGCTCATTGTTCTTCTGTAGCTGGAGCAGCGTTGCCCGCGCGGAGACCAATAGCAGCAACGAAACCATTGATTACAATGGTTCGGCGGGAGACTACCGCTGGCGCGTCAGCAGCTATAGCGGTTCCGGCAGCTACGATTTTTGGTATTCGATGCCTGACTAAACGCGTGGCACAGCGGGTGTCACCCGTTTGTGCCATTGTCTGTTCCCGGGCGCCTTGTTATGTTTGATCGGATATTTCAATAACAGACAGGGCGAAAGGTTATGGGCAACGCTTACAAGGCACAGGAGGCCAGCTTCCAATCCGGGCAATATGTGTTGGCCGGTGATCG
>DIBR01000049.1:12790-13274 GCA_002415025.1 Spongiibacteraceae bacterium UBA5047
GAAGGCTGGTTAAGCCTGTTCGCTGACGACGCGGTGGTGCAGGACCCGGTTGGTGAATCACCGCTTGATCCGAGCGGGCAAGGTCATAGTGGCAAGGAAGCGATCGGCGCATTCTACGATATGATTATTGGCCCCGGGGTAATGGAAAAATTCGAAATTACCTCGTCGCACCCGGCGGGCGATGAGTGCGCCAATGTTGTTGATATTCGCAATGTGCTGGGTGAGCAGGTGGTTGAAATGCGGATGGTGGTCGTCTACAAAGCTAACGACGAAGGCAAACTGATTTCGCTGAAAGCGTACTGGGATTTTAATAAGTCTCTGGATTAAGTTCGACGCTATTGCCGCCGGGCCAGTGGCTGGCCCCCACAGAACCTTGGCAGGATAAGTGGGAGCCCGCCTGGCGGGCCTACTTCAACAACTCACGGCCAATAATCAGTTTCATCACTTCATTGGTTCCCGCATAAATGCGCTGCACCCGGGCGTC
>DIBR01000049.1:13534-14120 GCA_002415025.1 Spongiibacteraceae bacterium UBA5047
ACCGGGTATTCCCACATATAGCCGTAGCCACCGTGGAGCTGAAGACATTCGTCCATGACTTTGCCCTGGAGTTCTGTGGTCAGCAGTTTTGCTTTTGCAGCGGCGATGGCATCGAAGCGGCCTTCAATATGCAGCTCGAGGCAGCGATCAAGAAAAACTGTGGCTGCGGTTAGCTCAGTGTCCAGTTCCGCCAATTTGAACTGCGTGTTCTGGAAGGTAGCGATGGACTTACCAAACGCTTTGCGTTCGTTTACGTAGGCCACGGTTTGTTCAAGAATGGCCTGGGCGCTGTGTACGGCCAGAACGGATACTTGCAGTCGCTCTTGTGGCAAATCCTGCATCAGGTAAACAAAGCCCATACCCTCTTCGCCCAGCAACGCTGTTGCGGGAACGCGAACGTCCTGAAAAAACAGCTCTGAGGTGTCTTGTGCCTTAAGGCCGATTTTGTGCAGGTTCTTGCCTTTTTCGAAGCCCGGCGTTCCCGCTTCTACCAAAAACAGACTGGTGCCTTTGGCGCCAGCGCTGGGGTCGGTTTTCGCGACTACCACCACCAGATCGGCGTGCTGGCCATTGGTGATAAAGGTTT
>DIBR01000019.1:0-122 GCA_002415025.1 Spongiibacteraceae bacterium UBA5047
GTTTACCTGAAACTCGATCATCTCGGTGAAGAAGTGCTTGAGAGCCGCTTGCCCGGTATCTGCGAACTGAGCCGTACCTTTGCTCACGCTGACCCTGTTAAAGAGCCGATCCCGGTTGTGCC
>DIBR01000019.1:408-3271 GCA_002415025.1 Spongiibacteraceae bacterium UBA5047
CACTACATGATGGGCGGTATCCCAACGAACATTCACGGCCAGGCGCTGACGCTGGATGCGAACGGCAACGATGCCGTGATTCCCGGCCTGTATGCCTGCGGCGAAGTGGCTTGCGTATCCGTGCACGGCGCCAACCGTCTGGGTGGCAACTCGCTGCTGGATCTGGTGGTATTTGGTCGCGCTTCCGGTTTGCATATCGAGAAAACGCTGCGCGAAGGTATCGACATACGCGATGCGTCCGAGACTGACATCGACGCCGCAGCCCAGCGCGTGATGAAGGTGGACAGCAGCAAGGGCGGCGAGCGTGTTGCCGATCTGCGCAAGGAGTTGCAAAACACCATGCAGAACCACTTCGGTGTGTTCCGCAACGAGAAATTCATGCAGGAAGGCATCAAGAAGCTGGCTGATTTGCGCGGCCGCATCGAAAATGCCCACCTGGAAGACAAGAGCATGACCTTCAATACCGCCCGTATCGAGGCGCTGGAACTGCACAACCTGTTTGAAGTGGCTGAGGCTACTGCTATCACGGCCGAAGCTCGCAAGGAAAGCCGTGGTGCTCACGCGCGCGAAGATTACGAAGATCGTGACGATGAGAACTGGTTGTGCCACTCGGTGTACTTCCCCGGTGACAAACGTGTGGGCAAGCGCGCAGTAAACTTCGCGCCGAAGACCCGCGAAGCGTTTGAGCCGAAAGCACGTACCTATTAAGTCGGGGAGATAAAGAATGTTGCAAGTAAGTCTGTATCGTTACAACCCTGAGACTGATCAGGAACCCTACATGCAGGATGTCGAACTCGACACCGGCGGCAAAGACCTGATGGTTCTGGATGTGCTGGAATTGCTGAAAGGGCAGGACCCCAGCGTGACCTTTCGCCGCTCGTGCCGCGAGGGCGTCTGTGGTTCTGACGGCATGAATATCAATGGCAAGAATGGTCTGGCCTGTATCATGCCGCTGTCTGAAGCCATGCGCGGCGGCAACAAGCTGATACTGCGACCGCTGCCCGGATTGCCGGTAGTACGCGACCTGGTTGTAGATATGTCCTTGTTCTACAAGCAATACGAGAAAGTTAAGCCCTATCTGATCAACGATACGCCTGCGCCCGCGATCGAGCGTTTGCAGTCACCGGAAGAGCGTGAAAAGCTGGACGGCCTGTATGAGTGTATTCTCTGCGCCTGCTGCTCAACGTCTTGTCCGTCATTCTGGTGGAACCCTGACCGCTTTATTGGCCCTGCCGGCTTGCTGCAGGCTTACCGCTTTTTGGCGGATAGCCGCGATACCGCTACCGAGCAGCGCTTGAGCGAACTGGACGATCCGTTTAGCGTGTTCCGTTGCCACGGCATTCAAAATTGTGTCAATGTTTGTCCGAAGGGCTTGAACCCGACTCGCGCGATTGGTCATATCCGCAATATGCTGTTGACCCACGCGACCTGAGAGCTTTATTAAAAAGCCTTGGTAAGATATTGTAAGTATTGAAATTCTGGCCTTCTCTGTCATCGTGGTTACGATGGGGCCAGAACGCTTTATCCGGCATTCTTATGTGGGGTGGGCGCAGTACCCTGGGCCGAATGGCTCTGAACTGAAAAAGAGGAACCGAATAACCCCTGCGGTTATCTGTGAAAGACAGGCGGTTCTCGCAATAGCCAGTAGTCGTGTTTCGGGGGAGAGCGGCAGGGCATTGCGCGAAGCGGTCCACAGCGGAAACCGCGATTGAAGCAGGTGGGAACCCATGCAAAAAGGCTCGATGGAGTTGCTGTGGAGCAGCTCACATATTTCGGGTGGGAATGCGTCTTACGTTGAAGAACTGTATGAGACCTTCCTGACAGATCCAAACGCCGTGCCGGAAGCGTGGCGAAGTTACTTTGAAAAGCTCCCTCGCGCCTCGGATCACACAGTCCGCGATATTCCGCATTCGCCGATTCGCGAGCATTTCGCCAATCTCGCCAAAATTCGGGTGCGGCCCTCGGCGGCGGCGACCACCAGCCCGGTATCGGACCACGAGCGCAAGCAGGTTCGTGTCATCCAGCTCGTCAGCGCCTATCGTCAACGTGGCCACCAGAAAGCCGATCTCGATCCGCTGAAGCTCTGGAAGCGTCCCCCGGTTGCTGACCTGGATTTGCACTACCATCAGCTCAGCGATGCCGACCGCGATACCGTTTTTCAAACCGGCAGTCTGTATATCGGCAAGGATCAGGCGACCCTCGGCGAAATTCACGAAGCTCTCGAAAAAACCTACTGCAGTACCGTGGGTGCCGAGTTCATGCACATCGTGAACACAGAGGAGCGCCAGTGGATTCAACAGCGTATGGAAAGTGTGCGTTCGCGCCCGGCCTACGGTGAAGACGTCAAACGGCATTTGTTGGAGCGCCTGACCGCCGCTGAAGGCCTAGAAAAATCGCTGGGTTCGAAATTTCCCGGCACCAAGCGCTTTGGTCTTGAGGGCGGCGAAAGCCTGATTCCCATGATGGACACCATGATCCAGCGTGGCGGCGCCTACGGGGCGAAAGAAATTGTTATCGGCATGGCCCACCGCGGTCGCCTTAACGTACTGGTTAATATTCTGGGTAAAAATCCCGGTGAGCTGTTCGACGAGTTTGAAGGTAAGGCCAAATATCAGGGGTCTGCCGACGTTAAATACCACCAGGGTTTCTCATCCAATGTCATGACCCAGGGCGGTGAAGTTCATCTGGCGCTGGCCTTTAACCCCTCGCATCTGGAGATTGTATCGCCGGTAGTGGAAGGCTCTGTGCGGGCCCGCCAGGATCGGCGCGATGATACCGACGGTGAAAAGGTTATGCCCATTGTCATGCACGGCGATGCCGCGTTTGCCGGTCAGGGCGTGGTCATGGAAACCTTCCAGATGTC
>DIBR01000019.1:3490-18379 GCA_002415025.1 Spongiibacteraceae bacterium UBA5047
ACCTTCCAGATGTCCCAGACCCGTGCCTACCGTACCGGCGGCACCGTGCATATCGTTATCAACAATCAGGTGGGTTTCACCACCAGCTTCCAGGCGGATGCACGTTCCACCGAATACTGTACCGACATCGCCAAAATGGTGCAGGCGCCGATTTTTCACGTCAACGGCGACGACCCTGAAGCCGTACTGTTTGTGAGCCAGCTGGCAGTGGATTTCCGGCAGGAATTCAATAAGGACGTGGTTATCGACCTTATCTGCTACCGCAAACGCGGGCACAACGAGGCAGACGAGCCCTCCGGCACCCAGCCCTTGATGTACGAGCAGATCAAAAAGCAAAAATCCACTCGCGATCTCTATGCGGCGGCGCTTGCCGACCAGGGCGTGGTGAGCAAGGAAGAATCTGATCGCATAGAAACAGACTATCGTGCCGCACTTGATGAGGGTAAGCACGTTGTAAAAAGTCTGGTAATGGAACCCAATAGCGGCGTTTTTGTGGATTGGACACCCTATATCGGGCACGACTGGAACGCCCCCGGCGACACCCGTTTTGACAGCAAGCGCTTGCGGGAATTAGCCAGCAATATCAATACGGTATCGGAAGGCTTTCCGCTGCAGCGTCAGGTCAGCAAGATTTACGAGGATCGCCGCAAAATGGCTGCCGGCGCCATGGCGATAAACTGGGGTTTTGCGGAAACGCTGGCCTATGCCACTTTGCTCGACGAAGGTTATGCCGTTCGGCTGACAGGGCAAGACGTGGGCCGTGGCACGTTCTCGCATCGCCATGCAGTTGTGCATAGCCAGAAGGATGGCCACACCTACATTCCCCTGAAAAACCTCGCGCCCGATCAGCCCGCGTTTACTATTCACGACTCCCTGTTGTCGGAAGAAGCCGTGCTGGCGTTTGAATATGGTTACGCGACCACGACGCCTACCAGCCTCGTTATTTGGGAAGCCCAGTTTGGTGATTTCGCCAACGGCGCCCAGGTGGTTATCGACCAGTTTATCAGTAGCGGCGAATTTAAATGGCAGCGTCTGTGCGGCCTGACCATGCTGCTTCCGCACGGTTACGAAGGGCAGGGGCCGGAGCATTCCTCGGCCAGGCTCGAACGTTTTATGCAGTTGTGTGCGGAGCACAATATGCAGGTGTGTGTGCCGTCAACGCCCGCGCAGGTGTATCACATGCTGCGCCGCCAGATGATTCGCCCGATGCGTCGGCCATTGATTGTCATGTCACCCAAGAGCCTGTTGCGTCACAAGGACGCGGTGTCGACCATGGAAGAATTGGCAGACGGTTCGTTTCAGACAGTTATTGATGAAGTTGATAATCTCGACAAGACCAAGGTCAAGCGACTGGTGCTTTGTAGTGGCAAGGTTTACTACGAGCTGCTGGAAGCGCGCCGCGCCCACGAGAAGAACGATATCGCAATTGTGCGTCTTGAGCAGTTGTATCCTTTCCCCTACGACCGTCTCAAAGAGGTTATTGGTCACTACCCGAATCTGAAAAAGGTGGTGTGGTGTCAGGAAGAGCCGCGCAACCAGGGGGCCTGGTACAACAGCCGTCACCGCATGTTGCGCGTTGTTCACAGCTTCCGCCCTGACCGGAACCTGTTGCTCGGGTACGTCGGGCGCGACCCCTCAGCTTCGCCGGCGGCGGGTTATACGGCGCTGCATATTGAAGAACAGACGCGCTTTATTCATGAAGCGCTGCGAATCTAGCTAGGCAACACTGACCGCTATTATTGAAAGTATTAGTCAATAAGGAATACTCATGACAATTGACATCAAGGCACCCACATTTCCCGAGTCAGTGGCAGACGGCTCCATCGCAACCTGGCACAAACAGCCGGGCGAAGCAGTATCCCGAGATGAGCTGCTGGTCGATATTGAAACGGACAAAGTAGTACTCGAAGTGGTGGCGCCCGCCGATGGCGTACTCAAGGAAATTGTGAAGGGCGAAGGCGAAACCGTTCTCAGCGACGAAGTCATTGGTCGCTTTGAAGAGGGCGGGGAAGCGACGGCCAGCTCCGGGCAGGATAAGTCCGAACCGGCTGCCAGCAACAAAGCCGAAGCGAAAGGCGATGACAATAGCAGTGATGATCCGCGGATCAGCCCTGCGGCGCGCAAGATGATCGATGAAAACAATCTTGAAGCCAACACCATCAGCGGTACCGGCAAGGGTGGCCTGATTACCAAGGAAGATGTCGTTGCACACCTGAAAAACCCGAAAGCCAGCGACAAGCCTGCGCCTGCTTCCAAACCTGCGCCTGCTCCTGAAAAAGCCTCTCTGGACAGCTTGATCGTCGGTGAGCGTGTTGAAAAGCGTGTGCCCATGACCCGCTTGCGTACCCGCATTGCCGAGCGACTGCTGGAAGCCTCGCAAAGCACCGCCATGCTGACCACCTTTAACGAGGTCAATATGAAGCCGGTGATGGAGTTGCGCAGCCAGTACAAAGAGTTGTTTGAAAAAACCCACAACGGTACGCGCCTCGGGTTTATGGGATTTTTCGTTAAAGCGGCCTGCGAGGCGCTAAAACGCTTTCCTTCCGTGAATGCCTCTATTGATGGTGGTGACATCGTGTATCACGGCTATCAGGATATCGGCGTCGCGGTTTCCACCGAGAAGGGTTTGGTTGTGCCTGTCTTGCGTGATGCCGATTCACTGGGCCTGGCCAACGTCGAAGACAAAGTGCGTGATTTCGGTCTGCGTGCCCGCGACGGCAAACTCGGTATTGAAGATATGCAGGGCGGTACGTTCACCATTACCAACGGTGGTGTGTTTGGTTCGTTGCTGTCGACGCCTATACTGAATCCGCCGCAAACAGCCATTCTCGGTATGCACAAGATTCAGGACCGGCCAATGGCGGTAAACGGGCAGGTTGAAGTGCTGCCAATGATGTATCTGGCGCTGTCTTATGACCACCGTCTGATTGACGGTAAAGAGGCCGTACAATTTCTGGTGACCATCAAAGAACTGATCGAAGATCCGGCCCGAATCCTGCTGGAAATCTAGTTGTCATCAGAGAAATCTTGCGGCTCCAGGCAGAGCCGCCTATTCGCTCGCCCGTGGGGCACAAACGTGAAGGTTTAGAAAATGTCGAAATACGATGTGGTAGTCATTGGTTCCGGGCCCGCTGGTTACGTAGCGGCAATTCGCGCAGCGCAGCTGGGTCTGAAAACAGCTTGTATCGAAAAAGGCAAAGGCAAAAACGGCAAGCCAGCCCACGGCGGTACTTGTCTGAATGTGGGCTGCATCCCCTCAAAAGCCTTGCTCGACTCTACCCACAAGTATGTGGAAGCGGCTCACGACTTTGCTGCTCACGGCATCACGACAAAGGGCTTGTCTATTGACGTTCCTGCCATGATCAAACGTAAAGATCAGGTGGTTGAACAACTCACGGGTGGTATTGGCGGCCTGTTTAAGGCGAACGGCGTAACCCCCATCAACGGCGCTGGCAAACTGCTGGCGGGCAAAAAGGTTGAAGTCACCAAGGAAGACGGCAGCGTTGAAACATTGGAAGCCGAGCACGTCATTATTGCAGCTGGCTCGCTGCCGGTAGAAATTCCGCCGACACCGATTGATCAGGACGTGATAGTTGATTCCACTGGCGCGCTCGATTTCCAGTCCGTACCCAAGCGATTGGGTGTCATCGGCGCCGGCGTTATCGGTCTTGAATTGGGCAGCGTATGGTCGCGGCTGGGTAGCGAAGTCGTCGTGATAGAAGCCTTGCCTGATTTCCTGCCAGCGGTAGACAAGCAGATTGCCAAAGAAGCTGCCAAACTGTTTAAAAAGCAGGGTCTGGATATTCGTTTGGGTTGTCGGGTGGTTGACAGCAAAACCGCAAAATCTAAAGTCACCGTGACCTACAACGATGGCGACAAGGACGTAAAAGAGACCTTCGACAAGTTGATCGTGGCTGTCGGTCGTCGTCCGCAGAGCAAAAACCTGCTGGCTCAGGACAGCGGCGTCAATCTGGATGAGCGCGGCTTTATTTTCGTCAACGACTACTGTGAAACCGATGCACCGGGTGTCTATGCCGTGGGTGATATTGTGCGCGGCCCGATGCTGGCGCACAAAGGGTCTGAAGAAGGCGTGATGGTGGCCGAGCGCATCGCCGGCAAGAAAACCGCCATGAACTACGATTGCATTCCCAGTGTTATATACACCCACCCGGAAGTTGCAGCGGTGGGTAAAACCGAAGAAGAGCTGAAGGCCGACGGTGTTCCCTACAACGTGGGCACCTTTCCCTTTGTTGCCAGCGGCCGTGCGCTGGCAGCGAACGACTCAGCGGGTATGGTCAAAATGCTGGCCCATGCCGAGACCGATCGCATTCTGGGTTGCCACATCATAGGCGCCAGCGCGGCCGACCTGGTACAGCAGGTTGTCATAGCGATGGAGTTTGGTTCCAGCGCAGAAGATATAGGTTTGACTGTGTTTGGCCATCCGACCCTGTCGGAAGCCGTGCACGAAGCAGCGTTGGCGGTAGCGGGGCACGCTATCCATATTCCGAACCGGAAAAAGCGCTAACACCAATTCCGGACAGTGAAGCGGCGGCCATACTGGCCGCCGCTGTGCTATCCAGAATACGGGGGAGGGGCCTGTCGTCTGCTCAAAAAACGATCAGATGGCCGGGCTTTAATTTGCGGTAACCCGTAAATTCAGGGACAATACGCGCCCAAATTTTGCGGGTTTCGCAATATTTTTGAGGGAGCAGGTCACACACTGACAGGTAGCGATCTGCTTTACGTTCCACAGACCGAGACGGTATAAATCATGAACCTTCACGAGTACCAGGGCAAACAACTCTTTGCCGAGTACGGCCTGCCTGTATCCAAGGGTTTTGCCTGCGATACACCAGAGGAAGCAGTAGAAGCGGCCAAGAAAATTGGCGGAGATCAGTGGGTAGTTAAAGCACAGGTTCACGCCGGTGGCCGCGGTAAAGCGGGCGGTGTGAAGCTGGTTAGCAAACCCGAAGAAATCAAAGCCTTTGCCGAGCAGTGGCTGGGCAAAAACCTGGTGACCTATCAGACCGACGAAAACGGTCAGCCGGTAGCAAAAATTCTGGTAGAAAGCTGCACTGATATTGATCAAGAGCTTTATCTGGGCGCAGTTGTTGACCGCTCAACGCGTAAAATCGTTTTCATGGCGTCGACCGAAGGCGGTGTAGAAATCGAGAAAGTTGCAGAAGAGACTCCAGAGAAGATTCTCAAGGCAATTGTTGATCCGCTGACGGGCGCGCAGCCTTATCAGGGCCGTGAGCTCGCATTCAAACTGGGCCTGAACGGCGTTCAGGTAAAGCAGTTCGTAAACATCTTCCTAGGCCTGGCCAAACTGTTTCAGGAAAAAGATCTGGCTCTGCTGGAAATCAACCCGCTGGTTATTACCACCGAAGGCAACCTGCACTGCCTGGATGCCAAGCTCGGCATCGACAGCAATGCCATGTACCGCCAACCGCAACTGAAAGAAATGCATGACCCCTCTCAGGAAGACGAGCGCGAAGCGCACGCGGCCAAGTGGGAGCTCAACTACGTTGCTCTCGACGGCAACATCGGCTGCATGGTTAATGGCGCCGGTTTGGCCATGGGTACTATGGATATTGTCAAGCTGCACGGTGGTGCTCCGGCCAACTTCCTCGACGTGGGCGGCGGTGCAACCAAAGAGCGCGTATCCGAAGCGTTCAAAATCATCCTCTCTGACGATAGTGTTAAAGCCGTTCTGGTTAACATTTTCGGCGGCATTGTTCGCTGCGACCTGATCGCCGAAGGCATCATCGGTGCCGTTGAACAAGTGGGCGTTAAAGTACCGGTTGTTGTTCGTCTCGAAGGTAACAACGCTGATCTTGGTACCAAGCTGCTGGCTGAATCCGGTCTCAACATTATCGCTGCCAACGGCTTGACCGAAGCTGCAGATGCAGTTGTTAAAGCGGCGGAGGGTTAATCAATGAGTATTTTAATCAACAAAGACACTAAAGTTATCTGTCAGGGTTTCACCGGCTCACAGGGTACATTTCACTCCGAGCAAGCCATTGCCTACGGCACCAAAATGGTCGGTGGGGTAACACCGGGTAAAGGTGGTCAGGAGCATCTGGGCCTGCCGGTTTTCAATACCGTTGCCGATGCAGTAGCGGCCACCGGCGCAGAGGCTTCGGTTATTTACGTACCGGCGCCTTTTTGTAAAGACTCGATTCTTGAAGCGGCCAACGGCGGCATCAAGCTGATCGTTTGTATTACCGAAGGCATTCCGACGCTGGATATGCTCGAGTGTAAAGTGAAGTGTGACGAGCTGGGCGTGCGCCTGATTGGCCCGAACTGCCCAGGTGTGATCACTCCCGGCGAATGCAAAATCGGCATTATGCCCGGCCACATTCACTTGCCCGGCAGAGTCGGCATCGTGTCGCGTTCGGGTACATTGACCTATGAAGCGGTCAAGCAAACTACAGACGCAGGCTTTGGTCAGTCTACCTGTGTGGGTATTGGTGGCGACCCGATTCCGGGCTCCAACTTTATCGACATTCTGGAAATGTTCCAGAACGACGAGAAAACCGAAGCGATTGTGATGATCGGTGAAATTGGCGGTACTGCAGAAGAAGAAGCTGCAGCCTACATCAAAGCCAATGTAACCAAGCCTGTTGTCTCTTACATTGCGGGCGTAACTGCGCCAGCGGGTAAGCGTATGGGCCACGCCGGCGCGATTATCTCCGGTGGCAAGGGCACAGCAGACGAGAAGTTTGCAGCATTGCAGGACGCGGGTGTTAAAACCGTACGTTCACTGGCTGATATCGGCAAGGCACTGCAGGAAGTGACTGGCTGGTAAATTCGGCAGAAGCTGGAGAAGAGGCGGCTTAGGCCGCCTTTTTTCGTTTCGCTCGATATTTGGGTTGATCGCCGTGTTTCTGTGCTCCGGTCTCCTCTAACGTTATTGCTGTGTAGCTGTTAAGATCGAAGCAAGCGTCTGCTGAGCCGGCTCTGGTGCTCTTGCAGATATACCCGATAACGCGGCTTGCGGTATCCAGCCTGGCTATGAACGTGTCCCCTTCAACAACGAGTACTACTGCGCCTATCGACCCGCTGGTGTCCATTCGGCAACTTCAGGCCTGTCGTATTCTGGTGATTAACAGCAAGGGTGGGGCGGGCAAGACTACCGTGGCAACCAATCTGGCGGCGTGGCTGGCGGCTCGCGGTGATGCTACCCTGCTAATTGACGCAGACCCGCAAGCCTCCGCCCACCTTTGGCTTAAATCCCGCAATACCACTTTGCCCCGGGTGTACGGGGTGCACGTTGACGAGACCTCTAAAAACACGCGCGCGTTTCAGTGGCGGGCACCCAAATCAACCCGCTGGTTGATTACAGATTCGCCCCCGGGTCTGAAAGGCGCAGATTTGAACGATATGGTTGCCGACCACGATGTGCTGGTTATTCCGGTATTAGCGTCGGATATAGATATTCGTGCCAGCGCCCGGTTCATCGGGGAGCTGCTGTTAACGCCAATCATGCGCCACAAGCGAAGGCCCGTGGCAGTAGTCGCCAACCGTGTAAAACGCGGAACCAAGGCCTGGAGCCGGTTGCAGAAGTTTTTGAGCAGCTTGAACATTCCCTATCCGTCGACTTTTCGGGATACCCAGAATTATGTCAACGCCTTCGTCGAGGGCAGGGGTATTACGGATTATCCGCCTCACAAGAGCCATATCAAGGATCAGCAGGATTGGCGGCTATTGCTTGAATGGTTGCTCGCCCAGAGCGAAGCTCTACGTCCGCCGGATGCCAGTGGCGGGAGGGAGGTCGGCGAGTAGCCCGCTGTCGACAAGGGTAGCCTTGCGTCATGGCAAAAATATCCTTGTGCAATCTTCGTCGCTGACTTACGATCAAACCTGTTCAATAATTTTGTGAAATACAAACCGACCATGATTCAACTTCATTCCATGAAATGTGCGGCAATTTGCTGGTTTGTGCGACCGGTGAACCCTGTCTGCGCGTCTGGATGAAGAGTCAATAATTTCATTAAAAGGCCGCAGAATTCTGCGGCCTTTTTCGTTTCTGGCCCCAGAATTTTCCGGTAGCTAAAGGAGAGTTTTACCATGGGGCCGCCATTGGCTTACCTCATCGTGATTGCCGTTTGGGCAACCACGCCGCTTGCCATCAAAATCAGCAGTCAGGGCTTTTCGCCGCTGGCAGCGGCTTCGATGCGCTTTGTACTGGCGTCACTCCTTGCCTGTGTGATTGTGGCTTTGGTCTGCCACCGAAGCGGCCTTAAACGCCGACACTGGAAAGCCTACGCCGCGGCCAGCCTCTCTATCTTTCCGAATATGCCATTGGTGTATCTGGCGACAACCTACATTTCGTCCGGTCTGGTGTCGGTGATGTTTGCGACCGCGCCCCTGATTATGGGCTTGCTGTCGGTGCTGATTCTCAAAAAGAATCCGTTCACACCGCTGCGGCTATTGGGGCTCGGCATTTCGCTGTCGGGCCTGATGTTGATCAGCTATGCGCAGTTTGGCGCGGGTGACGCGAGGTATATCGGCATTCTGTTGATGATTGGCTCTACGGTGCTGTTTTCGCTCAGCAATATTTTGCTGAAAACAATGGATACCAGCGCTATCGATCCTCTGGAGCAAAGTCTGGGAGCGATGGTATTCGCCTTGCCGGGACTTTTGTTGTGCTGGTATGTCCTGGACGGCCAGATACCTGCCATGACACTGGGTGCTGCGAGCGCGGCCATAGTTTATCTGGCGACCGTGGGGTCGCTGCTGGGGTTTATGGCGTTCTACTACGTACTGCGACAGTTGCCCTTTGAGGTGGTCGGACTGGTGCCGCTCATTACCCCGGTGCTGGCAATGTTTCTCGGTGTACTGTTAGCCGGGGAGAGTATTGGCAGGGAATTACAGCAAGGGAGTTTGTTGATTCTCACAGGTTTGGCGGTGTATGAGTTCTTGCCGGGCGTGCTGCGACGCCTGCGCGGCACGCCCGGAACTGACACTGCGATAGCCGGCGCGAACAGGAAGCCGCTAGTTGTCGTCGGCGGTGGTGTTGGGGCTGCGCAGAATCAGTAGGCCACCGCTGACGACAAGCGCCGTGCCGACAAAGGTGGGTGTGTCGGGCACGGCATCCCAAATCGCCCAATCCAGCAGGCCGCTGAATACAATGGCGAAGTAGCTGGTGGGTGCCAATACTGACGACGGCACATAAGAAAAAGCCTTGGTGTAAACGATAAAGGTGATGTACATCACTACGCCGACATAGAGCAGCCACGGCAGGGCGCTGGCCGGGATGGCTTGGTAGTTGAGCGCGAAGAACGGCAGCACAAAAATCAGCGAAATAGTGAAGTAGTAAAACAGTATTCTGCTTTCGGGTTCGGTGCGCGCCAGCTCGCGCGTACCGACCATGGAAACTGCCAGGCCGAGCCCGGAACTCAAGGCAACAAGATCCCACATGCCAACGCCATCCAGACTGGGTCGCAGCACGAGGGTGATTCCGGAAAACCCGATGATAAGCGGAATCAGACGCGTGGCGGGAATGCCTGTCCGGTACCAGACAAGGATCACCAAAGGAACAAGCAGCGGTGCGGTATTGCGCAGCAAGGTCGCGTTAACCAGAGGCATATGTTGCATGGCAAGGTAGTAAGTGTAAAAGCAGGAGCAGCCGGCAATGCCGCGTATGGCATGCTGCACAGGCCGTTGGGTAACCAGTGCGCGCCTGCCGCTACGCAGGCACCAGGGCAGGACGAGTAGAAAACAGATCAGGTACTGTGCCAGAACAATGGCTGAAATATGCACTTGTCCGGCCAGATGCTTGCCTGCGGCCGCGACCGTGCTGCCCAGAAAAACCGTGAGGATGCCGAGGCCAACGCCCAGTGCAAATCTGGATGCGGGCGGTTGTGAATTTGGGGGCGTGTTGATGATCTCGGCCTGCGTTATGTTGCACAGCGTTTGTGCAATCAGATGAAAGGTAATTAAGATGCGACACCATTATGATAGCGCCCATCGCAGTCATGTAGTGTAAGGGGTAGATATGGGAATGTGGAAGCAATCGGCGACGGTTGGTGAATTAAACGCCATGCAACAAAATAGTATCGCCTCGTTTCTGGGGATCGAATTCCAGGATATCGGTACAGATTTTATTGTTGCTACGATGCCGGTAAACGAACGCACCAAACAGCCTTTTGGCATATTACACGGTGGTGCGTCGGTGGTTTTGTCTGAAACTCTGGGTAGCGTTGCCGGTGTTCTCTGCGCTGAGCCGGGTTCGGTGGTGGTCGGGCTTGAGGTCAATGCCAATCACCTGCGATCGGCAACCGATGGTGAAGTAACCGGTGTGGTTCGCCCGTTGCACATCGGGCGCAGTACTCAGGTGTGGGAAACGCATATCAGCGATCAGCAGGGTAGAAAGCTCTGCGTGTCGAGGCTGACCGTGATGGTAAAAGCCCCGTCAGAATAACGGGGCTGCAGTTTTGGTGGGCGCTATTTGATAGCGGGCAGCGGGTGAACCCTGCGCACAGCCTGAACTTCAATATTCTGCATTTCTTCGAGAATGGTATCGAGTACCTTGCTGATGCGCGTGCAGGTACGGATGGTTTCAATCTGTGGCCAGGCGGCGCGTTCGCCTTCTCGCATCAGACCGACCAGCTCGTCTTCCGATAATTTGGCGAGCAGTTTTCTCATATCGTAAAAGCGAAAACTCGGGACGATATTAATGTCGCCGGAGTATTCCTGTTTGGCCAGGCTGTGCATGCTATTGAGCACCATATTGAGCCTTGGCATATCCCGTAGATAGTTTTGCGAGATAAAACGCTGGGAATCGAGCACCTCGGTCAGAGCCGAGCGGCCGATGCTGGCAGCGGCTGTCGCGAAACCACCGCGCTTTTTCTTGCGGCTGATAAACGGCAGCACCACCGGGTTGATCTGGCTGACAATAAAATGATTAACCCCGTACATACGCGACAGGCGCTTGGCGGGAAGGTCGTCGGAAATCGAGCCGTCTATCCACTTGCGTGAGGCGAGATAGGGCTGGCTGTCGCCATATACGTTTTTGGCTTGTAGCGTCACGGGTGGGTACACGCCGGGTACTGCGCAGGAGGCAAGTACCGCCGAGCGAATATAGACGTTGGGCGATGCAATTGCATTCAACAGGCGCGAGGTTTGGTGGGTCTCGGCAGGTGCAATGGAAATGCTGATCTGGCGGCCGGTTTTCTTGTAAGCCTCTTCAAAGGTCATATCCGGGATCAGGCGGTTGATAACACTTTGCAGGTCGTGAATATCGATATGCGCCCGTGCGCCACGAAACATGCGGTTAAACCAGCTCGCTTCCTGTTTGGCTTCGAATGCGAGATGTTTCGCATCCATAAACTGGTCCATTTCATCATCGGTATGCGTGCCAAGCACAGCCGCCACCAGCGAACCGGCGCTGGCGCCCGAAATAACGTTGGGCAGCAAGTCTTGCTCGAGCAGGGCCCGCACCACGCCAATGTGATAGAAGCCCAAAGCGCCGCCGCCACTCAACATCAGGGCAGAGCGGCCGTAGCATTGGCTGGCGCGCTGGAAGAAGTCGAGCTTGTCTTCAAAGTCGATGTTGTTGTTTTCGGTGTTGGCGATATGGTTGAGGGAGTCGGCAATCTCCTCTACGTAGTTCTCGATAAGATGTTTGGTGCCAAACTTGGAGCGCGAGTGAACGGCGGCCTTGCCCATGCCGCCCATATTGCCGTGAATGCCTTCGTTCAGGGTAAACAGTAAACCAACGTCATCGTGGCGGCTGCGCAGGGCGCGCAGCCGGTCCAGGCGGTAGCGAATGGAAACGTGGTCGTAGAGGCGCGTTTGGTCCATCTTGCGCCATTGCGCAAGCCCCGCCAGATCATCGTGGGCCTGTGCTGCCTTGGCCCACTGCTCGTAGGTATCGGCCGTGCGCATGCGATCTTCAAGCTGGGTACGTCGTCGTAGAGGTAGTTGCACCTTGTTTCCTTAACCACTCGGATAGATAGTGACACCGCCCACATTGTAGTGGCTGCGCGGCAGGAATAACAGCCGGCACGCGCTATGTCACAAAAAGGCAGATACTGTTACCAAGCAGGGTGCCAGGGTTGTATGACGGCATGATGACGGCAAGGCCGTTGCCCCCGGGTGGCCCCTCGTGGAACAGCTACAATAGCGGAAATAGTGCTCTGAAATGCCCGCCGGCTTCGCGTATACTTCGCGTTTTACACACCGCACTCAGGGATGATGATGTCTGCAGGTTCAAAGTCTATGGCGCAAAATCAGTTGCAATCCAGGCGCCCCATGCAACTCGCCGAATTGGGCGTACGCGGCTCAATGCGTTTGTTTCAAACCTTTGCGGCGGTGTACCCCAAAGCCCTGCGCTGGATTTATCGCTGGAGCCCGCCGTCGCCTGCCGAAATGCGTGAGCTGTTTGAAACGCTGGGTGTAACCTATATCAAGTTTGGTCAATTTATCGCCAGCTCTCCGTCTATTTTCCCCAAAGAGTATGTCGACGAATTTCAAAAATGCCTCGACCAGACACCGGCCATCCCGTTCCGTAAGGTGAAAGCCATTATTGAGAGTGACCTGGGCAAGCCGCTGGATAGGATCTATTCCTATATAGATGAGCGTCCGCTGGCATCGGCCTCCATAGCCCAGGTTCACGCTGCTACCCTGACTACCGGTGAAGACGTAGTGGTCAAGGTGCAAAAGCCCGGCGTCAGAATGACACTCACCACGGATCTGAATGCCGTTTATTTGCTCACCCGCCTGTTTGAAATGATCGTGCCCAATCTGGATCGCGGGGCGGTGGCTGATATTGTTGAAGAGATGTATCAGGCAATGCTCGATGAGTGCGATTTTGTCAAAGAGGCTGATAACCTCACCCAGTTTGGGCGCTATCTGTCGAGTACCGGGAATACCTCCGTTCTGGTGCCCAGGCCCTACCTTCAGGCCAGCAACGAACGCGTTTTGACCATGGAGCGCTTTTACGGGGTAGCCCTGACCGATATGGATGCGTTGGAAGCCTCGGGGCACGATGCCGCGCAAAGCCTGTTCAATGCCATGAATACCTGGTTTGCGAGCCTGACCCAATGTGACTTTTTCCATGCGGATCTTCACAGCGGCAACCTGATGTTGCTGGAAAACGGCTGTGTCGGGTTTATTGATTTTGGCATGGTCGGGCGCATCAAACCTAGTGTCTGGGAGGCGACGTTTGCGCTCTTTATGGCTGTAAATCAGCAAGATTACGCTCAAATGGCCAAATCCATGCTGGCCATTGGTGTCACCCGCAAGGAAGTCAACGTGGACGAGTTGGCGCGCGACATCGAAAAACTGTTCCGCAGGCTCGACGCTATGGAGCCCGAGTATCTGCTCGGTAGTGGTGGTAGTGAGCCCGATGGCGTCACCAATCTTATGACCGAATTGGGAGACATCGCCAAGAGCTACGGTATTCGCTTTCCGCGCTCGTTCACGATGCTGTTAAAGCAGTTTTTGTACTTTGACCGCTATATGGATCTGCTCGCCCCCGGCGTTAATATCTTTGGCGACGAGCGCTTCGACCTTTATCAGGAATAGCGTGCTCGAATTGAAACAATCTGTAATGGTCAGAGCCTTGCAGATAGGCTTCAATAGGTCGCCATAATTTCCATAAAAGGTTCTGAAACCATGTCGTTTATCCGCGTAGAGAAGCCGCGCCCCCACGTTACCCAGATTACCCTGAACCGCCCCGAGCGGATGAATGCCATGGCTTTCGATGTGATGGCCCCGCTGAGAGAGGCGCTCGAAGAAGTCAGTTTTGACAACGATACGCGGGTGGTAATTCTGACCGGTGCCGGCGAGGGCTTTTGTTCCGGTGCCGATCTGGAAGACCCCGGCTATATGTCTATCTTTGACGGCCTGACGGTTCCCGGTATTGCGCGCCGTGCCATGAAGGTGCTGGATGACGTTATTAAAACGATTCAGGATATGCACCAGCCCGTTATCGGGGCAGTCAATGGCGCGGCGATTGGTGGTGGTTTTTGTCTTGCAATGTCGACGGACATTCGCATTGTTTCCGAGAAAGCTTATTTCCGTGCGGCGGGTATTAACAACGGGCTTACTGCCGCAGAACTGGGGCTGAGTTACATATTGCCGCGTGCTATAGGCTCCAGCCGGGCTTTTGAAATCATGCTGTCGGGCCGTGACGTTAATGCAGAAGAAGCCGATCGTATTGGTATGGTGTCCAGAGTGGTAGCCCATGAGCAGCTTCTGGAAGAGTGCTACACCATGGCCGAGCGTATCGTGGGTTTTAGCCAGTTGGGCGTCGAAATTACCAAGCAGATGTTGTGGGCCGGTCTGGAGGCGGGTAGTCGTCACGCGCATATGAATCACGAAGGGCATGCACAGTTATTTGTCAGAATGACGACCCAGAATTTTGAAGAAGCAATCAAGGCACGAAAGCAGGGTAGAGTGCCGGTGTTTAAGGATTGATGTGACGCCTGCAACGCTGCGCTTATGCCGGCCTACATTTGCGTGTAGGCCCGATTAAGCGCAGTGTATCGGGCGGAGATCGGGATGAATCAGAACAGCCTAAGGGCTGCTCTGACCCTGCGGGCAGCGCCGCTGTGCGGCTTGTTCAAAATGCTGGCGCATTTTGTGATTCGCTGCCGCTCACCCTGAAGGGTTCTCACCCGGCCTCATGGCCGGATAAATAAAAAAACCGGCTCGATTGATTGGGTAGGTCTGGGTTTTTGGAGGTGGTCAAGCTAGGGATGAATCAAAACAGGCTAGGGCCTGTTTTGCCCCTGCGGGCTTCGCGGCGGTGCCGCTCGTATCCAAAAGCAGCGCTTTTGGTCGAACCCTGCGAGGGTTCTTGCCAGCCCAAACCGATAAATAAAAAACCCGGCGCGCGGCCGGGTTTTTTATTTATGGCGGTGAGGGAGGGATTCG
>DIBR01000019.1:18576-56939 GCA_002415025.1 Spongiibacteraceae bacterium UBA5047
CTTTCCAGGCGTGCTCCTTCAGCCACTCGGACACCTCACCAAAACTTTTGCTCTTTATGGCCCACATTCGAGCCATTGAGAAGGGCCGCTACTCTATAGAATTGCCCTTGAAATGGCAATAACAAAGCCGGCATTGCCGCTCTGTAAGCTGTCGGGGGTAGGGGCTTGTGGTAAGCTTTCGGCCTCGGAAATCAGACGGTTTTAGTGATGTTGAAGTGTGCCATTGTGCCGGTAACGGCCTATCAGCAGAATTGCAGTGTGTTGGTGTGTGAGGCAACGGGGAGAGCCGCTGTTGTTGACCCTGGCGGGGATGTTGACCGGATTAAGGCCGCGATTGAGCAGTTGGGCGGTACGCTGGACCGGATTTTCCTGACCCACGGCCATATGGATCACTGCGCGGCGGCTGACGATATGCGTCAGGAATTTGGTGTGCCGATTATCGGCCCCCAGAAGGAAGATAGTTTCTGGATTGATAAGCTGCCGGATTGGTGTCAGATGTCCGGTTTTCCGCACGCGGAGGCTTTTGTGCCAGATCAGTGGCTGGAGGACGGCGATACGGTCACCTTGGGCGAGCAGACCTTTCAGGTCAGGCACTGCCCGGGGCATACGCCCGGGCACGTGATTTTCTTTCATGAGGGCATGCGCCTCGCGATGGTTGGCGATGTGCTGTTTCAGGGGTCCATCGGGCGAACGGATTTCCCGATGGGTGACTACGATACGCTGATTGCCTCGATACAGCAGAAGCTCTGGCCGCTGGGTGACGACATTACCTTTATTCCCGGGCACGGCCCGACATCGACCTTTGGGCAGGAGCGCAAGACCAACCCCTTTGTCGCTGATACCCGCTTTGGCTGATCACTAAGAATAAGAGTTCAATAGAAAGAGAGCGTATGAATAAACGTCGGGTATTACTGGGGCTGTTGCTATGGGTGACTGCCAATGCCTACGGGCAAACCCACTGCGACAACCGTAAAATTGACACCTCGGCTACCGGTGGCGGCTGGGGGTATGGTCTGGACAACCATCGCTATCAGGCCGACAGTCGAATTACGCCCGCCAACGTGCAGCAACTCGAGCTCGCCTGGGTTTTCAAGCTGGACGACAAAAAAGACCCGCATTCATTTCCGCTCGTGACCCGGGACTCCGTGGTGGTGGGTAGCCGCAGCGGCGTGCTGCATGCACTGGGCAAAGATTCGGGCTGCCTGCGCTGGCAGTTTGATGCCGGCGATGATATTCGCACCGCTATTGTTGCGGGTGATGGGGGGCTGATTTATTTCGGCACCGCTGGCGGTGAAGTTATTGCGCTGAACCTTGCCGATGGCAGTTTGGCCTGGCGCAGCAAGGTACATTCGCACTTTGCCGCCATGGTGACCGGTTCGCCGACCTATCACGATGGCCGCTTGTATGTGCCGGTATCGTCGTTCGAGATGTTTGTTGCCGTGATTCCGGTTTATCCCTGCTGTGATTTTCAGGGCGCCGTGGTGGTTTTTGATGCCAAAACCGGCAAGTATCTGTGGCACCGTAACACCATTGACGAGCCGGCCAAAAAGGTGGGTACGCGCTGGTTTGTAATTCCCCGCTATGCGCCTTCCGGGGTGCCGGTATGGTCTGCGCCGGCGATCGATACACAGCGGGCGCAAATTGTCATCGGTACCGGTGAGAACTATTCGGCCCCGGCTTCGGCCAACAGCGATTCGATTATGGCGCTCAGCCTGAAAGACGGAAAAGTGCTATGGAGCGAGCAATTTACGGCGAACGACACCTGGAATGTGTCGTGTGAAACACCGTTTACAGCCAATTGCCCGGAAAATGCGGGCCCGGATTTTGATTTCGGTGCGCCGCCTATTCTTCACACCCTGCCGGGCGGGCGGGATATCGTGTTGGCGGGTCAAAAATCCGGCATGGTATATGCCTTGAACGCCAAAGATGGGGAAGAAATCTGGCGATATCGCTCGGGTCGCGGCGGCAAACTCGGGGGCATCCACTGGGGTATGGCCATCGATCCGCGTAAAAATCGCCTTTTTGTGCCAATAAGTGACCGAACCAGCAGCTGGATCATCAGTCGGGATACTGAAGGGCCGGCCCGCAGCGGAGTCATCGCTCTGGATATCGCCACCGGCAGGGAGCTATGGCACGCTCCGGTCGTGGGCGGCTGCAACAACCGTGAAGATTGCCACGAAGGGGTGTCGGCCAGTTTAACCAGCAGCGCGGGCCTGGTGTGGGCCGGGGGGCTGGACGGAATATTGCGTGTCTTTGACAGTGCAACCGGCGAGCCGGTCTGGTCATTTGATACCTGGGGGCCGCTCACCGCCGTCAACGGGCTGGCAGAGGGCGGCTCAATGGATGTGCATGGCGCTTATGTCGACAGGGCCATGGTCTTTGTCTCGTCCGGTTACAATAGTTTTGATCAGAAAGGTGGCAATGCCTTCGTCGCATTCCGCTTACCGAAGGAGTAGGGTAAAACGCTTATGAGCGACAAATTGACTCATATCGACGCGCAGGGTAATGCGCAAATGGTGGATGTCACCGATAAGGCGGTAACTTCTCGCGAAGCGTTGGCTCAGGCTGTTATCAGTATGAAACCGGCAACGCTGGCGATGATCATTGCCGGTGATCATAAAAAGGGCGATGTACTGGCAGTGGCGCGCATTGCGGGTATTCAGGCGGCAAAGAAATGTGCAGACCTGATCCCCCTGTGTCACCCCTTGATGCTGAGTTCGGTCAAGCTGGAATTGCGCCCTGATGAAACTGCAAACTGCGTGCGCATTGAAGCGCGCTGCAAACTGGCCGGCCAGACCGGCGTTGAGATGGAGGCGCTTACGGCGGCCTCGGTGGCGGCTTTAACCGTGTACGACATGTGCAAGGCGGTGGACAAGGGCATGGTGATCAGCGACCTTAAACTGCTTGAAAAAAGTGGTGGTCGCTCCGGTGACTGGCGGGCAGCGCCATGATCAGGGTGCTGTTCTTTGCCAAGTTGCGCGAAAGTCTGGGCCAATCGGAATATCAGGCAGAGGTCGCCGAGTCACCGCTGACGGTGGCGGCGCTCCGGGAATGCATTCTGAATGCCCGGCCTGACTGGAGAGAGTTGCTCTGCGCTCCCAATGTCATTGTGGCCTGTAACCAGGAAGTTGTGGGGCTTGAAAGTCGGGTCAGTGACGGCGACGAGGTCGCCTTCTATCCGCCGGTGACAGGAGGCTGAGCTATGGTGCCGCCCGTGACCATTCGCGTTAGCGAAGCGGATTTTGATGTCGGCGCCGAGACGGCGGCGATACTGGCGCACTCAAAGGGTATTGGCGGGCTGGCCAGTTTCGTTGGTGTTATGCGCGACAACAACGACGGTAGTACCGTGCAAGCCATGCGGCTTGAGCACTATCCTGCCATGACCGAAAAATCACTCGCCGCTATTGTTGAGCAAGCCCAAACACGCTGGTCGTTAATGGCTGTTACCCTTGTTCATCGGGTAGGCGAACTGAAACCCGGCGACCAGATTGTGCTGGTGTTGACGGCGGCGGCGCACCGGGGAGACGCATTTTCAGCCTGCGAGTTCATTATGGATTATCTGAAAACGCGCGCGCCGTTCTGGAAGAAGGAAATCACGGAGCACGGCGAGCGCTGGGTGGATGCGCGTTGCTCGGACGACAGCGCCGCCGAGCGCTGGAGCGAGTAATCGCAATACCGTCTTCTAGTCAGTTCGGACGTTAAATTTGCCGTTCAGCCGTGTATAATGCGCGGTCTTTATCTCATCTGAAAACAGGAATAATTATGAGCCTGGATAGCCGCGAATTCCGTAATGCGTTGGGCCGCTTCCCGACCGGTGTGTGCGTGATAACTGCTAATCCCGAAGGTCACGAACCCTTTGGTATGACAGTCAATTCTTTCGCCTCGGTCTCGCTTGACCCCGCACTCGTACTGTGGAGTCTGCAGAACGATTCCGAATGTTTCGAGGCTTTCGAAAAAGCTGACAGATATGCGGTTAATATACTGGCCTCTGACCAGATTGCCATGTCCAACCTCTACGCCAAAAAGGGCGACCACACTCTGGATAAGGCGCACTACACCATTGGTCGTCATGGCACGCCTTTGCTTCGCGGCGCCCTGACCAGTTTTGAATGCGATATTTGGGCTCGCTACCCCGGTGGCGACCACATCATATTGGTGGGCAAGGTCGAGTCCATGCAAAACAATGCCGCAGACAACCCCTTGCTGTTCTTCTCGGGCAAATACCGCGAGTTGCGCTAATGAAATATTGCAGCGAATGCGGAAAGGCGGTGGAGCATAAAATCCCGGAAGGGGACGATCGGCTGCGCCACATCTGCACTCGCTGCAACATTATTCACTATCACAATCCCCGGGTTATCGTGGGCTGCCTGATCAGTCAGGGCGAGCAGGTCTTGCTTTGCCGGCGTGCCATTGAGCCGCGTAAAAACTACTGGACAATACCCGCAGGGTTTCTCGAAAACGGTGAAACCATGTTGCACGGTGCCCTGCGTGAATCGCAGGAAGAAGCCTGCGCCGAGGTAGATAACGAGTCTCTGTACCGCTTGTTTGATATTCCCTACATTAATCAGGTTTACGTGTTCTACCGGGGTGAGCTGCGTGGCAATCACTACGGCATTGGCCCCGAAAGCCTCGAAGTCAAACTCTTCGATGAAAAGGATATTCCCTGGAGCGAGCTGGCATTTCCGGTGGTTACCGATTTGCTGACCGAATACTTTCAAGACAGGAAATCCGGGAACTTCCCGGTGCGTGTGGAACAACCCGGACCGTTATGGGCGGAGCACACAGGATGGAGCAACAAGCCGCGCTGAGTCTTCAAGGCTCATTTTGGCCTGCCGCGGCCCTACTATAAGAGAGTAAAATGACGACGCTTCCCATGTTGATCGGCGCCCTTGTGTTTGGCCTGTTACTAGGCGGGCTTATTGGCGATTTGCGCCGTCGCCACCTGGCGCAAAAAGAATTGCAGGCGGGCAAGCTGGAAACCAGCGGTCTGGCGATCAAACTGGAAGCGGCGGTCAGTCAGAGCCAACGCTTCAGTGCAGAGCTCAAGGAAGCTCGCGAGCAGAATCAATTGTTGGCCAGTGACAAGGCCAGCCTTGGTACGCGTCTCGAAGAGCAGGCACGCATTAACGAAGAAAAGCTCAAATTGCTTGAAAGTGCACGCGAACAACTGTCCATGCAGTTTAAACAGCTCGCTGACTCCATTTTTGAAAACAAGCAGCAGAGTTTCAGTCAAAGCAGCAAGCAAACCCTCGAAACCATGCTTAATCCCTTTCGCGAACAGCTCAAGGAGTTCCGCAGCCGGGTCGATAGCATTTATGATCAGGAAACCCGCGATCGCAGCTCATTGAAGGAGCAGCTTTCCCAGTTGCACCAGATGAATCAGCGCATGAGCACCGAGGCGTTGAATTTGACGCGGGCGCTGAAAGGCGACAGCAAGGCGCGCGGCAACTGGGGTGAAGTCATTCTTGAGCGGGTTCTCGAAGAGTCCGGCCTGCGCAAAGGGCATGAATACGAAACCCAGGCGAGTTTTACCGAGGCGGACGGTCGCCGTCTGCAGCCCGATGTGATTGTGCATCTGCCTGACAACAAAGACATTGTCATTGATGCCAAGGTGTCACTTGTCGCCTACGAGCAATACACCAGCGCTGAAGATGAGTCCGAGCGCAAACAGGCCCTGCAGGCTCATGTCCGCTCAATCAAGGCGCATATAGACGGGCTGAGCCTGAAATCCTACGAGCACATAGAAGGGCTTAATACCCTGGATTTTGTGCTGATTTTTGTGCCCATCGAATCCGCCTTTATGGCGGCCTTTGACAGTGATCCGGAATTGTTCCGGTCGGCGTATGAGAAAAATATTATTGTTGTAAGCCCAACCACCTTGCTGGCTACCTTGCGCACCGTTCAGAGCATCTGGCGCTACGAGCATCAGAACCGCAATGCCGAGACCATTGCGCGCGAGGCCGGGGGGCTGCATGACCAGTTTGCCTTGGTGCTGACTTCGCTAGAAGATCTGGGCAAGCATATTGATCGCAGCCGCGAGGCCTACGATAAAACCGTTGATCGTATCAGTAGGGGACGGGGCAATCTCGTGCGACGGGTAGAACGCCTTGAAAAGCTGGGCGCCAAGGTCAAGAAGACCCTCCCCAAAAAGTTTTCCGACGAAGGCGGCGATGAAGACCCGCTGCTCGATAGCGACGATCAGACATAGAGGAGTAAGTTATGGCACACCCTAAAGTTGGCAATATGGCCCCGGCCTTCAGTCTGCAGGATCAGGACGGTAACAAGCTTTCGCTCAAAGACTTCAAGGGCAAAAGCAATGTCGTGCTGTACTTTTATCCCAAGGCGATGACGCCCGGTTGTACGGTACAGGCCTGCGGTATTCGTGATAGCAAGGCAGCCTTCAAGAAACTCGACACAGTGGTGCTTGGTGTTAGTCCGGATCCAGTTGCCCGCCTGCCGCGATTTATTGAAAAGCAAAGCCTGAACTTCACCCTGCTGTCGGATGAAGATCATGCCATTGCCGATAAATATGGCTGTTGGGGCATGAAGAAGTTTATGGGGCGTGAATTTATGGGGCTGATCCGCACTACCTTCATTATCGGGAAAGACGGACGCTTGCTGCACGTTATGGACAAGTTCAAAACCAAGACCCATCACGATGATGTGCTCGCTTGGCTCAAGCAGAATCTGTAACAGGTTCGGGTCGTGCCGCTGCCCCGGCGCGGCCAATCTGCCCGGTAATCCGTGCTAGAATAACCAGTCTGGCCCTTCGTTTTCGCAGCACCCTGGTGGTTCCATGAAAAAATTTATGTATACGGCGATAACACTGCTGACACTGGGTATTGTGTTTGGCTCCGTGTTCGGCTGGATTGAGTTTCGGGACCGCATGATAGGCAGTTTCATGGCTGCCTACGTACCGCCCGCAGTGGGCGTGGAAGCTGAACCTGCCATGGCAGGCCAGTGGGACAATACGCTGGCGGCCATTGGCACCATTCAAGCCGTGAACGGCGTTGACATCACTACCGAAGTTGGTGGGCTGGTGCACGAAATTTACTTCGCCTCAGGGCAGGCGGTAGAAGAAGGCGACGTGCTGATTCAGCTGGATGACGAGATAGAGCGCGCCAACCTCAAAAGCTTCAAAGCCCAATTGCGTCTTGCCAAAATCAACTACGATCGCGATGCCCGATTACTGCGAAGCAATTCGATTTCCCGCACCAATTTCGACAAGGTCGAGGCGACCCTGCACGATATGCAGGCGCAGGTCGAAAGTACTCAGGCAACTATTTCCCAGAAGCAGATCAAGGCACCTTTTGCCGGGCGTCTCGGTATCCGTCAGGTAAACGTTGGCGAATATATTAGCAGCGGCGATGAAATTGTAACCCTGCAGGCGCTGGATGAGCTGCTAATAGATTTCCGGGTGCCCGAGCAATACTTCCCCCGGCTTTTTGTAGGGCAGCCCCTGCGTTTTACCGTGCCGGCCTTTGGCGACCGGGTATTTGAAGCCACGCTGTCGTCAATAAACGCCAAGGTTGATGAAGCGACCCGCAATATTGAAGTGCAAGGCAGCTTTAGCAATATTGATCAGAGTATTGTGCCGGGCATGTTCGCCAATGTGACTATCGTACTCGATCAGCTTCAGAACGTTATTACTGTGCCGCAAACAGCCGTCAGCTACTCGCTGTATGGTGACTCGGTATTCGTTGTCAATGAAGAGCAGCTGGACCTTAAAACGCCTGACACCACAGTGAGCTTGCTGGGTTTTGATATTGACCTGTCGGCAATTCACAAAATGGAGCAGCCACCGGAACGAGGACTGGTTGTAAGGCGTCGTTACGTCAAATTGGGGCAGCGACGCGAAGGTCAGGTTGCAATACGTGAAGGCGTTGAGGCTGGCGAACTGATTGTTACCGCCGGACAGCTGAAATTAAACAACGGTACCCGTGTAAAAGTTATAGAGCCAACGGGCAAGGCGGAATAACGCGGCCATGAATTTCACCGATATATTCATACGCCGGCCGGTACTGGCAATTGTGCTCAGCTTGCTGCTGCTGGTAACGGGGCTTAAGGCTTTTGACGGTTTGCCGCTGCGCCAGTACCCCGAAATCACCTTTCCCGCCATCAATGTCACCACTGTATACCCCGGTGCGTCGGCTGCTCTCATCAAAGGGTTTGTCACTACACCAATTCTCAACGTGCTGGGTTCTGCAGAAGGTGTCGACTACTTAACGGCAACCAGCACCGATGGCATGTCGACGATCACTATTTTCCTAACCCCTGATTACGATGTCGATTCCGCCTTTCTGGAAGTCAGCGCCAAGGTCAACAAGGTTCGCAGCGAATTGCCCAAAGCCTCGGAAAATCCGCTGGTTGCGAAAATGGAGGGCATGGGCTCCGATACTTTGCAGTACATCAGCTTTGTCAGCGATGTGATGACCCAGGAACAAATCACGGATTACCTGACGAAAGTTGTACTGCCTGAAATCAGTACCATCGAGGGAATGGGGCAGGCCGAAATCCGGGGCAAGCGATCCTTCGCCATGCGCGTCTGGCTCAACAGCGACCGTATGGCTTCGTTGGGTGTCTCCACTCAGGATGTGGAACAGGCGCTGGCGCAGAACAACTATTTAAGCGCGGCGGGCAAGATAGAGGGCGCCTACGTCACATTCTCTGTGAGTGCTGAAACGGATCTGAGTTCGGTTTCTGATTTTGAACAGATTGTTATACGCAGTGACGCCCATGCACTTATTCGGCTGGGAGACGTTGCCAGGGTAGAGCTTGGTGCTGAACATTATCGCGATGTCATTCGCTATGGCGGCAAGCGCACGGTATTTATCAAGACCCAGGCCGCCGCACGGGCCAACCCGGTTGAAGTGGCCGGTAATGTACGCGAAGCACTGCCCCAGCTGCGTGAGCAATTGCCGCCCGAGCTGACAATGGAACTGGTCTTTGATACCACATTCGCTATCGAGCGCTCCATTGACGAAGTGGTGAAAACGCTGCTCGAAGCGAGTGTGATTGTTGTGCTGGTTATCCTGATATTTCTGGGTAATCTTCGCTCAGTGTTGATACCGGTAGTTACGATTCCGCTGTCATTGATCGGTGTCATGCTGTTGATGTTAATGATGGGCTTTTCCATCAATCTGTTGACGCTGCTTGCCATGGTGTTGGCGATCGGGCTGGTGGTTGATGACGCTATTGTCGTGCTGGAAAATATTCAGCGACATATCGAAGAGGGCGCCTCTACGATGCAGGCCTCCCTTATCGGTGCGCGGGAAATAGCCTTTCCTGTGGTGGCTATGACGCTCACGCTGGCGGCTGTCTATGGTCCCGTGGGCTTTCTGGGCGGGCTTACCGGGGCGCTATTTACCGAGTTTGCCTTTACCCTGGCAGCGGCCGTTATTGTTTCTGGTGTTGTGGCGCTCACGCTATCGCCGATGATGTGTTCGCGCATTCTTAAAACCGAGGAGGAGAGCGGTCGCTTTGCCAGTGGGGTGAATTCTGTACTGGAAGCGCTGACGCAACTCTATTTGCGCGCCTTGAACGAGGCGATAAAAATGCGCTGGCTCACGGTGCTGTTTTGCGGAATCATTCTGACCTGCATTTATTTCCTCTACGACTCCATTCATCAGGAGCTGGCACCGCAAGAAGATGATGGCGTTGTTATCGTAACCGGTACCGGACCTATCGATGCCAACGCCAGTTATATGGAAAAATATGTGGCCCAGGCCGAGGCTGCCGTGGCGGGTGTTGAAGAGCGTGAACGCAGTTTTTTCTGGGTGTCGGACAATAATGTGTTCTCGCTGGTTATGCTTGAACCCTGGGAAGATCGTGAGCGTAGTGCCAAGGATATTCAGGATGCTTTACTGGCAGATCTGAATAGCGTCACCGGTTTGCAGTTGTATACCTACAATATGCCGTCCTTGCCCGGTTCGACGGGAGGCCTGCCACTGCAATACGTACTCACAGCGACTGTATCGGATGAGCTGCTGTTTCAGGTGGCGAGCACAATCCGCGAACAGGCAATGGCCAGCGGTATGTTTACCTACGTGAGCCAAGATCTGAAATTCAACAAGCCCGAGCTGAAACTCAGCATCAATCGCTCGATGGCCGGTGAGCTCGGGGTGTCCATGGAGGCCATTGGCCAGACACTGGCCAGCTATCTGGGCGAGGCCAACAGTGGCCGCTTCAGCGTAGATAACCGCAGCTACAAGGTGATTGCCCAGGCGGACGGTCCCTTTAGATATAACCCTGAATCCCTGTCGAATTACCACGTTGAGGCGATGACCGGAGAAATGGTGCCGCTGTCGACCTTCGTCAGCATGGAAATAAAATCTTCCCCGAACAAACTGAGCCAGTTCCAGCAGCTAAACGCGACCTATATCGGTGCCATGCTGGCGCCCGGCGTCAGTATGGGTGAAGCGGTAAAATTCATGGACGAGCTGTCGGAGAAAAACCTGCCGGAAGGTTTCGATCATGACTACATGGGTCAGTCACGGCAGTTTCTGGAAGAGGGCAATGTTTTGCTCGCAACATTCGGCTTTTCGTTTTTGTTGATCTATCTGGTGCTCGCTGCCCAGTTTGAAAGTTTCCGCGACCCTATTATTGTTCTCATTAGCGTGCCGATGTCAGTATGCGGCGCCCTGATTCCGCTTGCGGTTGGCATGTCCACGCTGAATATCTATTCGCAAATCGGTTTGATTACCCTGATCGGTTTGATCAGTAAACACGGCATTCTGATTGTGGATTTTGCCAACAATCTGCAGGAAAGAGAGGGGCTGACAATTCGTGAGGCTGCCAAGCGTGCCGCTGCCGTGCGCCTGCGCCCCATACTTATGACAACCGCCGCCATGGTCTTCGGTGTGCTACCGTTGCTGATGGCCAGCGGTGCCGGTGCCGAAAGCCGATTCAGTATCGGTCTTGTTATTACTGCCGGTATGTCGATTGGCACCGTCTTCACCCTGTTTGCGGTACCGGTGCTATACACATTCTTTGCCCGCGATCGTCGCGAGCACGATAATTCAGCTACACGTTTACCTAGTTAGGGGAGGCCGCCAATGAAGGGCGAAGACTACATCCAGCAAGCGATACAAACCGAATCCCAGCCCAGCGAAGAGCAACTGTCGCGTGTCAATCTGCGTATTCTGCACGCACTGATGGGCCTGCAGACGGAGACCGCAGAACTGACCGATGCCGTAAAACGGCATATCTTTTACGGCACGGAACTGGACAAGGTTAATCTGGTTGAAGAGATTGGTGACGTGTTCTGGTACGTAGCCATCCTGATGGATGAATTGAAACTCGATGTTGGTGACAAGGCCAGCTTTGAACACGCCATGAAAGTGAATATCGACAAGTTGCGCGCACGTTACCCCAACAAGTTTACCGAGCACGATGCGGTAAACCGCGACCTGAATACCGAGCGCAAGATATTGGAGCAGTGAATATCTTGCCTGAAGCGCTGCGCTTATTCAGGCCTACCGGCTCAGGCCGCAGGCCCGCATAAGCGCAGCGTTGCTGCTCATCGGTAATTATGAATGGTGTGGGAGCCTGCCCTGCAGGCGAATAGAGCAGATTACAGCCCGGGCCACTGCGGCGCACGCTTCTCCTGAAACGCCTGCATGGCTTCCTCCATGCAGCCGGTAAAACATCCCAGCACCTGCGTTCGATTTTCCAGCTCCATCGCCTGTCTCAGGCCGGGGGCGTCAATATTTGAGCGCAAGCCTTTCTTCGTCATCCATACGCCGTATTCGGCGTTGGCTGCAATCATCCGGGCTTTTTCGAGGGCGCTCTCCAGCAGCTGTTCCGGCGCGACTGTTTGCGAGGTTAGCCGCAAGGTTTTTGCTTCTTCTGCGTCAAAAATTCTTCCGGTCAGCATTAATTCCGCGGCGTCGGAGGCGCCTACCAGCCGGGGCAGAAAATAACTGGTTCCCACGTCGCAGGATGACAGCCCGGTTTTGATAAACACCGAGCCGAACCTGGCTGCCGTTGAGGCAATGCGAATATCGCAGGCCAGCGTGAGTGCGAGACCACCGCCGACGGCGGCCCCATTCACCGCCGCAATAACCGGTTTATCGCATTCGTGAATGGCCAGCATCAGCTCGGCGAGGTATTCCTGAAACTTGTAGGTGTAGCCGAGCTGGCCCATGCCGTCAGTTCCGGGAATTGTGCCGGGGCCGGCAGAACTGTTCTTTAAATCAGCGCCTGCGCAAAAGCCCTTGCCGGCGCCGGTTAGAATGACAACCCGTGTCTTGCGATCATTGTTCAACGCGGTGAAGGCCTCGAGCAGGTCCCCGATCAAGGCCTCGTTTAGCGCATTCAGACTGTCCGGGCGATTCAGGTTGATGCATTGAATGCCGTCGTCAAGTTGCTCGATGGTAATAGTGTTCATAGTGCGTGCTCCGAAGACAGGTCAATGAATGTTTTCAGTATAGATTGCTAGCGGCGTTAACAGGTTACGATTCCGTCAGTTCGGGTGAGCTTCGGGAAAATTTCTTTTAGAATCAGGGTTCGTCGAATCGCCGGGAATATTGTGAAAGCGCCACTGTGTTTTAAGGCTGGCCCTGCGGCCAGAAAGATCATTGAGAAGGAAGGGCTGACACCCGATACCATTGAAGCTATGGCCGGAGCTGCCGGCGGCCCCAAATGGCTGGTGCTGGCCGCAATGGATAAATGGTTGTTTGGCGAGTGGCTTGCACCGCGCAGCCGGCCAATGCCGCTGGTGGGTGCTTCAATCGGCAGCTGGCGTTTTGCTGCGGTATCGCAGGCAGACCCGGTTGCGGCGATCGAAAAGCTGGAACGCCTGTATATAGAGCAGTCCTACAGTGCGAAACCAAGTTACAGCGAAGTCACGACCACCGCGCGACGGGTGCTTGCCGAGCTGCTCGGTGAGCACGGCGCAGCGCAGATACTGTCTCATCCCTGGGCGAGGCTGCATGTCGTTACTGCGTTGTGTAAAGGGTGGACGGGCCGGGATAGCATGCTGCCGATGATCAGTGGTTTCGGGCTGGCAAGCGCTGTTAATACGTTCAACCGTAACACGCTGTCGCTTTTTCTTGAGCGCCATGTATTTTGCGATTTGAGAGACGGGCATTTGCCCGAGCAAGCTTTTCCGGGCTTCGCGACTCAGCTTCCGGCACTTACCGAAGAAAATCTTGCGTCATCGCTTCTGGCAAGTGGCTCAATTCCTTTTGTTATGGAGGCGGTGAATATTGCCGGCAAAACGGGTCGGTACCGTGATGGCGGTATGGTGGATTACCATATGGATTTGCCGCTGAGCGCTGATGGATTGGTGTTGATGCCGCACTTCTCCAAGCTCATAGTGCCTGGCTGGCTGGATAAATTCGTACCCTGGCGTAAGCCTCGCTACCTGGATAATACGCTGGTCATTCATCCGAGCGATGAGTGGATTGCTTCGCTGCCCAACCAGAAAATTCCTGATAGGACTGATTTTCAACGTTACAGCGATGACTATCAGGCTCGCATTCGCGATTGGCGCAAAGTTGTTGAGCGAAGTCAGGAACTGGCCGATTTTCTTGCGGAGCGTTTAGAGAAGCAGGATATTTCGAATCTTCTGCAAGACGTTTAATGATGGAAGAATTCGCCAGCAGGGCTGGCTCCTACGGAAACGGCGAACCCCCGCCCGCAACGCTATGCTTATGCGGGCCTACACTTCTGCCGTAGGCCGGAATAAGCGCAGCGTTTCCGGCAGGGAGGAGTATCAGGGTAGCGGGGCGCTCCCGGTATTACCGAAGTTGTCACTCACCCGAATGATACCGTTTGAGCCATTGATCACCGGTGCGGAGCAGGAAAATATCCCTTGCGATTCGGAGCAGGTCGCCGGGATGATGCTGCCGTTGTCGAGTTCTACTTCTGCTGACTCGAATTGACCACTCGTAGCCCACGGGCGGAACGAGCAGGTTTTACACGCACGGCTGCTGCCGGTGCCCGGTGCTTGCTCTTCGATAAAATCTATCGGGCTGTCATAGCTGCGCGGGTAGGTGATGGCGGGTACGCTGAAACTGACACTGGACACGTTTCCGGTAACATCACTGATTGTGATGCCATCCCAAGCCGCTACCGCAAAGGTCTGCGACGTTTCCTCATAGGCTTCAGTGCCGCCAACGGTTTTGCGGGTGCCGCTGACACGGAACTGGTAGTCACCTGCCGGGGTGCTGCCCAGTCGCGTTGGAAAGGCGCTATAGGCTTCAAAGGTTGCCGTCCATTCCCAGGGGAACTGGCTGGCGTAGGTGTTTGCAACTCCTTCAAGACCTTCCGGCCAATGTACTCTGGTTTGCACCTCGCCGCTCATATCGGCAAAGGTTACGAAGTTGCCAACCCCGGCAGTATTGCAACGCTGCATCAATTGCGGCTGTGTGGTGTTGAACAGGTCCGCGTTCGTGCAGCGCTTTTCTACCGTTACAATCGGGTTATCAATTGCGGTGCTGCCACCTTGCCAGCGCACTTTCGCTGCATCAAAGCGGGTTATATTTTGCGGTTGTTCTACAAAAGCGAAGCCATCACCGGCATCGGTTGGAATGACATTCAACCAGGCTTCATAGGCAGCCCAGGTGGTTCGACCAATCAGTTGCGACTGCGCCTGCTGACGTAGCTCATCGACTTGGGCAAGCAGGTCATGGGCTTCGGGGCGCAGTTCCGGCCCGCCTTTCATGGCACCGGCCATGCGCACCAGCCGCGTTACCATGTAGTCGGCGGTGTGGGGGCCGTACGCGGTCAGCGCCTTGCGGTATGAGTCGCGGTTCATATACTCGCGATAGCTCACGGTATAACCGTTGTAGTCACCGGCGTGGCCAATACCGACCGGCAGGGTATAGCCGAGATGCGAGGGCAACTCTTCCTTGGTGAAGTTGCCTTTTATGTCGTCGGGATTAACCGCTTCGCTGGCGGCAAAGGCCGTGTTCTCAAGTGCATCCCAACCGCTCGCGTCGTTGTGAATTTGCGCGCGCATACGAGCGAGTGTGTCGGGATTGCTCAGGTCACCGGGAATGCCGGTTGGGAATTCGCCGCGGTCAAAGTACTGTTGCTTCTGTAATGCACAGGCTTGTACGTAGCGCGGGTCTGTGGGGATCAAGCCTTCTTCTTCTGCCAGGCAGGCCCAGTCAAAGCCGCTGTAAATATTGCCCGCTATATTATCGGCGCGCGATTCCAGGTTGAGTATCAAGTCGGCCTGGGCTTCACAGGCGCAGGAGGCCAGCAGCACTTCACCCAGGCGCATGGTTTGCAGAAACATGCGCAGATTTTCTTCGACGGCAGTGAAGGCCGGTGCATCATACTGGTCGGGTACCGGTACGCCCTCGGCTTTCGCGGTGGCGTAAGCCATATAGCCAAAATCAGTGATCGGATTGCTGCCTGGAATGCCTGCGCGTGCGCAGTCGGGCAGGCCGGCAACCGGTGCGCCGAAGTCGCCTTCAGCGGTTGTTTCGGTATTGCAGTTCGACACACTGGGGTAGGGGTGCGAGGCAGGCCCCGGCGCCCAATAGTTGCGGTAGTCGACAACGAAATCGTTACTCAAGGGCACCTGGATATCCGGGCCGTTGTCGCCAATGGTATTGAAAGTATCGACAATGTCGTCGGCCAGATAGCGCACATTGCGCTCGGTTTGCACATAGCCGGCATGGCTCCAGTAGCGGAGTACGCCCTCGCCAAAGGCGCAATTGTCCTGTACGGGTGCGCTCAGGCCTTCGGGCCAATTGCCGCAAACCGTGCCGTCATCGGCGAGCATTTGATCTTTGTTGCCTGATCGTTCGGAGCTACCAACATCGCCCTGACTGAAGACGAGGGGCACGCCAAGATCCCGGTCCACAAAGCGCTCCAGCGGCGCGAGAAAATCGGCGCTGTGGAGGTCGTGGCCGTCAAGGCTTTCGGGGTGTTCACCCCAGTTGACCCAGGCGGCAAGCGGCTGCCACTGGCCCTGTGTGTCCTGGCGGTCAAAGCGCATCACCACCAGACCGAGATCGTTATATTCCAGTGGGTAGCCAGCCGGTGTGCCATCGTCGGCAACAGCCAGTCGGACAATGTTGCCCTTATAGATTTTGTGACGGGTGGTCGTTGCGCCCATCCGGGCCGGTTGCAGGGTCATCTCCGCCGTGCGAATGGCCTGGGCCATTTTGCGCGCCTGATGTTCAAAGAAGCGGCCGTCGAATACGTCTTCAAATATCCACACGCCCCAGCTGGGGGTGGAGGAATAGGAAGACGAATGGTTGTGGGATACGTGGTGCAGAATCTGTTCGTGGCTGATGCCGGAACCCTGTTCCTGCAGTATCTGGCCGACCCGGCGCAGCAGGGTATCCTGTGCGAGGTAGTTGTCGGTTTTCAGCAGGGCAATGCGCTTGCCGTTGCTGCCTTCAACCACAATGGCACGCGCCGTCAGGCGCGATTGCACGCCGTAGCTTTTCTTCTTGATGGTATGGGTCAGGAAGGGGTCGATGGCGGCGCCGCTCAAACCCTCAAAAATATCGGTGGTGTCGCAGTACTGCCCGGCGCAGTAGCCCACATCCGGTGTCATATCGACCACCGCAACGCCGGCATATACCTGCCCTGTGCCTTGATAGCCGTTAAGCAATTCTTCGGCAGCACCCTCTGCTGATTCCTGTGAGGGGTTGGTCACAAACTCCGAGGCATTGGCGGCGATGCTGGCGTGCTGGTTACCCAGCACCAGATCATAAAAGCCGTCGACCAAACCTTGCAGTGCAAGTTGCAGGCTGCCGAAGGCATCCAGCAGGTTGGCCGCCGCAAAACTGCCGCCGGCAGCTTGCAGGGCCGACAGGAAATCCCCGGCAACCTGGGTGACGCCGCGCTCGCCGGCGTAGGGGCCGGTAGCCGCCACGCTCGCGCTACAGTCGGCGCCCAGGCCCGGTAGCAAGCTGAAGGTATTGTCACCATCCAGCAGGGTAAGGGGAGCGCTATTGCCCGCTGAAATATTGCTGCCAGCGCCGTTTTGGCAGGCAGTGACATCAGCCGCCGGATTGCTCAGCGTCAAAATGGCCGCGCTATCAGAGTTGATACTGCCGCTGATGGTGTCGGCGAAATCCAGACCCATGCGCGACAGATCCAGGCTGAGGCTGGCAACGCCGTTAAGCGTACCTTCTATGCCATTGCTGGTGCCTGTTTCGCCAATGGTCTGCCAATCCTGCCCCTGACGTACGTAGGGCGTGCTGTGGCTGAGGGGCGACAAGCCCTGGGCACTTAGCCAGGGGTCTTGGGGGTTATCGATATTGCCGTCGACAATGCGGGGCGTAGCAAACACGGAGTCTTCATTGATTGCCAGACTACTAATATCAACCAGGCCGAACTGATCGGGGTTGTCGGGATCAGCATTGGTAACGGTGATATTGTCGACCCAGTAGGCGCCATCCGGGTTGAAGCCAAAATCCACTCCGCTGGCGTTGACGGTATTCAGCGCATTAACCAAAGCCGGGACGACTTTGTAGGTCACGCGTCGCGGATTTTCCGGTCGGGTAAATTTGTTGAGATAGAAAGTGCCATCGCGCCACTCGTCAACAATGGCTTGGGTATAGTGTTCATAGCCGGCAAACAGCTGCAGGTCATAACGATAGCCAAGTTCCTGCAGGCGCACGCCAAACATCTCCACGCCGGTAACGGGCACCAGCTCGTCGTTGGTGCCGTGATGAATAACGAGAGGGAAATGGCGCGCATTGTCCAGCAGGCGATAATTCAACTGCGCGTTCGCGTCACCATTGTTGGCCTGAATAAAACACAGGTTGCCATTGCCGACTTCGGGGATATCGTAGGGCTCGTCATCGCAGCTGTCGTTGTTTGGCCCAACGCCGGTCCATGCGCCCTGAGTCAGCGCACCGGACGTGCTGTAACCGGCGGCAAACTTATCGGGGTAGAGCAGACCAAACAGGTAGGTGCCGTAGCCCCCCATGGAGTAGCCGGAGAGGTAAACCCTGCTGGCATCCACCTTCAACAGCGGTTCACTGCTGTAGTTGGTGCCATATGCAAGGTTTTCACCGCCGCTGATATCGGTGCCTGCTAGGTCGGCAAAGACTTCCCACACATCCTGATGGGATTTGGTCACATACCAATGACTGGTGCCCCGGCCGTGGGGCGTGACTACGATATTGTTTTGCTCTTCACCCAGCTGGGAGATCAGGCGTGGGGTCCAGGCAGCGCCGGAGTGGCCTTTGCCACCGCGATAGTGGAGCCAGAAACTGGTCGCGGTAGGTGTATTGGCATAGCCCGTTGGAATGTACACGCCATATCGTTGAAAGAAGCTGTCGTTTTCGCCGCCGTGGAGCGTGGAAATATTGGCACCGGAAATAAACTGGCGCTCGTGATAGCCGGGCCCGAGATCAATCAGCGTAGAGCGAGCGTTGTCGAGGTCGGCCAGCGTAATGCTGGTGCCAAAGGTATCGATATTGCCGCGCAATAATTGCAGCGCCTGCTCTCGATCGTTATAGATACCGGCCACAGGTTCAAGGCGGTAGGCGATATTGGCAATTCGCTCGTTGCCGGCCAGAGTTGCAACGGTGACGTTCAGCTTGCCGTCAGTGCGGGCCAGCGCCGAGCGAGGAATACGGAACCGATACTCCGGCGCCACGCGTCCGGCGGCGGTGTCTATCGGCAGCGTCTCACGGTTAACCGCGAGGGTTTCCGAGTTGCCGTTGCTCAGCAATTCAGCATCGCCGGGGGTCAGGTAGAGTACTTTCTCAAAACGGCTGCCTTGCAAGCCAAAACGCGGCCATGCGGTAGTCAGCTCGTCATCCTGATCTATAAAGACGGCTATGCGGTAGTCGTCTGCAGCATTGCGGGTAAAGGCGACATCGAGAATCAGCGTGTCCGCTTCGCTCGACCAGCGCAGTTCGCGAAGATCCAGACCATCTTCGTTCTCGAAACTGTCGCCATAACGATCCGGCACGCCGGCAGGCGGCGGCGCGCCAAACTGTTCACCCAAAGCCTGGAATAACTGGTCGCCGCGTTCAACGCGGGAGTTGGCTTGTGCCAGCAGCAAGGTAGCCGCTAGTCGGCGGGCATCGTCGCCATTGTCGGCGCCAAAGGCATCGAAGATATAGTCGCTGTAGTAGTGGGTGCCTTGATAAAGGCGCGAGCTACCACCGATGCCGGTTGCTGCGCGGCCGTTTTGCAGAGCCGGGGCCGCCTCCTGCGGGATCGAGTTGGTCACCACGCCGCGGCTGACCACTTCATCGAGCAAGGGCAGGCGGTCGGGAACCGCCCCGTTGCCTGAAGTGCGCAGACCTTCGCACAGGGCGCTTGCCGGGCTGTCGTTGCACTGCGCAATAACATCGCTGATGAATGCCGTAGCCGAGCTGACGCCAATGCTGTCGTAGAGGGTGTTGAACGCACAGTTCAGGCCGCTTTCGTCGGGTGAGCAATTTTGCAATTCCGCCAAGCCGCCAACGCCGGCGAGACATTGAGCGGGGTCAGCGTTGAGCAGGCAGCTTGCCAGGCTGCCGCCACTGACGGCATCGCCGGGTTCGGGTGGCGGTTGCAGATCATCGGCACACAGGGGGTAGGCCGTGTCTGTTGCGCGAAACCAGATAGGCGCGGAGTAGGCCACTATATCGCCATTTGCGTTTTTCACGCGCATATAGCGCCAGCGTTCGGTGCTGTCATTAACAGCAACCGTAAAGTTGCCGGTGCTGTTGGTGGACCGCTCAACGACATTGCCGCCGGGGCCAACAATTTCAACCGTCGGGTTAGCTACCCCGGTTACTGAAAATGAAAAGTTCAGATCGCTGCCAGCGGGGACACCGAGAATACTGCCCATCGGCTTGGCATCTGCTGTGAAGCTTAAGCGCACGTGGTTATTGTTGTGGGCCAGAGCGTAGAAGCGCCGGGCTTGCATGGCATTTTTCAGATCGGCGCGCGAGCGGCCCTCGGCTAACAGAACAGTTTTAGCGCGTTCCGGTTGTGCCCAGCGGGTGCCGTGCTCATCTTCTGCACCCACCGGCCCGAGATGCCAGCCGGTATCCAGTGCATGGGCGTACCAGCCGCCGGGCGGTGCGTTGTTATCGGCGTCGTACACATCGCCGGATTTACCAAAAACTTCTATGCCGACCATGCGCGCGTCGGCATCGCGACGGTAGGCGAGACCATTCCAGGCGTAGGCAGAGTCGCCAATGGGCGAGCTTGTGTGAACCTGGTCTTCGCGGCCGGGGTGGTTAAACACGGCCAGGCCATCGTCGCCGCCACCAATAGCGCTCGGCGCAGCAAGCCACTGCCAAAAATCTTCCATGCTAAGGGCATAGCCGCTGCCGGTTTTGGCGTTCAGGTCATTGTCGGAGAAAAACACGTTGATGTGACCGAAGCGGTCGGAGGTCCATTCAAAACCGCGGAAGGCGGTGAAGTCGCTGTCGCTGGCGGCATCGGCCTGAGAGAGTGTGCTTGACCATTTTTGCAAGCCTTCCGGTGAAAGCTGGAGACACTCAAAAAAGCGCTCGGACAGACAATCGGTATTGGCGGTAACGGGGAGCAGGGCATTATCGGAATGCTCGCTTGAACCCATAAAATCCAGCCCCAGCGTATTGCCGGCAGCAAAGTAATCACTTGGCTGCGTGGCAATCGTGCCGTCGGAAAATCCGCTGTGCTCATGCAGGGAGCCGATCAGGTGCTCGTAGCCAGTAGCATCGGCATTGTCGGGTGCGCAGGCCGCGGGTTCGCGGGCGTCACCGAGAGCCGGTGCTGTCAGCGGCGTAACGATGGGAACCAGTCGGGTGCGCACTGTATTCGCATAGGGCTCAGCCACATTCTGCGGCGTATCGGTGGGCACCATAAACTGCCATTGCTGGCCGTCGATTTCGGTAACCGGTGCCGGTGTAAAAGCATTATCACTGTCGTGGGTGAAGAAGTAGTGAATGCCGTGCGCACCGAAGGCGCCCTGACGCTGGTCGCAGCGCAACTGATCGTAGGGCGTGCCGCCATTGGCCTGTTCGTAGCCGCTGATTACGCGTGCATCGGTTGAATTTTCTCCCGGCCAGGGGCGTGCCACCGGGTCGTCGCCGGTGCCGTCATCCAGACAGGCATCATCGCGGTAATAGGGCACGATGAGCGGGTTGGCCAGCGCTTGCGCGTTTTTCAACTCGAAGATATAGACCAGTGAACCCGAATCGCCTTTACCGGAAACCTGCTCCCAGTTTTCAAAGCCGAGTGCGAGGTTAAATGTTGGATCTGGCGCATCGAAGAAGGCTGGGCTGCCGAAGGCACTATCAATTTGACCAAACTCGTCGTTGATGCCGTCGACGGGCACGCCTTGCGGCCGCAGTACGGTGAAGTAACGGCCTTCAGCCACGTTCTCGCCAGCCGCGGGCACCATCGCTGAGCGGTTGTAATCCCAGGAGGTGTACAAACCGTCTGGTGGAATAGGGTGAACGCGGATGCGATAGCGATAGGTAATGGCTTCGCGGTAAAAGGTTTCAGTTTTGGTGACGTTGGTGCCGGAGTCCGCACCCCACACTTCGCGAATGGCACGAACCGGGCCAGCGCGCTCACCGAGAATGGTGGAGTTGGCTTCCCAGTTCACCTGCTCGTCTTCAAAGCCCACCAGCGATACGGCTGAATCGGGACTTTGCTGAAAGGCGCGGCCTTTCCAGCGGTCGATCAGGTCCGGGCGGGATTGCCAGTACGTTTCATCAGGGCTGTCTGCCGAGGGCTGCTTGATGCGGATATCGCGCACCATCCAGCGACCGGTGGCCTCCCAGCGGTAGGTGTCAGAAGTGACCACAACACCATCCCGGGGGAATCTGTCGGTAGATTGTCGCGACACAGTTTGGCCGTCATCACAGACGCTGCCATCGCGGTTGGCACCGTAGCCGGTATTGCTGGTGCCAAGTTTTTCCGGGTCATCGCTGGCAAAAAAGCCGCGATCAATCCACTGGTCAGCATCGGCGTGACGCTGATACTGAACATAGCCGTTGCTGGTGTTGAACGAGGAACCCTCGGTTTTCTGCACCAGATAGACAAAGCGCTGGCCGCCATTGTTGCCCGGGTCGATATTGCCGAGCAGCGGGTCGTTCAAGGCGATTAGCTGAACCGCCTTCCAGTCAGCCGGAAAGCTGTTGGAAGGGTTTAGCTCACCGGCATCTGTAGCCATAAAGACAATTTCATCGTCTTCATCAATACCCGCAATGGGATCGGGTGTTGCATCCGGGTATTCGGCGTTACAGCCATCCCCTGTCGCATTCCAGGCTTCACGATCCCAGACATAGGTCAGCTCCGGGTCGGTGCCGGAATAAAACGAGAAGTCGGACTCCGAGTTGGCCAGGAAGTAGGGCATGCGCTCATCGACCTGAACCGGAATCTCAACGTAACCGAAGCCATCGGCGTCCGGATGCGTGGGATCAAAGCGGTACGCGGCGAGTTCGTTCACGGGCACGCCTGTGGGTGCCAATGACTCGGTGCCCGGTGCCGGGTAAATCAGCACACCGTTGTGGGCATCGCGTTTGTTCAGGCCAAAGGGTTCGCTTAATTGTTCGCCGTCACCGCCCACTCCGCTGGGGTAAGGTTCGGCAATACCCTGTGCGGCAGGTACCGACCAGCCGGGCAATTGTGCGCCGGTCAGCACCACCGGTTCGGCGTTGCGCGCTGAACGCAGGCCTTGCTGTACGGCGGATGCCGGGTCGGTATGTAGCCCCAGGGTTTTTCCCAATTCGCTTTGGAATACGGTTGGGTCGCCGGTGGTTGCCGCGATCAATGTGCTTGCAACGCTGCCGTCGTCACCGGTGATAATCGAGCCAAGGCCTGCCGACAACTGTGCAACGGCGTTGCTGAGGGCATTGCCTGCGCCCTCAAAATCGCCGGAAACAAAAGCCTGAATCACACCCGATAGGTCGGCGAAAAAGTCGGCCAGCACACCGAGCACCCCGGTACCGCGATCGGGACCGGAGGCAGCATCACCTGCGATGGGCGTCGAGTTGCCAAATACATCAACGGCGCTAACCGTGATGCCATTGCCAAGGTCAGCGATAGTCGCTGTATAGGTAGCGACGCCGTTGCTGATGGCGGGAGTATCGACCAGAACAACATCAGCGCCGTTGTCGAAGGCGACGATGCCTTGACGTACCGGCGCATTGCTTTTGGGGTCAACCGCCGGGTCTATCAGGCGATAGTTATCAGGGCGTGCCTGATAGGCGAGGGTGACGCTAAAGGTGTCGGGGGCAGTGTCACTGGCTTCGGGCTCGCTAATGAGCAATGCGTCAGACGGTGAAACCGTAAACGCAGCCGAGGTAAGATCGAAGTTGCTGTTGCCGCTGTCGATATCTTTACCGGTCACGGCGAAGCGATAATTACCTGCAGGCCAGTTAAATGGCGCTTCAAAGGTTGTCGTCCACAGGTGTGTGCCAAGACTGAGACGATAATCCAGATGCGTTTCATACTGGGTATTGATGATCTCGCCGTTGGTACGTCGCACCAGCTCCCAGTTGTCGGGAGAAGTTTCAACTTCAATGCGCACTTCTGGCAATTCAACCAGTGGATCGTTGCCTTCCCAGGTGAAGTAGGTGGTGCCAAAACGCTCGATACTACCCGGTTGAACGCTCGCCAGCGGGTTGGGAATCGAGGGCGAGGGCTGGGCATCAGGTACCTGATCGTAGAAGTCGCTGTAGAGCGCAAAATTGGCGACAAACTCGTCTTGGGGTGGTGCCAGTTCAAACAATAGCGCAGTCGCCAGCTCGCGGCTGGCGCGTTGAATGCGACCACCCTGTTTCCAGCCCCAGAAGGTGGTGGTGCCCTCGGTGTCACCAAAGGCCCAGGACTCTTCGGAATCCGGCAGAATGTAACCGATATGGTCCTGGGAATAGCCCCAGATAAAGGTATTCTCGGCGCTTACACCGAGCGCCATCATGTCGTCCTGGAGGTTCAGGCCCTGCTCAACCAGCGGTTCGCCGGGTTGGGCGAGAAAGAGTGCATCACCAATTTTGAAGGCGGTAACACGGGTGTCCTGTGGCACAAAAGCGCCGTTTTCCGCTACGCCGTTGTCCGCAAGGTCAATAGCATCTGGTGGCGGTGCGGGCAGACAGTAGGGCAGGTTTTCGCCGGTTCCCGGGCCAACAAAGGGAACACCGGCTTCCGAGTTACACTGGGCAGCGCCCCATTCGTAAGGGTACTCGTCATTCTCGTATCCCAGCGACTCACGCGACAATTTAATGCGCTGCGATACCACGCGAATATCCGGCGTCTGCTGCAAATTGCTGACGCTGTTGTAAATGCCCATCACCTGCGGCGCCATCAATTTACCGTAGCGTTCAATGCCCTGCAGTTTGGGTTTGGCAACATTGCGCGGGCTCACATCGCCACCGGCGCTTTGCACCAGCATGGCCAGCACCGGCGTATCAAACTGTTGCTCGACCTCGCGTTCTACCGCCGCCAGTACATCGCCGGAGAAGTAGAGGTTTTCAACGTCGAAGGCGATGCCGTGTGCGGCGAAATTGATAACAACCGCCAGTGGCTGATCATCGGCGGTATCAATACGAACAACACCAATGCGTTTACGCAGGCTGTCCCGTTCGGCGGCACGACCGTTGTTGAGCTGATTGCGTCTGAACCCGTTGAGTCCCTGGGTGTCGCTGCCAACCGCGTGGCCGACTTTAGCCGCTTGCAGGTTGCGGATTGAATCCACGATAGGTGCTGCCAGCTGCTTCACAATGCGGTTGAACAGGGCGGGCTGGTAGTAATCCATGGCCAGCCAGAAGTAGCGCGCCGAGTGGTTGGCGATGGCGCCGGGGCCATCGTGAGTATGGGTGGCCGACATCACCAAGCCTTCGCTCAAATCACAACCTTCGGGTAGCTCACTGCCGAGTTCAGTAGTGGCAACTTGCGCCACCTTCTGCACCACTTCATCGAGCATGCCAATAAAGTCGGTTTTCACCATGACCACACAGTCACTGCCATCGTAGAGCGTAACGGCTTTGGTAATTAACGAATCATAATAGCCACGCGATGGTGGTGAGTAGGTGGCGTAGGGAGAGTGAGCCGCGCGCGCCTCATCAGGAACGGTAGGCAACAGGTTGCCATCGTGGTCCTGAGCCGGGAAAAAGTCCGCAAATTCCTGCACGAAAAATTCAAATGGCGCTGCCGGGTCACCACCCGGAAAGCCGTCGAACTCGTCGGCAATGGGGAAAAAGTCACCCGCTACCGGTGGTCGGGCATAGCCGCCAAGCGGCGTGCCCACGGGCACAGCGATGGCTTTGCTGCCAACCCCTGCGAGCAATGTAGCCGGTGGATTGAAGGGGCCTCCCGCCTGCGGTGCGGGTTCGCCGACGGCAATGCCGCCAGCCTGGCCTGCCTGCACGGCGGCAATTTGCACAACATTGCCAACAAAGGCGCCGGTTGAGCCTTGTAGCGCGGCAATCGCCCCTTGCAGGTCACCGGCGCTCAGCGCGGCAATGACGTCCTGCAAGCCTTCGCCGTAGAGGCCAAGGATGCCTGCGAGATCATTGTTGGCGGCCTTGTCTGATACGCCAAACCAGATGGGGGCGGATACCAGTATGTGGTTGCGGTTGCTACCACAGTTGTTTTCATTCGCCGGGCAGGCCACAACGAAATACCAATCCTGGCCACCCGCCGGGTGATTGATCGCTCGCTGGGTAGCAAAACTGCCATCATTTGCGGCTACCCCGAGACTGATAGGATTAGCCTGGCCGCTGCGAGTATTGGTGACCAGAGCCAGTGTTGCATTCGCGGGCAGATTACTCGCCTGAATGTTAAGTATGTGCTGGGGGATAGGTGTCGGCAAGTCCTCAATGATGGAACCCAGTGCTTTACCCGAATCTATATTTTGGCCGTTCGCCCAGTAAAGTAGCGAGGGTGTTTGCGCCGGCGTGCCGGGTTCACCGCCCACCACACTTTGATGTATTGCAATGGTTCGGCGATTTTTGAGGGCAGCGTAGTAGTCCTGCGGTTTACGACCACGGGTCATTATCAGGGTTTTACCGTCAGAGGTATTGGCCCACTCGCGCTGGTGCTCGTCTTCGGCATCTACCGGGCCAATATGCCAGCCTCTGGTGAGCGCTTTGACATAAAACTCGATGTCATCGCCACCGCGTACTTCCATGGCCACCACGTTGTCGTCGACATCGGGTATATAGGCGAGATCATTCCAGTTGGCGCTGCCAGCGGTGTTGAGAATATCGTGGCCGCTGTCAAAGGGTGTTAACGACGGGTTACCGCCGGGGTGGTTAAAGGCAACCAGTGCATCAGCGCCGCCACCTTCATTAACGGGTGTGCGCAGCCAGTCCCACATAAAGTTCATGCTGGCGTAGCTGCCGTCATTTTTGGCATTAATAATGTTGGTGGAACCATAGACATTCATATGGTTGTAGAAGTCGTTGGTCCACTCAAAACCGCGCAGGGCGGTAAAGCCAACATAGTCCTGACCGTCGCGCTCAGTGGCGGCGCTGGCTTGCTCCAGTGTTGCCTGCCACTTGAAGTACTGGTCGTTCTGCTCGGCATTGCTGCAGGACAGGAAGGTGTTGATTGTGTCGGCGCTCGGGGAGGCAAAGGTTTCCGCGCAGACTGCCGCCGTGGTGACGGGCAGTTTTTCATTGTCGGAATGTTCGGATGACCACATAAAGTCGAGGATTACGCCGCTGTCGCCGTTGCCATCGTCCGTCGTGTTGTGACCGATACGTCCGGCGCGGAAATAATCCGCCGGGCGCATGGCCGGGTCACCATCCGAGTAGCCGCTGTGCTCGTGCACGGCGCCGGTGCGCAGCACCAGCGGGCCGTTGCTTTCGCCGCCCTTATATTCGGGGTCGGCGAAGGCAAAGCTCTGACAGAACTCGGACTGCCACTGGTAGTCACACAGTGTGCGTACCACATGGGCGGCATTACCGGTGGCGAGGCACTGTGGGTCAATACCGGTGGAGAGGTTGCTACAGGTGCTGTTGGACTCGGTAATGCGGCGAACGGCACCGGATATCGGATTAACAAAATCCGGATTGCCGGACGCATCGGCTGCATACAAAGGCAGTTGAATCGAGCCCTGCAGGTTCACGGCCTGAATAGTCGCATCGCGCGAGAACGAGGCGAGATATTGCGGATGATAGCCGTAGACCAGCAGCGCCAATTGATCACCTTGATTCAAGCGTTCGGCAATACCCACCAGTTCAACGGCCGGGTGTTCACCCAGACCGCGCACGGGCATGATCTGATCGTCTACCAGCAGCCATTCGTCCGAACCTGCGCGCTTAACGCCCAGTGCCACGTAGCTGATGCTGTCGCAACCGGTTCTGAGCGTCGGCACAGTGCCCACACCACAGGCGGCATCGTTAACAGCTTGCGGCGTGCTCACCGTCAGTTGTGCCAGCGGAATGCCCGCCAGAATGACACCGTTAGGGTCATCGACCTGCACCAGCGGCAGTACCGAGAAGGTCTGACCGGCGTTGTACAGCTGCTGCGCCAGTGCGCCGTTCGGCACGCTGCTGAGGGCGAGGTTATCCATCGTGTAGGCCGCGTTGCCGATGCCGCTCTGACCGAAACGGGTGGCCAGGAAGTTGTCTTCGGGAATCAGTACAGCGTCGTTATCACTTAGCGACAGACACAGTGAACCGTCGGTGCCGTTCAGCGATGCGCCAGCGGGCTGACCCTTCAGTTTTTCGTTCAGCCAGTCGAGTGTTGCCGTGCTGCGGTTGATGTTGCCGCAGTTGCCCGTACCGCCTTCTTCCTGAAACTTGAAGGGGCCGGGTGCGGGAACAAAGCCCTGCAGTATATGACCGGACTGGTGGGTGAGCAGGCGTACATCGCCGCCGCGCTGTTTCATGCACTGGTAGTTCCACCAGGCGTCATTGAAATTGAACAGGGTATCGCGCATGCCCTGGGTCAGCATGACATCAACAGCCGGTTGACCGCTGCGGGTGTTGCTGCCGGGGTTTTCCTGCGCGTCCAGAAGATTGTTGTTAAGCGGGCTGTCATTGGTGGTGTAGGGGCGAACACTCTGGCTGTTCAGCTCACACCAATAGGTAGGGCTGTGGTATCGGAACCACTCAAGCGCAGTGCGCGGAAATTCATTGGTGCTGGCACCGCGAAGCAGGGTTTCCTTGATGTACGGGTCAAGTCCGCGAGCCAGCGGAGATTCACCGGCGGAAAGGCCGGGTGCGTAGCTGCCCGCTTCACCACCTGCAACCAGCAAGAGGTCCCAGGCGGTTTTGAGTACATCGCCGGGGTTCAGGCTGTAGCGCAAATCGTGCCAGGTGATATCCGGCACCATGGCGTCGATACGGTCTTTTTCGTCCACTGCATGAAGCAGGGTCTGAAAGCCGCCGCCGTAACTGCTGCCGATGGTGCCGACCACCAGATTGTCGCCGCCGGCAACACTGGTCGCATTTGCCGGGCGCTCAATAAAGGCATTGGCGTTTTCGTTGCGCCATGCCAGATAATCGAGATTCCGCTCGGCCCAATCGAGAATCTGGATCAGATCCAGACCTTCAAAGTCGGGGTCCATAACACGCACGGTACCACCGCTCTGGCCGAAGCCGCGCTGGTCAATGCTGATGACGGTAAAGCCTGCATCGCGCAGGTCATTGAATCCGCTTGTGCTGCGGCTGCCGCCAAAACCGTGGCCGTGCAGTACCAGCGGGTGAGCGCCGTTGGCCGTATCTGCGCAATCAAAGCTTGTCGGTTCAAGTACCTGGAAGCTGACGGGAACGCCGCTGGCAGAATTCAAAACCACCTGATAGCTGTCGGCGCCGTCGAGTTTGGTGCCTTGCGAGCACGACGCGTTGGCCAGTTGTTCGGCAGAGCAGCCGTTTTCGTTAACGCCGCCTTCCGGGGAATTCGGACATTGATCGTTAACATCTGCCACACCGTCGTTGTCGCTGTCAGCGGGCGGGTCGCAGGCATCGCCCGGGCCGTCGCCATCGGTGTCGGTCTGATCCTCATTGGCAATCAGCGGGCAGTTGTCCACGCCGTCATCAATATTGTCGCCGTCATCGTCGGTGTCGGCATTATCGCCAATGCCATCGCGATCCAAATCTGAAGACTCTGTTGGATCGTTAGGGAACAGATCATCGCGGTCAGGCACACCATCGCCATCGCTGTCGGGCAATGCCGGCAAGGGCGGGCACAGACCATCGCTGGTAATGCCGTTCACATCCAGCACGGTACTGACCGGGTAGAGGAAGTGTGACTTCTGGCACTTGGCCGAAGGCTCGCGACGCGGGCACTCGTGTGGGTCGTCGTTGCGAACCCCTTCAGGGAACGGATCGGGATCGCGCGGCGGCACGTTGCCTATCGGAGCGGGCAGTGTGCTGTCGCCAGCGCAGCGGTCATCGGGCGTTGCGTCCCAGGGGGCATCGAAAATGGCCAGCGCAGAACCCGCGTAACGGTTATTGATGTACTGGTTGCCGCCAGCAATGGTCAGGTCTTCCAGTAGCGCGTATTCCTGTTCATCGGGGTGGCGGTCAGGCGAGGCGAGATCCTGTCGGTCAACTCCGGCATGGATGGTGCGCGCCATTACATCGGCGCTCCACATCGTGACCTGATGATCGGAGAAGCCAACTTGCAGCAGCACCTCGTTATCCGGCGTGTTGGGATAGGCCGTATTGTCGGAACTGCTGGTACCCATATGGTGGGCATAGCCGTTGTTTTCTGCGCGCTCCCAAATCATTTCCATTAACGAGAACACCAGACTGCGGTCCAGGTCGTCGTGGTAGGAGGCGTTCAGCGGAATGGCGTAAACGTCGAAGTCGACACTGCGACGCAGCAGGGTGGAGTAGTTCATGCCGGGAACGCCGAGCACGCCGCGATTCACGTCGCGGGAAACCGCCACTACCGGGCCGCCCATAATGCCGCCCTGGCTGTTGCCGTCGTAATAGACTTCACGGCCGTCAAACAGGGGTTTGCCGGCGTCATCCTGAAATTCCGGGTGTGCACCAAAGCCCTCGGGGTGCTTCATGGCTCGGGCCAGGAACATCATGTTGAGCATGCCCTGTTGCGAACCGTCGACCAGGGTTGGCAGATTCGAGACATCCAGCAGGATGGTCAGGATATTGGGCAGATCGCCTTCGGAGAAGCCGAACCAGTCGACCGCACAGAACATCATATTGTGGGCGTCGGCCATATCGGCCACGTGACCGGAGTTGACCTCGCCGCGACTGCCGAGCAAACCGTGGCCGTAGAGCGAAGGTCTGGCCGGTTCATTCAGCGCCGCGTTCGGAATATTACAAATGTACTTGCGCGTCATGGTGGCCTGACCGCCAGCGCGATCCGGCAAGCCGTCACCAAATTGCGAGGGTGTAGCGCCTGTGTCCGTCGGGTCGTAGAAGAAGCGGTTGGGCGGCAAGCTGACAGCGCGTGCAAATTCCGCTGCGTCGGGGTCAAAGGGCAGGCATATTTCGTCTTCCGGCGCGAATTGTCGACACTGGTTGCGAATTTCTGCGAGCGCCTCGGGGTAGTTATCGCGCAGTTGTTTAAACAGCTCGTTGAAATCACCGCCTTCGAGGGGCGAGGGATCGCTGGGCAGCACATAACTGGGCACGGTAATTGTGCCTTCTACGCGGCGTGCGATTCGGCTGTTGGGGCTGTCAACGCGACTGTCAACGGTGACGGTCGGTGCGCTGCCCATGTCGTAGCCGTTTTCGCCGGGCAGAATGTTGATGGATTCACCCAGTGATGCAAAGGCGTCGTCGCGCATATGCAAGAGGCGTCCGGCCAGGCTTTGCTGGCTGGCCACGGTAAAATCCCAGGCCAGATACAGTTCGTCGCGTGCGATGTCTTGCGGCAACTCACTGAAAACGTTCTGCTCAAGCTGCGCACACCGCGCCTGTACCTGCGGTAAGCGGGTGCCGAGCTTGTCGCGGCAAACCCGGAAGGCCGCCGCCGGGGCAATGGTATCGCCGCTGTTGTCTTTCAGGTTGCGCAGGGCAACGATATAGCGGGTGCCTTCTTCAAAGTTCTGGGCGGGCCTGATCATCAGTGCCGGGCGAACCGTGGTTTTTGTTGGCGGCGAGGGAATGTCGGGCCTGTCGGGCTGCGCCGGAATGAAAAGGCCGGCATTCAAATCAATTTCTGCCCACACCGGATGGCGTTCACCGGTTTGCGTATTGATGACTACAATCGGGGCATCGCTGCTCGTATAGTCTGCGAGCCGGGTAATGGGCACGGCGCCTTCTATCGGGCCGGTGGGCGCACCGGTCTGATCTTTAACGGTGGCGATATCCGGCACGTAGGTGAGGATCATCTGCCCCGGTGAGAAGCCGTCGTTGCGGTTCCATTCGGTGGGATCAATCGGCTTGCCGGCGATATTGCGCGGCATGGCCAGTTCGGAGAAATTCACCCGCTTGCCGGTGCCGCCGCGCGCTTCGGACTGCGGGCTGCCGGTTGCCGCGGCCACCGTGAAATGGTCGCTCGGGAAGGGGAACATACACAGCGATGTATCGAGTACGTCACAGCCCTGTACCTGGGCGCGGGCCGATTCAATCAGCAGTGGACCTTCTTCGGGAATAAACAGACCGGTACCGGCCAAGCCCGCGTAGAGTTGGTTGACGGCGGCCTGTACCGGCTCACCCACACCGGGAACATCGCTGACACAGTAACCCCCTTCCGGCAGGCACACGGGGAGTGTTGCCGGGCCAGAGCCCGGCGCAAACAGCACTACCCCATCGGCGGAGAGCGGATTACCGTCGCCATCGACGGCGAACAGGGGCAGGTCTACCGTACCGTTGACGTTGACAGCGGTGATGGTGGCATCGCGCGAGAAGGTAACTACAAACTGCACGTGCTGACCGTAGAGGAGCAGGCCGAGCTTATCGCCTGGCAGCAGGCGTTCGGCCACGCCGACCATTTCCACGGTGTGACGGCCGAGGCCGCGCAGCGGGGTCAACTGGTCGTCTATCAGTTCCCAATTGGGACTGCCGGCGCGTTTCACACCCAGCCCGGCAAAGGTCATGCTGTCGCAGCCAATGTCGTTGGTCGCCAGCGCCGGATCATCACAGGCAAAGGCCGTTTCGTTAACGCTGGACGGCGTGCTGACCGTGACATCCAGTGCGGGAATGCCTGCGAGAATGGCTTCCCGGGCAAAGCTGCCCAGTTCAACCGCGACCGGTATCACCCCGGCCACTTCCGGTGCGGCGGCAAAGCCGTTCGGAACTGGCGTAGTCGTAGCAACCGGTCGTGTGCTGAAGCCGCTAGTGGGCGCACCGGTATTGGGTTGGGGTGCCAACAGGTCGGCATGGGCAAAATCAGCGGTGTCGCCATCGCCCAGTACCATACACACTTCTGCGATCTCAACGGCGCTCTGGCCGGGGCGCAGTTTGCTGTTGAACCAGGCGATGTTGTCGTTGCTGCAACCGGCACCGCCGACAGGCGTTTCCGGTCCTTCCGGGGCCTGGGCGTAGGGCAGGGCGTGACCGCCGGTATGGGTGGTGAGGTTTACATCCGCGCCAGCGGCGTTCAGACACTGCAGGTTCCACCAGGCCTCGTTAAAGTTGAACAGGGTATCGGGCATACCCTGGGTGAGCAGCACGCTGACGCCGTCGAGATAGGTGGCGGCGTCGCCGCCCGGCAATGCGAGAACACTGTCGTCAAAGCTGCCGTCCTGCAGCATCGGAATGGTGTCGGCGCCGTAGGTCTTGTACGGCATATTGGGCAGGCCGGCTGCCTGACACCAGTAACCCAAACCGTGGAACTGGAACCAGTCCAGCGCGGTGCGCGGGAACTCATTGGTGGCAGAACCGCGGGCGAGGGTTTCTTTAATAAAGGGATCCTGGCCGCGATTATCAGGTGTTTGGCCATTGGACAGACCAACGCCGTAACTGGCGCTTTCGCCGAGGCCGACCAGCGCGAGACTCCACATTGATTTTATCGCGTCTCCGGGGTTCAGCGAGTTACGCAAATCATGCCAGGTTATGTCGGGCTGAAGGGCATCGAGACGTTTTTTGTCGTCAACGGTGAGAATCAACAATTGATAGCCGCCGCCGTAACTACCACCAATTGCACCGACCACCAAGTTGTCGCCACCGGCAACGCTCGAGGCTGTAGCTGGCTGAGCAATAAAGTCGCCCGTACCGTCGTTTTTCCAGGCAAGGTAATCGAGGTTTTGTTCTGCCCAATCCAGAATAGCGAGCAGGGACTGCCCTTCGAATTCGGGATCCATGGTACGAATGGGCCCGGAACTGGCGCCAAAACCACGTTGATCAATGCTGATTACGGTGTAGCCCTGACTGCGGTAGTCATCAAAGCCGCTGGTTTGACGTGAACCGCCATAACCGTGGCCTTCGAGTATCAGGGGGTGGGCTGCACTTGCAATATTGTCGCAATCAAAGCTGGCCGGTTCGAGTACCTGAAAGCTGACCGATTGCGCCTCACCGTTACCGTCAGTGATGGGCAGCACCACCTGATAGCTGTTATTGCCAGCGAGGTTGCGCTGGTTTGCGCAGGAAGCGTTGGCTACCTGGGTATCGCCACAGCCTTCGGCATTGGCCACTTCGGAACTGCTGGTATTCGGGCACTGGTCGAGCTGGTCGTTAACGCCATCATCGTCAGTGTCGCGCTGGTCCGGCGCACAGCCGTTGCCGTCAGCCGGCAGGCTGGGGTTGGTTCCGGGGCAGGCATCAGCGCCGTCTTCAACGTTGTCGTTGTCGTCATCGGGGTCGGCATTGTCGCCTGTTCCATCACCGTCGGCGTCAGTTTGCTCGCTCGGGTCGTTGGGGAAGGCGTCATCAATATCGCGTACACCGTCGCCATCGCTATCGACGTTTTCCGGCAGCGGCGGGCAGTCGGCAAGTGTTCTAACGTAGTTGCCGTGGCGCGTATCAATCAGGCGGCCCTGACGATGCAGGAAGTGGGATTTCTGACACTTGCCGTCGACAGCGCCTCGCGGGTAGCCGTGCGGGTCAAAATCATCGGCCCGGGGTGGCACATTGCCTATAGGCGGAATGGCTGTGCGCCCCTGGTCGAACTGAATGTAGCCCGATTTGTCGGAGCGGCAGTTATCGCCCAGGCAGGTGGGCGTGTCATAGAGGTTGTTGCCGTCTCTGCCGGGCAGCGGCAGATTCCAGAAGGCATCGACATCCGGGTCGCGCAGCGAGAAAAACTCGTTGCGTGAGTTGAAGGTTATTTCAGCTTCACCGGGGGCGCGGTAGTACGTATCGGCAATATCCGCGCCGATGGTGCGCGCCATCACCTGTGCACTCCAGTGCGTGACCTGATGGTCGGCATACGCCGGCTGTAACAGTACCTGGTTGTCCGGGCCGTTAAGGGCGCTATTGTCAGTGATGTGGTGGGCATAGCCGTTGTTTTCACTGCGGTCCCAGAGCATCTGCATCAATGAAAAGCCGATATCCCGATCCAGATCATCCGGGTAGGACAGGTACAGCGGCAGGGCATAAGGTGGCAGTCCGGGCTCGGCCGGATTGAACTCGCCGTCAAAATCCACACTGCGGCGCAGCAGGGTCGAGTAGTTCATACCGACCACGCCAAACACTCCGCGTTTGACATCTTTCGACAGGGCCACAATCGGTCCGCCGGTAATGCCACCCTGAGAGTTGCCGTCGTAGAAAATTTCGCGGTTGTCAAAGACCGGCTTGCCGTCGAGCTGGAAGGCCTCATGAGCGCCAAAACCGTTCTCGTGGCGCAGTGCACGCGCCAAGAACAGGAAGTTAAGCAGGCCCTGTTGCGAGGCGTCGGGAATCACCGGGAAGTTGGACAGATCCAGCAGCACGCTCAATACATTGGGTACATCGCCTGTTGCGAAACCGAACAAATCTATGGCGCAGAACAGGAAGTTATGCTCGCGACTGAAATTGGGCACATGGTCGTAGGTAACCGCCTGATGTCCATCCAGCAGGCCGTGGCCGTATATACCGGCTCGCGCAGGATTGTCGGCATCGGCCTGCTCGGGAATCTGGCAAGTAAAGCGCGTGGTCATGGTGCCGACAGAGTCGGGCAGGCCATCGCCGTACTCGCGATCGCTCGGGCCGTCCAGCGGGCTGTAGTTGAGGCGACTGGGTGCGGAGCCGCCGTCAGCAATGCCCGCGCCTTCAAACAGAGAGCGGCAGCCGTCGCGCATGGGCTCCGGAGCTTGGGCGCAGACAGTTTCAGCCTTGATCAGCAGCTCGTCGAGGGGAGCGGGATCGGCCGGGCGCAAAAAGCTGGGAACGGTGATGGTGCCTTCAATCAGACGGCTCATGCCGCTATCGAGTACGGCGGGGTCTTCACTGACTTTGTCGATGGTGAAGACTGGCTCGCTACCTAAGTCGACGATGTCGCCATTTTCGTTTTCCTGTTGACCGAGGCCGGCAAAGGCCTGATCACGCATATGGCGCAGACGGGCGATATTGTTCTCGGCGCTGGCAACGGTGAAATCCCAGGCAAGGTAAAGGCTGTCGTCGATGTCTATGCCAGCGTTGTCGAGAACGGGGCGAACGTCAGCGTCCCAGGTGTTACAGCGATCTGCCAGTACCGGTACGCCGTCGGCGCGACTGTCGCGGCAGGCGCTAAACGATGCTTGAGCGGGCAGGGTGCCGCCGGGAGTTGAGGCGCTGGGCAGATTGCGCAGCACAACTACATAGCGTTTGCCTTCGCTAAAGTTTTTGGCCGGGCGAATCAGAAGAGCCGCGCGCTTCTCGTTGACAGGATTCTCTGTGCGGTTCGCCGGCAACAGGAAGCCGGCATTCAAGTCGATTTCTGCCCAGACCGGATGAGGCTGGCCGGTTTCTGCATCGAGTACCAGTACCGATGCATTTGCAGTATCCAGTGATTCGGACAAATGTGTCAGGCGGGGTGCGCCGGGCACGGTGCCGTCAGCATTGCTGGCAAGATCCGGGACATAGGTAGTAATCAACTGACCGGGTGAGAAACCGTCGTTACGGTTCCATTCAGCGGGGTCGACGGGTTTGCCTGCAATATTGCGCGGCATACCCAGAATGTTGAAGTTGATGCGTCGGCCGGTGCCGCCGCGCGCGCTTGACTGAATGCTGCCGTCGTCTGCCGCCACCGTAAACTGGTTGCTCGGGAAGGGCATCAAACAATGGGCTGGATCAAGAATGTCACAGCCACGCAACAGGGATTCGACCAGTTCCTGCTCGCTTGGCAGAGGATCGGTGCTGCCGAAGACGGAGCAAATGCCAACCGGCAAACCGCTGTCGATACACTGCGGGCCAAGTGGCAGGCTTGGGTCAAGGAGGTCGCAGAACGCATCCGGGCCGCCATTTTCACGACACAGTTGCGCATAGCTGCGCTGGATATAGTCAACACGGAAACCCGCCATGCTGAACAGGCAGTCGCTGCCCGCAGGGTCAACCTGACAGGCGGCCAGATAGGGTGGCAGGTAAGCCTCGGGGTTCTGCTCCAGACCAAACAGCGGGATATAGCCTTGCGTACGCAGTAGAGGAGCGGTCAATGGCCCAAGGGACACGAACTCTTCGTAGCCGGTGAAGGGTACTGTAAACCCGTCATCGCCGGACGGATCTACCGCGCTGAACTCTTCTTCCGGAATGATGTAACCAAAGCTGTTCTGGGTCAGGCCCAGCAGCATGGTGTGGGCACCCGCTGCCGGCAGTGAGCGAATCCAGTCGCCAAAGGTGCCGGTGGCTTCACCGGGAATGGTCACAATTTCCAGGCCGGTCTCGGCATCACCGAGGGTAATCCGGGTGACGTTGGTTTGAGCATAGGGCGTAAATTGTGGCAGATACTGGGCCTGAGCTTGCGCTTCGGGCGGCAGTTGGCCGTTGACACCGGTAAAGTCGTAGTAGCGGTTAAATGCCCCCAGAGCGCCACCGGCGATAAAGGCCGGGTTGGTGACCGGCAGGGTAACTTCTGCGTTTCGGACAGAGAGGCCCTTGGTAATCCGTCGCTCAACCGGGAAGCCCAACCCGCCTTCGGCAATGCCTTCGCCTTTGCAGTGCTGATTGCCGTATTCGGCAGAGACATTGTCGTATTTGTCGTCGTTAACGCAGCCTTCGCGTCGACCCGTGGAGGAAGCGTCGGCTATCGGGCCATTGAAATACAGGGCAACACCGCCCGTGGCTTCCAGATAGTCGGTTACCCCGAGCGGATAATCCGGGTGCGGAATACGCGGCGACTCGTTGATAGACGTCGGGTGGCCATTAAACTGCATCAAGTGGGCCACAGTTTCGCCGGTGGCGATTGATTGCGCCTGCATAAGCGTGCCGATGACATCCGAATCCACGTCGGGGTCGGTCTGTTTGGGTCGGCGATAACTATTGAACTCTGGCAGTGCGCCGCTGCGCACTGTCAGCTCAACGTCTTCTTTGCGAGAGCGGGCTTCTATAACTGCAGCAACCGCCTGCGGATAGAGCACGTTCTCCATCCAGGTTTGCGGAACACCGCCCCACAAGCCTTGCAGGTCTGCGCCGGCATGGCTGTGCGTTTGTCCAAAGACAATGTGGGAAGACGGAATGCCGGTGGCATCTGTTACAGCCTGACGCAGCTTGTTTTGTATAACATTACCTGCACCGACGGCATCCAGCACCAGAAAGACCACTTCCTGGCTGTTGGCGAGATCGTCAGGGTCAGGCTGCTCGACAACTAACGCTCGAATCCAGGTGCTCTCAAGGCATTGGCTACCCTCGAAAGTTGCCGGGTCGTAGCTGCTCTGGTCTTGCAGCAAACAGGGCTGCTCAGCCGCTTGAGTGAGCCCATCGCCGACCATGTTAAAGGGGTCGGGGAAGTTCTGGGTTGGATCTACGCCAAAGCCGCCAAGGTTAAATTTCTGGGTGCGGGTTGCACCGCCCAGGCGCAGCTCGGTTTCGCCGCTGATCTGGCTGGCGTTGGGGTTTACCGGCTGTTTGCTGGCACCTACGCGCAGGAAGCCCGTAATCTGGCTGGGACCGCAACCGACCGCGTTGGCAGTTTCATCAATCGGTGTATTGGGGCAAGTGTCAGCGTTGTCGCCAACGCCATCGCTGTCGCTATCACTTGATTCGTTCTCATCGAAGGGGAAAGCGTCGTCTTCGTCATTGACACCGTCGTTGTCGTCGTCAGGGTCGGCATTGTCGCCAATACCATCTTCATCGCTGTCCCGGGTTTCGGTAGGGTCGTTGGGGAACTTGTCCTCGCTGTCGGGCACGCCGTCGCCATCGCTATCGGGTGCGCAACCCCGGCCGCGCATATCTTCGCTGTTCAGCACGGCGTTGTCGCGCGGGTCGGTCAGGCGGAAGGCGGAGCGCTGATAAATCGACAGGCGATTTGACGTACAGTCACCGGCAATTTTGTAGGGCACGTTGGCGCCGCTTAAAGGGTCAAAGGTACCGGCGCCAATGCTGCTGGCGTCGGCGCTGTTATCGAAGTAGAACGCTCTCAGACGATCTACGGCCGAGGCATCGTCGCGTACGTAGCGGTCAAACCAGGCCTCGGTGTAGTGCATGGATACGCGCTCACCGTAACGGCTGGCCGGTAAAATGAGCGGCACG
>DIBR01000019.1:57118-57838 GCA_002415025.1 Spongiibacteraceae bacterium UBA5047
TAAAATGAGCGGCACGTAAGTGTATTCCAGATGGGTACTGGAACGCAGGCCCACGCGCATACTGTCGACATTGGCGCCGACCATTTGTTTGTAGGCGTCCAGCTTGCTCTCAGGGTTTGGCGGGCTGCTTGGATTGGCTGGCGTCGGGTTAAAGAAATACTCGGACGTCAGGCTGAGGCCCGGTGCTTTAAGGGGCAGTGTTTCGGGGTCGGTAACGGCGGCGAGTGAATCCCAGCCGACGATGGCGCTGATACAGCCGTCACGTTGACTGCGGGGCGTGTCAGGTTCACAGGCCAGTTCCTGACCGACAAAGGAGACTGCCCTGCCCCCGAGTGAGTGCCCGGCGTGACCAATTCGGCTGCGGTCTACATCGACCGCAAAGGGGTTAAAGAGATTGCTGCCGTTGCTGTTGGCGGTGGCATCAATGTAGGGCGCCGACTCGCTGGACAAGAGCCAGCGATGGGCGTCGCGTGCGCCCTGGACGAAATTGTCCTCCTGCTGGAACGGTACGCCCTCGCAGTCAGCACCGCAGGCATTGCTTCCGTCAGGGTTGTGCGGAAAGGTTTCCGACCGGCCCTGGCCTTGTACGTCATACATCAAGACCAGATAACCGGCTTCGGCCAAACCTTCGCCGGCCCAGTTGTACATTTCCTGGTAGCCCTGAATCGAGCCGGTGGTAATGACAATGGACGGATAGGGGCCGGGTACCGATACCGGCGG
>DIBR01000019.1:57984-91501 GCA_002415025.1 Spongiibacteraceae bacterium UBA5047
CCGGGTACCGATACCGGCGGACGGAATACGCGACCGACCAGACGGGCACCGCTTTCAGCGACAAAACTGATGTAATCAACGCGACCGCGACCGGCATCCTCCCAGTCCTGTTCTATGCGATAGGGGTCGGTGGTGCGACCGCCGGGAATCAATTGCGCCAGAGTGCCGCGTGGGCGGGTTGGGTCCGCCAATTGCTCAATAATGTTGTAACTGAATGTGCGGGCGCTGCCTTCAGCCAGCGCGACAGCGAAGGCGGGATGCAGGTACATATCAGTCAGGCGCTGCATGGAGCAGAGCACGTTCATAAAGTCGCGTTGCTGCCACGCCTGTGCGTCCGTTGCCGGATCGGGATCGCCAGCGGGCAAATCGCAGTAGGTTTCACCGGGGTTCTGGCCGCTCAGGGGCAGACCGAGGGTATCGCTGAGACCGTGAATCACATCGAAAACAGCAACAGCGCTACAGGCAGCGCCCGTTGGATCAAGTTCGCAATCGCTGGCAGCAAACTGACACAGGGGCAAGTCGGCATTAACCAGACAGGCACTGACATTGGAGGCAATGCCAGCCAGAGCGGCGATGGTGCCGCTGGGGTCGTTGTCTGCCAGCGGGTTAACAATAGCGCTCAGCGGGCATTCGGCCGATGTCAGGCCGCCGTTCAGGCAGGCCTGCTTTTTGGGTTCGCTGAGCAAACCAACCAGTGGCGAAAGCGGGCAAGTTTCTGCACGTGCGTCGGCGTAACAGCCTGCCAGCGGTGAGCCTACAGGAGCCCCGGGCGCGTCAGCGCCTACCAGCGAATCATCGGCGCTTATTCCGGGCAGTGGCTGGCCTTCGGTATCCGTGGTGTACAGCGGCAACTGTATTGTGCCGCTGATATTGACAGCAGGAATGCTGACGTCACGTGATACAGAGGCGGCAAATTGTGGATGTTCCGCGTAAAAAATCAGCGCGAGTTCATCGCCCGGCAGCAGTCGCTCGGCGACACCGGTCAGATCGATATCGTGAGTGCCAAGGCCGCGAATCGGGGTCAGTTGGTCGTCAATCAAGCCGTAGTTGGGTGCAAGACCGGTTTTCCGGCCCAGACCAACAAAGGTAATACTGTCGCAGCCGTCTCGCGTGCCGCCCTGGTTGCGGCCGTTCTCGCAGCCCATTTCATTGATACCGCCCAGGCTGCTAACGGTTACCGTCAAATGCGGCATACCCGCAAGAATCAGCTCTGAGCCAGCGATGCCCAACGGGGCATGAACGGGCAGGTTGCCGCTAATGTTGCCAGCACCAGCCGGGCCATTGGGAACCGGCGCTATGGGTGAAACCTGTCGCGTGGTGAAATTTTCCTGAACTGAAGAGTTTGCAGGATCGGACTGGGGTGCCAGAACCTGATTCGCTTCGAGTGAAACTGTGTCGCCTTCGGTACCGAGGGCGAAACATACGCCGGATACGTTAGCTTGATTTGCGATACCTCGCAGGCGTTCTTCAAACCAGGCTTGGGTATCAACCTCACAAACCCCGGCGCCGGAGGACGGCTTGTCGGGTGACTGCACAACCGGCAGTACATGGCCCAGTGGCGCTCCGTGATGAGTCTGAACCGTGACGTTGGCACCGGCGGCCGCCAGACATTGTTGGTTCCACCAGACTTCATTGAAGTCGAACAGGGTGTCGATCATACCGTGGGTCAAGAGCACGTCCAGGTCGGCAAAATAGCTCGCCGGGTCTTGCGCTTGTACCAGGAATGAGCCAAAACCGGGGCGCCCGTTTTCCTGTCGCGCAGGGACGTTATAACTTCCGGTCGGGTCGATCATGGGAATAAGGTCATCGTCCTGGGAGTAGGACGGGTAGGGCATGGCGGGCAGACCATTGGCGGCGCACCAGTAGCCCAGACCACGGTAGTGGAACCAATCCAGTGAGCGGCGCGGCCACTCGTTGGTGGCCAGGGCGCGGGCAACCGTTTCCTTGATAAAGGGATCCTGGCCGTCGTCAATCGGGCCGCCGCCGCTGGTGTTGCCTTGGGCCTCACCAGCGCCGCTTAGCGCCAGACCCCAGGCGGTTTTAACAACGTCACCTGGGTTGAGCGCGTTGCGCAGGTCGTGCCAGGTAATATCGGGCGCTACGGCGTCGAGACGTTTTTTGGCATCGGTTGCCAGCAAGGCGAGCTGGAAGCCGCCGCCATAGCTCGAACCCAGGGCGCCCACCAGCAGGTTAACGCCGCCCGCTTCGCTGGAAGCGCTGGACGGTCTTGCGGCGAATTGTCCGGTCGATTCATCACGCCAGGCGAGGTAGTCGAGGTTTTTTTCCACCCAGTCAAGAATCTGGTTGAGGTACTGGCCTTCAAAATCCGGATCCATGCCGCGCACGGTGCCACTGGAGCTGCCAAAGCCGCGCGGATCCCAGGAAATCACTGTATAGCCCGCATCGCGGTATTCCTTGAAAGCAGCCGGGTCGGTTTCGCGTGGCAGGCTGTAGCCCGGGCCATGCATCATCAGGGGGTGCGCGGCCAGATGACGGTTGTCACAATCGAATGCGTTCGGTTCCAGTATCTGGAAGGTGACGGTTTGGCCGTCGTAGGTTTCCAGTGCTATTTCCAGGCTTCGGCCACCGCCGAGGTTGACGTCAAAATCACAGGAGGCCTGGGTGATCTGGCTGGCAGCACAACCGGCCGAGTTGGCAGGCTCACCGCTGGGTGTATTGGCGCATTCGTCGCTGTTGTCGCCAACACCATCGCCGTCGCTATCTTTTGATTCGTTTTCATCTTCGGGGAAGGCATCTTCGTCGTCGTTGACGCCATCATTATCGTCGTCCGGGTCGGCGTTATTGCCGATGCCATCGCCGTCAGTATCGGTTTGTTCGGTGCGATCAAGCGGGAAGGCATCGTCACCATCAGCAACGCCATCGTTGTCGTCGTCAGGGTCGGCGTTGTTGCCTATACCGTCACCGTCGGTATCTACGGATTCATTCCTGTCGAGCGGGAAAGCGTCGTCTTCATCGTTGACGCCGTCGTTGTCGTCGTCGGGGTCCGCGTTGTTGCCAATACCGTCGTTGTCTGTGTCCTGAGTTTCGGTTCTATCCAGCGGGAAGGCATCATCTTCGTCGGCAACGCCATCGTTGTCGTCATCGGTATCGGCGTTGTTGCCAATGCCGTCGCCGTCGGTGTCAACGGACTCGTCTTTGTCCAGCGGGAAGGCGTCATCCTCGTCAGCCACTCCGTCATTGTCGTCATCGCTGTCGCAGGCATCGCCAATCCCGTCGCGGTCGGTATCAGTCTGGTTGGCATTGGCTATTGTCGGGCAGTTGTCCTCGCCGTCGTTTTTACCGTCGCGGTCGCTATCGCTGAGTAGCGGGTCGGAGCCTTCATTTTGTTCATCGGTATCTACAACCCCGTCGTTGTCGCTGTCGCGATCACAAGCATCGCCACGGTCGTCGTTGTCGGTGTCGAGTTGATCGGGGTTGGCGACGGCGGGGCAGTTGTCAGCGCTATTGGGGATGCCGTCAGAGTCTGCATCAGCGTTGCGCTCAGCGTCATTTTCACAACCGTCAGCGCCTACGGCGGCGCTGCTGTTTGGGCAGTTGTCTACGGAATCGGAAACACCGTCATTATCGCTGTCGACGCCGTCGTCATAGTCAAAATGACCGTCTGCAATATCTTTTTTGCTGGCAAGGCGGTGCTGCTGGGCATCAGCGGGACTGGGCAGAGCGCGTGAACCATCGCCGTTAGCAGTGCGGGCGAAAGTGGCGAGCGCCGAACCGTCGAAATTGGCGAAATCCACGGGGCCGTTGTACTGGGCCGCTGCGTCTTGAACCACAAGCGATAGTTCATGGCCGTTATCCAAATCTCCATCGCGATCAAGAACAAGAAAGAAGCGCGTCAGGTTATTGGCGATATCGGCATTGCCGCCCGAGAACGTGTCGGGTGTGACAAATGTGGTAGTGCCATCGGCAACAAGGCTACCGATACGAATATTGCCGATAAAGAATTCGAGCGTTTCGCCCGGCTGAAAGGCAAAGCCGCCGTCGGCTGTCGTAAGAAAAGTCTCTGGCCCGCCATTGCGGGTGTAACTGAGACCTTGCACGGGGCCATCTATAAACTGCCCCCGGCTGTCGAATGTTGTAACCGGGCCGCTTCCCGAACCACCCCCTGAACCTCCCGCTGCGGTGCCACCTCCACCTCCGCCGTTACTGCCGCCACAGGCAGTCAGTGCTAAAACAACGAGAAATACACTCAGGCGGGACATCGGAAGCTTCATGCTAAACCTCAAAACTGCGTTCTTATTAAGTTGTCGCGCACGGTGCTGCCAAATCAGGGGGGCTGAAGAGGCGAAGACCAGAGTGCCGACTCTTAGTGTGTGAACTGCCGCTCTTGTTATGTTATTTCAGAGCAAAAAGTAAGCGGAGTTGACAGTGTTTATATCTTACACTAGTTCACATACGACGCAATTCGTAACGCAGATTTCTTAAGAAAACACTTTAATGGTATGGATTATTATAATTATAATAATATCAATAATTTATGGTGTTAAGTTAAATTAGTTTGAGTGGTTTTGCGGCCTAAAGCTCTGGTTTTGCAGGGCTGTTCTCGAGGTAAAATGTGAAGGCTTTCCGAAGCTCGGCCGGGGAGATATTGAAGTCGCGTTGCAGGTGGTAATCAACGCGGCCTTCTTTACCGCGAGGGTGCTCTGTAACGTAGTTCTGAAGGGCGTTGTGCGCCTCCGGGGTATATGGGAGCGCGGCTTTGGCGTAAATGTGTTCGATCATGGCCAGGTCGTCAGCCATGAAAATATGAAAAGGCACGTCGATACTTTGTGCGTGCGGAAGTAATGGCCGGTCGCGTACGCAACTTTTCAGAAGGCTCTGAATCCGCTCGCTCCAGTAGTTGATCAGTTCGTCCATCAGCACCGTTCGCCGGTTGATACGCTGCCCGTAGGCCAGCATGGTGACCGCCGACTGAATAACGGCCACCGGGTCGCGATGGGTGACGGCGATGGTCGCATCGGGAAAGGTTTTGTGTAAAACCGGTAGTTGTTCAAGGTGCTGAGGACACTTCAATACCCAGCGCCGGGGAGTGTAATGCTCGCCGAGGCGCTGCTGATCCTGCCATTGCAGAATCTTGAGTATGGTTTTCAGATAGGCGTAGTGCGGCGTCTGGTCAGTTGTCAGGTAGTGATCGCGCCAGCGCGGTGAATGGCTGAGCCACTCGAAGTTGTAGGAGGCGAAATCCGGCCCCATCAACTCCAGTTCCTCATGAATATGTTCAGGGTTCATGGGATGCATGGCGGCCAGGTAGGGCGTCATCTGCTGCATCATGTCCCATTGTTGCTGGCAGCGCTGAAAGCGGGGGTCGCTGGCGTCGCCGGTCACCGCTTCGCCCGGCATGGGTACCGGTTCATAGGATTCCCATAGCGGCAACGATCGCAGCCGCTGGTCTGCGGCCATTAAATTGAGTAGGTGGGTAGTGCCGGAGCGCGGTAAGCCGGCAACAATAATAGGGCGATCGATAGTCTGTTGGTGAATTTCCGGGTGCCGTTTCAGCAGGTCGTGAATGAGCAGGCGGCTCTTGGCAAAAGAGAGCAATTTGTTGCGTAGTGATAAGCGGGCAATGCCGGTCAAGCCTTTGTCGCTATTCCATTCGTCGAGAAGCAGGTCCAGTCTCTCCACAAAATCGCTTGGGCCAAAGTCGGTAAGCCCGGTTGTTTCGGCGGCCTCTGCCAGCAGCGTGTCGCGGTTGAAATCAATCGTGAGTGTTTCGCCGTAGTCGACGGCGGCACGCTGCATGTCGGTTAACACCGGGTTGGCAAGGTCCGAAATATCTATGCGCTTGCTCATGGTCAGTGTGCTTCCTCCAGTCGGGCGGTAAGTTGGGCGATCTGGTAATCGAGCCAACCGGTTTCCCAGAAGTTGTTGCGCTGTGATCGATCAAGCAATGCCCGGTGGGCGGCTATGGCGAGTTCAATGGCTCCCCTGTGAGCCGGCTCGCCAGCGAGAATCGCTTCCGCAAAATGCAAAGCGCGCTCGGGCAGGGCGCTCGTCAAGGCTTGCTGACCTTTGTCCAGCACGGCCTCGGTTCCGGCCAGTTCTACCAGCTCGGGGTATATCTCGGAATGCAGAGTGGGATAGAGCTCGGTAGTGGATTGCGCTTTAAACCAGCCCATATAGCTTTCCCACAATGTGCGAACAGCCCAGCTGACTTTGCCATAGCCTTGACCGACAGTGAGTTCCGGCGGCAGTTGAACCTCGCGCATCAGTTGATAAATCGGTTTACCGTTATTCATGCCTTGCAGCGTTTCGCGGTGTACGTAGTCCACGGCATCGTGCATACGCGTCAGGCAGGCCTCAATAAGCTCGGCGCCTGCAATAGGCTCAAAGTGGCCGGTTATCAGCATCTCGGGTTTAAGCGCGCGTACTCGTTTGATTGCCTCCAGATAGGGTTCAACAAAGCGGTACTTGTCGCCGCGAATGGTATTGAGGTTGGGGAAGTGCGGGAACAGCGGGCCAAACACGTTGCCGCTGAACAGAATTTTGTGTTGCGGCAACCAGATCACCGTACTGTCGATAGTTTCGCCGCCGGGAGTGCTGATCATTTCAAAGTCCACTCCGCCAAGCGTAAAGGCGTAGCTATCGTCGAACAGCACATCGGGTACCGGTTTATCCTGAATCAGAAGTTCGGGATTTTTTTCAATGGCGGCCACGCTTTTGTCGATGGTTTTTTTGAACCAGATATACGCCTGGGAAATGCGCACCGTGGCTATGCGTTCGTCATCTTTCTGGCAGGCAAGGTTATTCTGTTGGGCAACTAACTGTGTATTTTTGTCGCGAAAATGATTAACGCCCCCCACGTGGTCAACATGGCCCTGCGTCAGCAGAATATAGGGTGTAGGGCCTGGGCAAATGTCGTCGAACAGTTTTTTGTGGGTCAGTGCCTCAAAGCCCATGCCGGTGTTGATAATGACCCGCCCGGCACTGGTGCGCACCATATAACTGTTAGAGGTGCCTGCCGACATGTAAATAAAGTCGTTGAGGGCAATGGCCTGTGCCTGGTTGGCGGGTTCCATGGCAGCAAAGCCGGGGCGCTGGGTAATTAAATCATCGACGGTGGTCATAGCGGGCTCCTTGGTAGCCTGATTTTATAATACGTTCGTATTAAAAATGCAAGAACCCGGCCCTCGGAGGGCGCAGGCAGGAGAACTCAGGACACCCGTGTTTGGTCCATCTGCGTCATTTTAAGTGTGGCGGTGGAGCTCAGTACCACCCGGTCGCCCACACTGAGAGTGGCGCGAACGAAAGCCATTCGGCGGGTGCGACGGATGAGTTCGCCGCGGCCAATCAGTAGTTCACCCGCTTCAGCGGAGGATACAAACTGATTGTCGCAGGTGAGCGTGAGACAGCCTTCATTGGTATTTTCGATAGCACTCAGGCACAGCGTGTAATCCGCAAAGCACATCAGCACACCGCCATGAACGATGCCAAACATATTGCAGTGATGCTTATCGAGCCGAAAGGCTGTTTCGGCGGCGGGCGCCAGCGACTTGCAAAAGAAGGGGCCGACATTGTCTTCGGCGGGGTCGCCGGGCCAGTGTTGGAATTCTGCCGGAATATCAAAATCTTCGGGTTTAAAACTGGTCATTGTGACTCCTTATCGCAGTACGAGCATTCTCGCACAGTCCGGGAGCGGGATTCCAAGCCTCATCCATGCGGTGGATGTTATGTCGAGTCTGGTGGCGGCTACAGTGTTGAAAAATACCGGGAGCGAGCGCATGGAATATTGGCAGGTTATCAGCTGGTGCGAAACGGATCATATTGTCGAGGTGGCACAACACGCCGAGAAGCTCGGGTTTACCGGCCTGATTCTCGCGGAACATATTTATTACCCCCAGGAGACGACGTCACGGTATTACTACTCCGAGGACGGCGAATCGGTACAGAACCCGGAGATGGAGTTTCCCGACCCTTTAATCAGTTTTGCGGCTGCCGCTGCCGTGACTGAAACGCTCCAGTTTATGACGGGTATCTACGTTGTTCCGCTCAGGCATCCGATAGAGCTCGCGAAAAATCTCGCAACATTGGCCAGGCTTAGCGGCAACCGTGTTCATCTGGGGCTGGGCACCGGCTGGCTGAAAGAAGAGTTCGACCAATTTGGTGTGGACTTTTCAACACGCGGCGCGCGCACCGATGCCATGCTCAAGATTATGCGTAGGCTTTGGAGTGGTGAAGCAGTTAGCTACGAGGATGCCCATTTCCAGCTTGATAAAGTACAAATCCGGCCGCTGCCAGAGCACCCGGTGCCGCTTGTCGGGGGCGGGCATTCCGCACCGGCGCTAAGGCGGGCGGTGAATCTGTGTGATGGCTGGTACGGCCCCGGCAATACGCTCGCGGAGCTGGAAAGTATTGTGCCCGAGCTGTATGCGATGCGTGCCGGGTCGCCCCGCGCAGCAGAACCTTTCAGGGTTATTGCTCCCTTACTCGAACCGCTGGATGAGCGTGTGCTGTCGCGGCTGGAAGCTATCGGTGTTCACGCCACGGTGAACTACCCGTTTTTGTATGGCTGTGGTCCCGGTGCCTCACTGGACGACAAGAAACGTTATATGGATCAGTTCGCCGCGCAGTTTTTGTAGGCTTTTTCTTTGCAGGCGAACGATATTCCGGTTCGCCTGCAGGGCAGGCTCCTACAAAATTAGACAGTCATTCGCCTGCAGGGCAGGCTCCTGCAAAATCAGACGCTGTCTTGGTGGGAGCCAGCCCTGCTGGCGAATTAATCAGAAGCGCCCTGATTACAAAGCATCAATCCGAATGGGCAAGCCATCGGTCGGAAACTGAATCGGTACCGAGTTGTACTGCATGGTGTAGCCCTCTTCAACACTGATTCGGTGGCCCTTCAGCAATTGGAACAGAAACAGTTTGACCTGTACTTCGGCAAAGTTGAGACCAATGCATTTGTGGTGACCGCCACCAAAAGGGATGTACTGATAGAAGTGGCGCTTGTGCTCGGAGCGCTCCTTGGAAAAACGCATGGGGTCAAAGGTGTAGGGTTCAGTCCACCACTCTTCGAGGTAGTGTGTCATGAGTGGCGAAATACCCACGCCGGTATTCTTGGGTATGCGATACCCCATGATTTCGGTGTCGGCGATACAGCGGCGCGGTATGGCTGGCACCGGCGGGTACATGCGCAAGGATTCTTTCATCGCCAGCGCAGTGAGCTCCAGCGACTGTAAATCGTCGTAGGATAAAACGTCCTTGCCGGTGGCATTGAATTCGGCGCGCAGTTTGTCTTGCCAATCCTGATTTTTGGCAAGCAGGTAAATCATGGAGCACAGGGTGCTGGTAGTGGTGTCATGGGCGGCAAATAGCAGAAAGATAATATGGTCGCGCACTGCTTGATCGCTGAGCAGGTTGCCGTCTTCGTCTTTTGCATGACAAAACTGCGAGAAAAAATCGTGACTTTCTGTGGCGCGTTTCTGGTCAATCGTTTTATGAATAAAATTTTCAAGCACCTTGCGGCCCTGTAATCCGCGGCGCCATTTGGTGCCGGGCAGGGGTACCTTGAACCACGCCATGGAGGCTTCCATTGCATGCAGGAAGCCGGTGTTAATCGCGTCGGCTTCCTTACCCATCTCCACGCCCATAAAGACCTGGGCAGCGGTATCGAGCAGCAGCACCTTGATACTGTCCTTGAAGCCGAAGGTCTTACCTTTGGGAAAACTTTCCACCCCTTGAGTGAGCTTGGGGTTCATGACATTCAGGTAGCCCTGAATGGAATCTTTCTTGAAGGCAGCCTGCAATATTTTTCGGTGAAAGCGGTGCTCATCGAAGTCGCGCAGCATGAGCCCGTCCGGGAACAGGCGGTCCAGAATCGGATCCCAGGCCATTTTGGAAGAGAAAATCTTGTGCTCGTCTTTGAGTACAAATTCATTTCCTTCGGGGCCAATTAACGACACATTCCTTTGCAGCAGGGCGCTGTTGCGAAAAATGGGGCCATAGCGTTCAAACTTTCTCTGCGCGAGGGTGTGGTAGTCGCGCAGAAACTCAAAGGTATCGCCCAGCACAGGCCATTTTCCGTTGTCGCCGGGAATATGTTCCAGGTCTTTGCAGGATTCGCGGGGCAGATCAAGGTAGTCGGTGGGTTGGCTCATTGACGGTTCCTCAGTTTTTGCACCAGCCGTGAAACAGCAGGTCTATACTTTGTTGAATGTAATGTTCGGTATTTTGCGCTGCGGGGTGTTGCGCCCGACTGACGCTTTTTCCGGTGAGTTTTTCGTAGAACGGGCGCTGCAGTAACGGTGCGAGGGTCGACTGCACCGCGAAAAACAGGGACTCGATGGGCACCGGCTTGATGCGACCGCTGCGCTCCACACTGGCAACCATGTCGGCGATGACCGCCCAGGCGCCTTCGAAGTAGCACTTGAAGATATAGTCCAATCGGGGGCCGCCGCTGATGGCTTCCTGCAGGCAGATCAGCTGGATTGCCGGGTGTTCGATGGCGCTCTTCAGGTAGATGCGGATAGCTTCCTGTAAAGCGTCAAACTCGTCGTGGCTTTCATCAATGCGGGTGAGGGCCGTCAGTACCTTGTCGGTTGTGGTCCCGGCGAGTTGGTCGACAACGGCCTTCCAGAGCGCCTCCTTGGAGGCAAAGTAATGGTGAAAAAAGGTGTAGCTGACCCCCAGCTCTTTCTGCAGTTTGCGTAACGAGACACCGTCGTAGCCGTCGCGGGCGAAAATCTCGGCAGAGGCCTCCAGTAATTGCTCAATGGACAGCGCAGGCGCGTCGGCTTTTCGGGGCCTGCCGCGGCGGCGAGCCGGTGCCGCGGGGCCGGGGGCAGGGCTGGCTGGAGTCGAAATCATGGCTTCATCAATTAATTAAACAGACGTTAAAAATAACGCTGAAATGAAAACTCTGTCAATATACTTTCTGAAATGCTGGCGCCTGCGGACAGTCAACGCGCTTTAATGTAAACAAACTTGACAATATGCAGGGCCCGGAAAGATACTGGCTCCACCTTGCCGCTTCGATAAAACCCTAAAAATACCGGTGGTCAGTTTATGGATAGTTGTCAGCGAGCCCTGTCATGCGTTGTGTTGCTTTCCCTTGCGAGCCCGGCGTTTGCGAATACGCCCAGAGCCCTGGAAGAGGTGCTGGTGACCGCGCAGAAAACAACGCAATCTGCCCAGGACGTTCCCATTTCCCTCACGGCGCTTGATGGCGCCACCATGCGCAATATCGGCGCTGCCGGGCTTGCCGACATGGCGCCCTATATGCCCAACGTTCGCTTTTCCTCGGAAACCGACCCGGCACTGGCGCAAATCAATATTCGCGGCTTTGGCTCCAACCCGCTGAACGCGGCCTTTGAAAGTTCGGTTGGCTTTGTGCAGGACGAGATTTTCTTTGGTCGCCCTTCGTACTTTGCCGAGGCCATGTTTGATGTTGAGCGGGTGGAGGTGCTGCGTGGCCCCCAAGGCACGCTGTTTGGCAAGAACACCATTGCAGGCGTATTCAATGTCAGCTCGGTAACACCGAGTGAGGAATTCTCCGGCGACGTGCGCCTTAGCCGGAGTGACCCGGACGAAACCCGGATTGAAGCCGGTATTGGCGGGCGGCTGACCGACTGGCTCGGCGCGCGCCTTTCCGGCCTCTCCACCGATCGTGAAGGGGAGCTTTACAACCAGTTTCTGGATCGTCGCGACGACCGCTACGAGCAGGATGCACTTCGTTTGAAACTGCAGGTGGATGTCACAGACAGTCTCACGAGTGAATTGACGGCCGTGACCTCTGAAACGAGCGTCAATTACTGGGGGTTGCAGATAGCGGAGCTGGATGAAGGCACCCGCACCTTTCTGGAGAACTATGATCCGAACATTGAGGATGACCCGACAGACTTCACCAGTTCGTATAATACGCCGGGTTTTATCGACAAAACCTCCGACACGCTGGGGCTCGTCACTCGCTGGGATATTGGTGAGTGGGGTGCGCTCAACGAATCTGCTGCGGTAGTGGTCTTGGGTGACAGCAGTCTGACAATCGATAGCGTGGTTGATCTCGATGCCTCGCCTGCGGATATCGCGCGATTGGCCGTGGTTTCTGATTATGAACAGCAATCGGCGGAGCTGCGTTTTACCGGCAGCAGTAATGGGCTGTTTGGCCTGGGTGACAGCCTCGATTTCGTAGCAGGAGTGTTTTTGTTTGAGTCGCGTTTTGAGCAGCAGACAAAGATAGGCGTCGGCGAACATTTTGCCGACTACATCCTTACTGATGATGCCTTCCAGCTGATTTCAGGTGACTCCAGCGCAAGCAGTGGCGGCTTGTTGTCGGCGCTGAATCTCGGCGGGCTGGGCGTGGCCGGACCATTGGGTTCCACGGTTATCGGAGCTGATTTTTATCAGCTGGATTATTTGCTTGAACTCGAGTCACAGGCCTTGTTTGCCCAGATGACCTGGGCTCTCAATGAGCGATGGGTGGTTACGCCGGGGATTCGTTACAATCGCGAGCAGAAAACCGTAGACGCGTTCGGGCAGGGCGTGTGTCGCGGCGCTGCCATCGGACAACCCTGTGTTATGAAAACGGCGTTACAGGCAGAAGACTATGACGCCCGCGGTTTGAAAAACCGCGAAACAGATGTGTCGCCAAAACTGTCGGTGCAGTACTATTTTCGCGAAAGCCTCAACGGATTTGTGACGCTCAGTAAGGGCTTTAAGAGCGGGGGATTTAACGCCTCTTCGTTTGGCGGCGAGGACCTTGTCTTTAAGCCGGAAGAGGCTGTGACTCTGGAGGCGGGCTTCAAAGGGCGCTTTTTCGATAACACCCTGAATCTGAATGCGGCGATCTATCGAACCGAATTTGACGACCTGCAAGTGCTGGCGTTTAACGGCGCATTTTTTGATGTGACCAATGCGGCGACGGCAATCTCGGAAGGTCTCGAACTCGATTTTGTCTGGCTGACACCGTTTGAGCCCCTGACCTTGCGGGGCTCGCTCGGTTTGCTCGATGCACGCTATGACAACTACCGGAATGCGCCGGCACCTATTGATCAGGGTGTGAACGCCACTCAGGATCTTTCAGGCAAAACCATTGCACTGGCTCCGGAGCAAACCGCTACACTGACACCCACACTCACTGTACCGCTATTCGGGCTGGGCTTGCAGGCGAGTGTGGACGTGTTGTATCAGGGCGATCAATTTACGGACACGGATCTTGATGAAGCTAGCTTCGTGCCCGGCAACACCAGCTATTCCGCACGTGTGAGTATCGGTGCGCAGGATCAGCGCTGGGCTCTAACGCTGGGAGGCAGTAACTTGAGTGACGAGAAAATTCTCAATCAGGTGCTCGATACCGTCTTTTTTCCCAAAACCTACAACAGCCGTCAGAAAGCCGGCAGAAAAGTTTTTCTGGCGCTTTCACTGAAGTGGTAGCGTCTGCGTAGACAGGGCTGAATCTGCTTTGGAGCCTGATCATGTCGGAGTCACTAAGCTTGATTGTCGAATCCCTTCAAGGCTTGGGGGAGGTAAGGGCAAGACGAATGTTCGGCGGTTATGGTCTGTTTCTCGACGGGCTTATGTTTGGTTTGATTGCTGAGGATGTTCTGTATTTCAAGGTGGATAATGGCAACAGGGCGGCCTTTGAGGCCGCCGATCTGCCACCTTTTATGTACCAGAGGCAGGGTAGAGCCATTGCGTTGTCCTACTATCAGGCGCCGGCGGAAGTGCTCGAAGATAGCGAACTGGCGCTGAGCTGGGGCTCCGAAGCCCTTGCTGCCGCTGTTCGGTCGCGCAAACCTCCGCGCCGGAACAAGGGGGCTGGTCAGCGTCACCGACAATGATGCCCGCAAATGGATGAGGTTTGGCGCCGCTTTGTGGCAATGGATTGTGCAAACATTGCCGCCGTGCGCAACGAGCCGGTGCGCACGGCGGAATACTAATCACCCAACGGGATTTTAACTGCATGCAGCAATCTGATAATGCTGACTTCTTGATAGGCACTCTCGCCTACGCCTTGTTCTGGATGGACGAAAGCCTGCAGGCCAGCCTGGAGGCTGCCGGGTGGGAGCGGATGAATCGCACGCGTTCAATGATCATGCTCAGCATTACTGTGGGTATAAACCGCCCGGCGCAGCTGGCAAGAAATCTCGGTGTGAGCCGTCAGGCTATTCATCAGCTGTTGCAGGGGATGAAACAGGAAGGCCTGCTGGAACTCGTGTCTGACCCGAACGACCGGCGCGCCAAAATAGTTCAATTCAGCTCCGGCAGCGACGGTATACGCGAAGCCGCCGAGGCTGCCATTTTTGCTATCGAGAAAGAGTTGGCAGGGCGCATTGGCAAACAGGCGTTCGCCAACCTGAAAAAAACCCTGACTCTGGATTGGGGGCCTTTGGTGATTGCGCCGCCACAGCGCTGAGCTTCAGGCAGCGTTGCTTGGGCTTTGGGTCTAAACCCGCTTAACGCTTAAAGGGCAGAATATTGTCGGCTTGCGGCTTTACCAGCAGGGTTGCGAGCAGTTGCTTGAGCCGATTGGAAAACAATACCCGATCGCCGCTGTAGGAATTGCTCAGCTGTCGCAGCTTGTTGTTGGGGGTGGTCAAATAGAAACTGGTCATTCCGCCGATGAGCGACATGCACTCAACAAAGGGGACCGGATTAAATGCGCCTTCTGATAGCCCGCGATCTATTAATTGCTGCCAGCGTTTGAGTGTATGTGTAGCGTTTATCTCCGGCAGGTCTTCTGCCTGCCCGGATGCAGTGGCATACAAAGACAGATAAATAAAATCGGGGTTGTTGAAGGCGTATTCCACCCAGGCATCAATGGCAATATTCAGCAGCTCCAGCGCACTCGTGCCCGGCTGATCGAAATAGGGCGCCAGCTTCTTGTCCTGCTCCTCCATGGTTTTTCGCCAAACTGCCTTGTACAGGGTGGGCTTGTCTTTGAAGTGATGAAAAAGCGAAGGGCGGCGAATGCCCACCTCATTGGCTATGTCGTCGAGGCGGGTACCGGCATAGCCGTTGCGCGCGAAATTTTTAAGCGCAGATTCAAGAATGCGTGAGCGAGTATTTTGGCTATCTGCGGCTGCGGTTGTTTTGTTCATACGAAATAAATCAATAATTCGTACAACCGTATCCTAATTCGCTAAAAGCGACAACTACGCAACAGCGGGCCGGCAAAAGGGTGGGCTCAGGAGCCGCAATGACAATCTGCGCGCCGCGAATCGCTGCGCAGTAATATCGATTCTATTGAGCGAATATTTTTGCGGAAGTCTGCAAGGGACTCGGGCTTGTCGAAAAAACCGGCGGCGCCTAACCGGGCAGCCTCCCGACGATCCGATGCCGTTGCATAGCTGGAAATCATGATGCACGGAACTCCGGCAAGTTGCGGTTCCCGTTTAATTACTTTCAATGCCTGCAGACCGTAGAGTTTGGGCATATATAGATCGATGATAATCAGGTCGGGAACGTTCAGGGCTTGCCCGGGGCTGTCCAGCCCCAGTGCTTCGAGTAGTGCCTCGCCATCGTTAACTGCCGTAACGCGGCATCGTTGGTCAAATTCTGTTAGCCCGCGGCTGATAATAAAGACATCGCTGCTGCTGTCTTCGGCCACCAGTATCTTCAGTGCTGATTGACTTGAATTGTCGCGGGCCACGCTGCCAGACCTCCAATGTCTATGGTTGCACAGCCACAACGGACTGTCGTATTTCGGTGTAGGCTTTATAGCAGTTTGGCGGCGCGGGGAGGCTACGTAAAACTACGTAATTTGTGACATAGTGACATGAATCAGGCATCACAAAAATGATTCTGTGAACGGGTTAACGCGGGGTTGGTGCAAGGTGGTTGCGGCGGGGCGGCCCCGCATAAACGGGGGCCGGTTTTATGGATCAGGCCTGGTTCTGGGTAAGCCAGAAATCCAGTGCTGTGTCGTCATGGTCAATATCGTGCTCTTCCAGCCATTGGGCATAGCGCACCATATTGAAGTCGTAGATTTTGACCCGGCCACCATCGTCGTCGACAAAGTGGCTGCTCACCCAGGCAGAAACACCGGCAGCAACTCGCGCCGAGGGCAGGATCGCCCAATCTTCGGGGGAATACATGGCCATATGGCGATCTGACAGAAACCGGGGCAGTATCGATTGACCATACTGGCGGACGTCGGACGCGATAGTGCAGGCGATTCGATGCTCGAAACGGCGCATGCGACAGTACCAGTTGTAGGCAGGTCCTTTGCTCAGGGTGCGACTGTAGAGCACTGACTCCAGTGCCGCCTCGGGAATATCGGCCAGTAGCGCAAAAATGCTGGTTGGCACCCGATAGCGCTTCAGCACCAACCGAAGGTCGCGGCCCGTCACCAGGGGAGCAATATTGCCGTTTTCGTCGGCAAACAGCTGCGCGGGGGGTAAAAGAGTATCGTTAATCATACTAACGGAGTGCCTCTGGACTGCTGCAGCCTTGGCGGCCGCTTAATAAATGTTCAAACTGTGTGAATATTAATCGATTTGCTCCCCTCTGATCTATGGCATTTTGGCCCAGATACTTGTCATTTTGGGTCAATGAAATACACATAGGTCATAAAAAACAATAAGATAGCTCCTCCTGGAGTCAAGGCTCCAGTGCATGTGCTGGCGCTCCCGTGCTTATGTACGGCACGATAGTGGAGTTGGCGCCAAAAAGCGGCATAATGTGTTCACCAATAACAATTAACGGATTCGTCATGCCGCCTCGTAAGCTCACGTCCTTAGCTTTTGCTCTTGTTTTGTCATTGATTTACACCGCTTTGCTGGGGCTGGGAAGTGCTCCCGTTCAGGCCGAGGCCGGCGCTCGCGGTGTACTGGAAGAGGTTGTTGTGACGGCAAGGCGACGAGCTGAAAACTTGCAGGATACGCCCATAGCGGTTTCAGCGCTGGGCTCCGATATGCTCGACAAAATGGGTATCAGCGACATAGAAGATGTAGAAACGCTGGCGCCCAGCCTTCAATTTTCGCAAACCAACTACAAAGCCCCGGCCATTTTTATTCGCGGGGTTGGTCAGCGTAGTGGTAACCCCGCACTGGACCCGGGTGTGGGCATGTACCTCAACGGGGTTTATATACCTCGTTCCGACGCCCAGTTACTCGATGCGGTTGATGTAGAAAATATTCAGGTCTTGCGGGGGCCGCAGGGCACCCTGTTTGGCAAGAACAATATCGGCGGTGCCATTCTGGTGGATTCCAAAAAGCCGCACTCCGATGGGTTCGAGTTTGCTGCCAAAGTCACTGCGGGCAGCCATGGCCGCAAAGACGGGAAGCTCAGCAGCAATATCCCTCTAAGCGATGACCTCGCACTGCGGCTCGCCATCAATGCAAAGCGCAGTGATGGCTCGATCGATAACATTACCGCAGATAATGCCCTGTTTGATCAGGATCGCATGGCGTTCTCGGCGCGTGCGCTGTGGTTTCCGACTGAAACGCTGGAAGTGGATTTATTCGGCTTTGTCAGTCGCATTGACGAGCGCGGCTCTCCTTACAACTGTGCTTTTCAGAATAGTGGCGCGATTCTGACCAAGGGCATTTATCGTGACCCCAATGGCAGCAATCTGAAAACGGCTTGCGACAGTAGTACGCAACTTGCCGATCGTTTTGAAGTCAGTCAGAACGATGATGATGCACGCTATGCCATCGACAACCGCATGGCGGCACTGACGCTGCGTTGGCCGCTGTGGGGCATGGATGTAGAAAGTATTTCAAGTTATGCATTGCAGGACAATATCCGCATCAGTGGTGACTCTGACGGTACCGCCATCCACGTTGTGCAGGTGGGGCCGGATGCGGGGCGGCAGGTTTATGCCGGCGGAGGTGAAACGGCGCCTGACGAACAGCGCACGCAGTTTACTCAGGAGCTGAAGTTTAATGGCAGCGCCTGGGACGAACGCATTAATTATACCTTCGGTGTGTTCTACTCCAACGAGGTGCTGGACAACACTCTTGATGGTACGGATGTAGGTGAGAATGGATTGGTGGCGGTAGGGCCGGATGCGGCGGCGGATGTAGGCGTGCCGTTACCCAATAATTTTGTGCTGCCCGTGCAGGCCAATGCAATCCAGATTGGTGACTATGAAAACGAAACCCAAGCCGTTTTCGCCCAGGCCAACTGGGATGTTACGGAGTGGCTGCAGTTTACTTTTGGTATGCGCTATACCGAGGAAGAGCGCAGCAGCAAGCAGATTCAGATTGCTCCTGACTATAACGAGTATGCGAACAGGTTGAATGCCCAGATTGGTTCCAATCCGGCCATTCTTTTGCCGGTAGTCCATTATCAGGACGGGATATATTCTCCCGTTCCCTTGCAGCAATATTTCGCCTACCGTGCTCCGCAAGTACCGCTGGCGGCCGGAGCTCCGGTAGAAGGGGAGACCGAGTTTTCCGAAGTGACCCCCAACCTGACGCTGACCTATCTCGCGCCCGAGGATACGCTTGAAGCGTTGAACCTCGACAACTTTATAGTGTATGCAACGCTAAGTAAGGGCTTTAAATCCGGCGGCCTCGATCTGCGCAACACGCAAACCGAAGCCAGTATTCTTCAGTTTGAGCCTGAGCTGGTAACCAACAAAGAGCTGGGTTTCAAGCTGGATGCGTTTGACAGCCGCTTGCGATTTAACGTCGCTGTATTTCAGATGGATTACACCGACCTCCAGGTCGCTCTTTACGAGCGCGGCGCCACGGCAACCGAGGTTATCCAGTTTACCGGCAATGCCGGTGAGGCTGTTGTTGACGGCTTTGAGCTGGAGCTCACCGCGCTGTTGGGTGATTTCACCATCAACGCCAATGCCGGCTATACCGATGGTGACCTTATTGAGTACAACCTCGGCACCAATACCGCTGACGGCTTTGCCATTGTTGACCGCAGTGGTGAGGCCTTTCCCCAGGTGCCGCAAAACGTTCGCGGCATGGTGGTTCGCTATGACTGGTATTCCGATCTGGGTGTCATTTCTCCGCAGCTACAGTATTACTATTCCGACGAAATATTTATCGGAACGGATTACCTGAGTGGCGACTATGAAAGCTCTACGGTCGGGCAATATGAGTTGTTTAATGCCCGAGTGTCATGGGCAATCAACGACCAAATGGGCCTGGCCTTTTACGCGGACAATTTGAAAGACGAACCGTATTTTGTGGGTGGTATCGCGGTAACCAGTGTTATCGGCGTGGCTAACCGCGTTCCCGGTACACCGCGACAGTTCGGGCTTGAGTTCAGTTATCAGATTCAATAATACGAGGTTTCCATGAAGCGCGTTCTACTCGGCGTTGTTGCTGCCACTGTCGTACTGGTGGGGGTGCTGCTCCTGCGTACCTTTCAATTTGGACCGCCGACCGAAGAGTTGTCGGGAGAGGCGGTCGCGGCGCACTGGGATGAAGAAGAGTTGGCCGCAGGGCTGGCCCGGGCAATCAGTTTTCCGACAGTATCGAGTGCCGGGGTAGATACCTTTGATTACGCGCCGTTCTACGCCTTCCAAACGTATTTGCAAGGGCGCTTTCCGCTGGTTTTTTCGCGCCTGGCGCTGGAGAAGGTAGGGCCTGCCAGCCTGTTGTTTCGCTGGCAGGGGCAAGATACCAGCGCTAAGCCGATATTGTTGCTGGCCCATCAGGATGTTGTGCCGGTGATACCCGGCACCGAACCGGAATGGACTTACCCGCCTTTCGCGGGCACCGTTGCGGACGGATATATCTGGGGGCGTGGCGCAGTTGATGACAAGGCCAGCGTGCTCGGCATACTGGAGGCGGTAGAACGTCATTTGCATGAAGGTTTTGTGCCGCCGCGAACGGTGTATCTTGCTTTTGGTCACGACGAAGAAGTCGGTGGCAAGCGCGGCGCCGTTGCGATCGCTCGTTTGCTGAAAGAGCAGGGTGTGCAGCTCGCGTTTTTGCTGGACGAGGGCGGTGTGATTGCCAAGGGAATGGTCCCCGGCGTTGAACAGCGGGTAGCATTGATTGGTCCGGGAGAGAAAGGATATGTCAGTCTGAAACTTTCCGCGCGAGGGCTTGGTGGACACTCATCAATGCCGCCCCCCCAGACTGCTGCCGGAGCGATAGCGCGCGCTGTTCATCGGCTTGAACAAAACCCCTTTCCCGTTGATCTGGCCTATACCGTTGATTTCATGCGTTACCTGGGCGACGCACAACCCTTCGCCCAGCGACTTTTGTTTGCCAATGACTGGTTGTTTTCGCCGATTCTGAAAAACGTACTGGCGGCAGACCCCAGCACCAACGCGGGCATTCGTACAACGACCGCGGTGACGATGTTGTCGGGCAGTGTGCGCGACAACGTTTTGCCGATTACAGCCAGCGCTGTGGTGAACTTCCGGATACTGCCGGGCGATACCGTCGCGTCAGTGGTGGAGTACGTTGAATCGGTTATTGACGATCCGGATATTGATGTCAGTTTGTACGATGATTTTGGCAGTAACCCTTCATCGGTTGCCGACACATCCAGCAAAGGTTTTCAGGTGCTGAGCGAAGTGATACGCCGTGTTAGTCCGCAGACTCTGGTGGCCCCGCGGTTAGTCGTTGCGGCGACGGACGCCCGGCACTTTAACGAGGTTGCCATCAACAGTTTCAGGTTTGTGGGTATTGAACTTGGTAAGCGGGAGCTGGCCGGTATTCACGGTACCGACGAGCGGGTATCCGTGGCCAGCTATGCCGAGGCCGTTAAGATTTATTATGCGTTGCTGACTCGCTCCGGCGACTTGTAGTGCAGCTATTGGCTGTGCTTCGGGCAGAAGCGTTTACCTGGAAACGAGCCTGTCCTGCGAAGTAAGGACTTCATCTATGGCGATATTCAAACGCATGTAAATAACCGTCATCAGCGGGCTGATGAGGTTGAAAAAGCAAAAAGGCAAATAGCTGAGCGTGCCAATACTCAATACCGTGGCATGGAAAGCTCCGCAGGTATTCCAGGGCACCAGCACCGACGTGACGGTACCGCTGTCTTCCAGCGTTCGGCTGAGGTTGCGCGGGCCGAGATTGTGCGCCTTGTAGCTGTCGTTATACATTCGCCCGGCGATCAGCAGGGTCAAATATTGCTCCGATGCCGTTAGATTGAGTACCCCGCATGTTGCGCCGGTAGTCGCTACCAGTGAGGTGCGCCCGCGAATCAGCGAGTTGAGCGCAGTAACAACGCGCTCAAGACAGCCGCTGGCCTCCATCAGGCCGCCAAAAACCACCGCGCATAAAATCAACCAGATTGTATTGAGCATACCGGCCATGCCCGAGGTTGATAGAAGATTATCGGTAAACGGATGCCCGGTGGTGATGGCGGTATCGCCAACGATGGGCGTGAGCGTTCCTTTGTACAAGCCGATCCAGTCGCTGGAGCCGCCAATTTGCCAAACAAGTTCCGGTTGAAATACCAGTGCACAGGCGCTACCGGCAAAGGTCGCCAGTAACATAAGCGGCAGGGCAGGCATTTTCCTGACAATCATCACCACCACCAATACCGGTACCAGAAGCAGCCAGCCCGACACAAATACGCTGGCCTGTATGGCATCAATCATTTCCTCGGCCTGGGCAATCTGGCCGTCTGCGGTATGTCTCAGGCCCAGAACAATAAACAGTGAGAGTGCGATCAGAAAAGACGGAACGGTGGTGAGTGACAGATAGCGCACGTGGTGGAAAAGATCGACTCCGCATACACCGGAAGCAAGATTGGTGGTGTCAGATAACGGGGAGAGCTTGTCGCCAAAATAGGCGCCGGAAATAACAGCGCCCGCAGTAACCGGCAGGCTCATGCCCAGGCCATCGCCAGTAGCCATCATTGCAACACCAATCGTTGCAGCGGTGGTCCAGGAGCTGCCAATGGCCGTGGAAACTATCGCGCAAGCCAGTGCTGCACCTGCGTAAAACCAGGCAGGGTCGGCCAGTTTTAATCCGTAAATAATAATCGTCGGCACAATACCGCTAACCATCCAGGTGCTGGCCATGGCGCCAATCAGCAAAAGCATCAGAATAGGGGTGATGACAACCTGAATGACGTTGAGCATACCCTCCTGCAGCCGGGGCCAGCGCCGCCCCTGATACAGGCCAATCAACGCCGCAAGTGCGGCTGCCAGTAGCAGGGCGATCTGGTTGGGTCCTTCAATGGCACTGTCGCCAAACACCGCAACGTTGATGCCCAGAAAGACGAGCAGTAGCAGAAGCGGCAGCAGGGCAAGGCCAAGCGACAGTGGTGGTCTTATCATTATCGGCAAGCGCCCATGAGGAGGTAGAGCCCGGAGTATATCAGTGGCCGGCGCCTCTGTGCGTTTGCGCATTTTCGCCATAGAGGCCTGCATGGAAGAAAAAATCCGGTGCTCGTAAAGCTGTCCGCGAAACTCTATGATGCAAGCCTGCATCCAATAATAAGAAATGGTGGCCATGCACCTGACTTCCCTGCAGTCATACAATATTGAGAAAGCCCTGATCAAGGGGCACAAGATAGAGGCCGTCCGCATTTACCGGGAGGCAATGAAGTGCGATCTGGCTCAGGCTAAAAACGCCGTCGAAAAAATTTTGGCAGAACTCAAGATCAACAAGCCCTGGTATTTCAAAAATCAGGTAACTGAAAGCGTTCAAAATGATAGCGGTATCGACGAGCCGCGCAAGCAATTTTCAGGCATTTCCCTCGGCATTGGTTTGTTTCTGCTTTTCGACGCACTCGTGGTCGCTGTTATCGCCTATCACTTAACTTCCGGGGATGATGGGCGCAATGAACCGGGCCGGAACGTAACAGAAGTTCAGCGCGAACGTGCGCTCAGGGAGCGTTCGGAGCAGCGCGCAACAATGGCTCGCCCCGGTTCGATTTCACTGCCGGTATCGATAAGCGAGGAAAAATACACGGCAGCGGTTCCCGAGGGAAAATCGTTTCGGGCACTGTATGAGGAAAAAATTGGCAGCCAGGCCTATAGTCGGCGCAAAAACGCTGGCGACACCCGGTACGACGACAGTCTGCTGGAGCGGCAAATCAAGACGGTACGAAGTCAGCGTTCTGCCAGCCGTGTGGCACCGCCATCAGCACTCATAACCCGTATTGCGCGCGAGTTCGATCAACCTGAGCTTGATGGTGTGATAGACGGAGATGAATGGGAGGGCGCTACCCGTATCGTCTTGAGCGAAGGGGAGGGTACAACGCTCTATCTTCAGGTGGTGGGTGACTGGCTCTTTGTAGCGTGTGACACCCCTGCAGAAGTCACTGTCGGCGGCTTTGATCAGCTTCGACTCTACTTTCACGCCGGATTACTGAAAAAGCTGGTAAATGAACGCATTCATGTTGGACGCAGCGCGGGTGTAACGAGTATTCGGCAAACGCGCTTTCGGTGGCTGGGTGAGCCGCCTGAGCGCGACGGCGAACGATGGAAGCAATACCGTATCAATGACTGGGGGTTGTACCAGCAGGCATTCGGCACCTCGTCGATGAGCTCCGGTCATCGCCAGTACGAAGCAGCCGTTCATCTCGGCGAGGCCGGTTTGCACGCAGGTATCCCCTTTACCTTTTATGTCGAAGTTGAAACCGACCCTCTGCGAAATGAGCAGGATAAATTTGTAGAGAGACAGTATTTGGGCGCCTATGGCAGCGAACGCTCCCCCGAATGGATGGTGTATTAGCGATTGGTCTTGGGTACAAATGCTGCTGTTGCCGGTGAAGCAGGAAATTAAGGGTACAAGCGATGGACTATATCAGTGTAGAAAAGGCGCGCGAGCTGAAGGAATTGCGGCTGGTTTTGTGTGCAGGTACCCCCGGGGTTTGGGGTGAGGCGATCAAGGCGCTTTTGGCCTACAAGGGTATTGCGTACACGGCAGTGCTTCAGGAGGTGGGCGGGGAAAACAAGGCGCTGCGAGAATGGACGGGACAAACCAGCGCGCCGGTAATAGTGGATGCCGACAATCGGCAGCACATTCTTTGGGAAAGTATGGTTCTGTTGGCGGAGCAGCTTGCGCCAAGCCCGTCGGCAATACCCGCTTCGCCCGGGCAGAGGGTCCAGCATTTTGGCCTGCTGCGGGAAATAGCCGGCGTTGAGGGGCTGGGGTGGAATCGTCGCCTGCAATCAATAGCGCTTTCCGGCGGGCCGTCGGTAAACCCGGTGCTGCAACGGCTCGCCGACAAGTACGGTTACAGTGAAGCGGCGCTGCAGCGCTCGGAGCAGCGCAGTGTTGACATTTTGCGACTGCTTTCAAGTCAGTTGGAACGTAACGGGCCATACTACTTTGGCGATCAAATCACCGCGCTTGATTTCTATTCGGCAATCTTTATCGGTGTGATGATCAAACCCTTGCCGCATGAATTGATTCCGATGCCGGAAGGAATGCGTGCCGGGTTTTCTCACTCCTCGGCCGACATTACAGCGGCGCTGGATGATCGCTTGCTGGCTCACCGCGACCTGATGTTTGCCAGGCATATAGCAACGCCTCTGGATTTTTAGCGCCGCTGTAATTCTGGCCGAGACTGGCCGTTCGATTTGTGGGTTGATCAGTGTCATCGAATGCACTCAATCTCGGCCGCCGACACGGAACTGTTGCCGCGTTAGCAGTCCGTATCTTTTGCGTCTACACCAGACTTGGCTTCCTCACATTTATCTTCGACAGTGTTGCCAAAATCTGTCATGGCTTCCTCGGTGTTTTCGGCGGCTTCCTCGAGGCCTCCTTCATCACGGTCGCAGCCTGAAAGTGGGATGGCCGCAATGAATAGTGCGGAAAAAATAAGCGGCAGTTTCAGTTTGCTAATGTCTCTCTGTTTTTTCATCGCTCTTCCCTGGTTGGTGAATATTGATGGATCGGTTCCTCACAGTGCAGGCGAGTACACGGCCTGTCTTTGGCGAGGTTGCGGCAACGACCTTACGCGTGATTCACGTTTCCATGTAGTAAATATGCACGTCTGGTCCGTTAGTAGAGAGCTGAGCTTCTCGTACTACGGATAAGGCGACAGACTGACTGTGCGCTGCGCCACATATTGCGAGTTTCTATTTCAGGGAAGTTCGAGCGTGTTACTTTTTGTGTGACGCTCGGTAGTCTTTTGGGGACAGGCCGGTAACTTTTCTAAAAAGTCGCGAGAAATAGAGAGGGTCGTCATAACCCAGTGTTTCACTCACTGCACTGATTCTCAGCTCGGTGGTATCGAGCAGCTGGCAAGCCATTTCAATTTTCATGTGCAGAAAATGCTTGATCGGAGAATAGCCGGTGGCTTTGCGGTATTTGGTTGAGAAATGATATTTGGACAGGTTGCAGGCTGCGGCCAGTTCATCGAGGCTCAAGGACTTGTCGAGATTGGCCCGCATCGTGTCCTCAACGTGTTGCAGGTTAAAGCCGGATACTGCCGAGTGTTGAATATGTCGGCTTTGCAGTGAGATAAAGCTCAGCATTTGCTTCAGAAGGTTTGCAGCGTGAATAAAGGGTAGCTCCCGGTAGCCGGTTTCGCGCACGCCGAGCAGGTTCTGAAAGTCTCTGACCAGTTTCAGGCGGTTGCTTATGGGGAAAATAAGCTCGCCGCTATCCGCGATCAGTTCAACGTAGTCGCCGGCGCGCTCGCCGCTGAAATGGCACCAGTAAATTGTCCAGGGATCTTCACGGCTGGCCCGGTAGTAATGTGGCGTGTTGGCAGGCAGCAATACCAGGTCGCCGCCCTGAACCGGTAATGAGCGATTCTGCGCTTCAAGCACACCCTTGCCGTCAATGCAGAAGATGAGCAGGTTGTCATCGTGGCGTTCGCGCCCCATGCCGTGGCCACTGGCGTTCGGGTAATACCCCATGGCGGAAGGGTAGCAGTCGTTGGACAGCGGGTTTTTGCGCAGCGCACCCGCCAGGAAATCCGGTGTTACAAAGCGGATACCATCGGCAGGCAGTGGCCAGTGGGAGGGTTGGCTCATAATATCTCCTATTCCGCAATATAGTCCATGTAAATAGAAATTTCGTCAATATCATTGCGCCATTTGAGCTGCTAAATTCGCAATTCATTGATAATCAGTCACATCAGGTGAGGCCATGAGCAAGCGAGTTCCCCTACTTATTAACGGTCAGTTTGTTGACAGCAAGTCAGCTGAAACGCTGCCCGTCATTAATCCGGCAACGCAGGATGTGCTCGCGCATGTGCCGTTGGCGACAATGGATGAAGTCGAGCAGGCTGTTCAGGGCGCTGCCGAGGCTTTCAAGACCTGGCGCAATGTGCCGGTGCCCGAGCGGGCGCGGTTAATGCTGCGTTATCAGGCGCTGCTGAAAGAACATCACGATGAGCTTGCCGAAATTCTGGCAGAAGACAACGGCAAAACCTTTGAAGATGCCAAAGGTGATGTTTGGCGCGGCATTGAGGTGGTAGAGCACGCCTGCAACGTGCCGTCTTTGCTTATGGGGGAGACGGTAGAAAACGTTGCGAACGGTGTGGATACCTACAGCAATATTCAGGCTTTGGGGGTTTGTGTGGGTATTACCCCGTTCAACTTTCCCGCCATGATCCCGTTGTGGATGTTTCCGCTGGCCGTTGCCTGTGGCAACACCTTTGTTTTGAAACCCTCGGAGCAGGTGCCACTCACAACCGTGCGACTGTTGGAATTGTTTAAAGAGGCCGGTTGCCCCGACGGTGTGGTGCAAATGATTCACGGTAGCAAACAGCAGGTGGACGCGCTGTTAACGCACCCTGTTACCAAGGCCATCTCCTTTGTGGGCTCGGTGCCGGTAGGTGAGCATATTTATCGTACAGGTACCCATCATCTCAAGCGTGTTCAGTGCTTTGCAGGCGCCAAAAACCACACGGTCATCATGCCGGATGCGGATAAAAATTCGGTAGTGAATAACCTGGTGGGCGCCTCGGTTGGCGCAGCGGGTCAGCGTTGCATGGCCATTAGTGTTGCGGTGTTTGTGGGTGATAGCATTAACTGGTTGCCCGAGTTGGTTGACAACCTGAAGGGCGTGCGCCCCGGGCTGTGGAGTGATGCGGGCGCGGGCTACGGGCCGCTGGTCAGCAAACCTGCTACCGAGCGCGTGAAGGCGCTGATTGGTAAAGGCATTGAAGAGGGGGCAACCTGTCTGCTTGACGGCCGCGACTGCAGTGTTGAGGGCTTGCCCGACGGCAACTGGGTTGGGCCGACAGTCTTCAGCGATGTCACGCCTGAAATGACGATCTATCAACAGGAGATTTTCGGCCCGGTTCTATGCTGTATTCATGTCGATACTCTGGAGCAGGCGATCGCGGTGGTTAATGCCAGTCCCTACGGCAACGGCACTTCAATTTTTACCAACTCCGGTTCGGCGGCGCGCCGCTACCAGCACGAAGTGGAAGTCGGACAGGTCGGTATTAATATCCCCATTCCGGTGCCGCTGCCGTTCTTCTCTTTTACCGGTTGGAAGGGATCATTTATGGGAGATCTGCACGCTTACGGCAAGCAGGCTGTGCGCTTTTATACTGAAACCAAAACCATTACCGCACGCTGGCCCTATGTTGAATCGGCGGCCGGCCAGCCGAACATGACCATTGCACTGAAATAAGGCCTATGGATTTTGAACTGAACGACGATCAGCGAGCATTCCAGGCAACTGCGCGCCAGTTTGCCCGGGACGTTATGGCCCCGCAGGCGGCGGAGTGGGATGCCAGGCAGGTGTTCCCCAAAGAGGTGCTGCGTCAGGCTGGCGAGCTGGGTTTTATGGCCTTGTATACGCCGGAAGCCGACGGCGGCATCGCGCTCGGTCGTCTGGATTCGGCCATTATTCTGGAAGAGCTGGCGAGCGCCTGCCCATCAACGGCGGCATTTATCAGCATCCACAATATGGCCTTGGGAATGATTGCCCGTTACGGCACAAGCGATACGCGTGCACTGTGGTGTCCCGGTCTAACCAGTGGCGAGCAGTTGGCGTCTTACTGCCTTACCGAGCCGAATGCGGGTTCGGATGCCGCAGCACTGACCACTCGCGCCGACCGTGATGGCGACAGCTATCGACTCAATGGCGGTAAAGCCTTTATTTCCGGCGCCGGCGATACGGATGTTCTGGTTGTGATGGCGCGCACTGGCGAAGCCGGGCCAAAGGGCATAACAGCCTTCGCCGTGCCAGCTCGGGCCGATGGTGTGAGTTACGGCAAAAAAGAAGAAAAGATGGGCTGGAATAGTCAGCCAACACGCACGATTAGCTTCGACAATGTGCTTATTCCGGCGGCGGCCCGGCTGGGTGACGAAGGGCAGGGCTTTGCCATCGCCATGGAGGGTTTGGACGGCGGCCGTATCAATATAGCAACCTGCTCGATTGGCGCAGCTCAAGCGTGCTTGCAGTTTGCAATTGCACACGTAAGCGAACGTAAACAATTTGGCCAGCGCATTGCCGATTTTCAGAACACCCAATTCAAACTGGCAGACATGCAGACAGAGCTTGTTGCCGCCAGGCAAATGGTGCGCCTTGGCGCCGGCAAACTTGACAGCAATCACTCGGAGAAGAGTGCCTACTGCGCGATGGCCAAGCGCTTTGCAACCGATGCGGGTTTTGCTGTCTGTAATGATGCACTTCAGTTACACGGTGGTTACGGCTATATACGGGAGTATCCGGTGGAGCGCTTTTTGCGCGACAGCCGCGTGCACCAGATACTGGAAGGTACCAATGAGATAATGCGTGTGATTTTGTCACGACGATTATTGATCGAAGGCATGACGGAGATACTGCGATGACCCAAAGCCCAACACCAAAGCTCAAGCTTGATCGTGACGACCACGTTGCCATCATTACCATAGATAATCCCGCGGCCAATACCTGGGACGCAGACAGCTTGGCTGGTTTGAAAACTATTGTTGAAGACCTAAATGCCGACAAGGATATTTACGCGCTGGTCATTACCGGCGAGGGTGAAAAGTTCTTTTCTGCAGGCGCAGACTTGAAAATGTTTGCCGACGGCGACAAAAAAGTAGCGCGCGATATGGCTGAATTATTTGGCAAGGCCTTTGAAACGCTCGCTGATTTTCGTGGTGTTGCGATAGCGGCTGTGAACGGCTTTGCCATGGGTGGTGGCCTGGAGTGTGCGCTGGCCTGTGATATTCGGGTGGTTGAAGAGCAAGCGCAAATGGCACTACCGGAAGCGCGAGTAGGCCTGTTGCCCTGCGCCGGTGGCACACAGCGATTGAGCTGGCTGGTTGGCGAGGCCTGGGCCAGCAAAATGATTCTGTGCGGTGAGCGTGTCAATGCACAAACTGCCGAGCGCATCGGTTTGGCGCAAGAGGTGGTAGCCAGAGGGGAGTCACTGACGCGCGCCATAGAGCTTGCCCATGCAGTCGCAAAACAAAGCCCCACGAGTATTACAGCCTGTAAAAAGCTGATTCGCGGTGCGCGCGGGCAGGCAATGAATCCGCAGCTGCCGTTGGAGCGCGACCTGTTTGTTGACCTGTTTGATTCGCAGGATCAGGTTGAAGGTGTTCAGGCCTTTCTGCAAAAGCGCGAGCCGGAGTGGAAAAATGCCTGATCCCGGCCCGGTTATATTCGAAGAGCGCGATACCGCTAACGGCAAGGCGATTGGCATTGTCACACTGAGTGTTGAAAAAACGCTGAATTCCCTGACGCTGCCCATGGTCGAGCTGATGCGGGCGCAACTGCTCGAATGGCAGGACGATGAGCGTATTGCTGCGGTGTTTATGCAAGGGGCAGGGGAAAAGGCCTTCTGCGCCGGCGGTGATGTGCAGGAGTTATATCGTTCGGCAACCAAGACTCCCGGTGGCCCCTGTGTGGAAGCCGAGACTTTCTTCGAGCAGGAATACCGCTTGGACTATTTGCTTCACACCTATTCCAAGCCTGTTGTTTGTTGGGGTGACGGTATTGTGATGGGCGGCGGTCTTGGACTGTTCGCCGCTTCCAGTCATGCGATCGTCACCGAAAAAACGCGCATAGCCATGCCCGAAATAACCATTGCGCTATACCCGGATGTTGGCGGTACCTGGTTTTTGAACCGGATGCCCGGCAAATGCGGCTTGTTTGTCGCGTTGACCGCCGCGGCAATGAACGCCGCTGATACGCTGTACGCGGGGCTTGCCCGTTACTTTGCGCACAGTGCCAGCAAGACCAGGGTGCTACAGGCTATGTCCGGATTGCCTTGGCAAAGTAGTGACCAGCAAAACCGCCAGCTGTTAACCGACCTGCTAAAAGAGTTAAGCCCGGCCAGGGCAGCAGACGTTGACGGACAGGACATGCCCAGTCCGCTGGCCACACATCGCGCCGAAATTGATGTGCTTTGTGCGGGTGATGATTTGGCAAAAATCGTGGCCAACATTCTGTCGCTGGACAGTGAAGATAGCTGGATTAAAAAGGCGCAGGGCAGTCTGGCTCATGGGTCGCCGGTTGCGGCCAATACCATCTGGCAGCAGTTGCGGCGCGGCAGTGGAATGTCACTGGAAGAGGTATTTCAGTTTGAATTAATGGTGTCGACCAATGTGGTTCGCCATCCCGAGTTTGCAGAAGGCGTTCGTGCCTTGCTGATCGACAAGGACAAATCGCCACGCTGGCTGTTCGACAGCGTTGAATCCGTTCCGTCAGATCTGATCAAGGAATTTATGAGTCCTCCCTGGGAGCGCAATCCCTTGGCGGATTTGGCATAGGCCTGATTTTTTAGCATTCAGTTTTATCGGCAGGGAGTTTTCAATGGCAACCGTAGCATTTATCGGATTGGGTAATATGGGTGGGCCCATGGCGGTCAATCTGGCCAGCGCGGGTCACGAGGTTATAGCCTTCGATCTGGTGGCGGCGGCACTGACTGCTGTTAAAGAAAAGGGCGTTCAGGTGGCGGAGTCTGCGGCACACGCCGTAGAAGGAGCCGATGCGGTTGTCAGCATGCTGCCAGCGGGTCGCCACGTCCTGCAACTTTATCTGGATGAGAAAACAGGCATTCTACCGGCGTTGGCAGACGACTGCCTGATACTCGATTGCAGCACAATTGACGCCGATAGTGCGCGCAAGCTGGCTGCTGCGGCAGCGGCGCGTGGTCTTGCCGCTATGGATGCTCCGGTATCCGGCGGTGTTGCCGCTGCGCAAGCCGGTACACTCACCTTTATGTGCGGTGGTGAAGCAGCGCATTTTGAGCGTGCCAAAGCCCTGCTGTCGGCTATGGGGAAAAATATTTTTCTGGCCGGGTCGAGTGGTGCGGGCCAGGTGGCCAAAATGTGCAACAACATGCTGCTGGCCATTCATATGATCGGAACCAGCGAGGCCTTGCAGCTCGGTGCTAACAACGGGCTCGACCCCGGTGTTTTGTCAGACATCATGCTGGCGAGTTCGGGCCGGAACTGGTCACTGGAAGTGTACAACCCTTATCCCGGCGTACAGGAAAACTCTGCTGCCAGTAAAGGCTACCAGCCGGGATTTATGGTTAACCTGATGATCAAGGATTTGGGGCTGGCAATGGAAAACAGCCTGCAGAGCAACAGCGCCGTGCCGATGGGCGCACTGGCCCGCAGCCTCTATGCCGCCCACGGCATTGCCGGCAATGGCGAGAAAGACTTTTCGAGTATTTTGGAGTCCCTGCAGGCTCGGTCGTAAACGGGGGCTGCGCGCTAATCTAAACCGCTGCGTTGTACCATAGCCGGGTTTCTTATGTTGTCGCCATCGTCATGCGATAATTCCGCGCACTTGCGGAAGTGGGAGAAAGTCGAAGCCTTCAAAAAAGCCGACAATCCCTGATCCAAACTGCGTTGGCAGCGTATACCGCTCTTCACGCAAGTGCGGCGGCGCCCATGAGGCTCCCCGTGAATATCTGCGTAATGCCTACGTTAATGCGATATAGCTGCTACAATCAATCACATGCGATGATTTGCCGGAAACCGGTTGGTAGCAGTGAGGGGGAGCGCAAGCTCAAAATGAATACCGAAGTTAAAGGCCGCTTGTTGGGCGGCGTTATTCTGGTCATTGGTGCGGTACTGATACTCGCCGGTATTTATGGTGTCTGGTCACTGAATACAATCAGTGCCGTGGGCTATTTGCTGCTGGGCTTGTGCGTTCTTGCCAACGGCTGGGAGCGCATGATGCCGGTGAAGTATTCGCCGATCTTTCTCGATCCGGGCGAACCTGACGTGCAATCGGCGATTGCGCGAGCCCGCTCCGAGCTTGATAGATTTCGCGATGGCGTGAAGTACAGCCAAAAGGAAGCCTCCGCACGTTTTTGTTTGCCCACCGCCGACGGCCACAACGAGCATATCTGGGGTGCGGTACATAAGATCGCCGGCAATTCGGCGCTGGTATCGGTACCCATTGAGCCGGGTAAGCCGCCTAGCCTCGCCGACCCGCGCAGCGAAATTTCGCTGGACGAACTGGAAGACTGGATGCTGGTAGACAGTTACGGCCAAACCGAAGGTGGCTACACCCTCGTTGCAATGGCGAGAAAATACCTGCGCTACAAAGGCTATATTCCCCGCGGGTTGCGCCTCCAACTGGCAAAATTTGTCGATGTGGACATCAATGCCCTCTAGCAATTTCTGGCCACATCAAAAGCCAATGCTCTGGCCCCCTTCCAGTGCTTGGTATATGCTTGATTCGCAACGATAAGCTACAAACAATAACGATAAGATTTTTTTGGGGAACCTCATGCACGAATCCAAGCCTTCAGCTCGGCCTGAGCTGTCTCGACGTCGATTTCTAAAAACTTCCGCAATCGCCGGTGCTGCCGCATGGTTACCTGCGTTCCGGATTAGTGCGGCTGACGCTGCCAGTTGCACGCCGCCGCCAAATTTTCCCGCTGGTATAGAGTTGTTTCAGCAGGCTTTTGAAAACTGGTCCAAGGGTATTGTGATCGATGACTTGTGGACCTGTGCACCGCGCAGTGCCCAGGAATGTGTGGCAGTCGTTAACTGGGCGGCCAATAACGGCTGGAAGGTGCGTCCTCGCGGCGCCATGCACAACTGGTCGCCCATCCACGTGACGGCAGACACCGACTGCAATGATAAGGTTTTGCTGCTCAGTACTACCGAATACCTGACCGCAACGTCGTTGGTCACAGGCTATGCAACGCCCGCTGTGCGCGCTCAGTGCGGGGTCTTTATGGAAGACCTGTTGGCCTTTCTGGAAGCCAATAATCTGGGCATGACGGCAGTGCCTGCGCCCGGCGATGTAACCATAGGCGGCGTGCTGGCAATTGATGCGCACGGTACAGCGGTACCTGCGCTGGGTGAAACACGCCAGCCTGGTCATACCTACGGATCACTGTCGAACCTGATACTTCAATTGACGGTAATTGTTTGGGATAAATCATCGAACGCTTATGTGCTGAAAACCTACGACCGTTCGGACCGCGAATGTCAGGCACTGGCAGCGCACCTCGGTCGCGCGTTTGTTGTAGACGCTGTTCTGCAGGTAGGGGTTGATAGCCACCTGCGCTGCCAAAGTTTTACTCATATCACCGCCGATGAGATGCTGGGACCACCCGGCAGCAACGGTCGTACGGTTGAACGTTACCTTGATCAGTCTGGCCGTATGGAAGTGATCTGGTTTCCTTTCACTGAAAAGCCCTGGCTCAAGGTGTGGACGGTAAGCCCTAAAAAGCCGCTGTTCTCGCGTGAAGTGACCGAGCCGTACAATTATCCCTTCTCGGACAATATTCCGGCAGAGGTTGAGGAGCTGGG
>DIBR01000022.1 GCA_002415025.1 Spongiibacteraceae bacterium UBA5047
CTCGCACCTGTGGGAGCCTGCCCGGCAGGCGAAAAGTCGTAGACCGACTCAGCCTACAGCGCGCGAATTCTCTCCTGCAATACGGGCAATATGTCGTCTTCAAACCAGGGATTCTTTTTCAGCCACAGCTGATTTCGCGGCGAGGGGTGCGGCAGGGGCATGTAGCGCGGCCCGTACTCCCTGAAAGCACGTACGGTTTCGGTCAGGTTGCCCTTTGCCTCTGCACGACCGTCAACCCCCAGATAGTGACGCTGCGCGTACTGCCCGACCAGCAGCACCAACTCAATATCCGGCATCAGTTCCAGTAGGGGTTCGTGCCACTGCGGCGCGCACTCCGGCCGCGGCGGCAAATCGCCGCTCTTGCCCTTGCCGGGATAGCAAAAGCCCATCGGCACTATCGCCGTCAGACTCTCATCGTAGAAGCGCTCCTTGTCCCAGCCCAGCCACTGCCTGAGCCGATCACCTGATGGGTCATTCCAGGGAATACCGGATTCATGCACCCGCGTCCCCGGTGCCTGACCGATAATCAGCAATCTCGCACTGCTGCTGGCATGCACAATCGGCCTCGGCCCCAAGGGCAGATCCGCCGCGCACAGTTCGCAGGCCCGCACCCGTTCCAGCAATTTTTCCAACTTATGCCGGGTATCGCTTGCAATCAGCGTCATAGCCCCTCACTGCGAAAGAAAATCTGGCGCTAATATGCTTTAATACGCCGCTTTCAAACCCCGATTTCTGGAGACAAACCGCCCATGGCAAGCCCTTTGTCCGCACTTGAGCAACAGGACGATTTTCTGCGACGTCATATTGGCCCCGACGATGCGCAGATTGCAAGCATGCTGCAAGCGCTCGGCCTCAGCTCGCTGGAGGAACTGATCAGCCAGACCGTTCCGGCCAGCATTCGCCGCGATGCCATGCAGCTCCCCCAGCCACAGTCGGAAACCCGCGTGCTGGAAAAGCTCGGAAAAATAGCCGCCAAAAATACTGTCGCGCGCTCGCATATCGGCATGGGCTACTACGACACCATCACACCACCCGTCATCTTGCGAAATGTGCTGGAAAATCCGGGCTGGTATACCGCCTATACACCCTACCAACCGGAAATTGCCCAGGGTCGGCTCGAAGCCCTGCTTAATTTTCAACAGATGGTGATGGACCTCACCGGCATGGAATTGGCTAACGCGTCGCTGCTCGACGAAGCCACCGCCGCCGCAGAAGCCATGACCCTGTGCAAACGCTCGGTGCGCAAGAACAAGAGCAATGTATTTTTTGTGGATGCAGACTGCCACCCACAAACCATTGCAGTACTGCAAACCCGCGCCAAGCCACTGGATATTGAAGTACTGGTTGCCCCGCGTGAAACCCTGAATGAGCAAGCCGTCTTTGCCGCGCTGCTGCAGTATCCCGGCTCCACCGGCGCTGTAAGCGACCTCAGCAACAGCATTGAACAAGCGCAGGCACAGGATTGCATGGTAGTCGTAGCAACCGACTTGCTCAGCCTGACCCTACTCACCCCGCCCGGTGAGATGGGCGCCGATGTGGTGGTGGGCAGCGCCCAGCGTTTTGGCGTACCCATGGGGTTTGGTGGCCCCCACGCCGCGTTTTTTGCCACCAAAGACAAATACAAGCGTTCGGTGCCCGGCCGCATTATCGGCGTGTCTGTAGACAAGCGCGGCAACAAGGCTCTGCGTATGGCCATGCAAACCCGCGAACAACATATCCGCCGCGAAAAGGCCACGTCCAACATTTGTACGTCGCAGGCGCTGCTGGCCATCATGGCCGTGTGTTACGCCATCTATCACGGCCCTGACGGCCTGCGCACCATCGCCGCGCGCTGTCACCGGCTCGCCGCCATCGCCGCGCAGGGCTTTAAAGAACAGGGCTTTAGCCTGCGCAGCGAGCACTATTTCGACACTATTGTTGTAGAAACCGGCGCCGACACCCAGGCCATTACCGAGCGCACCCAGGCGGAGGCTATCAACCTGCGTCAACTCGACGGCGCGCTGGCCATCAGCATGGACGAAACCACAACCGCCGCCGATATTGAAAAACTGTGGAGCCTGTTCTCCAGTGCTACACAGCCAAACCTGCCCGACATTGATGCCGCGCTCGGAGAAAATCCCGCCATTCCCGAGGCACTGAAGCGCAAGAGCGAATTTCTAACCCATCCGGTGTTCAACACGCATCACTCGGAAACCGAGATGCTGCGTTATATGAAGCAACTCGAGAGCCGCGATATCGCCCTAAATCATTCCATGATCGCACTGGGTTCGTGCACCATGAAGCTCAATGCCACCACTGAAATGATTCCGGTGACCTGGCCCGAATTCGCGCGCATACACCCCTTCGCGCCGAAAACCCAGATTGCCGGCTACCTGGAAATGATCGACCAGCTGGAACAGCAACTGGTGCAATGCACCGGCTACGACGCCTTTTCCATGCAACCCAACGCCGGTTCGCAGGGCGAGTACGCGGGCCTGCTCGCCATTCAGCACTATCATGAAAGTCGTGGCGATCACCAACGCAACATCTGCCTGATTCCAAGCTCCGCACACGGCACCAACCCCGCCTCCGCAGCCATGGTCGGCATGGACGTCGTGATTGTCGGCTGCGACAACAAAGGCAATGTCGATATCAACGATCTGCGCGAAAAGGCGGAACGCCACAGCAACGAGCTGGCCGCGCTCATGGTCACCTACCCCTCCACCCACGGCGTGTTTGAAGAAGGTATTCGCGACATCTGCGACATCATTCATCAACACGGGGGACAGGTGTATGTGGATGGCGCCAATATGAACGCGCTGGTTGGTTTAGCCGCGCCCGGCGAATTCGGCGCTGATGTCTCGCATCTCAACCTGCACAAAACATTCTGCATTCCCCACGGTGGCGGCGGCCCCGGCATGGGCCCGATTGGCGTTAAATCCCATCTCGCGCCCTTTTTGCCCAACCACCCGGTGCTCGATATCGACGGCCTGGCCAGCGACAACGCCACCGTGTCAGCAGCCACCTACGGCAGCGCGGGCATTCTCGCCATCTCCTGGACCTATATCGCCCTGATGGGCGAGCGCGGGCTAACCCGCGCTACAGAAGTTGCGATACTCAACGCCAACTACATTGCCAAGCGTCTGGCCGAGCATTACCCCGTGCTCTACACAGGCCGCAATGACCGCGTGGCACACGAGTGCATTATCGACCTGCGCCCCTTGAAAGAAAGTTCCGGCATCAGCGAAGAAGATATTGCCAAGCGATTGATGGACTACGGCTTCCACGCCCCGACCATGTCCTTCCCGGTGGCGGGCACGCTGATGATTGAGCCCACCGAAAGCGAGGCTCAGGAAGAACTCGATCGCTTCTGTGAGGCCATGATCCAGATTCGCCTGGAAGCGGCCAAAGTCGAAAGCGGCGAATGGCCACTGGAAGACAACCCGCTGGTAAACGCCCCCCACAGCATGGCCGATATGTTAGATGCCGAATGGACGCACTGTTACAGCCGCGAACAGGCAGGTACGCCGGTAGCAGGACTCAAAACCTACAAGTACTGGCCCGCCGTAAACCGTATCGACAATGTTTACGGGGACAGAAACCTGTTCTGCGCCTGCCCCCCGATTGAAAGCTACGAGGTGGCGTGAAGCATCACAGCATGTGACATGGTGTATACCGCACACTGATGATTCGCGCTAACGCTGCAGCTCCTTTTGGCATATGTGCAAAAGGGGCTGCCGCCACGCCAAAGAAACCACGCTTATATCGACCGCTGGTTAACTCGTTTGCTTAACTGCTCCGCCGTTTCAAGCCGCTCGGAATAGCGGTCTACCAGATAGTCCTTATTGTCTCGCGTCAACAAAGTGAACTTCATCAGCTCCTCTAACACGTCGACAATCCGGCTGTAGTAGGCCGATGGTTTCATGCGCCCTGCCTCATCGAATTCCAGAAAGGCCTTGGCCACTGACGATTGATTGGGAATAGTAAGCATGCGCATCCACCGCCCGAGGACTCTCATCTGATTCACCGCGTTAAAGGACTGTGAACCACCGGAAACCTGCATCACCGCCAGCGTTTTACCCTGGGTTGGCCTGACAGCGCCCAGCGACAAAGGCACCCAATCGATTTGAGCTTTCATTATGCCCGTCATCGCGCCGTGCCTTTCGGGCGAACACCAAACCTGACCTTCAGACCAGGTCATCAGTTCACGCAGTTCGGCCACCTTCGGATGGCTAACCTCGTCGCTGTCGGGCAGCGGCAGCCCCGCCGGATTGTAAATTTTCGTCTCCGCCCCCATGTCTTCAAGGAGCCTGGCCGATTCTTCAACAACCAGCCGGCTGTAGGAAGTTTCCCGTAGCGAACCATATAACAGCAGTATTCTGGGGCGATGCGTACTTAACGTCAGCGTAAATCTGGACGCATTTATATCAGGCTGATGTTCGCGATCAAGATTGGGCAAGTAGCCGTCGGATTCGTGCATTACTGCGCTCCCAATTCAGCGAGTGCAGACTTCAATGCCGCGCTGTCGTCCGGATTCACGTCAATGGAAAGCAGCTGCTCAACCCGCCTGCCAATCTCATCCATAGTTTGCCGAAACGCGCTGGCCAGCTCGACTTCAGTTCCCGCCAGTTTGGAAGGATCACTAAGCCCCCAATGAACCTTTACGGTGGAACCCAGCCACAGCGGGCAGGATTCTCCTGCAGCGGAGTCACACACGGTGATAACAACATCCGGCGCAAAGCCTTCGAGTTCATCCCACGACTGGCTTTGCAAACCCTTAACCGGTATACCCGCTTCGCTCAGGTATTTGAGGGAAAGCGGATGAACTTCACCGGCAGGTTGACTGCCTGCACTGCGTGCAACAATTTTCCCGCCGGAAAGATGATTGGTAATAGCCTCCGACAAAATGCTACGGCAACGGTTGTGGGTACATATGTATAAAATTTTCATCGAACAGTTCTCTGCAAAACAGCGAATAACAATGCAACTAGCAGCAGTCTCTTGCCAGCCCCTTCATTCTGGCCCGCGCAGCGCTCAGGGAACCCGCCTCGGCTTTCGCGGTTAACCCCAGCACCCGGGAAGCCCATGCCGGCAAGGCCGGATGCAACTTGTAATAAACCCACTTCCCCCGGCGCTCATCAATCACTATCCGGCATCTTCGAAGCTCGGCCAGATGCCGCGATATTTTTGGCTGGCTCAAACCCAGAGCCTCGGTCAGGTCGCATACGCAAAGCTCTCGCTGCTCGTATATGAGCAACAGCGAGTTCAGCCGGGTTTCTTCCGACAAGCACTTATAAAAAGCCAGCGGGCTAATCACTAAAAGCCTCCTGCAAACCAGAATATATGGTAGCCCATATATATGATTTTTCACATATGTTTTCGCACACTAGCCCATTCCTCGACAGCCACGCTTCACCAGCGCTCACGGTATAGCGGTATTCCCTTATTGGATTAAGCCGCTATTTACGAGACTTTTGAATTCTCAAATTTTCAGGTTTGGCTGCACATACAAACCGGCAACTGCGCAGCCCCGGCCAACATATCAGGGTCAGTACTATGCCTACATTAATTCGCGCTGTATCTGCCGCCGCCCTCATACTCCTGGCTACCGGCTGCACCACTCCACAGGGCGTGGCGTGGCAAGAGTACTATTTCGGCGCTGACGACGCACAACGCGAAGCCGAACTGGTTTGCATGCGCTACCCCCAACACTTCCCCAACTGCGACGTGGCCCGGCTGCGCACCCTGGCAGAAGCCATTGATCTAACGGGCAACAATCGCTGCACAGATTTCACCGAGCATGGCACAAAGATGGCCAGGCAATGGGGCATTAATAACCTTTCTTATGTTTTTATTCCCGGCGATTTCGAAACCGGGCGGGACGCCCATGTCGCACTGCTGGTTTCTACCGATGACGGCAAATACGTTGTCGACAATGGTTCAGTCAACTCCCCACTGTTTTATCGCACAGGTTCACTCGAAGAATTTATCTCGGCGGTAGATGGCGATGTAATGGAAATCGAAAGAGCCTTTACAGGAACCGAAGCGCTAAAATACAAGGTGCCAGTTACAGCTCTTGACGCTGTCCTGACATCAGAAAGAAAAGTACCGGCAACACAAGGGAACGAGCAAGCCTACAACTTTATCCGTTGATATAAAATCACGCACGACAATCCCTGCAACCCGCCGGAAGCGCTAGAGGTCTTTTCTCTGCAGAATGGTTAACGAAGGTGCTTCCGTTTCGCCGGCCAGTTGATAACGAATCGACAACAGGCCTCTGTTAAAGCCCGCTGTACCCAGCCAGTTAACCCCTTCCACAGGCTGCTTCGATAAAACGACCCGGTAGTATCCCTGATCGTCCAGACTGATATCCTTGTTGTTTAGCGTTGTTTCAGGATACGCGTCATAGTCTAACGATTGCATCCATTGGTTCTGAATCGAGATAGACCAGTAGGCAACATCCGGCGCCTTACCCTCAACCACCAAAACCTCGTCGTCGTTGATCGAAAACCAGGTACCGTAATAGGTATTGTCTAAGGTTGGATAGAAAACCCCACCAAACTCCTGGTTATACTCCTTGGGAGCCTCAAAACTGTTAGGTGCTTTCTGCAGCATTTTCATCAATGCAATGTTGCCGGCCATGGTGGCATTAAGAAAATGTGTCGCACTGTCTAACCTCGATGCCAAGCTTTCGCTCGTCTCTTCAATGGGCGCTGCCTCATCGAGATTGCGAATAGATAATTCGGCCACCTCTGAATGCTGCCGGTCATGGAAGTACTGCCTCACCATCACCAGGTGGATATCATCGTCCAGCTGCAGCCAGTCACCCGTATAGTTGTCCGGTTTGCGCTCACTCAGTAACAAGCGAAAATTTCCCTTGGTATCAAACCTCATCGTAGCGACAGATGCATTGGCTGCGGCGCGATTCCAGCCGTTCAGCGACTTCCCGTAGAGCATTACACCCAGATACACGGCATCTCTTTTATTGCCGGTAATTTCATAGCGGTAGTCTGAAGAAATTTCGGCAGTGAGGTAGGTCGCATCAGGACTGTCGCCCAGAAACTTGCGGTAGTCACTCATCCAGTCTGTAAACGCAGGTCGCGCAGGGTTTCCTTTCGCGACTTTCATCTCCTGCGCAGCGGACGACAATTGCGCCAGATAACGGATTCCGTCCAGTTGCTCGCGCTGACTTTCTGATTCCGACATGATGCGGGCCGCCGCCGCTTCAAGACTGACCAGATAGTGCTGCCAGGATAAGGCTGCAGGGTTGTCCGCAGCCCACTCAGCCTGCGGCGCGTCAATAATCGCTGTGCTGCTCGTTACTCCATACAGGTAACTGGCGGCGGATAAACAAACCACAACAATCACCGCGAGAATAATCTTCATAACACTCCCCTGAGCCATGCGTCGGTATCATTAGCCAACTATAGCGCCCGGCGGAAAGCCCCGGCCTTACCGTTAGTACACAATGATCAGAAAGAGATCGAAGCCGGAGGGCTATTCTTCGGAGGGCTACTCTCCAGAGGAATGGCCCTGCAGCTCCTGACGCCACTTTTGGTGCCATAGCTGCACAACAGGCTCATTACGGCCAATACTAAGTTGCTCGCGTCCTGCGGCAATACCCTGCTGGCACTGCTCGGCTGCCGGCAAATCTTCCGTACTGAAGATATCACCACCAAACTGGTAGGCCGCCAAACTCTCTGCGCGGGTGGCCGGGTCGCGACAGACCCCCGCATAGTAGACAACGCTTTTACCCGGTTCCGAGCCCGGTTCTGCACGTATCAATTGAGCGTCGCGACCGCTCGTAATCAACAGCGTGGAAGGAAAAAGGGTGTGATTGATTACACCGGGGAAAGACGAAGGCCATTGACTCTCATCCTGCTCCTGCAGCCGTTCAATGCCCTTCAGGGGAAAGCCCCAGCGGGTATGCCTGCCGAAGTCGTCAAGCACCGTGTGGGCCGTCATCAGAGGCGCCAGGCTCTCGCGATGCAGCACCCGAAAATGGTAGCTCTCATGACTGAGATCCGTGACCAGCTTCCAGTTTGCGGCGACTTCATAACGACGGGTTTCCAGAGAGGCAACGCCGGTAAAGTCGTAGCCCGCCAGCACCGGCCCAATATCATCAAGGGCGCTGTCCACAGCTTCCTGGCTTACCGCAGGCGAAATACCAACGACCAGCACACCCCATTTGTCACTGACCGGCAGCGAGATCAGGTCGTCGTTCGCACAAGCCGGAGCAAACGCCTTGTCATCCGGGCGCCCGGCTAACTTGCCGCTCAAGTTGTAACTCCAACCATGAAAGCGACAGGTCAGACGCCTGGCCACTCCACAACCCTCGGCCACACGAGCGGCGCGATGAGCGCAGGCATTCACAAAGGCATTCAGCTCCCCTTGCTCATTCCGGCAGATAACAAGCGGCACCCCCAGACATTCAAAGGTGGCATAACTGCCGGAGGCTGCCACCTCGCCGGCAAAGCCAACAACCTGCGGCGTTTGCATAAAGAACTGCGTCTTTTCCTGCTGCCAGCGCGCCAGGTCGGTGTAAAAGCCGCCTTGCTCCGGCATTGCCTGCGCGGCACGGTCACTGCTGCCGGCCAGAACATGGTCCAGCATGCGACGCGTAAAATACTTGCTGTCTTGCTCCTGCATTGGGCTCGCCTTTTATACGTCGCTGCGGCCTGGTGTCACGCCGCTATATAGCTACAGCAGTAATCCACAGCGGAAAGAATCTGTAGTTCAAAAGAAGCATTGGCCGGCACCTCAAAGCTCTGGCCGCCCTGAATGTTTTGCCAATCAGCGCCCGGCAGTTTTACTTTCATCTCCCCGGCAATAATCTCCATAATTTCTTTTTCTTCGGTGCCAAACCTGTAGTCACCGGGCAGCATTATTCCCAAAGTTTTACGGGTGCCGTCAGCAAATTTGACGGTGCGACTGGTCACCTTACCGTCAAAATAGATGTTTGCTGCCTTCACTACACTAACATTATCAAACTGGCTCATGAACTTGTCCTTTTAAATCGGGTTCCGGATGAATGCAAAACGGCGCGCATTTTATACGAGAACAGCGCCTGAGGGTTAGTCGCCTGCCGGCGCACCGCCTCGCGCGGGCGGGCGGCTCTGGCAACGCCAGCAATACTCAAACGCAACGTCATTGATTTCGCCACAGCCACTGCAGTGCCAATCCGGCTCGTTGCGATCAGAAAGGGCTGTTTCCAGAATCTTGCATGCGCGCCGGTAGTCGGCATCCTCAACCACCCATAATTCCACCCAGGCATCGAATGCAGACAGCTCGCCAATCACCCCGCCGGCAAATTCATTTTTAACCAACAGCTCTATGCCCGCCGATTCCAGCAAATTCCGCGCATTGCCCACCAGCATGCGGTTGTCGTTGGTATAAACCATTCTCATAGCGCTTGTTGCCCCGGCACAGGAACATCGCTCTCATCGACATTGAGCTCAGCCAGCTTTTCATCGGCCCAGGCTTCATCATCCTCATCAGCTTGAATGGGATCCTGCTCGTCCAGCGCCTTACCTTGCAACTGCAGTGAAGCGTAAAGCGCGAAGTGATCGGAACCGAAGTACGGCAATCTCTTCAGCTCACGCACGGTGAAGTGATCGCTGTGAAACAGATGATCCAGCGGCCAGCGAACAAACCAGTGATCGGCATGATAGGTATTAAACATGCCGCGCCCTACGCGCGGGTCCAGCAGACCGCTGATTTTGCGAAACAGACGGGTAGTGTCAGACCACGCCACATCGTTAAGATCGCCGGTGACAATGGTTGGCCGGCGGCAGCCCTCCAGGCTTTTCGCCACCATTATCAGCTCGGCATCGCGCTCGGTGGACTCTTCATTTTCGGTTGGGCTCGGCGGCGCAGGGTGCAGAAAATGCGCACGGATACGCTGGCCAGACGGCAGCTCGACATCTGCATGCATTGAAGGCACGTCGTCTTCAACCAAATACTCGATAGTGGCATCGAGCAGCGGCAAACGTGAATAGACATGCATGCCGTAAAGATTGTCCTGCGGGCATTTGAGGCTATAAGGGTAGCTATCTTGCAGGCTATCGAGCTGGCCTTCCCACCACTCATCAGACTCCAGAGTGACGACAATATCCGGCGAATACTGTTGCACCAAGGCCAAAAAACCCCTGGCATTGCGATTGGGTGTTAGCAAATTGGCGGTCAGCGTATTGATGGAGGCTTCGCTGCTATTCACCACATCGGCGTCGGCGGCCAGCACCTCTACCGGATAGAGACGCGTATAGGGCAGTATCCACCACAACTGGTATACAAGGCACCCTAGCGTGACCGCCATCAGCATCCAGGTTGAAGACAGCGTCAGGCTCAGGCAGTACTGTTGCACTATCAACAATGCAAACGCGAAGGAGGCAAACTGCAGGCGTGGAAAGTCCAAGCCCCTCACCCACCACACCTCAGTGCGCAACAGGGGAATCAGTGTAATCAGTAAGATCAGCAACGTTGCCGCAGAAATCAGGGATAGTTGCGTCAATACAAACCTCGCTTGCTCGCTCCCGAGTCACAGCATGACGCTGCTACCCTGCCTTACAGAAAACGGGGCCGCACGCCCCGGCGCCGAGAAGAAAGCCATCATAACCGGAAGTGGTCTTCAGGAAGCGCCCTTTCTCGCCAGCGACTGAGCACCTTCCATGATCATTTTAATCATGACGATGGTTTGCTCGGTCATCTCGGCGCGCCTTTCTACAGATTTACCGTCGGCAGCCGCGCCCATTGCAAACACCAGGCGGGTAATGGCTTTGGCAACCAAAGCCGGCTCAAGTGTGGGCTGCCCCGTTGCCTGCACAATCCGCTCCAGTTCGTCGCGCAGTTCGTCTTCAAAATAGGTTAATTCGCGATCAACGGCCTCACGAAAAGCATCGGACCCGATCGACATTTCCCGCAGAAGAATATGAACGTAGCGATCCTCGGAATCCAGCTGCTCCATAAAAGCCTCTACCGAGGTGCGAATGGCGCTGCGCTCCAGCGACAGTCGCTGCCGCGCCTCGCGGATAACGCCACGCAAGCTGCGGCCGGCCTGATCGATCAGCGCTACCGCCAGCTCGTCTACATCCCGAAAATGCCGGTAAAAGGTATTGGGGGCAATACCCACCGCACGGGCTATTTCGCGCAGGCTAAGTGAGGACACACTTCGGTGTGACTCCAGCAAATCCACGGCGGCATCCATCAAATCCTGAGCGGTCACCTGTGCCTTGCGCCTGCCGTCAGCCGCATCTGCCCGCTCCGGCGCGCCTGAGCCGGCCAAACCTGAATCTACCGAGTTCATCTCTCTACCCACAACCACACCCTCACAACCACCCACATAGACTAGCGAAGCATGGCGCAGCTGTATACACGGCTGTATGAACAAGTATATATACATTTGCATTGACACTCGTATATACACCTGTATAGTTCGTTTTTTAAACAACTTCTCGAGATAGCCCATGCTCTCCCCAGCCACAATCAAGCAGATACTGCGACCACTGATCAGCCCCGGTCACTATGACTTCTGGGCCCGGGAACTCGGCAGCGTTGCCGCCTGGGAGCGCTGCTTTGCCCGCGTGGTCTCCAGGTCGGATGAGAGCCAGGACAGCTTTACCTTGCACCTGCGGCCCAACAGCAACCGGCCCGCCTACCAGAGCGGTCAGCACATCAACCTGTCCGCCGTGGTACAGGGCCGCCGCATTAGCCGCAGCTATAGCCTCACCAGCCTGCCCGGAGAACGGGATTTGTCCATCACCCTGAGGCGGGAACCCATGGGCCAGATGAGCAATTGGCTCTACGACAACGCCATGCCCGGCGCAATTGTGGAAATCGGTTCGGCATTCGGCGACATGACCTTCGCCAAAGCCGGGGTAACCACCGACGACAATCTGTTGTTTCTCGCCGCAGGCAGCGGCATTACGCCGCTCTACGGCCTGATACGCGCCGCGCTGGCAGGCGGCCACCGGGGCACAATCAAACTGCTCTATTGGGATAAAACCTGCGATCACTTTTGCTTCGGCAACGAGTTAAGGGAACTCGAACAACACCCGCAGTTTTCGGTGCAGCGTATTGCAACCCGCTCCGGCCTGGAGAATCAAAATACCAACAGCGGCCGCATATCCGAGGCTCAAATACAGGTGCTGGCAGCGGAGCTACTGCCATCGTCGCCACACATTTTTGCCTGCGGCGGCGCAGATTTTGTAGCGAAAGCACGCAAGGTCGCAGACGGCCTCGGGCAGAGCCGGCTTTATGCGGAAAGCTTTACCGCCAACAACCCCGTTACCGATGACTCAGCCGAAACCTTTTATCAAATTGAACTCGCCCGTTCCCGCACCAGCCTGGAAGTGTCCAGCAAAACAAACTTGCTCGACGCGCTCGAAGCGGCCGGCATTGGCGTAGAGAGTGGCTGCCGGATGGGTATCTGCAATACCTGCAGCTGCCCAACCCGCCAGGGCAGCACACTCGACACCAGCACCGGCTTGCTAAATAACGGCCATTCAACGCGCCTCTGTATTAGCCAGGCCCGTAGCAACCTGATTCTCGACCTCTAGGACAACCAACATGACGCACAGCAAAGCACTCACCGCAACCGAACTCGACGAGTTTGGCGCCGCACTCGACGCCATTAAACAACGCGAACTGGCTGATGTTGGCGAAGCCGACGCGCGCTATATTCGCCGCATTCTCAAGGCGGTGCGTTACAGCGAAATGCTCGGGCGCGCACTGCTCTACATCGCTATTGTGCTGCCACCCCTGTGGCTGTTGGGCGCTGTCATTCTCGGCATCTCGAAAATTCTGGAAAACATGGAGCTCGGCCACAACGTCATGCACGGTCAATATGACTGGATGAATGACCCGCAGCTCAACGGCAAAAACTACGAGTGGGATATTGTCGGCACCGGCGACAACTGGCGCAAAACCCACAACTACGAACACCACACCTATACCAATATCAAAGGTATGGATTCCGACGTCGGCTACGGATTGCTGCGCTTGTTTCCCGAGCAACGTTGGCGCCCGTTTTATCTTATGCAACCAATCTCTGCCGCACTGCTCGCGGTGTTGTTCCAATGGGGCGTTGCCATTCAGGATCTGGAACTGGGCAAGGTATTCAGCGGCAAAAAATCAAAAGCGGAATTCAAGGCGGGCGTGAAGCCTCTGGCCAAAAAAGTGCGAACGCAATTGCTCCGCGACTACCTCTTCTACCCGCTATTGGCGGGGCCGTTCTTTCTAACCGTGTTTAGTGGCAACCTGATCGCCAACCTGATCCGCAACCTGTGGACGTACATGATTATTTTTTGCGGCCACTTCACCGCCAACGCGCAAGTGTTTCCTTATTCAATACTGGAAAACGAGTCACGCGGACATTGGTATCTCAGGCAGTTACGCGGTTCCTCAAATTTGCGCGGCGGTAAACTCTTTCACATTTTGTCAGGCAACCTGAGTCATCAGATTGAACATCATTTGTTCCCGACGGTTCCCGCCAGACGCTACGCCCGTTTGTCGCTGGAAGTGCGCGCGCTTTGCGAGCAATACGGCCAACACTACAATGTGGGGTCTTTGCCCAGCCAGTTCTCGCAAGTGCTGTATCGCATACTGCGTCATTCACTGCCCTCCAAACCGGCACCGCTTAAGCCTCTGACTACTCTGGAGCCGGGCGTTGCGGCATAAGGCGAAATTCGCTTGCAGGGCAAGCTCCTACAGATGCAGACCGTTTCTGATGAGTTAGTTCGTCGGGAGCGTATAAGGCAATTCCGCGATTCCCGCAACGCTGCGCTTATGCGGGCCTACAGCAAGTTTCGTAGGCCTGATTAAGCCGAGCGTACCAGGCAATTCCGGAGATGCAGACCGTTGCTGACGAGTTAGTTTCGTAGGGAGCTTATCAGGTAATTCCGCGATACCCGCAACGCTGCGCTTATGCGGGCCTACAGCAAGTTTCGTAGGCCTGATTAAGCGAAGCGTATCAGGCAATTTCGCAGATGCAGACCGTTGCTGATGAGCTAGTTTCGTAGGGAACGTATCAGGCAATTCCGCGATACCCGCAACGCTGCGCTTATGCGGGCCTACAGCAAGTTTCGTAGGCCTGATTAAGCGAAGCGTATCAGGCAATTCCGCGATGCCCGCAACGCTTCGCTTATGCGGGCCTACAGCAAATAACCTTGCACACCAACATCGGGGGGCTAACTAACCAAGTAACTGCAGAAAATTGCCCTGCTGACGATTACCACTACATTGACATGACACTTACAAAAAAGGCCAGCAAAAGCTGGCCTGAAAGCAGGTGGAGAAACGCTGCTAGTCGAATTTGATTTTAAATTCAGCGCCTATTACACGGCCTTTGTTAAGCGGTGAAAACGTAGTAACGCCCAACGCACCGAAGGGTAGCTGGGTGTCGCCACCCTCAGTCGTTTCGTCGAGCAGGTTTCTACCGTAGAGGGACACCGTCCACGTTTCGGAATTTGGCGACAACGAGAGTGTTGCGTCGACAATGTTCGCATCATTCAAGGTGCCACGGTTATTGTCGGTGTAGGCAGCCTCATCCCGATGGCTGTAACTCACCTGTGCCGTCATAAAACCAAAGTCGCCGATATTCTGGTCGTAGAGTATGCCCAAGCTACCGGTCAGGGGGGCCAGCCGCGGCAAATCCAGCTCGCCATCCTGTCCGTTCACCACCGAGTCGCCGTTAAGATCAAACTTCACTTCCCGGTACTCACCTTCAACGTAGCCCAGAGAAAGGTTCACGACGAGATTGGATAGCAGCGCATAACGCCCTTCCAGCTCAACACCCATAATTTCAGCATCGGCCGTGTTGCGGATAATCTGGACGACACCGGAACCGCCTGATGGCAGATTGACTTCGCGCTGCATATCTTCGATCTGGTTATAGAAGGCTGCCACGTTCAAACGGCCTCTGTTATCCGGCGTATCGTATTTAACACCGATTTCGAAGCTGTTTTGTGTTTCCTGATCAAAGGGTCCGGGTGAAAAGCTCGGGTCGGTATTTCGAAGATTGTAACCACCACTTCGAAAACCCCTGGTGAGAAAAGAGTAAACCTGCGTCTGGTCATTGGGCGTCCAGGTTACTCCCACTTTCGGGGTAACGCTGGACCACGACTTGTCATCCTTGAAGTCAAATGCGCAATTGCCTCCAATCACATCGCATTGCCCGGCCGGAACAACATCCGGCTGTCGGGCCGGGCCAATAATAGTGGGCTGCAAAGTGCGAATTTTTGCTTCTTTTTCTTCCTTGGAGTAACGCAGCCCCGCCGTGAGCGTAAGACGCTCGGAGAGCAAATAGTCAGCCGAGGCGAAAGCACCCCACGTGCTGTGGTCCTGAATACCACCACCATAGAAGTGGGCAAAAGCAACCGTGGGCGGCGGAACGGAAAAAGCGCGAACAACACGATTTTCCTGATATTTCACTTCCTGATCGAAGTAGTACAGCCCAGTCGTCAGGTCAATTTTCTGGCCAATTCGCCCATTAAAACGAAACTCGTTACTAACCTGTTCCTGCTGGGTTTCAAAGCCGGCGTGAAACAGGGTCGCGACGGAGGCATCAATATCACTGACACCCTCGCTATTATATTGACGAAAACCGGCAATATTGGTGATACGACCCTCGAGAAAACCCACATCGCGGGTATATTCAACAATGCCCTGATTCCAGGCGTTGTCATAGTACCCTTTCTCGTTGATTGCAAAGCGGAAGTCGTCCCGGTCAAACTGACCACGATTCTGCCCAGCAGGGCCATCGCCCACTGAATCTCCATGCTCAAACCGCAGGATGATTTCCGAGTATTCATCCGGCGCAATAACCAGCACCGGGCGTATGAGCCGCGTGCGAGAGTCGCCGTGGCTGTCATCACCAAACTCGTTATCGTGCCAGCCTTCATCTTCATTCAGGTACACCGAAAGCTTGCCGCTCAAGGTACCGTCATCGAGAATCGGACCGGAAACAGAACCTGAGTAATAACGGTTAAGCCCCGTTTCTACTGCGAATTTAGCCGAGCCTGCAAACTCATCGCCGGGCAATTTCGTTCTCACCAGAACCGCACCACCGGTGACATTTCGACCGAACAAGACCCCCTGCGGCCCACGTAAAACCTCGATACCTTCGAGGTCAAACATATCAAATACAACGCCGCCGTTGATGCCGAGATACATGCCATCAACAAACACACCAACCGTTGGATCAATTGAAGGAATGGAACTGTTAATGCCCAGCCCGCGGATAGCAAAGTTTGCCGTCCCCTTGGTGGTGCCAACATCTTCCAGCGCAACGTTGGGCATCGAGTAACTCAGGCTTTTCAAATCGCGAACTTTCAATGCCTCAAGCTGATCACCGCCGTAGGCAGTAATCGCTATTGAGGTATCCTGCACTTCTTGTGCAGACGATTTTTTCTGGGCGGTAACCTATACCTCCTCAAGCACGGTTTGCGTGGCGCGCTGCGCAAAGGCAGCGCCGCTCGCAAGTAGGGACAACAAAGAACCGAATAGCACAAAGCGATTAGCAGCGTTTTTCACTGGCTAGCCTCCACGGGGTCATTTTTATATACGTCTTATCCACTGTCTGGGAGACTGCGAGATGTACTACTTCAAGCCGCTCCTGACCTTACAATAGTAACCAATTGAAATTCTGTCAAAATACCGAGATATGCGCATAAGCCGAGAATAAATTACGACGGGTAAAAGGAAACACAAGCCGCAGAAACGTTGAGAAGATTATACTCAAGCAGACAAAACCCGTGATGCAGGTCTCGCTTTTTTGTCACCGAGCGTAACGGATGCAGGCGGGACAGTGATGTCGGGACGGTACAGAGTTTTTCAGCGGCGGCCGCTACATTACGGCAATGAACTCACCGTCAACCTGAGCGACCGCGAACTGGCTCAAGCCGGCTTGTTGGCGCCGACAATCCACATGGCAAAAAACTGGTTGTGGCCACCGTAGGCGTGCCCCATTGCCTTGCGCGCATTCATCACCTGATGCTCGCCAGCCATACCCCTCACCTGAAGGGCCGCCTCAGCAAAGCGAATCATGCCGGATGCGCCTATCGGGTTGGAGCTGAGCACCCCGCCACTGCAATTCCAGGGAATATCACCACCGTCAATATGGGTTGCGCCGTCCTGCGTCAATTTCCAGCCTTCACCTTTTTCGGCAAAGCCCAGATTCTCCAGCCAGATCGGTTCGAACCAACTGAAGGGCACATAGATTTCCGCGCAATCAAGCTCCTTGCGCGGATCGCGAATTCCAGCCTTCTGATATAGCTCCCGCGCACAATCCCGGCCCGCCGCCGGATCAACTTCATTGCGCCAGGGATAAAACGACGGCTCGGAGCGCATGCTCGTGGCGTGTATCCAGGCTGGCGGATTGGCGGAAGAGCCCGTGTGTTTACCATTGACCATCACCATCGCGCAGGCGCCGTCGGAAGACGGGCAGGCCTCGAGAAAACGTACCGGCTCCCAAAGCATCGGGCTGTCCTGAACCTGTTTCAGGGAAATGTCGTTTAACTGTAGCTGGGCGCGAGGATTGCGGCAGGCGTGTTGCCGGTCCTTGACAGCCACCCGGCAACCGATATCCTCAGGCGCCTTACTGATGCGCATATAGTCGCGAATAACCGGGGCAAACATTCCGCCGGCACCGGAATTGAAATGCGGACGAAAAGGCGTTGAGGGCGACAGTGCCCATTGCGCATTCGACTCCGACTGCTTTTCAAAGCAGACCGTCAACACGCGATCAAACTGACCACTCCTGATATGCTGCGCCGCCACAATGGCGGTAGAACCACCCACGCTGCCCGCCGTGTGCACGCGGATTACAGGCTTGCCGGTACCGCCCAATGCTTCGGCGAGCATGATCTCAGGCATGACCACACCTTCAAACATATCCGGCGCCTTGCCAATCACCAGCGCGTCGATATCCTGCCAGCCCAGCCCCGCATCGGCCAGTGCTTCCAGCGCAGCTTCACGCACCAGCCCGGCCAGTGACACACTGAGTTTGGAGCGGTAACGAGCGGTTTGCCCTATACCGATAACGGCAACCTGTTCCGTCATTACGCGCCCTCCAGAATCGCCAGCATATTTTGCTGCAAGCAAGGGCCACTGGTCGCGTGGGCCAGCGCGCGGTCCGCTCGCCCGCTCCAGATTTCCCGCGCAGCAGCACCAAAGCGGTCGAGACCGGCAGCCATGAGTACATGGCCGGCCAGCGCGCCGCCGGAGGGATTTACGCGCGTGTTATCAGTCAGTTTTAGCGATTGCTGCAATATAAGCTGCTGATGGCTAAAGGGCGCATAGAGTTCGGCCACATCCAGCTTGTCGCCGTCGAGTTTCAATGTTTCTGCGGCCTTCATAGTAGACGTCGACGTGGTCAAATCGCGGGTACCAAGAAAATGTGACTCCATTCGGTGATTGATCCCGCGAAGCCAGACCGGGCGCTCACACAAGGCCCGCGCCTTTTCTGCTGACGCCAGAATCAGCACCGAACAGCCGTCTGTTATCGGACAGCAGTCATGCTTGCGCAAAGGAGACACAAAGGTTTCTTCTTTCAACAAATCACTGACGTCAAATTCGCCCTTTAACTGAGCGGCCGGATTGTGGATGGCATTACGCCGGCTGGCGGCAACAACCTCGGCCATATCGCGCTCGGTAAAACAGCCTTTTGCCAAAGCCATCTGCGCCTGAATAGCGGCCAATGAAATGGAATCGGGCCACAAGGGCTGGGTGTAATAGGGGTCGAGCTGCAGGCTGAGCACATCCGGCAAATCACCGGGGGCAGACTTGCCAAAACCGTAGATCAGCGCCACGTCAATTTCGCCGCATTGAAATTTAAGCCAGGCTTCGTAAAGGGCCCAGGCAGCGTCCATTTCAACATGCGATTCCTGGGCGCTGGGTGTTGCCCCCAGAGCGTCAACCGCCATCACAAAGGAGAAGGCACCTCCGGCGAGATAGTCACAACTGCCCGAGCAGATAAAGTCTATCTCCTTACGCGTTAGCTGTGCGTCGGCCAGCGCCCTGTCAATTACCGGCACCAGCATTTCAACATCCGTTGTACCGCCAGCATCGCGTTGTGCCGGCGATTGGGCATAGGAAACTACTGCAACATCACGCATGTCTGGCCGCCTCTTCAAGACGAAGCGCCCGATGCTGTTCAATATCTACCGCCGGCTCATCAGTCAGTACGAAGTATTCAATATTTTCCAAGCCGTAATCCCACTCTGCCTCCGGCTTCCAGTGCGCTCTCACGCGGGTACCAATAACCACACGCTTGAGTTCGGCTTCCGAGATGATATGGCTGAAGGCTTGATCTGCACCGTCCAGCAAAATATTGGCAACCACAAAGGGTGGTTTTAAGCGACTGTTCGGGATCGGCAAATGCACGATGGTAAAACTCAGCACCGTACCCCTGTCGGGAAGCTCAATCAGATCCTGTGGCGTTAACGTGCCAGATTCGGCACACACCCCGGGCGGTGGCACCAGCACTTTGCCCGTGCCGACGGAACGCACGCCCAGAATTTTTCCCTTTTTGATCGCATGCAAAAAGCGGTTGGCCTGCTCGCTGGCGCGATAGCGGTAGCGGAGGTAAATCGGGCGGTCAACCGCCTCCCTGGGTTCGGGCAATTTCATGATGTCAGCTCCTCGGCCGCTGGAACAAAGGCTGCTATATCGGTGATATCACCCAGAGGCTCTGCAACCCAAACCGGCTTGACCCGCAGCCCGACATGCACAGATTGCTCTTCACCAACACGTAGTTTATGCAGAAAAGGGGTATCCGCGCCGTCGAGTTTGATTAGCGCCCAGGCAAAGGGCGCGAGTTCGCCATGTTTTTCGCGGGGCTGTTTCACCCAGCAGAAACCTTCCACTACACCACTGCTGCCAAGCTCCACCCACTCGCTCAAGGCCTCGGCCGTATCGGGGTCGTATTCCAGCGGCGGGAACAACACGCTGCCATCACTGCGCCGCATTCCCAAAAACCGCTTTTGCGCGAACGCAGCAAAGCAAGTGCCGATAACAGGCCCCAGGCTGCGCGAATAGGTAAACCCCAGCTCGAATTCAGCCTCCAGACGTTGCTCTGTCGCTGTCATATTTCTTTATCTCCAGCGTTTTCGCCAATGGTGATTATGCAGGCCTGCCGACAAGGCAAGGTGACCGATTTGTAATTCAGTCAAATAACCTGAGCTGTTGATCGCTACTCATATGATCGGTGTGAAAGCGCAAGCCGACACCCAGCAAGCGCACGGGCTTTTTAAAGCGCATCCAGGCTTCTTCCAGCATGTTGCCGAACTCGGTATTGTCCAGCCCGCCAACCAACTGCCGGTCTACCGTAGTGGTTTCAAACTCGCAGGTTTTGAGTTTCACGAACTGACCGGTTATCGCTCCGCGCCGGGTGAGTTTGGCAAGCCGCTCCTGCAACTGGTTTTGCAATGTCACCAACTGGTTCAGGCAGGCACGTTTGGTTGGCATATCGTCGGCATACGTGCGCTCAACACTCAGCGACTTTCGTTCGCGATTATTGGCAACCGGGCGATTGTCTTCGCCGCGCGCATAACGATAAAGTGTCTCGCCCATGGAACCAAACGCCTTGGCCAATTCCAGCTTTGACCACGGCAGAATATCCTCACAGCGTTCAATGCCCTGTGCGGTCAGGCGCTTGTACATCGCCGGACCCACACCGTGTATACGCTGCACCGGCAGTGCCATCACAAACTCCGCAACCTGATCCGGCGTAATGGTGGTTAATCCGTCGGGCTTGTCCCAGTCACTGGCAATTTTCGCGAGAAATTTGTTCGGGGCTACCCCCGCAGAAATGGTAATACCCACTTCGCTGATCACCGCCTCGCGAATGGCTCGTGCAATCAGCGTTGCACTTCCATGATGGTGCGGCGAGTCACTGACATCCAGATAGGCCTCATCAAGCGACAAGGGCTCCACCAGCTCGGTGTAACGATGAAAAATCTCGCGCACCTGATAGGCCGCCGCACGGTATTTATCAAAAGATGGCGGCATCACCACCAGTGACGGACACAATCGTTTGGCATGGGATGAAGGCATGGCAGAACGCACGCCATAGGCGCGCGCTTCGTAGTTGCAGGTAGCAATCACACCGCGCCGGTCAGAGGCACCACCTACCGCGAGTGGCACTCCGCGCAACGCGGGGTCGTCACGCATTTCAACCGAGGCATAAAAGCAGTCGCAGTCGCAGTGAATTATCTTGCGCAAGGCCGTATACCGCCCTCAGAACAACGCGTCTGGCCGGGGCTTGTTGCCGAGCAAGCCGTCGATTTGTTCAACCAGTTGCGGTGTAAGTTTGTCGCGATGCTCGAGCGCCGCCAGATTATCCACTAACTGGTTCTGCTTGCTGGCACCGAGAATAACGGTGCTAACCTGCGGGTTCTGCAAACACCAGAGCAGCGACAGGTGTGTGAGACTTAAACCGGCCTGCTCTGCCAGTGTTTGCAAGGCCTGAGCCTGCTGTATACGCGCCTTTCCCGCTTCGCTTTCAAAGTGTTTTTTCATCCACTCATAGCCCGGCAGGTTAACCCGCGAATCCGTCGGAATACCATCGCGGTACTTGCCCGTGAGTAAGCCGCTGGCCAGCGGCGACCAGATCGTTGTTCCCAGCCCGTAGTTCTCGTACAGCGGAGCGTATTCCTTTTCAACCCGCTCCCGGTGCAGCAAGTTGTATTGGGGTTGTTCCATGGTTGGCGGCGTCATATTGAGCGCGCGTGCTATTTCACAGGCTTCCGTCAACTGTTGCGCATTCCACTCTGATGTACCCCAGTACAAGACTTTACCCTGTTGAATAAGGTCGTGCATGGTACGCACGGTTTCTTCGATAGGTGTTTCACTATCCGGGCGATGACAGAAATACAGATCAAGATACTCTACCTGCAAGCGCTGCAGTGCCGCATGGCAGGCGTCGGTAACATGTTTGCGGCTCAAGCCCCGCTGCGTGGGCTTGGCCCCGCCCCAGAACACCTTGCTGGATACACAATAACTGTCGCGGCTCCAGCCCAGGCGTTTAAGCGCTGCGCCCATAACACGCTCTGACTCTCCGGCCTCATAGCCCTCGGCGTTATCGAAAAAATTTACGCCGTGGTCATAGGCGCAGGCCAGCATCTCAACGGCCGAGTCGGTACCCACCTGTTTGTTAAAGGTAACCCACGAACCATAAGAAAATTCACTGACTTTAAGGCCGGATTTCCCCAGCCGCCGGTATTGCATGCTCATGTATGCCACTCCCGTTGTGCGATGCCTTCAACGAGCAGCCTCGACACATTGAATAGGTGTCAAGGTGCGATTTCGTGTAGTCTGACTGTGAAAGGCTAATCCAATTCCTATACGCTTGACGTATCAGCAATCACCTGTCGAAAAGAATACTGGGGAGCAACATACCATGCAAAGCTTGATACTGCGCCTGGCGGCAGTGTGTATTTTATGCAGCAGCGCTCAAGTGTTTGCGCAGTTTACCGCCCGGGCGCAAATCTCGGATATTGGTGCAGGCGCAGAAGCCGGCTATCGCTGGGACAGCAAGTGGGGGCTGCGTATTGGCTTTTTACGCGGAACGCTGGATGTCGATTTCGACGCAGAGGATACCAACGGCTTTGAGGGTGATGAGCTGGAGTACGACAGCGACGTTGATCTCGAAAACAGCTCCGTGCTGGCAGACTGGCATCCGTGGAACCGCTACTTTCGCATGACCGGCGGCATTTTTTTGAATAACAGCAACGCCACCGTTGTCACCCGCTGTAACGCCCAGGCGCTGGTGCCGGGAACAGCAAGCTGTGAATTCGGTAATTCGCGCTTTCCCGCCGCCATTCTCGGCGACGTGACTACCAAGGTCGACTTTGACACCGTTGCACCCTACCTGGGAGTTGGCTGGGGCCATCGCCCGGCTTCGGGCTTTGCCTTCAATGCTGACCTGGGAGTTGTCTACGTGGGCTCAGCCAGCGTGGAGATGAGTTCGAGTGGCAGCTGCAACACCAATGAACAGTGCCGCAACGAAATAGAATCCGAAGAACGCGAAATTGAAGATGAGCTAGACAAGTATCGTTTTCTGCCTTTTGTTTCGCTCGGTATCAGCTATCTTTTCTGAGCACTGCGCCTTGCTGCCTGAACTGTCTTGGCGCAACACCCGTCCAGTTTTTGAACGCTTTGGAAAAATTGCTGGCATCGCTGTAGCCCAGACGGTCTGCTATTTGATCAACCGTTAACTTGCCCTGTTCGAGTAGCTGTTGCGCCAGACGCATACGCTGCTCATCTTTCAGTTGCTGATAGCTCACGCCCTCGGCTTTGAGGCGGCGCTTCAGCGTAGCAACCGACATATTCATCAGCGCCGCAATTTCATCCAGCGGCGGCATGCTGCCATCAAGACGGAGCAATTGCTGGCTGACTCGTGCCGCCAGACTCTGCACTTCACTGGCGCGACGAAGATCACTTTCGCAGCGCGCTTCTGCCAAGCGACCCAGATCCTCATCGCGCGCAGGAATTTCTGCATCAATAATGCTGAGTGGCCAACACAGGCTGTAAACAGGTGCATTAAAAACGATGCGCGACCCCGCCGGTAATGGCGGCATCGGCGTAGCCGGCGGTTTGCCACGCAGGGTAATTGTGCTGGGAATGTTGCTGGCACTGCGCCCCAGTATTTGCCGGCACAGAGTTTCCAGACACACCAGAAAATTCAGACAGACGTAGCTCACCACGGGACCATCTTCAATGCGCGGGACCAGAATCAGCTCAGCCGCATCCGGGTTCTCACCACCCTGCAGCTCGAAAAGTTCTATTCGGGTAGACACATAGCGATAAAGTTTGTCGGCTGCTTCCAGCAAATTGCGGCTGTGTTGCGCGGCGTATCCAACATAACCGTGTTTGGACATTGTCATGCGCCGCCCGCCTTCGAGCGCCGTCCAGAAATTACCGTCATATTCACAAAAATTACGCATGGCGGTCAGAAAGGATTCATGCCCGATACTGACATTTTGCTGCAGCAATACGCTGGCTTCCAGGCCACTGCCCTCGAGCAGGTCAGCCACCATCATGCCTCGCTCAAAAGCCTGTTCGCTCAGCGAAATCAGGTAATCACTGGAGACGGCAAAGCAGCCCTCACCCAGCATATCGGGGTTCATTTCAAACATTCTCCCTGATCTCAAACCACCGGAACTTGCGACAAAATAACCTGCCGCACCAACGTTGCCTGTGCGATATTTGCACCATCGCAGAGACCTTTCTACTGCCTGTTATTAACACACTGTATGACGGAGCCTTCCAAGATGGCAACTGAAAATACCATAACCGTTCGGCGCATGAACTTTGAAATCAACGCCGATATGGACAAATACTGGTTTAACGGCAACCCGTTAATTTCCGCATTCTTTTACGCGCTCTCGGCCACCTTTCCGGATGGCGAGCGCTTTTTTATTGATACGGTTCGCTACTACCAGAAAGACGTTGAAGACCCTGTACTCAAGCAGCAAATTCGCGCCTTTATTGGCCAGGAAGCTCACCACGGCAAAGCGCATGAAGACTTCAACGAGGCGCTCGAAGCAAAGGGCTTTCCGATGGCTGTCATCGCGGCAAAGGCCAAGGGGCTGCTCGATCTGGCCAAGGAACGCCTGAGCCCACAGCGCCAACTGGCCATTACCGTCGCACTGGAACACGTTACCGCAACGCTGGCTGAACATGCTCTACGTCACCCGGATTTACTGGAACAAATGGACCCCACGTTCCGCGATATGATCGTCTGGCATGCCGTTGAAGAAATCGAGCACAAGTCTGTGGCTTTCGATGTTTTCCGGGAGCGCGTGGGCAACGAGTATCTGCGCCGCCGGGTAATGTTTATGACCCTGATTATGTTTTTTGGCCGGGTAATGTACTTTCAGAAATTAATTCTGCGAGCGGATAATCGCAAAGCCACATGGCGCGAATGGTGGCAGGCCATGAAATTTTTCTGGGGAAAAGACGGGCTGGTACGTGAATCGCTGATTCACTTTGCCAAAGCGTTCAAAAAAGGCTTTCACCCCAGCGATATAGACCAGCAGCCTTTGGTGAATGACTGGCAACAGCGCTATCCTGAAATTGCGGCGCTGCAGACGAATTAGTGAGCTCCGGCCGTTCGCCTGCAGGGCAGGCGAACAACCCTCAATCAAGCGATTTGACCTCTAACGCTGGCCAGCCAGTCGTTAATCGCCAGCCCCGTCCCCATATTCCAGCCTTTGAGTTCATCGATCGGCACCACTTTGAAATCATCCAGTTCGTGGTTGAGTTTCACTTCGCCCGCCGCCTTGATGTGATAGGCAATAATCACCTGATTCTGTTGCGCAAACGAATACACGCCAATCAGGCTGGTGTCGATGGCGTGTAAATTCAGTTCTTCTTTGGTTTCGCGAATGGCGCATTCGAGCGGATCTTCGCCAGCCTCAAGAAAGCCGGTAATAATCGAGTAGAACGTTTTTGGCCAACTCACGTTGTGGGCCAGCACCACTCCCCCCTCAACCTCGACAATCATCGCCACGACCGGCACCGGGTTATTCCACAGCACGTAGCCGCAGCCTTTATCCGGGCAGCCCTTGCGAATCTCGCTGTCGATCAGCAGTTCGGCAATTGGGCTTGCGCATTGCGGACAGTATTTCATCAACTTGCCTCATCGTTTATCGGAATCAGGATTTTGCCACAGACCGCAGCCGTGCGACCATTGCCATCCGTTTAATTGAATGTGAGTGACCATCGTGGATTTGAACCTGACAGGGAAAGTGGCACTGGTGACAGGTAGCAATCGCGGCACCGGCGAGATTATTGCCAGAACACTGGCCACTGAGGGCGCACGCGTCATCTTTCACAGCAATACCCTTGAGGACTCCAACCGTAAGGAAGGTGAACTCAGCGTGTGGGGCGACCTGTGCAGTGATGCCGGCGCCGAACAGGTGATTCAGCAATGCCGTGAGCTTGCGGGCGACATCGATATCTTGGTGAACAATTACGGCACCGCCTCTCCCGGAAAATGGGGTAAGAGCAGCAGCGATGACTGGCTCGACATGTATCAGAAAAATGTGCTGTCGGCTGCGCGGTTAATCCAACATGCATCTCCCGCAATGAAAGCCAAAGGCTGGGGGCGCATTATTCAGTTAGGCACGATTGGCAGCCATCAACCCAACTCCATAATGCCCCACTACTACGCCGCCAAAGGCGCCCTGGCGACCATGAGCGTAAGTCTTGCCAAGGAGCTGAGCCACACCGGCATTACCGTAAACACGATTTCGCCCGGCTATATTCGCACGCCCGAGCTGGAAGCCGGCTTTCGTCTCAAAGCCGAGAAGAAAGGCTGGGGTAGAGACTGGAAAGAAATCGAACAGAAAATTGTGGAAACGGAATTTCCCAATCCCTGCGGGCGTATTGCCGAGCGTCAGGAAGTGGCCGACCTTGTCGCCTTTATCTGCAGCGACAAGGCAGGGTTTATTAATGGTCAGAACATCCGCATAGATGGCGGCGCTGTACGCTACGTATAGGCCCTGCCGCAAATGCTGAGCTTATTCCGGCCTACGCGCAACAGGCCCGTCTTGCCTCGGTTACGGCAAGACGGGTTAGCAGCTACTTAGAAACGGTATTTCAATTGCGTGCGAACAACCTGAAAGTCAAAGTCTTCGTCGCTGCCCTCGGCTGCGGTTCCGCCTGACGCTGCGTTACCGAAGGCGTTAAATGCGCCGTTGCTACCCAGAGGGCTTTGCTCGCCACTGAAGTTGGTTTCAAAGTCGGCATCGCCCAGATCAATGTACTGGTATTCAAACGACAGCGTCATTTTCGGGTCGAGTCGAACTTCCAGCCCTATGCCAAGCACGTAACCGATACCGTCACCGTCGTCACCGCGCTCTCCGCGAAAGGCGCCGGAGTTACCTTCCCAGCTGTAGTCTACGTCACCATACGCCAGACCCGCCTTCACGTAGGGAAGAAACGCGTGCTCGCTGGCAAAGCCGATTCGACCGGCAAGAGTGGTCAGCACATCAATTTCGCGGCGCTCGATATAGCTCGCGGGCGTGGCCGAAAAGGCGGTTTGCTCCTGTGAAATATCGGCGGCATCAATAGACAGCTCGATACCGTAAACATATCGACCGTCCTGATAGTCGTACCCGGCTTGTAAACCCAGCAGCGAGCCCGAGTTGAATTTGCCGTCAAAGTTTTCGCCGAAGGCCGCATTGATCGCCTGCGAATTATCGCTGCCGTCTACACGGCGAAATTCCAGCTCACCGTTGTCGCCGGGATTAAAGCCAAAGCCGCTACCAACGCCCAGATAGTACCCCTGCCACTGTTCATGAGCGATTGCAGGCGCACTCGCCAGTACCAGTGTGCCAATAAGGGAAGCGTATTTTTTCATGAGAATCATCCTTGCTATTCATTTTTGTCAGTTTCAGCAATTGCGCGCCACCTCGCGGTGACTGCCGGTGGTATGAACATGTGCCGGCCGGAGGGGGAGGCGGAGCGGCGCCATGCACCTGATTGAATACGCAAGGGAAGGAAAAATGGATGTTGAAACTCGAACGACAACAAAAAAGAAGCTGAAGTTTTAGAGCTGTGTCACAAACCGCTTGTCAGATTCGCAACCGGCAGACAAAACAGAAGCGCTGCTCGCTCTGCCGGAAACGCTGCGCTTATTCCGGCCTACGGCAATCCGGATTCGCAGGCCCGAATAAACTCTGCCGGAAACGCTGCGCTTATTCCGGCCTACACATCGCGGCATTCGTAGATGTAGGCCCGCATAAGCCCCGCGTTGCGGGCATTTCACTCCAGAGCCAAACCCTGCACCGACGCCGGTTCATCGCTTCCCCAGCCATCATCATAAAAACCTGCTGCGACAAACCGCCGAAAACTGCTGAACTCCCACTCTCCGGGTGAGGCCGCCAGTCCGTGCTTGACCGGGTTGAAATGTATGTAATCCAGATGCCTGCGCCAATCATCTTCGTCGCGTAAACAGTGCTCCCAGTATCGGGGCTGCCACACCGGCTTCCGGTTCAGTTTTCGGGTGAAACAGGACTTCAGCATCTGCCAGCGCGAGGCGTAGTTGGCGTCATGCTCAGGCATCGTCCATATGCAATGCAGGTGGTCGGGCATAACGACAATGGCATTCAACTGAAATGGCCTTCGCGTAAGCACGTAACGAAAGCTGCCACGCAGTAATTCTACGTTGTTCCTATTATTGAAAAACGCTTGTCGCTGATGGGTTACTACCGTAAAAAAATAGCTGGCGCCTGGTAACAGTACACGACGGTAATTGCTCATTTTCCCTCCCTGGAAAAGTCTGGATAAGGCTGCCGGAAACGCTGCGCTTATTCCGGCCTACAGCAAAACGGGCTCCCTGGCCACATCGCGCAAACTCGCGGATTTTCACACAACCCGTAGGCCCGCATAAGCG
>DIBR01000034.1:0-9172 GCA_002415025.1 Spongiibacteraceae bacterium UBA5047
TCTTTTTGCAAAATATTTCAAAAGATTTACAAGCGGTTATAAAACAAACAGGAACAATAGCTTCCACAGGATCGTCACTGGCTCCTGAAGCGGAACCAGCACCCAAAAATCAGCTGCAGGACTTCCAATTCCGTAACACTTAAGTTATATAGGCGTAACCAAAAAGACACAGAGTCTTTATAAACTGCGCAGATAAAATTTAAGGCCCCTCGATTCAGGGAAGGAAACCACAATGATAAGCAGAAATATTCTCGCCGCAACACTAACAGCGGCGGCAATCACCTTGGCAGGATGCCACAGCAGCTCGTCGAATGACAGCAGCCCGACAGTAAATGCCAACACAGAACCGCAGACCGCGTGCACGCCCACCACCACCTTCAGCGAAGCGGCACCACCCCCCATAGAACACGTTTTTGTCATTGTGCTGGAGAATAAAAGCTTCGAAGAAGTTTACGGTGCCGCTTCGGTAGCGGAGTACCTGCGTGGCACGGTGGTGCCGACAGGACAACTGCTCACCCAGTTTTACGGCACTTCCCATGCATCAACCGGTAATTATATCTCCATGCTGGGCGGCCAGGCGCCGAACCCGGCCTCCCACGGGGACTGCGCCATATTTGCACAATGGACGCCTTTTAATCCCGTGCAACCGGTGCTCGATTTCGGTCAGGCAAACGGCGCTGGCTGCCTCTACCCCAATAATTTTCCGACACTCGTAGACGAAATGGACTTGCACAACCTGATATTCAACACCCAGCTCAGCTGGCGCGGCTGGATGGAGGATATGGAGCTCGAGCTGGAGGGCGAAGCGCGCGCCAATGGGCGCCCCGCCGACAACACCTGCGTGGGCCCGGCACTCAACGAACTTGATGGCACCAACGGTTCGGATACCCGGGAACAGTACGCCGCACGCCACAATCCGTTTCTGTTCTATCGAAGCATTATCGGTCAGGCGGAAACAGCCGAGGAATTCCAGCGTTGCGACAACAATGTTATCGATTTACGCGTCGGCTCTCCGGCACAGCAGCTACCCGGACTAAAGGTGGCCCTGCAAAGTCGGGCCACCACGCCCAACTACAATCTGATTGTGCCGGACAACTGCCACAACGCTCATGACAGTGCGACCCAGTGCGAAGGCACCAGCGGTGGCCCTGGAGGCCTTCTGGAAGCCGACCGATTCCTCAATGAGTGGGTTCCGCCAATCGTCAACTCCCCCGCCTTCAGGGAAGCGGGCATGCTGGTGATCCTGTTTGACGAGGCCAACTTTGGCCAAGGCGACCCGCAGGAAGATTATGCCGCCTGTTGCGGGCAGGAACTGCAGGGCGGCCTGAAACACCGCGGTGCCGATCCGGGCCTCAACGGCCTACTCGGAGCAGGCGGTGGCCGCTTCGGCGCAGTCGTGCTTAGCCCCTTCACACAAGCGGGACAAGAAAACGACACGCCCTACAATCACTACAGCATGCTGCGCACGATCGAAAACCTGTTTGGGTTGAACAAAATCCATTTTGACCCAACAGATGGTGTCAGTGTCCAGGAGCGTATGGCGCAGCTTCGCAGCGCCGATGCGGGAACCCGGCAGGCGGCAATTGATGCATTAACACCCGAGCCTGACACACAACCCTACATAGGCTACGCCGGTTTGCCACCGTCAGAAGGCATGGTCGCATTTGGGGGCGACGTGTATAACTGCCAGCCCGCCCAATAAGGCTTACTGCTTTTACAACTACCTAGGACGCTCCGGCGTCCTTTTTTGTACCAGGCAGATGCGCTACAGCGATTTCAGAAACGAGAGCAGGTCACTCCGCTGCTGTTCCGGCAAGCTGGCAAAGGCATTGCGTGCCGCCTCAGCCTCGCCGCCGTGCCAGAGAATGGCTTCCTTGAAATCACGCGCTCGCCCGTCATGCAAAAAACCGATGCCTTGGCCACCAACAACCTTGGCAAGATGTATGCCCCACAAAGGCGATGTACGCCACTCCCGACCCAGAGCTTCTCCCTCGCGAACGCCATCGGCCAGCCCATCTCCCATATCATGTAGCAGCAAGTCGGTATAGGGCCAGATGGATTGCGACGCCAGCGCCGGAAACTCGTCGCTATGCCCCGTCGTCCAATGCGGGCGATGACAGCTGGCGCAGCCAATTTCATTAAACAACGCTTTGCCCGTCAACACTTCGGGAGCATTTGCTGCGCGCCTCGCAGATACGGCAAGATGGCGCACATAAAACAGCACTGCATTTTCGATGACGGTCTCCAACTCCGGGCTGCCGCCCTTCGCCAGCTCGTCACAAGCAGCTTGAGACTGCGTACATATTTCGCCGGAAAACAATGCAGAACTAATGCCCATATCATTGGCAAAGGCTGCGAGACTTTGCTGCCGCACGCTAGGCTGCGAGGCCTTCCAGCCAAAGCGACCTGGCATTTTTTCTTTGGCCCCGGACTCCGAAACCCAATTGACACGACCGGAAATACCATCGCCGTTTTGATCTGACTCGTCGGCCGCTGCAACAATCTGCCGCGCCGGAATGAGCTCAAGCAAACCCATGCCGAACACCGGAGGGGCGATGCGCAAACTGTGATGAGCCGCCTGCAGTTTGCCATAGGCCAGATGGCTCAGCTGCGGAACAGGCTTTCTCAACTGAACAGTTTCACCCCCGGCAAGCTGGCGCTCGGTGAACTGCCAGCGCACTGAAAGTCGGGCCTCGGGATTCACCCCCGGCAATGCGCGATCCTGAATTTGATTACCATAAACCGGGTCAGCACCGCCGTCGTCCATGGCGATACGCAGCAAGGAAGAAACCGCCGAGCCGTCAGACGGCGGACGACCGCGACCATCTCGTATATGGCAATCCTGACAGGCCGCCGCATTAAACAACGGCCCCAGGCCATCGCGCGCCGCCACCGACGACGGCGCCGATACCCACGGAGACGTAAAAAAGGAATTACCCACCACAAACAAGGCGCGCTCTTGTGTGCCGAGATTAGCCGCCGGCTGGGAATAGGCATGCTGCGCCAGCGACACGGTGGGGTTTAATTTGGTGAAAGTCGTTGCACCGCCAGACAAGGTTTCACTAGGCTGAAGGCTTGCGTAATCTGGCTGCCGGTCACCTGCCCGCTCTGTGCAGGCACCCAGCAATAACGCGACAAATGCCAGAACAGGAATCCGCATTATTGTGCCGCTGTACCCAGCGCGGCCGGCGCCATCAATTCGATACCGAGATTTCTCGCCAAACGATTCAACAGCCGGGCCTGCGCTTGTAGACGATCGATCGCAGATTGCAATAATGCGTTACCCGCTGCGTTGTCCGGAGCAATCAGTTGATCTACAAATTGCTGATGACTTTCACCTTGTTCACGAATGGCCTGCATCGCCACTCGCGTTTGCGTAAATGCCTGATCCAGCTCTCCGGCGAGTTCCGGATAATAACGCTTTGCCAAAGCCGACAGACTGCGCTCAGGCGCGTGAAATGACGAATATCCCTCATACCGGGCGTAGTAAAAGTTCTCTATTCCTTTCGCGTTATACCAGAGCGAATTGTGGGTATCATCCGAGAAGCAGTCTTGCTCCTCTTCCGGGGCATGGGTCAGCAGGGCAACCTGCATTCTTTCCCCGGCCAGTTCCTCTGCACTCAGGGCGGACAAACCAAATATCATTCGATTGAGCCCGGTATCAATATCACCACGCACCAGGCGATCACCGGGCGTCCCCTCGCCAGCCCCCCAGTGTTCACGCATTTCCTGCAAATGGCGCATCAATAGCACAGAAACAGTTTTCAGGAATTCACCCCGTTTGCGACAGGGCTTTTCGGAAGCGGCAACAAACTTGCCATTAGTGCAGTGTTCAAGTGAGAAATCCGTCCAGGGTCGCTCGCCCGCACCTCGCGCATTGCCGTGAGTGTCTTGCCCCCACAACATAAACTCCAGCGCATGAAACCCGGTCACCACCACCGCCTCGATATCGGCCACGGATTCGAACATCTGCAACTGTTTAAAAACGATATAGTTTAGCGGCACTTCTCGCCCGGCTACCGCGATGCTATCTGAACCAATAATATTGGCGCGCGCCCAGGCATTGGTTTCAGATGCGAGGTAGCTGTCATCGACATAATCAATAAAACCTTCATCGATTGGCCAGCTATTGACCCTGGCTTCCCATTCATCCACAAACCAGTGACCAAAGCGCAACGCTTCGGTTTGCGAATAGGGAACTCTGGCAGCCCGCCAGCTCTGACGGGCTGCCAGCAAGGTTTCATTCGAGGGATTATTCACCAGCGCATCAACCTGCTCATACAGCAATTGAGCCGATTGATAGGCATCATCGTAAACCCGATAGGCCTGCTCGCGGTAAGCGGCTAACACTGCGCGCTTTTCAGATTCCGACGGCTTTGCCGAACAGGCAAACAACAAAGGGACAACGAATAGCAGAAGCAAAGTGAGACGGTTTCCCGAGTGAGCCTTGCGCTCACGCGGCGAGCGTGCATCCTGCATTGAGCGCCTCCTGCAATCGAGCATTTGCTGCCGGCCACCGCTACGCAGTGGCGGCGGGCAACACAAACAGGTGATATTTTTTCTTGCCGAGCTTTGCCAGATAGAACTGTCCGAAGCGGGCAGCGTCCGGCGCAAACAGCTCCGCCGAATTCATCATGTCCGCAACTCCAGCCGCGCGACCGTTGATAAACACTGCATTGCGGCCCAGAGCATCTTTTACCTGTTTGCCCGAGGCGGCCATGCCGGCATCCGCGAGCAATTGCGTCAGGGGAGTATCGGCAAAGCTGGCGGGGTTCAACTCACTGGATGGCAAACCGTCCAGTTGCAGCTGTTTATAGTCAGCCTCGGATAGACCCTCATCATCCCCGCTGAACAGCGCCCCGGTGATACGTTGCGCGGCAACCAACCCTTCCTCACCGTGGATGAGGCGAGTCACTTCAGTGGCAAGAATGCCCTGCGCTTGCGGGCGACCTTCCGCAGCGTTGTCACCCGCCTCAATATTCTGGATTTCGGCCGGACTGAGAAAGGTGAAATACCGCAAAAAATTGTATACATCAGCATCGGCGCTATTCAGCCAGAACTGATAGAAGGCATAGGGCGAGGTTTTAGCCGGATCCAGCCAGATGGTACCGGCCTCGGTTTTACCAAATTTGGTGCCATCCGCCTTGGTTACCAGAGGCAGGGTCAAGCCGAAGACCTGGGTGCGATTCAAACGCCGGCTCAGGTCTATACCGCCAGTGATATTGCCCCACTGGTCGGAGCCGCCGATTTGCAGGCTACAGCCATAGTCGCGATTAAGCGCGGCAAAGTCGTAGGACTGCAGAATCATGTAGGTGAATTCGGTGAAGGATATGCCCTCGCCTTCACGGTCAAGTCGTTGTTTTACCGATTCTTTCTGGATCATGCTATTGACGGAGAAGTGCTTGCCCGCGTCACGCAGGAAGTCCAGCACATTGATTTTGCCAATCCAGTCGAGGTTGTTAACAACTTCAGCGGAATTCTCGCCGCAGTCGAAATCGATAAAGCGGCTAACCTGAGCCCGAATTTTATCCACCCAACCGGCAACCACATCCGAGGTATTCAGCTGACGTTCCTGAGCCTTGAAACTGGGGTCGCCGATCAGGCCAGTGGCTCCGCCAACCAGCGCCAACGGCTTGTGACCGGCAAGCTGAAAACGTTTAAGCGTCAGCAGTGGTACCAGACTGCCGATATGCAGGCTGTCGGCGGTGGGGTCAAACCCGCAATACAGTGTTCGCGGGGCCTCACCGAGATGCTGAGCCAGCTCCTCTTCGCTGCTCATTTGCGCAATTAGCCCCCTGGCGCGCAAATCGGAAATCAAGTCTGTATCTACCACCATCACACTCCGGAAAAAAACCCATACCCTTACCCCGCGGAGCTGGCACAATACAACAAAGCCCCCGAATTGCAAGGCTGGGCCGGTAAGTTAGCGCTTTATTTGCATTACTCTTATGATTTATTATAGGTTTGTTACTTAAGTGATTCATACAACTGGATTTAGCCGTGTTTTACGATGTGATTGGCTCAGTGTATGCTGACTAATAATAAAGTGAAGACAAATGCGATGTACTTAGAGCCCAGCGAAAAGTGGTCCGCGGTTCCGCACCCACCGAAAAAGCATGTGGTTATGGCTCTGTCGACGTTTATTGCCGTGGTACTGCTGCTTTTACTCTTGCCCGGCGAGAAAGCCGAGGCCAAACGCACGGCCATTCCCCTCAGCCTCGAAATCAGCCCCACCGAGGTAGAACGCTATCGTGTCGACGAACCTCTGGCCCCCAGTATCCATTGGGACACAATTGCCGTCGAACCGGGAGACAGCCTGTCCCATATCTTCAACCGTATGGGCTTGCGCGCCGCCGACCTGCACGAACTCGTTACCAGCGCCAAACAGGCCAAGGCTCTGAGCCGCCTGCTCCCCGGGCAGGAGTTGTCTTTTCATATCGCCAACAACAAGCTGCAAGCACTAAAATTGCAGCAGGATAAAATCTCAACGCTTGTGTTCGAACGCACACCCGATGGTTTCAAAACCTCGGAAATCAGTCGCGAACCCGAAGTCCGGATAAAAATCGCCAGCGCCAGCATTACCAGTTCGCTGTACAAAGCCGCTGAAGACGCCAACCTGCCGCAGCGCCTGATTATGGATTTGGCGAATATCTTTGGCGGCGTTATGGATTTTGTCTATGACGTTCGCGCCGGCGATCATGTCATCGTACTTTACGAAGAGCTGTATATAGACGGCGAGCGCTACCGCAGCGGCGACATTCTTGCCGCCGAGTACGTTAACCGCGGCCGCAGTTATCAGGCCTTTCGTTACACCAATACGCTGGGCAACACGGCTTATTACTCGCCAGAAGGCGAAAGCATGCAGAAAGCCTTCCTGCGTGCGCCCTTGGAATTTTCACGTATCTCGTCACACTTTGACCCAAAGCGTCTGCATCCGGTGTTTAAAACCATTCGTCCGCATCGTGGCATCGATTACGCCGCGCCGCGCGGCACGCCGGTTTATGCAGCCGGCGAAGGTCGCGTGATTGAGGCCGGTTATACCCGAGCCAACGGCAACTATGTTTTCGTTCAGCACGGCCCCCAGTACATCACCAAATACCTGCATCTGGACCGCAACGCGGTGCGCAAGGGCAATCGCGTAGACCAGCGCCAGGTTATCGGCTGGGTCGGTTCAACCGGCTACGCCACCGGGCCGCATTTGCACTACGAATTTCTGATGAACGGGGTGCACCGCAACCCCCGCACCATCGTCGACAAGCTGCCCAAAGCGAAGAAAATCACCGCCACCGAAATGGCCATGTACACCAAGGCCATTCGCGGTATGCATCTGCAACTTTCAACTTATGCCGTACAGGCGGGGTTTCGCAGCCCGTCCACTTCGCGAGTTGGTGCAGGCTAGTGCCGCTCTATATCGGCGTGATGTCCGGCACCAGTCTGGACAGCATCGACGCCGCGCTGTGTGAAATATCGTCGAACAACGCACCCGCTCTACTCGCTCATCATGACCATAGTTTTCCGGCGGGGCTGCGCGAGGAGCTGATCGGTCTCTGCCAACCCGGCAGCAATGAAATTGAACGCATGGGGCGGGCCGATCGCGAATTGGGGGCCATCTACGCCGAAGCAGTTGTCACGCTGTTGAAAGAAGCCGGCCTAAGCGCTGACGCCGTGGCTGCCATCGGCTGCCATGGTCAGACCGTTCGACACCGCCCCCCGTCGTCGGCGCAGCCCGCCAGCAGTGCTTTTACCCTGCAAATTGGCGATGCAAATACGCTGGCGATGCTCACAGGTATTACTACCATCAGCGATTTTCGGCGCCGTGATATTGCCGAAGGAGGCCAAGGCGCCCCCCTCGCTCCTGCGTTCCACAAAGCGGTGTTTGCCTCCCCCACATCGGACCGCGCTATCGTCAATATAGGCGGCATGGCTAACATCACATTATTGCCAGCCAAGGGTCAGTGCAGCGGTTTTGATACCGGCCCCGGCAATGTACTGATGGATACCTGGATTCACCAACAAAAGGCGCTGGCGTTTGACGACGGTGGCCGCTGGGCAGCCAGCGGCAAGATCGATAACGCGCTGCTGCAACAACTTTTGGCTCTGCCCTATTTTCAACACGAGTCGGGGCCGCGCAGTACCGGCCGGGAAGATTTCGACGCAGCACTGTTGTCAAATATTCCGGGCAATATTCGCGGCGAGGATGTTCAAGCCACGCTGCTCGAGTTCACCGCGCAGACCATTGCCGCCCCGCTGCTGAGGCTGGATAGCCGCCCCTCGCAACTGTATGCCTGCGGTGGCGGCGCCTACAATACCGCGCTGATACAAAGGCTCGAAACACTGCTGCACCCGATGATCGTCACCAGCACACAGCAATTGGGCATTGCACCGGAATGGGTTGAGGCAATGGCGTTCGCCTGGCTGGCACACCGCCGGCTAGAGGGAAAAAGCGGGAATATCCCGAGCGTGACCGGCGCCGCGCGCGAAGTTCTGCTCGGCGCTGTTTATCCGCCCTGAGGACAAAAAATCAGATAGAAAAAGACGACCCGCAACCACAGGTGGTAGAGGCATTAGGGTTGGTAACAACAAAGCGCGAACCTTCCAGACCTTCCAGATAGTCCACTTCAGCACCGGTCAGATACTGATAGCTCAGCGGGTCAACCAGCACTGTCACATCGTCAACATCGACCGCCGTGTCGTCATCAGCCACCAGCTCGTCAAAGGTGAAACCGTACTGAAACCCGGAGCAGCCACCGCCGGTGACAAACACCCGCAGTTTGATATCCGGGTTGGCTTCCTCGGATTTCAGCGACCGTACCTTCTCAACCGCACGCGGAGTGAGGTTAACAACGGTTGGGGTGAATTGTTCAACGGACGACATACGACTCCTTCAGATTCAGGCGCGAGCGCTGCATTCCAGCACTACACACCTGAAATTGTTCAATAACCGAGTAAAATAGTCAACTTTTGCTCACCGCTTAGGGCAGAACGGCAATCGCACCCAACCCTGCGGTCTCATCGAGACCAAACATCAGGTTCATGCACTGGATAGCCTGCCCTGACGCACCCTTCACCAGATTATCTTCGGCTGCCAGCACCACAATTGAATCACTTTGCGGCGGGCGGTGCAGCGCCATGCGCAGCATGTTGCTGCCTTTCACACTGCGTGTTTCCGGGT
>DIBR01000034.1:9325-9718 GCA_002415025.1 Spongiibacteraceae bacterium UBA5047
CGGCATAACATCGACAAAGGGGCAGCCGGCAAAACGCTGCTCGTACAGATACTGCAACTCATCCAGTGCTACCGCCGGATCGCGCAAGGTTGCATATAGCGTGGCGTGGATACCGCGAGTCATGGGTACCAGGTGTGGCGTAAAGACCACATTCAAGGGCTCGCCAGCAGCCCACGACAAGCCCTGATTGATCTCCGGCAAGTGACGGTGACCCGACACACCATAAGCCTTAAAGTTTTCCGACACCTCTGTGTAGAGGTTGCTGATTTTGGCCTGGCGCCCGGCGCCACTAACCCCTGACGCAGCACTGGCAATCAAATGCCTGGTATCGACCAGCTTTTCTTCCAACAAAGGCCAGAAGCCCAGCTGTATCGAGGTGGGATAACAACCGGC
>DIBR01000034.1:9908-138051 GCA_002415025.1 Spongiibacteraceae bacterium UBA5047
ATCGAGGTGGGATAACAACCGGCGCAGGCCACGAGATCCGCATCGCGCAGCTCTTTCGAGAAAATCTCAGGCAAGCCGTAAACCGCTTTTTCCAGCAGGTCGGGGCAAACGTGTTCTTCGTGGTACCACTCGGACCAGAGCTTGGCATCGCGAATACGAAAGTCCGCCGACAAATCGATAACGCGCGTCCCGGCCGCCAGCAGCTCAGGTACAGAATTCATGGCAACATTGTGCGGAGTTGCAAAAAACACCACATCGCACTCAGCCAGCTTGTCGGTTTCCGGTTCGGTAAAGCGCAGATCCAGACGTCCACGCAGACTGGGAAACAGTTCGTCAACACTCACACCGGCCTCGGCGCGAGAGGTAATCATGCTTACCTCCGCACCGGGATGGTCAACCAGAATTCGCAGCAATTCAGCACCTGTATATCCGGTGCCACCAACAATACCTACCTTTAACACAGCTATTCCCTGTATCGTTTGAGCAGGCCGATTAGGCCTGCGAGGATGAGCCGCTTATAATAATCGATTTAGCACGCACACGCGAAGTAGAGCATGTCATCAGCCGTCACAAAACACACGATTCAAAGCCCGGAGCAGCACTTTTGTGCTGAATATTCGTGCTGAATAACAGCCTGCAGGAATTTCGGCGGCGCCTGGCCAGCCCGGACGCCGCATTACCCTATGCGCTTCTGGGCTTGCTGTCGGGCGTAATAACCGCCGGGCTTATCATTCTCTTCCGGCTTGCACTGGAATGGCCTCTAGCCGAGTTTCTACCGGGCGACTCAGCAGAAAACTTCGAAGCCCTGCCTCGCTACTGGCATTTTGCCCTGCCTTTTTGCGGCGCTTTGCTCCTGGGCCTGATATTACACTTCACGCCGCTGAGCTACCGCATGACCGGCATACCTCATGTTATTGCCTCGCTGCACCACGGCCGCGGACGCCTGCCGCCCGGCAACCTCGCACTGCAATTTGGCGGCGGCCTGATTGCCTTGCTAAGCGGCCAGTCCGGAGGACGCGAAGGGCCCGCTGTACATATCGGCGCGGCCGCCAGCAGTTTGTTCGGCTTGAGAATGCGTCTGCCAAATAACAGCCTGCGGGTAATGACCGCCTGTGGCACCGCCGCCGCCATTGCCGCTTCCTTTAACACACCCATCGCCGGTGTGATTTTTGCCATGGAAGTGGTCATGCTCGAATATACGGTGACGGGGTTTGTACCCGTGATTCTCGCCTCGGTAACCGCCACCACCCTATCCCAGGCCGTTTTTGGCGACATTGTTTTTCTGCCTGCCGGCGACCTCAACATGAACTCCTTGCTCGAGCTGCCGTTTATCGCGCTGCTGGGTATTTCTGCCGGCGTATTGTCGGGGCTGTTTGTGAGCATCCAGTCGCGCTGTCTGCGCTTACTCAACAAGCCGGTTTTGCTGCGCATGCTGCTGGCAGGTCTGGTTACAGGCCTTTGCGCCACGCTGGCACCACAAATTCTCGGCATAGGTTACGACAGCCTGCAAGCCGCGATGGACGGCAGTTACAGCCTTCAGGTTCTGCTGCTCTTGCTGGTACTTAAACTGCTGGCCAGTGCCGTATCGTGCGGTATGGGCATGCCCATAGGCATTATTGGGCCGAGTTTGCTGATTGGCGCCTTTGCAGGCGCACTGTTGGGCAATGTCGGCGTGATGCTGTTTCCGGAACTCGCGGCAGACCACAGTTTTTATGTGTTGCTCGGCATGGCCGCCACCATGGGCGCCATTTTGAACGCGCCACTGGCTGCGCTGCTGGCTATCATCGAACTCACCCACAATCTCAACGTTGTGTTCCCGGCAATGCTGGCCGTCATCGCCGCGCAATTGGTGCACAAGGAAGGCTTCGGCCTGCAGTCTGCCCACCAGACCACATTGCAGGCAACACAGCAGTCAGTACGATCCGACCCGCTGACTCTCGAGTTGCTACGCACCAGTGTGGCCGCCCTGATGGATCGCAACCTCAAACATGTTGTGCAGCATCTTCCGGTCGCCGATATCCCCGGCTTGACTGAAAAGCCTGTACGCTGGCTGGTTATCACCAATCAGGAGGGGCAGCAGATTGTCGTGCACCGGGAACACTGGTTTCCCTTGCTGAATGCGCTGCAGCCGGAGGATGAAACCATCGATTTGCTGGCGATACTGGAGCACCGTCGTCGCACAGCCGCCGTTGACGTAACAGGCACGCTGTGGGAAGCCCTGGACGCCATGAACCAGGCCGGACTCGATACCCTGTTTGTCAGCAGCAGCCGACAACGGCGCGGCCCACCGGATGAAGGCATCATTACTCGCGAGGCCCTGTCCGACCACTACAACTTACCGATCAGGTTCTGAGCTATGCTGTGGATCAAGGCTTTTCACATTATCGCCATGGTGTGCTGGTTTGCCGGCATTTTTTATCTGCCCAGACTGTTTGTGTACCACGCTATGGCAGAAGAACAGGCCACGCGTGATCACCTGAAAACCATGGAGCGCAAACTCTATCGCTTTGTCACACCCTTTGCGGCGCTCACCATTATTTTCGGCTTGATATTACTGACGCAGAACTGGTCTTTTTATCTGAGCCAACACTGGATGCAGCTAAAATTGCTGCTGGTTATCGCCCTGATAATTTACCACGGCTATTGCGGCGTACTGGTGACGCGCTTTGAATCCGATGCCAATATCCGCTCCCACATTTTCTATCGCTGGTTCAATGAAGCGCCGGTAGTGGTTTTGTTTGGCGCTATTATCCTCGTTGTGGTTCGGCCATTTTAAAAGACCGCCCTGCAAAACGAGCGCCGATAAGCGATAATGCCGCCACATTGACAAGCGAGTGTTTTATGCAAGATTCACAAAACCCGAATTCAAGCGCACTGTTTGAAGCAGCGAAAAAACGTATTCCCGGCGGCGTCAACTCACCGGTTCGGGCTTTCAAGGCCGTTGGCGGCACTCCGGTTTTTGTTGATCGCGCGGAGGGCGCGTACCTGTTCGATGTCGATGGCAAGCGCTATATCGACTACGTATTGTCCTGGGGGCCAATGCTCCTCGGCCACGCCAATGCCGAGGTACTGGCCGCCGTGCGCAAGCAACTGGACAAGGGGTTGAGTTTCGGCGCACCCACCGCACTGGAAACCGAACTCGCTGAAACGTTGTGTATGCTGGTGCCCGGCATGGACCAGGTACGCATGGTCAATTCCGGTACCGAGGCTACCATGAGCGCCATTCGTCTCGCCCGGGGAGCTACCGGGCGCGACACCATTATCAAATTTGAGGGTTGTTACCACGGCCATTCCGATTCACTTCTGATAAAGGCAGGCTCCGGCGCACTGACCTTTGGCGTGCCAAGCTCCCCCGGGGTGCCCAAGGCACTGGCCGACCATACCCTCACCCTCACCTATAACGATATTGAAGGGCTGAAAAAAACCTTTGCCGATATCGGTGATCAAGTCGCCTGCGTTATTGTCGAGCCGGTGGCGGGCAATATGAATTGCGTGCCACCCATACCCGGCTTTCTGGAAACACTCAGGGAGGTCTGCGACGCGAGCGGCGCATTGCTTATCATTGACGAAGTAATGACAGGCTTCCGCCTCGGCAGTGCCGGCGCACAGGGGTATTACGGTGTAAAAGCAGATCTGACCACTCTGGGTAAAGTCATGGGCGGCGGCATGCCGGTGGCAGCCTTCGGCGGCCGGGAAGACATCATGCAACAACTGGCGCCGGCAGGCCCTGTATATCAGGCCGGAACGCTGTCCGGTAATCCGCTGGCAATGGCCGCAGGCCTTGCCATGCTCAAGGCCGTTCAGGCTCCCGGTTTTTACGAGCCGCTGTTTGCGCGCACTGAGCAGTTAGTCAAAGGGCTGCGTGAACGCGCCGCCGCCGCCGGAATTGCCATGACCAGCAACCATGTCGGCACCATGTTTGGCGTATTTTTTACTGACGAAAAACACATCACCAACTACCAACAGGTTATGGCCTGTGATACCGAACGTTTCAACCGTTTCTTTCACGGCATGTTAAAGGAAGGGGTATACCTCGCTCCCGCCAGCTACGAAGCCGGCTTTTTGTCCGCTGCGCACAGCGAGGCGGATATCAACGACACTCTCAGCGCCGCCGAGAAAGTCTTCAACACCCTTTAACGAACGGTCAGGCCCTGGAGCACACTATGAGCAAATCCCTCAACCGCGGCGCCTTCCCCAACACACGCATGCGGCGCATGCGCGCCGACGAATTCTCGCGGCGCCTGATGCGCGAAAACCGGCTCAGCACCGATGATCTGATTTACCCCATGTTTGTACTCGACGGCAAAGACCAGCGGGACGCAGTCACATCGATGCCGGGCGTTGAGCGCCTGAGCATTGATTTACTGCTAAAAGAAGCGAAAGAGCTGATTGCATTGGGCATTCCGGCCATTGCCCTGTTTCCGGTCGTGGACGCTGCCGGAAAATCCGAGCTGGCCGAAGAAGCTTACAACAGCAATGGCCTGGTACAACGCTGTGTGAGCGCCCTGAAAGACAAATTCCCCGAGCTGGGCGTCATCACCGATGTCGCGCTGGACCCCTACACTACCCACGGCCAGGACGGCATTATCGATGACAAGGGCTATGTCCTGAACGACCGCACCGTCGATACTCTGGTCAAACAGGCGCTGTCTCATGCTGCCGCCGGAGCCGACGTGGTGGCGCCCTCGGATATGATGGACGGTCGTATTGGCGATATTCGTCAGGCTCTGGAAGCCAGCAGCCAGTTCAACACACGAATTCTCGCGTATTCAGCCAAATATGCATCCAGCTATTACGGCCCCTTTCGCGATGCGGTGGGCTCGGCGGGCAATCTTGCCGGCGGCAATAAATACAGCTACCAGATGGACCCGGCCAACAGCGACGAAGCCCTGCACGAGTGCGCGCTCGACCTGCAGGAGGGCGCCGATATGATCATGGTTAAACCCGGCATGCCCTATCTCGACATTGTGCGCCGCGTAAAAGATGAACTGGCTGCGCCGACCTATGTGTACCAGGTGAGTGGTGAATACGCGATGCACTGTGCGGCTTTCGAAAAGGGCTGGCTGGAAAAGGATGCCGTGATAATGGAGTCACTTCTATGCATCAAGCGCGCCGGCGCCGACGGCATTCTCACCTATTTTGCCAAGGATGCCGCGCGTCTCATAAATCACGCCGAACGCTAGGAAATGTCGGCTTTTTTGCATACACTCTTGCCATACAACTGACTCGCTAGAGGTTAATAACATGAATAAGAAACTACTGGGCGCGCTGGCGCTGTTAATTCCTTTCTCGGCGTCAGCCGACATCATCGGTGTCACTGCGGGGGCGTACCATTGGAAGCAGGATTTTTCTGGTGATTTGCGCGCAGATCAAGCCGGCGACGACGAAATCGATCTGGAAGATGACCTGAACTTTGATGACGACAAGACCAACGTTTTTTTCGTTGCTCTGGAGCACCCAATTCCGCTGCTCCCCAATATCCGTCTTGGCAGCACCGGAATTGATCTAAGCGAAACAGGCACGGTTTCACGCACCTTCCAATACGAAGGCAATACCTATAACCAGGGTTCGCAAGTCCGATCGGACATAGACCTGAGCCACGTAGATGCTACGCTGTACTACGAAATTCTGGACAATATAGTTTCGCTGGATATCGGCCTGACTGCGCGTAAATTCGATGGTGAAGCAAAAATCACAGACGTCACCCCGGGGGGCACGGGGCAATCTGCAAGCAGCGACATCGATGGCACCCTGCCTTTGCTATACGCGAACGCCCGGGTTGACCTGCCATTCTTGCCCGGCCTTTATGCCGCAGGCGAAATGCACGGCATAAGCGTTAGCGGAAACTCCCTGATCGATACCAAGGTGAATATCGGTTACGAAATACTGGGCATAGTCGGGCTTGAACTCGGCGTTCGCAGCTTCGACCTTGACCTTGAAGGCGACGACGACGAAGAATTCAATATGACTGTCGACGGCGCATTCTTTGGTATTGTGATCGACCTGTAATACCATCCAGACATCCCCCCAACCCGGCTTCGCGCCGGGTTTTTTGTGCCCGTCTGAACCAAACCAATTTATCGTAATACTTACGTATATTTAATTATCCCTACCGGTTTATCGGCAGTAGTCTGGCCAAAACAAGAAAAGGAATCCGCTTATGTCTTCCGACTTCAGCCGACGCTCACTTTTCAAAGGCCTGGGGATTGGTTCCGGTCTGGGCCTGCTCGCCGGAGTAGGCGCAAGCGCGTTATTGAAAAATGATAAAATCTGCCTCGACGAATCGCTCCCGGCCGACGCGCCCGCTACCAGCCATGCCCTCCGCCGCCTGATCAACACCTTCAACGATTTCGACCAGGTTTACCTGAAAGGTCTGTTCGGCGAACCGGATGCCCACGAGGTCGCCGAGGGCGAGCGCTACTTACTGCATTTGCTGGCCACCGGTATTGAACTGTTTGTGGAAGGCCGCGACACCCATCCCGAGTTCGCCTCCATCGTTAGTCCGACCCGGAAGTTGATGGGAGACAACGCCGACGCCTACTATTTTCACAGCCAGATTCGCGGCGATACCTGGTACCGCATTCGAGGCCAGCTCACCGGTGAAACCTACCTTTCCTTTACTGTTCACACCGGCGATACGCCCGGCGGCTGGGCAACCGGCGTTGCCTCGGCGATCAATCATCAGGATATGAAAATTGATGCCGACGGCAACTTCGAGTTGCTGCTCGGCCCCGAAGACCGCGGCAACGGTTTTTTCACCACTCATAATGCGGTTTCGATTATTAGCCGCCATTATTATCAGAACGAAAACTATGCAGCAGCCGACCCCCTGCTCCACCCCCGCCTGAGTATTGAACCGGTCGAATCGGTAGCACCACCGACGCCATTAAGCGATGCGGAAATGGCACGCAAGCTGGATTCCCTGAACGCCTTTGTGCGCGCAAACAGTATTGAGCGCCCCATGTTCAACCCACTCACAACCCCCGACTGGTTTTCCATCATCCCCAACAAGCTGGGCAAGCCGGCCAAATGGAAAAACGACGAAGCCGGCGGCGGCTGGGGCGCTGTCGACAACGCCTACAGCGCAGGGCTTTTTAACATCAAACCCGATGAGGCCTTAATCATTCGCGGCGTGATGCCCGACTGCCTGTTCTCGAATGTGCTGTTGTGGAATCGATACCTGCAAAGCTTCGACTATCGCTACCGGCAGGTATCGCTCAACAAAAAACAAATGCAACTGGCTGATGACGGCAGTTTTACCATCGTCGTCGCCCACAGCGATCCGGGCGTGGGGAACTGGCTCGATACCGAAGGACACGTCAACGGCATCATTTACTGGCGCTTTATGCTGCCCAGCACCGACATTGCAGAAATGAGCACGGAAAAAGTTGCACTCCACGAGGTGGCCGCCAGAGTTTGATCAATTTCCTTGAGCTCGGCAAAGGCTTTGAGTAGGCTTCTCTGCGCACTAGCGGATAAAAAGCCAATGCCCGTCATCAAGCTCGTACAATCTCTGATTCTTTGCCTTTCGGCTCTTCTGGGGCACGCGGGGCAGGCCTTTGCCTGCAGCTGCATCTGGCAAGGTAACTTTGCCGAGATCGACAAGAGTGGCGCTACCATTGTGCTGGGCAAGGTGCTGTCCCACAAAGGCAACTCCATGGACCTGCAGGTTCACGAGGTTTTGCAGGGCAAGCTGTATCGCGAAGAGATTCGGATCTGGGGCGAAGTGGGGTCGCTATGTCGCGCCGAGCTCAGCAACTTCGCCGATGGCAGCGAATGGCTTCTGGTGCTCGACACCATCACCACCGTGCCCGACAAGGGCTTTAACCCCAACACTCCCAATATCAGCTTTGGTCGCAAGGACGATTTCAGCCTCAAGCGCTGCGGTGTTTACTGGCTGGAGCATCACAATGGCTACCTGCGCGGCAATGTAGACGATGACAAACGCTGGCTTTATCTCGACAAAAAGAAATCGCCGGTCAGCCTGGAGCTGATTCGTCGCTTTCTCGCAGGAAAACTGGATAAATCACTGATCGCCGAAGCTGCAAAAACGCCAACAAAAAAAGGCGAGTTGCTCACCGACACCAAAGTCTTTCTGTTGCAACAACAACGCGAGGAACGTCTGCGTGAGCGTCTCGAAAATCTAGAGCCGGAAGAGCCCGATTAACTCGTCCAGCATCACCAGCGACAAGCCCCATATTCTGCGGCCCTTATACAAGTAGCACGGCAGATTCAATTTCAGCCTGCCCCGCTCCCACACCATCTGCTCACGATTCATCCGGTTACCAAGATAGGCCAGCGGCACCCAGATCACTTCGGCAACCTCATGATTGGGTTTGGGCTCGGGCATTACCTGCACGGAATAAACATAGGGCGTGATAACCATGGGCCGACGACCGCTATGCGGACGACTGAGAATATCGGACAGGCGTCCGATGCAGTGCCCCACCAGCTCCGGGTCTACGCCAATTTCCTCACGCGTTTCGCGCTCTGCGGTTGCGCGGCTATGGCGGTCATCGGTTTCCATCCGGCCACCGGGAAAGGCCATATGCCCGGACCAGGGGTCGCCTTCACGGTCAGCACGCTTGATCATCAACACTTCCGGCCCCACCGAACCGTCGCGAACCAGCATCGCCACTGCCGAGCGTTTTACCCAGCGCCGCCACCAACGCTTGCGCGGGCGAAACCGCCCCAGCGTCTGCTGTATTTCAGCAAGCGTCAGTGCAGCTTCGCGAACAGTGCGTGGCTCCCGGTCAGTCGAAGACATTGCGGAACCACTGAAATAGTTGCGGCAAGGTTCGTACACAGCGGGAAGATTCCCGCGTGGGCCAGCTGCCGCCAATAAAGGGCATTTGTCGCGCGCCCTCGCACCAGCTGTGGCTGCCCTGACCATTTTCCGGGTCTACCCAGCGATACGTTACGCCATCGAGCGGCCGAAAAGGCATGGATTCACGGCTGGCCTCGGCCATAAACAGCCGCCAGGCCTTCAGCGCACCACTGCTTCCCGTAAGCCCCATGGACTTGTTGTCATCCCGGCCCATCCAAACCGTGGCCACGTAATCACCGGAAAAGCCTGCAAACCAGGAATCCCTGAAGTCATTGCTGGTGCCGGTCTTGCCCGCAACGCGAAAATCCGGCGGCAATACGTCATAAACGGCTTTGCCCGTTCCCTCGCGCACGGTTTCAATCAAAGCGTATTGCAGCAAATGCACCGCATTTGCGTCCAGGGTCTGCTGAGGCCGCTGCGGGTAACGGGCTAGCAACTTGCCATCGCTATCGGTGACCGCATAAATGGCGCGCAGCGCCTGCACCTGCCCGCCTGCGGCAATGGTCTGATACATATGGGTCACTTCCAGCGGCGACAAATCGGCCGCGCCAAGCAGCAGTGCCGGCACTTCAGGCAGCGGACGGCGGATACCCAGCTTCTTCAGCGTGAGGGCAACCTTATCCAGCCCCAACGCCAGACCCAGCTTGGTCGCGGCAAGGTTGTAAGACTTGGCAAGCGCCTCGTGCAACATGACCCGCCCGTGAATTTCGTTGTCAAAATTGGTGGGCTGCCACAAGCTTCCATCAGGGTTGCGCACTGCTACCGGGCTATCGTCGATAAAACTCGCCAGCGTATATTCCTGCGGTCGTGACAGCGCCGTCAGATAAATGGCCGGCTTAACCAGCGAGCCGACCGGCCGCAGAGCATCGAGCGCCCGATTGAAGCCCGCATACCGCGGTCGCTTGCCGCCAATAACCGCCAGCACGTCTCCGTCGTCTGCCGCGCTCACGACCATCGCAGCCTGCAGCTCCGAATACGCGCTGCCGAAACCGCTCAGAGTGCGTGTCAGCGATTGCTCGGCGCGCCGCTGCACGACCGGGTCAAAGGGGGTAAAAACGCGCATGCCCTGATTTTGCAAATCCGCGTTGCGATAATCCCTCCGCAATTGGCGCCTCACCAGATCGACATACGCGGGATACACGCCATCGACCGCACTGCTTTTCGCCAACCCGAGCGGCTCGGCCTGCCAGGCCTCCAGCTGCTGCGCCGTGAGCCAGCCACGTTCAGCCAATTCGGCCAACACCAGATTACGGCGGGTTTTGGCCCGTTCTTCATGCCGCCAGGGGTCGTAGTAAGAAGGCCCCTTTACCAGCCCGACCAGCATGGCAGTTTGCGCCAGACTCAGCTCCTCCAGGGGTTTGTTGTAATAATGGCGGGCTGCCAGCGCAAAACCGTGGATGGCGCGTGAACCCTCCTGCCCCAGATATACCTGATTGATATAGGCCTCAAGAATCTCGTCCTTGCTGTAGTGAATCTCCAGCAACACCGACATGATCATTTCCTGAACCTTGCGCCACAGGCTGCGCTCGCGGGTTAGCAGCATGTTCTTGATGAGCTGCTGGGTGATAGTGCTGCCGCCCTGCACAGTGCGGCCCGCCTTCAGGTTGACCAGCATCGCCCTGGCGATACTGCGCGGTGACACACCGAAATGATCGTAAAACTGGTGGTCTTCCACCTGCAGTAACACTTCGATCAACATGCGTGGCGTTTGCTCAAGTCGAATAAGCAGACGATCTTCCTGCAGGCTGGGGTAGATACCGCCTATAACGGTTGGCTCCAGTTGCACTTCCTCTATCTGGCTGCCGTTCATTGCCTCGACCCGGCTAACACCCCGCGCATTGAAATGCGCCAGCACTTTGCCCGCGCTACGATATTGCTCGGGAAATGCGAAACCCCGGTAATGTATGGCAAATACCGATTCCTGGCGATAGTACGTACCCGGGTAGCGCAGCCCCGGATCTCGCTGGTAGCCCAACAGCTCCAGCTCAAGCTGCAAGTCAGCGGTGCTTATCGACGCACCCGGGGCCAAGATCATCGGGCGCGCATATACCTTCGCCGGCTGCTGCCAGCGAATTTCATCAAAGGTGGAGCGCACCCGCGCATCGCAATAAATAATGAAAGCAAAGCCGATAACCGACAAGATAGCGGCAGCTTTAATTAGACCCTGCGGGGTAATGTATCGTCGGGGGCGACGCTTTGCGGTCGTTTTTTTCCTGGTAGCCATGGCGACAGTCTAACAAGGTAGCGTTTGCAAAACGTTAACCAAACCGGATAATGCTGCGTTTCCGCTAATCAAAATGTGAATACCTTTATGAGCAAATACCATGTTTACGGCTTGGGAGCCGCGTTGGTCGACACTGAAATCGATGTTGTCGATGACGATCTTTCGCAACTGGGAATCGACAAAGGCCTGATGACTCTGGTCGACCGGGAGCGGCAGACTGCCATTCTGGCTTCACTCGAAGGCCACCTGGTTCATGCCAAGCAGGCCAGCGGTGGTTCAGCGGCAAACTCCATTATCGCCGCCACGTACTTTGGCGCCAAAACATTTTACTCCTGCAAGGTTGCCGATGACGCGCTGGGCGAATTCTACATGAATGATCTCAAGGCTGCGGGCGTGGATGCCGACTATCAGCAAAAAAGCAGCGAAGGCATTACCGGCACCTGCCTGGTTATGATCACGCCTGACGCCGAGCGCAGTATGAATACCTACCTCGGCATCAGTGAAACTCTCTCGGTTGCCGAGTTGAACGAGGCCGCGCTGGCCGACTCGGAATACCTGTATATGGAAGGCTATCTGGTTACCTCGCCAACCGGTCGCGCAGCCGCCATTCACGCGCACAGCGTCGCGCGCGCCAAAGGCGTAAAAACCGCTCTCAGCTTTTCTGACCCGGGCATGGTCGAGTTCTTCCGCGACGGCCTGATGGAAATGCTGGGCGACGGCGTCGATATGGTTTTCTGCAATGAAGACGAAGCTCTGGGCTGGGCACAGACCCGCGATCTTGATACTGCCGTTGAAACCCTCAAAGGCGTGGCCAAGACATTTGCTATCACGCTCGGCGCCAAAGGGGCCTTGCTGTTTGACGGCGAGCAGTTAATCCAGGTGGCGCCCAACACCGTCAAGGCTGTTGATACCAACGGTGCCGGTGATATGTTTGCCGGTGCCTTTCTCTACGGCATCACCAATGGTTTAAGTTTCGCCGACGCCGGCCGACTGGCCAGTCGCGCCTCAGCCGAAGTGGTAAGCCACTACGGGCCGCGACTGCCGGCAGCCAAACACGGTGAATTACTGGCGGCGCTGTAGAGTTTCGTCGGGCGGGCGCCCGACGACTATGCGAACCCTAGCGCAAGGTAAAAGCGAGTAACTTCGGATCACTGAACAGGCGCTGCAAGGCGCCTGACAACGTTTCATTGATCATCTCTTCATTGCGGTCTCGCCCCGGCACGGTGGCGTAGGTCTTGGTGGTTTTCACCTGATAGCGGCCGCCATATTTGTCACCGTTCTGCTTGGCCTCGACCCGCAATACCGATTCCAGCGCCACATCAAAGCCTACGGCACTGGTTTCCGGATCGCTGTAACTCAGCTTATCCACGAATATGCGTATATCCGCACTGGCGCCGGGCGCTGCCTGCACCACGAAACCCATGTCACGAAACTGTTTGCTGGCCGCATCCCGAATGGCCGTAGGCAGGTCATTGGCAAGCGTAATCAGACTGGTGGATTTATACATGCCTCCACGGCTTCCGATGGCCGAGGATTCGCGGGCGTCGACGACATCGATAAACAGGGTCCGGCCCTCACCGATATTACTGTCACTCTGCTCCAAAGTCGGTTTTATGGTTACCTGCTGCGGACTCAGCGCGCAAGCAGTCAAAAACAGGGCCAGCAGAGGCAGCGAAAGCAGTTTTAAGCGCATGTTTCTATCCTTTAGACAACAATTCACGTAGGTCGATCAAAGCAGCGTTGGCACGTGAAATATACGAGGCCATCACCAGCGAGTGATTGGCCAGCAGGCCAAATCCGCTACCGTTAAGAATTATGGGGCTGAACAGGGGCTGCTGTGTTTGCTCCAGTTCACGAATAATTTGTTGCAGGCTGACGCGGGCATTTTTATTGTCCAGCACTTCGGCAAAATCCTGTTCCGCGGCTTTCAGGAAATGGATCAGCGCCCAGCAGCCACCGCGCGCTTCGTAGAAAACGTCGTCAATCTTCATCCAGGGTGTTTTTATTATCTGGTCAGCCGGAGCCTGGGTTGACTGCCTAGCAGCGGTGTCGTTGGCCAGATCCGTGTTGAGCCGACGCTGCCCCACACTGGCACTAAGGCGCTGCGAGAGGCTGCCAAGCCGCGACTCAACCGACGCCAACCAGAAACGCAGATTGTCGGCTCGCGCGTAGAATTGCGCCTGCGGGTCATCGATGTTGGCCAGCCGGTCGCGGTAGCGTTTCAGATATTTTATGCCATCGCGATATTCAGATTCAGACGCAGGAACGGCCCAACTGTTATTGGAGAAATTGAAACGCGGCTCAGCTTTGGCCAGCGCGGGGTCTTCTGTTGACTGTGACTGCGAGCGGCTAAAACTCTCGCGCATGGCGCGCGACAGCTCGCGCACCTGAATCAATACCCCATACTCCCAGGCGGGCATATTGTCCATAAACAGGCCGGGAGGCGTAATGTCATTACTGATAAATCCGCCCGGCTTATCAAGCAGGGTTTCGCTCACCGCGATCAGCATATTGGTGGTTGCCGTGCCGATGACCACCGGCTGCCCCGAACTGTCATACACAGGAATATTATCGGGCTGGTTACTCCAGATAACGCCAAGAATTGAAATCAGAGCGAGGTACAACAGCAAGGCAGCCAATACCCACTTGAACGAGTTTTTGCCGCCCAACCAGTCTTCTGCGGCTTCTCGCCATTGCTGCCAACGTTCGGTCAGCCAGGCCGTGTTCATGCGGCGCACTCCCTAAAATGCCTCATTTCTTCATTAGTCCCTGCGCGTCAGTGATGACGGTGCTCGTTAACGACACTAATCACGGGAAACTCGGTGTGTACCGATTCGCCAGCGACATTAGTGAACTGCAGCGTAACACGATCACCTTCGCGTAGCGGCTGCTTTAACCCAATCAGCATAAGGTGCAGGCCGCCCGGCGCGAATTGCAATGAAGACTGTGCCTCAATCGTCAGCTCGTCGACTTCCCGCATCATCATCATGCCATTGTTGTGTTCGTGGCGATGCATTTCAACCCGATCAGCCGCGTCAGTGCTTACACGGGCAATCGTCCACGCCGTTGCCTCCGCGTTGGCAACGGTAAAAAAGGCTGCGGTGTTTTTTTGTCCGGGCGGCAGGCCGCGCACAAAGGCATCAGTGAATTCCAGTGCCGTCAATGGCCCCGAAAACAGAATCAGCACGTACATGCCAAGGTGTCTTGCCAATTTCAAACCTTTATCCCACATAGCGTCTACTTCAGCGATTTTCCTGCAAATCAGGGTAATTTATCGATTACAATACAAACCTGCGGGGGAACTTATTTACCTCACGGGTTCAAAGTAATCGTTCCTGCCACACATACACAGGCCCAAAGCACGGGGCGGAATTCTACGCACATTCTGGACTAAGTGATGCGCTTATTTTTACAGTTTACCCTACTGTGCGCACAGCTGCTGTGCCTCAGCACCTTGCCTGCTCCAGCATTTGCCCAGGACTGGACAACCGGAACCGCCTCATTTGAAGACGAACCCGCCTTTCTGCCTGTAACCGAAGCCTATGACCCCGTTGTCACGCTGAGTAAGGGCACACTGAATATCAACTGGCAAATTGCCGACAACTACTACCTCTATAAAGAAAAATTCTCGACACGTACTCTGCGCGCAGAGCAGCTCACCGAACACCGTGCTGACTATGGCGAGGCGATCATAAAGGACGACCCCTACTTCGGCGAAACACCGGTTTATTACAATTTTGCCAATGCCTCGCTACCTGCTTTCGACAACACGGTGTTCCTGCTCAAATTGACGTCGCAAGGTTGTGCAGATGCCGGACTGTGTTATCCGCCCAACGACTGGTTTTTCCGGATCGATACCGGCAGCGGCTCAATCGCCAGCGTACCCGAACAAACCTGGGCCGCTGCCGAGACCAGCCTTGAGCTTCCCGCCCCTGCTCCCGGCACTGGCGGCCAAGCGCTGTGGCTGATGCTCGTTTTTGCCCTGCTCGGCGGCGTAATCCTCAATTTAATGCCCTGCGTCTTTCCCGTACTGGGCCTGAAAGTGCTCAGCTTTACTCAAAACAACGAGGGGCGAGCCGTAACACACGGTGCGATATACAGCGCGGGGGTGGTGCTCAGCTTCCTCGCTGTTGCACTGGTATTGATAGGCCTGAAAAGCGCGGGCGCGGCTATTGGCTGGGGCTTTCAATTGCAAACACCCTGGTTTGTCGCCCTGCTGTCCTGTGTTTTTTTCGTGCTGTCACTCAATCTGCTTGGTGCCTTTGAAATCAACCTACTCGGAAATACGCCGGGGCAAAGCCTCAGTCAGCGCCGCGACTATACGGGCAGCTTTTTTACCGGTGTATTGGCTACCATCGTTGCCACACCCTGCACCGCGCCCTTTATGGGCACGGCACTGGGCTTTGCCGCAACCCAGCCGGCCAGCATTGCACTGAGCGTTTTTGCAGCACTGGGCATGGGCATGGCGCTGCCGGTTTTCCTGTTAACGCTGTTTCCGGGCGCGCTCAAATCGCTGCCGCGATCAGGCCCGTGGATGGAGCATTTCAAGCAGTTTCTCGGCTTTCCCCTGTTGGCTACCGCCATCTGGCTTTGCTGGGTCATCGGTCGCCAGACCGGCGCCAACGGAATGGGCGTAACCCTGCTTGCCTGGTTAATGCTTGGACTGGGCATCTGGCTGATTGGGCTGAAATCCACCGGAGCGCGGGTACTCACGGTTGTCAGCCTGGCGCTGGCCCTCGCCCTGTTGAGCAGTGCAGCGCTGCGCCAGCCTGCCGAAAGACCGACCAGCGAGCGCTCGGATTCCGTAGCTTACAGCGCCGAGCGGCTGGCAGAGCTGCGCGCCAACGGGCAGGCGGTATTTGTCGATGTTACCGCCGACTGGTGCATTACCTGCAAGGTCAACGAAGAAGTTGCCCTGCACACCAAGGCGGTGCGCAATGCCTTCGCCGAGAAAAGCATCGTCTATATGGTGGCAGACTGGACGCTCTACGATGAGCATATAACCGCCTTGCTGGGCGACTACCAGCGCAATGGAATTCCGCTCTACCTTCTCTATATGCCGGGCGAACCGCGGGCCCGGGTTCTGCCGCAAATTCTCACCGAAAACAGCATTCTGAAGGTGCTGGACACGGTGGATTGAACCCCGTCGGTGTTAGCGGTGCTAACACTAAATTCGTCGAAATTCACAATAACTTCTTAAAACTCGCTGGAATTTTGCATCTATTTTGTGGAAAATCCCCACTTCGCCTAGACGCGACGGCCTCAATTGAGGCAAAATCGCAGAAAATACCGATAACTCACTGTTTTTAAAGACTATGGCTTCGATACTTGTACTGCACGGCCCGAACCTGAACTTGCTGGGCACTCGCGAGCCGGAAATCTACGGCGCAACCACGCTGCCCGAGATCAATCAGCAGCTGCAAGATGCCGCTGTGGCGGCGGGCCACCACCTGCAATTTCTGCAAAGCAACGCCGAGTACGAACTGATTGAGCGAATTCACGACGCCCAGCGCGAGGGTATCAATTTCATTTTGTTCAACCCCGCTGCCTTCACTCATAGCAGCGTTGCTCTGCGTGATGCCCTGCTCGCGACAGACATTCCCTTTATCGAAGTTCATTTGAGCAATGTGCACAAACGCGAAGCCTTTCGTCAGCACTCATACTTTTCCGATATCGCAGTTGGCGTAATTTGCGGCCTTGGCCCACAGGGCTATCGACTGGCACTGGATGCCGCCATCGCGCAGCTGGATTAACCCGATCAAACTGTTTTAGGCATTAAGAGAGACCACCATGGATATACGCAAAGTAAAAAAGCTGATCGAACTCCTCGAAGAGTCGAACATTGATGAAATAGAAATAAAGGAAGGCGAAGAGTCGGTGCGCATCAGCCGCAATTCCGGCACGCCGATGATGTACCCGCCGCAATACGCGCCGCCTGCCTACCCGCAGGCACCCGCCCCGGCACCGGTAGCCAGCGCCAGCCCGGCGGCACCGGAAGAAGACAGCGCCCCCCAGATCAATGGCCACATCGTCAAGTCGCCGATGGTGGGCACCTTCTATCGTGCGCCTTCTCCCGGCTCACCTTCTTTTGTGGAAGTTGGCCAACACGTTAAAGCCGGCGACGTCATCTGTATTGTTGAAGCAATGAAAATGATGAACCAGATCGAAGCCGACAAATCGGGGGTGGTTGAAGCCATCCTCGCTGAAAATGCGCAGCCGGTCGAATTTGACCAGCCTCTGATCACCATTGTTTAACAGCCATCGCCCGGTGTGACGACAGGACAAACCCTCACATGTTGAAGAAAGTAGTTATTGCCAACCGTGGAGAAATTGCGCTGCGGATATTGCGTGCCTGCAAGGAGCTGGGCATCAAGACGGTTGCCGTGCACTCCCAGGCCGACAAGGATCTGATGCACGTTCGCCTCGCTGACGAGTCAGTCTGTATCGGCCCGGCCTCCTCAGCGGAAAGCTATCTGAATGGCCCCGCGATTATTTCTGCCGCCGAAGTAACCGACGCCGTCGGCATTCACCCCGGCTACGGCTTTCTCGCGGAAAACGCGGACTTTGCCGAGCAGGTTGAGAACAGCGGCTTCGTGTTTATTGGCCCCAAGGCCGATGTAATCCGCTTGATGGGCGACAAAGTGTCGGCGATCAAATCCATGAAACAGGCGGGCGTACCCACGGTGCCCGGCTCCGATGGCCCCCTGACCGACGACGGTGAGCGCACCCAGGCGATTGCCCGAAAAATCGGTTATCCGGTGATCATTAAGGCGGCAGCCGGTGGCGGCGGTCGCGGTATGCGCGTAGTGCATAGCGAGGCGGCGCTGCTCAACGCGGTATTCGTAACGCAATCCGAGGCCAAGGCCGCCTTTGGCGATGGCACCGTGTACCTGGAAAAATTTCTGGGAAACCCGCGTCACGTCGAAATTCAGGTTTTGGCAGACGGTCAGGGCCACGCCATTCACCTCAATGGCCGCGACTGCTCACTGCAGCGTCGCCACCAGAAAGTACTGGAAGAAGCCCCGCCGCCCTGCATTGACCAGAAGGCACTGAACGATACTGCCGAAGCCTGCGTGGATGCCTGTAAAAAAATCGGCTATCGCGGCGCGGGTACTTTCGAGTTCCTGTACGAAGACGGACAGTTCTTTTTTATCGAAATGAACACCCGCATCCAAGTCGAACACCCGGTAACCGAAATGATTACCGGCATCGACCTGATCAAGTGGCAACTGCGCATTGCCGCCGGTGAAAAATTATCTTTGACCCAGGACGACATCGTCGTGAAAGGTCACGCCTTTGAGTGCCGCATTAATGCCGAAGATCCGCGCACCTTCTTGCCCTGCCCGGGTAAAGTGACTCACTACCATGCCCCCGGTGGTTTTGGCGTGCGGGTAGACTCACACCTTTACAGCGGCTATACCGTCCCCCCCTATTACGACTCCATGATCGGCAAGGTGATCACCTACGGTGAAAACCGCGAGATCGCCTTGGCGCGCATGCAGCACGCACTGGAAGAACTGGTGGTAGAAGGCATTCGCACCAACATTGACCTGCACAAGGATCTGGTACGAGATGGCGAATTCCGCAAAGGCGGGATAAGCATTCACTACCTGGAAAAGAAACTTCAAGACTGAAGACCTTCTATTCATGTGGGAGCCCGCCCTGCGGGCGAACGATCGTTCGCGAGCATGAACAGCTCCCACACACCCCTCCCTACAGACAATGTGAGACCGCGCCATGCCCTGGCTACAACTATCGTTCGACGCCAATCGCGATAGCGCCGAAGCGCTGGAAGATGCCCTGCTGGACGTCGGTGCCGCTGCCGTTACTCTGCAAGACAATGCCGACCAGCCGCTCTACGAACCCGGCCTCAACGAGCGACCGGTGTGGAACCTGACCCGCGTAACCGGTCTGTTTGATGCGACCACTGACATGCCCTCAACACTGGCTGCACTCGCTGCAGCTTATGACCACGACTTGCCCGCCCAGCGGCTGGAAATTCTGGAAGACAAAGACTGGGAACGGGAATGGATGACCCACTACCACCCCATCCAATGCGGTCAACGCTTATGGGTCTGCCCCAGCTGGCGAGAACCGGTCGACAGTCAGGCGGTTAACCTCAAGCTCGACCCCGGTCTGGCCTTTGGCACCGGCACTCACCCCACCACATTCCTCTGCCTGGGCTGGCTGGACAGCCAAACACTCGATATGGAGCATGTGGTCGACTACGGCTGCGGCTCCGGCATTCTAGGCATTGCTGCGCTGCTGCTGGGCGCCAGGGAAGTGACGGCGATCGACAATGACCCGCAGGCGCTGGTCGCCACCCGCGACAACCTGCAGCGCAATGCGCTCGCCGATGATCGTCTGCACTGCTACCTCCCGGAGCAGGCGCCCAAGCCCGCCGAGCACAGGGCAGACGTGGTCGTCGCCAACATCCTCGCAGGCCCACTGGTAGAACTGGCCCCCAAACTGGCCGCCTACCTGCTTCCCGGCGGTCGCATTGTCTTGTCCGGAATACTGCTGGAACAGGCCTCAACCATCACCGAACGCTATAGCACCTGGTTCGAGGACCTGAAAACAGAAGAAAAAGAGGGATGGTGTTGCATTTCCGGCATTCGCAATTCCACAAACGCCGACGGATAACTTACACTTCCCTCCACTTTCATCCGCATGAGGAGTGGCTATGGCGGCCAAGGCCACCAGGTGTCCACACTGCCAAACCAGCTTTCGCGTTACCGAGTCCCAGTTGGCAACCGCCAGAGGCCTGGTACGCTGCGGTGCCTGCCTGGAAGTGTTTACCGCCAGCGACCACTGGATAGAAACCGAACCGGCGCAACAACCCACGGCTATTGCCAGCCCAACAGAACCTGTCATCGCCGACGATGACGTTCTTTTCGATGACGACAACGGCCTGCCCGACGAGGAGCAGCCCTCCGCGCAACAAGATCACAGCCTCAGCGAGCCTGACGAGACACAATTCGACTCACATCGGGATGACGACTCCGCCGCCGTCGACAACGACCCCGGCGACAATGACCATGAAATCGGCCAGGAAGCGGCGCCGGAACAGCCAGCGATAGAATTCACCCCGTCCATCGCGGACAATGAATCCTTTGCAGAGGAGCAACCGGACCTCGATTTTAGCGGGCGCGATGATCAGGAAAATAGCGCCGACAACGACCCGCTACTCTTTCAAAGCCGGCGTTCACTGCAAATCAGCCGCCAGCAACTCGGCTGGGGCCTGCTGTCGCTTGCGGCTGTACTGTGTCTGTCCGCACAACTCATATACAACCATTTCGACCAACTCGCCCAATCAAGCTATCGCCCCCAGCTGGCCAAACTGTGTGATACGGTGAACTTTTTCGGCTCAGCCCAGCCCTGCCAGCTGCCACCGCCGCAAAACCTGACGCTTATCAGCTCGCGCGGACTGAATATCTATTCCCACCCCAGATTTGCTAACAGCCTGCTTGTCGATGTGCTGATCGAAAACCGGGCCGTCTTCGAGCAACCCTTTCCGGTGATCGAACTGGAGTTTCAAGACCAGAATGGCCGGTCAGTTGCACTGCGCCGTTTCGCACCCAGCGAATATCTCGCCGGGGAGCTTCGCGGCATGGAATTTATGCCCAGCCGACAAACGGTGCATATCAATATAAGCATCCTCGACCCCGGCACAACAGCGGTCAATTACGAAATGCAGTTCCACCCGGCCAACAGCAAAAGCTAACCCGGCGCGCCGGCCCGTTATACTGGTTAAAAGATAAACACAAGTCTTTATCGACCGTCCGCAAGATAGTATCATTGCGCCTCATTTTTTCGCGGGTTTCCGCTGCTTCGCAGGACCGACCATGATCCGGATAGGCCATTTCAGCTTGCCAGGCAGGGCCGTTCTCGCTCCTATGGCCGGCGTCACAGATTTGCCCTTCAGGCGGATATGTCGGCAGTTTGGTGCCAGCCTGACCGTGTCGGAGATGGTGATTAGCAACGCCGAACTGCGCGATAGTCGAAAGACCCGCCTGCGGCTTGCCCACGACGATGGCGCACCCAAAGCAGTGCAAATCGCCGGGGCAGACCCGGCCGAAATGGCCGCTGCGGCGAAATACAACGAAACGCTAGGCGCCGAATTGATTGATATCAATATGGGCTGCCCGGCAAAGAAGGTCTGTCGGCGCGAGGCGGGGTCGGCATTACTGCGAGACCCTGCTCTGGTTAAGGCCATACTGGAGGCGGTTGTCTCCGCAGTATCGGTGCCAGTCACCCTGAAATTTCGAACCGGCTGGTCACCCGAACATCGTAATGGCGTTGAAATTGCCGCCATTGCCGAAGACGCGGGCATTCAGTCACTGGCAGTGCATGGCCGAACACGGGCCTGTCGCTACAACGGACAGGCAGAATACGACACGATCGCCGCCATCAAGCAGCGAGTGAGCCTGCCGGTATTCGCCAATGGTGACATATGCACACCGCAGCAGGCGCGCGATGTACTGGCATACACCGGAGCCGATGGTGTCATGATTGGCCGGGGCGCGCAGGGCCGCCCCTGGTTGTTTCGCGAGATCAACCATTATCTGGCCACGGGAGAATTGGCCGAGCCGGTCTCCCGACAAGAATTTTGCACAACGCTGGAAAGCCATGTGCGCGCTCTGCATCAGTTCTACGGTGAACGGCAGGGCCTGAAAATAGCCCGCAAGCACCTGTCCTGGTACTTGCAGGGTACCGCGGGAACAGAATCAGTACGCAAGCACTTCAACGGATTGCTGAGTGCGCGTGAACAGTTGGACGCCATCGAGGCTTTTGCCGAAGGTTGGCAGCAGTACGACACAGGGGAAATTGCAGCATGAGTGCAAGCGCAGAAACAAAACTGGAACTGGTAGACAATACCCGTACCGACACCTTCGCGGCGATTGCAGAATCGCAATCACTGCGTGAAAACGTCGCAGTCGCGGTTAAAAACTACTTCGACCAACTCGACGGCCAGGACGTTACCGACGTCTACGAAATGGTCCTGTCGGAAGTTGAGGCACCACTGCTTGAGAAAGTAATGAGCTACACCCGCAATAACCAAACCCGCGCATCTCAATTGCTCGGGCTCAATCGTGGCACATTGCGTAAAAAGCTCAAAAAATACGGGCTGCTGTAGGCATCCCTTCACCCTTCAATTCACGTATCAGACAAGGTAACTGAGCTTCAATGAGCACAGCAGAGCAACCGCGCCCCGTAAAGCGTGCCCTCATCAGCGTTTCAGACAAAAATGGCATTGTAGATTTTGCGCGTGGCCTGCGCCAACGCCAGGTTGAATTACTGTCAACCGGCGGCACCTTCCGCCTTCTGCAGGAAAACGGCATTGAGGTTCGCGAAGTCTCGGACTACACCGGCTTTCCCGAGATGATGGACGGCCGCGTTAAAACCCTGCACCCCAAAGTGCATGGCGGCATTCTCGGCCGTCGCGGCACCGACGACAGCATAATGACCGAGCATGGCATCGCCGCCATCGACATGGTTGTTGTCAATCTCTATCCCTTCGAGAAAACAGTCGCCAACGCCGATTGCTCGCTGGAAGATGCCATTGAGAATATCGATATTGGCGGCCCCACCATGGTTCGCGCGGCAGCCAAGAATCACCGCGATGTGACCATTGTTGTGAACGCCTCGGACTACACTCGCGTGTTGGAAGAACTCGATAGCAACGCGGGCTCCACAAGCTATCAAACGCGCTTTGACCTGGCCATTCGTGCCTACGAACATACCGCAGCCTATGACGGCGCCATTGCCAATTACTTTGGCCGTCTGGTTGAAGGCGGCAGCGAGCAGTTTCCCCGCACCTTCAACACCCAGTTCAGCAAACAACAGGAACTGCGCTACGGCGAAAACTCGCACCAGGGCAGCGCCTTCTATGTCGAAAAGAGCCCGCCCGCCGGCTCCATTGCCAGCGCCCGCCAACTGCAAGGCAAGGAATTGTCCTACAACAATATCGCCGATACCGATGCAGCGCTGGAAACCGTAAAGCTGTTCGACCAGCCTGCCTGCGTTATCGTCAAGCACGCCAACCCTTGTGGCGTTGCTGTAGCCGCAAGCCTGAGCGAAGCCTACGACAAGGCCTTTGCCACAGACCCCGAGTCAGCCTTTGGCGGCATCATCGCCTTCAACCGCGAACTCGATGGCGCAACTGCCGCCGCCATCTGTGAGCGTCAATTTGTCGAAGTGATTATTGCCCCGTCGGTCTCTGACGAGGCTGTTGCGGTGGTGACCGCCAAGAAAAACGTGCGCTTGCTAAGTTGTGGTGCGTGGGACAGCAGCACCGCCGCTTTTGATTACAAACGCGTGACCGGCGGCCTGCTGGTTCAGGATCGCGACCTGGGCATGGTCGGCGCTTCCGACCTGAAAATCGTCAGCAAAAAACAACCCACAGCCGATGAAATTGCCGACATGTTGTTCACCTGGAAAGTGGCAAAAATGGTCAAATCCAACGCCATTGTCTATGGCAAGGATGGTCGCACCATTGGTGTTGGTGCCGGACAAATGAGCCGCGTCAATTCAGCGCGCATAGCTGCCATCAAGGCCGAGCATGCGAAGCTGGAAGTGAAAGGATCGGTGATGGCCTCAGACGCCTTTTTCCCCTTCCGAGACGGCATCGACAATGCCGCTGCCGTGGGCATCAGCTGCGTCATTCAGCCCGGTGGTTCTATTCGCGATGACGAAGTTATTGCTGCAGCCGACGAACACGGCATGGCAATGCTCTTTACCGGAATGCGGCATTTTAAACATTAGGGGCTTGGTCGGATGTCGGGCGCTAGACGTCTGACGCCGCGGCTGCGCCGCGAGAACGACTACGCACATACTTAAGGGATTACCGGGTTCGCCTTTAGCGTCCGACGTCAGACATCCGACGTCAGACCACTCGCTACAGAGCAATGCGACCCCAGCTTACAACTAAGGTAAACAATGAAAATCCTAATCATTGGCAGCGGCGGACGCGAGCATGCACTGGCATGGAAAGCTGCACAGTCGGCTAATGTCAGTCAGGTCTTTGTCGCTCCCGGCAATGCCGGCACGGCACGCGAAAACAAAATAAAAAACGTTGCTATCGACGTGATGGATTTTGAAGGCCTCGCCAATTTTGCCAAGCAGGAGCATGTGAGCCTGACCATTATTGGCCCCGAAGCACCGCTGGTTGAAGGCATCGTCGATTATTTCCAGAAACGGGGCCTCAGTTGCTTCGGCCCCAGCAAGGGTGCATCACAACTTGAAGGCTCCAAGGCCTTCACCAAAGATTTTCTCGCCCGTCACAAAATTCCCACAGCGGATTATCAGAACTTTACTGATGTCGAACCTGCACTCGCTTACATCCGCAAAATGGGCGCACCGATTGTAGTTAAAGCAGACGGTCTGGCCGCAGGTAAAGGCGTTATCGTCGCCGAAACCGTCGAGCAAGCGGAAGAGGCGGTACGCGACATGCTATCGGGCAATGCCTTTGGCGAGGCGGGTTGTCGGGTGGTAATTGAAGAGTTTCTCGAAGGCGAAGAAGCCAGTTTTATCGTGCTTGTTGATGGCGAGAACGTTGTGCCCATGGCAACCAGCCAGGACCATAAGCGTGTCGGCGATGGCGATACCGGCCCCAATACCGGCGGCATGGGCGCATACTCGCCCGCACCTGTGGTAACGCCGGTTATACACCAGCGCATTATGGACCAGGTGATTATGCCCACGGTTCAGGGCATGGCCTCAGAAGGACATCGCTATGTTGGCTTTTTATATGCGGGTCTGATGATTTCCGACGATGGCAAACCCAAAGTCATTGAGTTTAATTGTCGCTTTGGCGACCCGGAAACCCAACCCATCATGTTGCGTCTGCGCTCCGATTTTATCGCTCTGATTCATGCGGCGCTTGATGGCAAGCTCAAGGATTACCGGATTCAGTGGGACTCTCGCAAAGCCGTCGGCGTGGTACTTGCCGCAGGCGGATACCCCGGCAGCTACGAGAAAGGCAAGGCCATCAGCTTGCCTGACAACAGCGACGATGCCAAAGTATTTCACGCCGGCACAGCGTTAGACGGCGATGCGGTTGTGACGAATGGCGGCCGCGTGCTCTGCGCCACTGCGCTGGGCTTCAGCGTAACCGAGGCACAACAAAAAGCGTATCAACTGGCAGAAAAAATCACCTGGGACGGTGTTTATTATCGCAAGGATATTGGCTACCGGGCTATCGCGCGGGAAAGCTAGACTCTTCATTATTCTCCTCCTGTGCCTGCCGCTGCCGGCACAGGCGGCAGATGTTTTTCGCCTCCCTGAAAGCCGCTTCGATCAGAATCTGAACGATCATCTTGATATTCTGGCCGACCCGCAGCGGCAACTTGAATTACAGGATATCAACTCCGGCAGCAGTGCCTTCACTCCGGCTCACCGCAGCGACCTCAAACTTGACTTCGACGGCGCCCGTTACTGGCTCCGCTTCGCTGTGGCTAACGACAGCCCTGAGGAACGTCACGCCATACTGCATATTCGGCCTTCGCATATTGCCGAAGTCGCGTTGTATCGCCACGGCAGCTCCAGCGCCATCGCCGCCGTCGACAATGAGCCGATTGTGCGCAAACCACGGTTATTCATACTGAATATTCCGCCGCAAAGTCAGCAGCTCTACTACCTGCGACTTGAAGGCAAAGGCCGCGCGCTAACCACAGTGAATCTGTCGGACCTGACACCATTTCTGATGTCATTTCGCACCGAGCTATTTGCCAACGGCACCGGCGTTGGCGCGCTTATCATACTCGCGCTGTCCAACCTCGTGCTGTTCGCCTGCTTTCCCCACGTTCGTCTGTTCCTGATTCTGGGGCTGTACGCCGCCTGCAACATGTTGTCTATCTCTGCGTCCTGGGGCTACTTTGCTCTCAATGAGGACGTCGGCTCCCCCTTTGAAAATGTTGTCTTCATGTCGCTCACGCACTTGAGCATGGCGCTGGCCATTCTCATATCCAACGTATTTGAGCCGGAGAACGATGCCGGGCACACGCGCTGGAGCGGGCTGATACGCACATTGCTACTATTGAACACCCTCGCCGGGGTGGTCGCACTCGCTCTGGACACCGAGCTCGCCGCCCTGATCATGTTCGCGCTTATCATCACTTCCTCCATTACGATCAGCCTGCGATCGCTGGTTACCTATCTGGCAACCCACGACCCATTCAGCTTTCGCTATCTGCTCACACGCGCCTGGATCATTCTTTTTGTTACCTTTGCGGTATTGATGTATCGCCGCGGGCAATCCAGCTTCGAAATCATCAACATCGTTCTGCTGCTTGGCACGGCAACTGAAGTGTTGATGCTGTCCATTATTTCCGCTGTGAACCGCCAACAAATGCTGGCCAGGGAATTTGAACACCAGACCCGTGTAAACAGCCTGGAGGCGGAACTGCGCGGTCAGAGCGAAACACTGCGGCGCATCAATCACGGCTTGTTGACACCCTTGAGCACCATTTTTGGCATGGCTGATATGCTGCGCAATTCCGTCTTGTCGAATCAACAGCGCGACTACCTCAACACCTTGCACGCGTCGGGACAGGAGTTGCTCGGCATTGTCGAAAACCTGCAAAGCTATGACCCGCTCGCGTCAGAAACACCAACAACGCCCGAGCTAATGTTTGATGTACACCAGCTGCTTGATGACTTTACCGAAGAAAGCCGTAGCAGCGGCAACCTGGTCCATCTGAAAAAATCCGGTTCATTACCACAGCAAGTCGTTGGCGACCCCGGACGTCTGCGGCAATTGCTTTCACATCTGCTACTTGTATGCCGGCACCACTGGCAAGTTCCCGAGCTGACCCTGGAAGTAAACTGGCGAGGACAGCTAATGCTGAACTTCAGCTATCAAGGCGAAAAGGCGCTGAACTTGCTGAGTGAACGCAGCGGTGAACTGGTCAACGACGCAGAGCCGCGCGCCGAACTTATTTCCCGTCTGCTACAGGCACTGTCGGGCACCCTGCGCCTCCGCTCCAGCGGTCAACGCCAGTACATACAGATTCACCTGCCCCTTACCGAGTGGAGTCACGAGCAGCAGCTGCCCCGACCGCTACAACTCAAGTCGCGGCGAGTTCTGATTATTGACCCCAATCGACGTTTTGCCCTGCAGCAAAAGCAGCAATGTGAGCAGTGGGGTATGGTCGCCTTCATTGCCCACAACAGCAGCCAGGCGATTGCCCTGCATCGCAACCAGTGCCTGCTACGTTCGCCCATTCACATTTTGCTGATCAGCGACCCGCAAGGCGTCACACTGTGCCGTCGCATCCACGAAGACGCACTGAAGGCCGGCTTGGCCGTACCTGCCTGCATCTACTTGCTCGACAGTAACGCGCAGATAAGTGATGCCCCGCCGCCGTTTCGCCTTATGAGCAAACCCTCCGCCAGCTTTACCCTGAAGCGGCTTATCCTTGAATTGCTGGCAAACGACCCAAACTCCCCCGTGAAATAGCCCGGTGATAGCCTTCGGGCACCACTCTGCGTAAAATTGAGGCCAGCAGGAGCCCTTTATGACACGCAGACTTTCGCCTCTCGACAAATTACTGATCAGCGCCGACCGCGGTCTCAAAACACTGGTTCCCGGCAGCGCCTCGCCGCGCCGAAACAGCCCCGCGCAGATGTTGGCAGAACCCGCCATTAGCGCCGACGGCAAGCGCCATACCGCCGGCCTGATGCGTATTAATCATACGGGCGAGGTTTGCGCCCAGGCTCTGTATCACGGGCAGGCTCTGACAGCCAAAGACCCCGGCGTGAAGGCCGCCATGCAAGCATCAGCTGACGAGGAAGTTGATCATCTGGCCTGGTGTGAGCAGCGATTAAAAGAATTGCAAAGTCATACCAGCCGGTTGAATCCGGCTTTTTATACGGCTTCTTTTGCCATTGGCGCACTGGCGGGTTTACTCGGCGATAAAATCAGCCTCGGATTTGTCGCCGCCACCGAAGAGCAGGTTTGCAAACACCTGCAGGAACATTTGACCCAACTGGCCCCGGAGGATCAAAAGTCGCGCGCCATCCTCGAGCAAATGCTCAGCGACGAGTCTGCTCACGCCAGTACGGCACTGGAAGCCGGCGGGGAAGATTTTGCACCGGGTATTAAACGGGGAATGACGATGGCATCCAAAATAATGACCGGCTCGACCTACTACCTGTAAAAACGAGCCTCACCTGAAATCTAGTCGCGCACAAATCGCAAGCCACTAATCGGCGGGTGATAGATGATTTGAACCGTATTGCCATCAGGGTCGGCGCAGTAAAAACTGCGGGCACCATCGCGGTGGGTTCGAGGGGTCGATTTTGTTTTAACGCCCGCTGCATTCAAAAACGCATACCAGGCATCAACGTCATCGATATTGTCGATAACAAAGCCGATGTGGTCCAGACGCTGACTCGCCGGGTCGCGAGGCCCTCCCCGGTAGCGGTGCAGGGCGAGATTATCATTACCCGAGCACAGATAGCTGTTGTCGTCGTCGGGCTGCCATTCCAGCGTCATACCCATAAGTTCACGATAGAAATGCAGGCTCTCTTCGTAGCGCTCAACAAACAGTGCTACGTGACGCATGCCTGCCGTCGCGGGCGGGCGTTTCACTCGGCAACCTCTTCAATATCATAGCTGTGAGTGATTTCGACTCCTGCCTTTTCCAGCATGATAGAGGCGGAACAATACTTTTCCGCTGAGAGTTCAACGGCCCGTTTTACCTGGGCTTCTTTCAATTTGACGCCACTAACGGAAAATTTTAGATGTATTTTCGTGAATACTGCCGGAACCTCGTCGGCCCTTTCCGCCTCAATCTTCGCCACGCAGCCACGCACATCCTGCCGCGACTTGCGCAAAATACTCATCACATCGAAGGAGGCACAACCACCCATTCCCAATAACAGCATTTCCATGGGACGGGCACCCATATTGCGCCCACCGTGGTCTTCAGGGCCGTCCATCACGACACGGTGACCGGTACCGGACGTCCCTTCAAAGCTGACGCCATCAACCCATTTTACGCTGACTTCCATTGCGCTTACCTGCCTTCAATTTCCGGAAAAGCGAATCCTACCACATGCGGCCCCTGTCATTGCAGGGGTCGCCAATGGCCACTTCCCACGGCATAATACGCCGCAGAATAGTTTTATAAGACTCACAATTGAGGGAATGAACAGTGATCAGTGCCCCGAAGCCAGAGATTCCAAACATCGATGGATTTCTCAGCCATTGCCGACGACGACGCTACCCCGCAAAGAGCACGATTATCTACGCCGGTGACGACAGCGATGCCCTGTATTTCATTATTGAGGGCTCCGTCACCGTGTTAATTGAAGACGACGAAGGTCGCGAAATGATTGTCGCCTACCTTAACAAAGGTGATTTTTTTGGCGAAATGGGCGTTTTCGATACTGAAGAAACACGCAGCGCCTGGGTAAAAACCAAAACCGAATGCGAAGTAGCCGAGATCAGCTACAGCAAATTTCAGGAGTTGCGTGAGCAGTATCCGGAAATCCTGTTTGCCCTTGGCACGCAAATGGCCAAGCGGCTGCGCCAGACCACTCGCAAGGTGGGCGACCTGGCATTTCTTGATGTCACCGGTCGTGTAGCACGCACCCTGCTGGATTTGTGCAACCAGCCCGATGCCATGACCCACCCGGATGGCATGCAAATCAAAATTACCCGTCAGGAAATCGGCCGAATTGTTGGCTGCTCACGAGAAATGGTAGGCCGCGTTTTGAAAACGCTGGAAGAACAGGGACTGGTATCGGTTAAGGGCAAGACGATGGTGGTATTTGGCACCAGATGATGGTTTGGCTGGGCGTGGGGTGTCTGACATCCAACGCCCGCCGGCAACGCTGCGCTTATGCCGGCCTACAGACCTGATCGAAGCGACACGGTAGGCCTGAATAAGCCGCAGGCGTTTCAGGCAACATCCTCTCTTATGAAAAAAACAACTCCGCGAGTTTCGTTCCGGGCTCGTCTGCCCGCATAAACGCCTCCCCCACCAAAAACGCATTCACCCCGTGAGCACGCATGGCCCCGACATCCGCAGATGTATGAATACCACTCTCGGTAACAACAATTCTGTCGTCACCAATCTTGTCCAGCAGGCAATAGGTATTGTTCAGCGAGGTATCAAAGCTGTGTAAATCGCGGTTGTTGATACCGACAAGTTTTGCGCCCAGCGGCAGGGAGCGCATCAATTCCGTTTCATTGTGTACTTCGATCAGCACGTCCATGCCCAGGCTCACGGCACACTCATACAGACTGGCAAGCTGACGGTCATCGAGCGCCGCAACAATCAGCAATATACAGTCAGCGCCGATCACCCTGGCTTCGAGAATCTGGTAGGGATCGACAATAAAATCCTTGCGGATGACCGGTAGCGCACAGGCAGCCCTGGCAGACTCCAGGTAGGCATCAGCCCCCTGAAAAAAATCAACATCGGTCAGCACTGACAGACAGGCAGCGCCGCCGCGCTCATAGCTTGCAGCAATCGCTGCCGGGTTAAAATCCTCGCGAATCACACCTTTTGAAGGCGAGGCCTTTTTGATCTCGGCGATAACGGCGGAGTGACCCGCTACGAGCTTGCCCTCCAGCGCGCTGACAAAACCTCGCAGCGATGGTGCATCCGGAATCTGTTCCTCAAGCTGCGATTCAGGGCAAGCCCGACGCCGCTCGGCAACCTCCTCTGCCTTTCGGCTCAGGATTTTTTTCAAAATGGTCGGTGTCGACATCTAACGCAGCTCCTGACTGAAGCTCGCCAGCTCGCGCATTTTCTCCAGCGCCTGACCACTGGCAATCACGTCTTGCGCGAGCGCCACCCCCTGCTTGAGGGAGGAGCTTATGCCGGCTACGTAAAGTGCAGCGCCCGCATTCAGTGCCACCATATCGGCCGCTTTTTCAGCAGCTTCATTGCTACCACCGGAAAAGGCGTCACGAATCAAGGCGAGCGAAGCATCGCTGCCGCTGACATCCAGCCCAACCAGGCTGCGACTGGCAACCCCCATGTCTTCCGGGCTAATCGTGTACTCGTTAATTTCGCCACCTTTCAGTTCGGCGACTACGGTGTGCGAAGCCAGGCTGATCTCATCAAGACCATCTTTGGCATGAACAACCATCGCATGCTCTGCACCCAAACGCTTCAACACTTCAGCCAGGGGGCGGCATAACTCCGCGTTAAAGACACCAAGCAACAGCCTTTTGACGCCTGCTGGGTTGGTCAGCGGGCCGAGTATATTAAAAATGGTTCGCTGAGCAATTTCCTTGCGCGGGCCGATTGCATGCTTCATCGCGCTGTGGTGATTGACCGCAAACATAAAACCCACACCCACGTCGCGAATACAGCGCGCGACTTGCTCGGGGTTCAACTCTAACTTTATCCCGGCGGTTTCCAGCAGGTCAGCACTGCCGCTTTTTGAAGACACCGAGCGATTGCCGTGCTTGGCTACATGCGCCCCTGCGGCCGCTGCAACAAAACTGCTGGCCGACGAAACATTAAACAGATTGGCGCCGTCACCACCGGTGCCCACAATATCAACAACGTTATCCAGCCCTCTGATATCAACCGGCGTAGCGAGTTCGCGCATCACCCGCGCGGCACCTTCTATTTCATCAATGGTTTCACTCTTCATGCGCAAGGCAATCAGAAAGGCACCAATTTGCGCATCCGTGCACTGGCCCGTCATGATGTCACGCATCACCGCCGCCATTTCGTCGGCATTCAGATCTAACTGTTGTACGGCTCTTCCGAGCGCGGTTTTTATATCCATTGTTGCTCTCCTAGCGCTTCAGGAAATTCGCCAGCATGGCATGTCCGTGTTCACTGAGAATAGATTCCGGGTGAAATTGCAGCCCCTCAACATCCAGCGTTTTATGGCGCACGCCCATAATCTCATCAACGCTACCGTCGTCGTGTTGAGTCCAGGCGGTAATCTCAAGGCTGTCTGGCAAGGTCGCCTTATCAATCACCAGCGAGTGATAACGCGTTGCCGTCAGAGGGTTTGCCAACCCGGCGAACACGCCCCTGGCGTTGTGATGGATTGGTGAGGTTTTGCCGTGCATGACCTGTCGCGCGCGCACAATATTCCCGCCAAAGACCTGACCAATACTCTGATGCCCCAGACAGATACCCAGCACCGGAATTTTTCCGGCAAAGGCTTCGATAGCCGCCATGGATACGCCCGCCTCGTTCGGCGTACAGGGCCCCGGCGACACCACAATGCGCTCGGGATTGAGCGCCTGCATCTCCGCCACCGTTAGTTCGTCGTTGCGCACTACCTTTACGTCGGCCTTTAGCTCGCCCAGATACTGCACAATGTTGTAGGTAAAGGAGTCGTAGTTATCAATCATCAATAACATGTCACTGACCTCCCTGTGCAGTATCGTTTTTGCCAACACCCTGAACCATGGCCGCAGCGCGGAACATCGCGCGCGCCTTGTTCATGGTTTCTTTCCATTCCAGCCGTGGCACCGAGTCGGCCACAATGCCACCCCCGGCCTGTACATAGAGCCGGTCGTTTTTGATTACCGCTGTGCGAATGGCAATGGCCGTATCCATATTGCCATTGAAACCGAGATAACCCACCGCACCGCCGTAAACCCCCCGTTTTACCGGCTCCAGTTCGTCGATGATTTCCATCGCCCGCACTTTCGGCGCGCCGCTAAGGGTGCCAGCCGGCAGGCTGGCGCGCAGCACATCCATGGCTGACATGCCCGCTTTCAGTTTGCCGGTCACATTGGAAACAATATGCATCACATGAGAATAGCGTTCGACCACCATCTGGTCGGTTACCACCACGGTGCCGGTTTGAGCAACCCGCCCCACATCATTGCGCCCCAGATCAATCAGCATCAGATGCTCGGCAATTTCTTTGGGGTCGGCCAGTAGTTCGGCTTCCATTGCCCGATCTTCCTCGTCCGTGTGACCCCGCCGGCGGGTGCCCGCAATCGGCCTCAGGGTTATGTCGTCACCTTCAACCCGTGCCAGAATTTCCGGGCTTGAGCCAACAATGTGAAAATCGTCGAGGTTTAAGTAAAACATGTAGGGAGAGGGGTTCAATCTGCGCAAGGCGCGGTAGAGGTTGATCGGGTCTGCACTGAATGGCGTGGACAGCCGTTGCGAAGGCACTACCTGCATGACGTCACCGGCCAGCGTGTATTCTTTTACGCGCTCGACCATTGCATAGTAGCCCTCCTCGCCCACCTCGGATTCAAAGGCAGATTCGGGCAGGTCACCCGGCACCGTAAGCGGGCTGGTCAATTCCGGCGCCGGCCCGGCCATGAGCTGCTCCAGCTCATCCAGTCGCCGCTGTGCCTGTAAATAGGCATCGGGCCGGGCGGGGTCAACATGGACTATCAGGGTGATAACACCGGCGAGGTTGTCAAACACCACCAGCTCGTCAGACAGCATCAGCACTATGTCGGGGTTACCCAGCTTGTCCGGTGGGCAGCTCGCGGCCAGACGCGGCTCGACATAGCGTACCGTGTCATAGCCGAAGTAACCTACCAGACCACCGTTAAAGGCCGGTAACTGCTCAAGGTCCGGCGCGCTGTAGCGCTGCTGAAAAGCTTCCACAAAAGCCAGGGGGTCCTCACTGCGGCTGCTTTCGACAACCTTGCCGTTTTCGCTGACGCTGATCTCGTGACCGCGCACAGTCAGTACCGTGGTCGCCCGCAGGCCGATAATGGAATATCGCCCCCATTTTTCGCCGCCCTCTACTGATTCAAACAAATAGCTGTAGGGTCCGCGCGCCAGTTTCAGGTAGGCACTGAGCGGGGTATCAAGGTCGGCGAGCACATCCCGGTGAACCGGGATACGGTTATAGGGCTGCTGGGCCAGTTCGGCAAAGGTTTCAGGAGTCACGGCACTATCCTTCAAAAACGGTGATTAACAATGTTCGGGCTTTATTCAAGGTATTAAAAAGCCTACCATCGCCATCGGCGGGTATCAGATTGCAGCGCTGTGCGAGCGTCGCAGATCACCGTTTTCTCCAGATCAGAATTGGAATAGAAGAGCGCATTCTACCCGACCCTTCGCATTTGTAAAACCTCCCCGCCGGTTTACCCGCGAGCACAAGGGCAGTAGACTTCGCCGGTTTCCTCGGCACGAGGCACGATTTTGTCCCGTTCAGCGTCCCTGTTCAGCATCGGTTATGCCACCAAAGCCCTCGGCGACTTTCTGGCGCAGCTAAAACAGCACAACATTGATGTGATCGCCGACGTGCGCTCCGTTCCCTATAGCAAGGTTTTTCATGACTACCACCGCGAAAACCTGCAGCGGCATTTACGGGCAGAGAAGGTACGCTACGTTTATCTGGGCGAGGAGCTGGGGCCACGCTCGACCAACGACGAGCACTACTGCGACAACCAGGTACAATTTGACCGTTTGCAACAATCAAACGCCTTCCAGGCGGGCATTCAGCGTCTGCTGGATGGGTTGGCCAAAGGCTTCAATATTGCGCTGTTGTGCGCAGAGAAAGACCCCGCGGTGTGTCATCGCAGCCTGCTCATTGGCCACTACCTGAAAAGCCGGCTGCACATTGATATCACACATATTGATCACTGCGGCCAGCCCGAATCAGAAACGTCACTGGAGTACCGGTTGCTGGACGAAACCGGCATTCACCCGGATATGCTGAGCGATGAGAAGGCCTGTCTTGAACGGGCCTGGCGGGAGCAATCACGCCGCTGCGCTTACCGCCGACCAGAGGCTGACTAAAGCAGCATATCCAGATGCTCGATGACCAAATCAGGGGTCGAATCGGCAATTGCGCTACCGTAATTATAGCCATAGGGCACGGCAACCACCGGCATCCCGGCAGCACGCGCCGCCAGTACGTCATTGCTCGAATCACCGACCATAATGGTATCGCCAACCGCTACTGACAGCTGTTTACACGCCTCCCAAAGAGGCTCGGGCGCGGGCTTGCGTGTCGGCAGGCTGTCACCGCCGAGCACAACCGGCATGATGCGCCCCAGCGAGAAATGCTCAATGATAATGCGTGCAAAATGTTCAGGTTTATTGGTAACGCAGGCCAGACGAATACCGCGCTTGTGCCAGACCTGCAAGGCGTCCATTACCCCCGGATAAAGCACCGTTTTATCGGTGCAGCCCCGCTCATAAACGTCAAAAAAATACGCCAGCAAACTGTCGATCTCGGGCGCCGGCAGCTCACTTTCGTCACAACGCCGCGCATGAGCCAATGCGCGCTGCAGCAGCTTGCGCGCTCCGTTGCCCACCCAGCCGCGCGCAACGTCAATACCGGCTGCGGCATAGCCCGCCTGCAGCAAAGTCGCGTCGAGCGCCGCGGCGAGATCCGGCGCGCTGTCTACCAGCGTACCGTCGAGATCAAACAGCAGTGCGGCCGGAGGGCGGCCCAGAATCCGGTCTAGCGCGTTCAGACGGAAGCCAATTGCGTACGCATTTCGTCGATAACGGTTTTGTAGTCATCGGCATTAAAAATAGCTGACCCTGCTACAAAGGTGTCGGCACCGGCGGCAGCAATTTCCGCGATATTGCCGGCCGAAATGCCACCGTCCACTTCCAGACGAATATCCTGCCCGCTGGCGTCAATCAGGCTGCGCACTTCACGCACCTTGTCGATAGTGGAAGGAATAAATTTCTGGCCGCCAAAGCCGGGGTTAACCGACATCAGCAGGATCATATCGAGCTTGTCCATCACATAGCGCAAGCCGTCGGGGCTAACGGCCGGGTTGAGCACCAGCCCGGCCTTGCAGCCGGCATCGCGAATCATCTGCAACGAGCGGTCAACATGGGTAGACGCGTCAGGGTGAAAGGTGATGTAAGAGGCGCCGGCATCGGCAAACATGCCAATGAGGGCATCCACCGGCTGCACCATCAGGTGAACGTCAATCGGCGCGGTAACGCCGTGATCCCGCAAAGCCTTGCAGACCATGGGACCAATGGTCAGGTTTGGAACGTAGTGATTGTCCATTACATCGAAGTGAACCACATCGGCACCTGCCGCCAGTGCGGCATCAACTTCAGCGCCCAGGCAGGCGAAATTGGCGGATAAAATCGAAGGGGCAATCCAGTAGTCTGACATTGGTATTCTCTGCGCTTTAGTGAATGTGAGGGAGCAATGGCGAAAGCGCGTAGTTTACCGGTTTAGTGACAGCCTTATAAGCCTGTCAGGCGACAGCCATCGCTGATACGCGCGTGTCCAGCTCCATTAGCCGGTCGGGTGTGCCCACATCCACCCACTCTCCGCTGTAGTGTTCGGCGCTCACGGCTGCGCGTGCAATGCCGCGTTCCAGGAAAGGCCGCAGGGGTTGGCAGCCACCCTCGCTGCCGGCAAACAGCTCGGGATTGATGACGGCGATACCCGCATAGGTCAGCGCATTGCCCGGTGGCTCGGTAAATAGCTGGCCATCGCGCAGAAAGAAGTCGCCCCCGTTGTTGTGCTCGGGGTTGTCCACCATAACCAGATGAGCGCTTTGTATCGTCCGCCCGATCAGCTTTTCGAAGGGGTAATCGCACCAGATATCGCCATTGACGAGCAGAAAGGGTGACTCGCCCAGCAAGGGCAGGGCGTGCATCATACCCCCGGCGGTATCGAGCAATTCGCTTTCCGGGGAATAGCGGACGTTGAGCCCATAGGCTTCGCCGCTGCCGATATGAGCCTCGATTTGCTCACCCAACCAGTAATGGTTGATCACCACGTCGCGCACGCCTGCTTTTGCCAGGCGCTCAAGATGATAATCAATCAGGGCCTTGTCATTGATTTTCAACAGCGGTTTGGGGCGAACGGTGGTCAACGGCCGCATGCGCTTGCCCAGCCCCGCCGCCAATATCATCGCCTTCATAGCCGGTGCTCCAATAGTGTTCGATAGCTCTGCAGTTCGCTGTAGCGCATTAGCACATCACGCACATAGTCGGCAAAGCGCGGGATCAGTTCAAGATACCCGCTTTTGCCATCGCGATGCGACAAGCGTGCAAAAATACCGATGATTTTAAGGTTGCGCTGCAGGCCCATCCAATCACACCAGCGCAGCCACTCCTCCGGCTCAACCTCCGGCGCCACCCGCCGGCGGAAGGTGTTCATCCAGCTTTCGAGTTGCGCGCGCGGCCAGGTGATATAGCGATCCAGCAAAATTGACATCAGATCATAAGTAATGGGGCCGCAGACCGCGTCCTGAAAATCAATTACCCCGGGAGCCGCTGCGCCCAAAACCATCAAGTTGCAGGAATGGAAATCGCGGTGCACAAAAACCTGCGGCTGCGCGGCGGCATTGCGGCACAGGAGTGCGCACAAATCATCCCACTGTGATTGTTCTTCTTCGGTGAAGGGTTGCATGCGTTGGCGACCAAGGTACCAGTCGGGGAAAAGGTCCAGCTCGACTTGCAGCCGCTCCCGGTCATAGGCGGGCAAGCCCTCACAGGAAACGCGCCCGGCCTGAGACTCCAGAACGTCGAATATCTGTGTCATCAAAACATCGCCGTCGCCCTGCTCAAACGCTTTCTTGTAGAGGTCGTCGCCGAGGTCCTCCAGCAGCAGCCACCCCTTTTGCAGATCACTGGCGAGAATCTCGGGGGCATGTACATTGGCTCCTCGCAGTCTGCGGGCTACGTCAATAAAGGGCTGGCTGTCTTCCTTGTCCGGCGGGGCGTCCATCACAATATAGCTACGACCATCCGCCAAACGGGTTCGGTAATAGCGACGAAAGCTGGCGTCGCCAGCTACATTTTCCAATGGTGACAGTTGCTCTTCTGCGACCGCCAGTTGCGCCGCGCACCATTGCCGAAGCCTATCACTCATGCCCTTTTGCCTTTATTTCTTCAGCAGGCGGGCATCCTATCAAAGAATCCATTATCATCCACCCTGCATTAATCAGCCCGACAGCATTCCATTGATTCCCAAATCATTACAACAAGCATACCGCCAGCTGCTCTCCGTGCTGATATTCGCCGGCAGCCTCACGAGCGCGCCCGCATGGGCAGACACTGCCAGTTGCCGCGCCCCCGATAGCAGCAACAAGGCCTGGTACTGGTACAACGTGAGCGAGCTGCCCGCAAAATCCGGCTGCTCGCTGGCGCCCGGCTGCGACGGTCTCTACCTGCCACCCTTGCGCGACTGGGACGGCGCCGAGCTCCCCCCGGAGGATGCACCCCTGCATGCCAGCGCCGACCGTTCGAGGCTGGAGGGCAACCTGGTGACTCTGGACGGTGATGTCGTGGTCAACAAAGGGAAACTGGGGCTCAATGCCGGCAGCGCGCAATATGACCGCAACCGCCAGCATTTCTCGCTGGACGGTGGCGTTATCGTCGCCCTGCCGGATATGATGATTCACGGTGACCGCGCGGAACTCAGCGGGCGCGACAGCACCGGCCGCATTGAAAACGCGCAGTTTATGGCCTTCAACAGCGGCTTGCGCGCCAGCGCCAGTTTGATCGAACGCAAAACCGAAAACACCATGCATCTGGCCGACACCATCTACACCCAGTGTCCGCCGGATTCTGAAGCCTGGTCCCTGAAGGCGGACAATATCCACCTCGATTTTGCCACCGGCCGCGGCGTAGCCCGCGACACCAGCTTGCGGGTCAAGGGTGTGCCCGTGTTCTACACACCCTGGCTGGATTTTCCGATCGACGACCGGCGCAGCACAGGCCTGCTTTGGCCGGGTATAGCCTCCAGTGACGGCGGCATGGATATTTCAGTGCCCTACTACCTTAACCTGGCACCGGATTACGACCTTACGCTCACTCCCCGCTTTCTGGAAAAACGCGGCGAAATGCTGGAATCCGAAGCCCGTTACCTGAATCGCTGGAGTGAATGGACACTGTCGAGCGCCTATCTCAACGACGACAAACAAACCGGCGACGACCGCTGGTTACAAGCACTGAGCGAACAGGGCAGCATCAACGAACACTGGTCTACCGTAATCGACTACGCCAGAGTCAGTGACGACGACTATTTTACTGACCTCAGCCTGGCCTCTCTCGCAGTCTCGCGCAGCACCCACCTCAACCAGCGCGCACTGGTGAGCTATCAGAACAATAGCTGGCAATCGACCCTCAACGTGCATCAATACCAGACGCTGGCCAATCTCAGCGAGCCGTATCGCAAACTGCCGCAGTGGACGCTCGCCTACCAGCCTGAAAATCGCAATTTGCGCCTGCAACCCCTATTTCTGACCGATATCACCAACTACGACCACAAACAGAGCACAGCCGAGGGCGGCGTTTTTATCACCGGCGTGCGCCGCTACGCCGAAGCCGGCCTCAAACTGCCTTATATCGGGCGCGGGGGTCACCTTATTGCCACCGTTAAATCGCGTCACATCAATTATCAACTCGATGAGGGGGTCGTTGACGAATCACCGGAAGCGACGGCAGCCATGGCCAGCCTGGACACAGCTCTGGTATTTGAACGCAGCGGTCAGGATTGGCTGCAAACGCTGGAACCACGGCTCTATTATCTCTACAGCGATTACGTAACCGGGCAGGAGTCCCAGCCGGTGTTTGATACTACTCTGCTGCCCTTTTCCTACCAGCAACTCTTTCGGGAATCGCGTTTTGTCGGCTACGACCGTATTGACGACTCCAAACAGGTGTCCCTAGGCTTAAGCAGTCGTTTTATCAATAAGGACAGCGGTCGCGAAGTACTACGACTGGCTATCGGGCAGGCCTTTTACCTCGAGGATCGCCGTGTCGACCTGCCTAACAATGTCGTCGCCGGCTCGCTGTTCACTGATCCCGGCCTGCTGGACAGCAGCGTGACCATCCCCGGCACCTTCACCATATTGCAACCCGGCAGCAACGCGGCGGCGGACGCAGCAGCGCGACGCACTGCACATTCGTCCGACATCGCCACCGAGATGCGCTGGCAAACCACCGACAAACTCTGGCTGCAGGCCGACATGGTGCTTGATCGCGACGATGGCCGCGTAAATCAGGCTCATCTGGGCTGGCACTATCGAAGCGGGCCCCAGACCCTGTACAATTTCGGCTATAGTCAGCGCCGTCTCACCGTCATCAATGCCGACGACCGCCCGGAACTCAAGCAGCTCGACGCATCCCTCAGTCTGCCGCTGGGTCGCCAATGGCAGTTGTTCAGCCGCTGGCATTACGACCTGGAAGACAAGCGTTCGCTGGAGAGCCTGTTCGGGGTCGCCTACGAGAGCTGCTGCTGGACAATACGGGCCGTGCACCAACGTGCGCTGGAACCCGATGGCAATTCACTGTCTAACGATCTTGGCTACGACGAGGCGATATTGCTGGAATTCCAGCTTAAGGGTCTCGGCGGCCTGGGTGACAAGCTCGGCAACGTACTGGAAGAGAATATTTTTGGTTATCAAGATGATTAAACACAGATTCAAGGGTATTACCGGCCTGACTGCCTTACTGGCATTCGCCCTCAGCGCCATGACAGTGCAAGCCGACGTCGAAGTACTGGACGAAATAGTGGCCATTGTCGATGACAACATCATCCTGCGCAGCGAGCTCGATGACCGCCTGAAACAGGTTCGCGCCAATGTCGCCCAGTCCGGTCAGGATATTCCCGAAGAACGTATTCGCCGGGAAGTGATGGACATCATGATTCTCGAGAACCTTCAGCTACAAATGGCTGATCGGGTTGGCCTGCGTATCAGCGACGAGCAGCTCAGCGCGGCCATGGCGCGCATTGCCGGCCAGAACAACCTGTCTCTGGAACAGTTCCGCAAGGCACTGAACGAGTCGGGCACCTCCTACAACGCAGCGCGCGAGCAAATTCGCCGTGAAATGTTGTTGCAGCAGGTTCAGCGCGGCAACGTTAACCAGCGCATTCAGATCACCGATCAGGAAATCGCGAACTATCTCGAGTCGGACGAAGGCCGCAAACGCACCGCACCGGAATACCACTTTGCTCACATTCTGGTGGCTACGGCCAGCGATGCGACGCCCAGTGCGGTGGAGCGCGCCCGCGCACAGGCCGACAAAATCTACCAAACCTTGCAAAAGGGCGGCGATGTTGAACCGCTGCTCAAGGCAGACAATGTAAGGCCCAGTGATCTGGGCTGGCGCAAGCAACCTGACCTGCCGAGCCTGTTCGCAGATCAGGCGAGCATGGTGCAGGATGGCGAGGTGCTGGCGCCGCTGAAAAGTGCCAGTGGTTTCCATGTCATCAAGTTGATTGAAAGTCGCGGACACAACGAAGTCATTGCGCAAACCCGCGCCCGCCATATTCTGCTAAAGCCCTCGGCTATTCGCAGCGAGCAGGACACAGAAAAGCTCGCGGCCACATTGCGCAAACGCGCGCAAAACGGTGAGTCGTTTTACGATCTGGCCAAAACCTATTCCGAGGACATCGGCTCTGCCCAGGAAGGCGGTGATCTGGGCTGGACCAACCCCGGCCAACTGGTACCCGAATTCCAAGAAGCTATGGAAGACACCGGCATTGGCAAGGTCAGCCCGCCCTTCAAGAGCCGCTACGGCTGGCATATTGTTAAAGTGGAAGACCGCCGCCAGCAGGACGTGACCATGGATCTGCGCCGCAATATGGCTCGCAATATCCTTCACGAACGCAAGTTTGATGAAGAACTGGATATCTGGCTGCGCAAGATTCGCGACGAAGCCTATGTTGATATCAAGTAAACCACGCAGCCGCGGTATACCAGCTCCTCAATGATACCGCGCATCGCCATCACTCCCGGCGAACCTGCCGGTATCGGCCCCGATATACTGCTGGCGCTGGCCCAGCGCGACTGGCCCGCAGAGCTGGTCGCTGTCGCCGACCCGGAGCTGCTCGCGCAGCGCGCGAAAGTTCTGGGGCTCGACATCGACCTGCAAGCCTGTGATACCTCGCTCGCGCCCGCCCCGCACCGCGCCGGCAAACTGATGGTTATTGCCACCAATCTGCACAGCCCGGTCATTGCAGGCGAGCTCAACCCGGATAACGCCCCCTATGTGCTCGACACGCTGACACGCGCCACTGACGCCTGCCTCAGCGGTCACTGTCACGCCATGGTCACCGCACCGGTGCAAAAATCGATTATCAACGACGCCGGTATTGCCTTTAGCGGTCACACCGAATTTCTGGCCGAGCGCTGCGGTGTCGAAAAAGTCGTCATGATGCTTGCGACCGGCACCCTCCGGGTGGCCCTTGCGACAACGCATTTGCCGCTGCGCTCAGTGGCAGATGCCATCACCGATAGCTCACTGGAGCAAGTGATCAGCATTTTGCACCGCGCGCTGGTGTCACAATTTGGCCTGCCGGCACCGCGCATACTCGTGCTAGGCCTCAACCCGCACGCCGGCGAGGGCGGCCATCTGGGCAGCGAGGAACTCGACACCATTATTCCCTGCCTGAACAGGCTGCGCGCCGGTGGTCTGCAGCTTGAGGGGCCGCTACCAGCCGATACTGCCTTCACCCCCAAACATCTCGATCAGGCCGACGCCGTGCTGGCGATGTACCACGATCAAGGGCTGCCGGTACTGAAATATCAAGGCTTTGGCCGGGCGGTGAATATCACCCTGGGGCTGCCCATCATCCGCACCTCGGTTGATCACGGCACCGCCCTCGATCTGGCCGGCAGCGGCAAAGCGGATATCGGCAGCCTCGAAGAAGCCCTGCAGCTAGCGATTACTCTCTCCGCCAACACGAACGCCAACCGCCGCGAGGGCGCATGAGTCAATATCCCGAACACCGCGCCCGCAAGCGCTTTGGTCAGAATTTTTTGCGCGACAGCGGCATTATCGACCGCATTCATCGCTCGGTGCGCCCGCAGGCAGATGACGCCGTGGTCGAAATCGGCCCCGGGCAGGGCGCGCTCACCGAGCAGTTGGCCAGCAGTGGCGCAGCACTAACGCTGGTAGAGCTGGACCGGGATCTGGTTGCCCTCCTTGAGTTACAGCTCGAAAAATATCCGCACGTCGACATTATTCAGGCCGACGCCCTGAAAACCGACTTTGGCGCGCTGCATCCGGGCAAACCGCTGCGCATTATCGGCAACCTGCCCTACAACATCTCGACACCGCTTGTTTTTCATCTGCTGAGCTTTCACGGCCGTATCAGAGATATGCATTTCATGCTGCAAAAAGAGGTCGTCGACCGGCTCGCTGCTACGCCCAACACCAAGGCCTACGGGCGTCTCAGCCTGATGACCCAGTACTACTGCGAGGTGGAGCCGCTGTTTGATGTGCCACCCGAGGCTTTCAGTCCGCGCCCCAAAGTACAGTCCGCCGTGGTAAGATTAACGCCGCATGCCGCGTTGCCTCATCCCGCCAACGATGTGGCCCATTTGCAGGCTGTTTTGCGCTCTGCCTTTAACCAGCGTCGCAAAACCCTGCGCAATGCGCTCAAACAGGTTGCCGATGCCGGGCAACTCGAAGCGGTCGGCATTAATCCGGGCGCAAGGCCGGAAACGCTGTCACTGGGCGATTACGTGCGTATCGCCAATGCCACGGTCAGTGATACCCAGTCGTAAACAGAGGTTGTATGGAAAGCAGAGAAAGCGAACAGGTTGATATTCAGGTTGCCACCCAGTACCTGGCGGAAGAATCCCTTCCCCAGGAAAACCGCTTTGCCTTCGCCTACACCATTACCATCACCAATGGCGGCAATGAAGCGGTACGCCTGCTCAACCGGCACTGGATTATCACCAACGGTCGCAACCGCATTTCCGAGGTTCGCGGCGAGGGCGTGGTTGGCAAACAACCCCTGATCGAACCCGGCAAAAGCTTCAGCTATACCTCCGGCACCATCATGGAAACAGCCGTAGGCACCATGGAAGGCAGCTACGAAATGATCAGCGCATCCGGTCGCCCCTTTATCGCGCCGGTTACCGCCTTCCCGCTGGTAGAACCTTCCGCACTGCATTAAGGGCTTATGACGCGCTACGCTGTCGGCGATATTCAGGGCTGCCTCAAGCCGCTCCAGTGCCTGCTCGACGAGGTTGCATTCTCTCCCGAACGCGATGAACTCTGGCTGGTGGGCGACCTCGTTAATCGCGGCCCCGCCTCGCTGCCAACCCTTGAGTACCTCTACCCCCTGCGCCACTGCCTGCGTATTGTGCTCGGCAATCACGATTTGCACACGCTGGCGCTGGCGCGCGGCGCTACCACTCAGGGCCGCCATCCCAGCCTCGAACCCTTGTTGCAGTCGCCGGATATCAACACTTTCATGGAGTGGATCCGCACACTGCCCTTGTGCATGCGCTCCGATAGCGGCGACTACGTGATGAGCCATGCCGGTATTCCGCCTATCTGGAGCACCCGGCAGGCACTGGCCTACAGCGCCGAGGTAAGCGCCGTATTGCGGGACAACACGGCCATCGACGCCTTTCTCAGTGGGATGTACGGCGACGAACCGGCGCTATGGTCGGAAACCCTCAGTGGCACCACTCGCCTGCGCACCCTTACTAATTACTTTACCCGCATGCGCTGTTGCGGCGAGGATGGCACTCTGGATCTGGCTTACAAGGGCGCTGCGGACAACATACCACCCGGCATGGCCCCCTGGTTTCGCTGGCCGGAAACCGAACCACGCCAAGAAACCCAACTGTTCGGGCATTGGGCCGCACTGGAAGGCAGGACTGACCGCGACGATTGTATTGCGCTGGACACCGGCTGTGTCTGGGGGCGGAGTCTCACTCTATTGAATATGGATACACGGGAATTTCACCAATGCGACTGCTCGGCCTAAACACCCTCATCGCGCGAGCGCAGCACCCATGAAATGCTATCGGGTCGGCGGTGCCGTGCGCGACCAATTGCTGGAGTTTCCGTACACAGAAACCGACTGGGTGGTGGTCGGCAGCACCCCGCAGGAAATGCTCGACGCGGGCTTTAAACAGGTAGGTAAAGACTTCCCGGTTTTCTTACATCCCGATAGCAACGAGGAGTATGCGCTCGCACGCACCGAACGAAAAAACGGGCGCGGATATCACGGCTTCGACATTGATGCCCATCCCGACGTCACCCTGGAACAGGATCTCGAACGTCGCGACCTCACCATCAATGCCATGGCCATGCTCGACGACGATGAACTGATAGACCCCTATGGTGGCAAGGCCGATCTCGACGCCCGCATTCTGCGCCACGTATCACCAGCCTTCGCCGAAGACCCCCTGCGGGTATTGCGCGTTGCCCGCTTTGCCGCTCGCTATCATCACCTGGGATTTCGGGTCGCCGACGAAACGCTGGCCCTGATGCAGCAACTCAGCCGCAGCGGAGAACTAAAAGAGCTGGCACGCGAACGCATTTGGCAGGAGCTGGCCAAGGGGCTCGGCGAAATTTCACCCGAGGTACTGCTACAGATTTTACAGTCCTGCGGGGCATTGCCCGAGCTCACCCCCGATTGGGCTAACAGTCTTGATGAGGCGGTGTATTCAACGATGCAGCGCGCTGCCAGCCTGGGGCTCACTACCGAGCAACGCTTTGCTATCAGCTGCATGAACGTGCCCGCCGCCTCACTGCCGTCTGTATACGCCGCCATCGCAACACCCAAAGCATACAGTTATATCGCGTCGCTTTATCAATCCCTGCAGCCACTACCAAGCTCGCCCGATAACGCGCAGGCTCTCTTTGCCGCGCTGGAACAATGCGATGTCTTACGCCGCCCCGAATGGCTGCAGCTCGTTATTGGCATTGAAGAGGCGCGTACGGGCGCCAACTACGACCTGTATCGCAATGCTGCCCATGCCATTACCACGGTCAGCAGCGAAGCCTTGCAGGCGCAAGGTATCAGCGGAAAGGCTCTGGGGCAGGCGCTGCGCGAACAGCGTTTGGCGGAAGTTGAACACTTGCTGCAAGCACGGGAAACCTGATGAGCAAACCCATACACACCCACCCCGTTGCCCTTGTTACTGGTGGCGCCCAACGCATAGGCCGACACGTTGCCTGCGCCCTGCATGATCGCGGATACACCGTGATTGTTCACTACCGTCGTTCGGCAGATGCCGCCAATACGCTGTGCGCAGAACTCAACCAGAAACGCAGTGACTCAGCGGCAGCTCTTGGAGCCGACTTCGGCAAGCCGGATGAAATTCAGCGCTTCGCCGAGGCAGCGCTACAGACCTATGGCCGGCTGGACGTGTTAATCAACAACGCTTCAGACTTTTATCCGACGCCACTTGGCGATATCACGCCCGACGATTGGGACCGTCTGTTTGCCAGCAATGTCCGTGCGCCGCTGTTTCTGGCGCAGGCTTTCACCAAAGCCCTGTCGTCGGCGCAGGGCTGCATTATCAATATGGCAGACATCTATGCCGAAAGGCCGCTCCCCGAGCACAGTGTGTATTGCAGTGCAAAGGCCGCACTGGTGATGCTAAGCAAATCACTGGCGCTTGAACTTGCGCCCTTGGTGCGCGTGAACGCCATCGCGCCGGGCGCCATACTGTGGCCGCAGGAAGACTCTGCGTTTAGCGCACAGGAACAACGTAACCTGAAAGACAAGGTGCCACTGGGAAAAATCGGCAACCCGGACGATATCGCCAGCACAATTGTTTTTCTCGTGTGTGACGCGCCTTATATCACCGGGCAGGTCATTGCAGTGGATGGCGGCAGAACACTGTCGCAGTAAGCCCCTGCGGGAGACTCAATGCCGGTTGGCAACGCTGGCCGACCTAATTCGCCGGCAGGGCAGGCTTCCACAAATTCCTGCCACTCCTAACCTGTGGAAGTGAACCCTGCTCGTGAATGGCTCAGCAGAGTCTCTGCGGCACACGGGTGCGGCGCAGCGTGTAATTTCGCCTGCAAGGCAGGCTCCCCGGTGAGCATTGTAGGAGCTGGCCCTGCCGGCGAATATTCTCAGCGGGGCTTGCCAGGCAACGTAGAATTTCCCACGGGGACCGGGTCGAGACGTGCAGCCGGGCTTCAAAAATTTATCTTTTCAAGCCGCTGCTCAGTGCGAACGGATAGTTCTGCCCATAACCGGGCAAAGGTTTTCCCGAGTCGCGGGTGCTTTGATTCCGGCGCGAGTTCAGCTAAAGGGCGCAACACAAAGGCGTTATAAACCACCTCTTCGCGCGGCAGGGTGACGCCATCAACCTCTCCGCTGGCGTCGCCGTAGAGCAGAATATCAAGGTCGAGCGTGCGCGAACTGAACTTGGGCATATTGGCCTCTCGCCCATGGGCCGTTTCAATGGCACGCAGTCGCTGGCCAAGCTCAGCCACCGTTAGCTCGGTAGTAAACCTAATCACCAGATTTAAAAAGGCGTCGCCGGCAAAGCCAACCGCCTCACTGCAATACACCGACGATGATTCAATATCGCCAAACTCCCGGCCCAGCGCAGCCAAACCGCTGCGAATATTAAGCTCGCGGTCTACATTGCTACCCACCCCGACGAAGACTTCAGGCATTGCGCTGCCGGGTAATTTCTACGCAAACGGTGTCGGCTTCAGGTATGGCCTCGGGCTTGCTCACACGCAGAGTCACAGCCGATACCGCAAACTCCTGCAACACAATGTCCGCACATTGCTCCGCAAGGGTCTCGATCAGTTTGAACTGGTTGCTGCGAATAAAGTCACCAAGGCGATCACTCACCGCTTTGTAATCGATGGTCGCGGCAATATTATCCGCTGCGGCAGCCGCGCGAATATCGGTAGCCATCTCAAGATCGAGAACAACAGGCTGAGGCACCTGTCTCTCCCATTCAAATATGCCGACAATCGTGGTTACCTTCAGACCGCGAACCAGAATTTTATCCATCGCTTGCTCCCCCCTGTCAAACCTGCCTGATCAACCCAGGCTCGAAAGCTCCGTCATCGGCCAGCGCGGCCTCACCGATACCGGCAAGGCCTCACTCAAACCCGCCTGCAAACGACAGTATCCCGCGTAAGCGATCATGGCCCCATTGTCGGTGCAAAATTCAGGGCGAGGATAAAACACGCGGCCGCGCAGTTTGGTCATTTCCTCTTCCAACGCTGCGCGAAGCTGGCGATTTGCGCTCACGCCTCCGGCAATGACCAACTGCTTCAAGCCTTCCTGCTTAAGCGCACGACGGCATTTGATTAGCAGTGTGCTTACCACCGCATCCTGAAAGGCGGCGGCAATATCAGCGCGATCATCGTCGTGCAGTTCACCATCGTGTCTGGCTTTACAGTCAGCCACCGTATTGAGCGTATAGGTTTTCAGGCCGCTGAAACTGAAATCCAGCCCCGGCCGGTTCACCATCGGGCGCGGAAAATCAAAGCGCTCTGCACTCCCCGTCGCCGCCAGTGCCGCCAGTTTCGGACCACCCGGGTAGCCCAGCTCCAGCATTTTGGCGGCCTTGTCAAAGGCCTCGCCGGCTGCATCGTCGAGCGATTCACCCAGCATCTGGTAGTCGCCTACCGCGTTGACCCGCACCAACTGGGTATGGCCGCCAGATACCAGCAGGGCAATAAAAGGGAATGTCGGGCGATCCGGCTCCAGCATAGGTGCCAGCAAGTGGCCTTCCATATGATGAACCCCCAGCGCAGGCACCCCCCAGCCGTAGGCCAACGCTCGTCCGAAACAGGCCCCCACCATCAGCGCGCCCACCAAACCGGGGCCCTGGGTATAGGCCACGCCGTCGATATCGGCCGGGCCAAGGCCGGATTCAGCCAGTACCTCGGTGATGAGTGGCGCCAACTTGCGGATATGGTCGCGGGACGCCAGCTCCGGCACGACTCCGCCAAATTCCTCGTGCAGCGCCACCTGGCTGAATAAACGATGGGCCAGCAAACCCCGGCGGCCATCGTAAATGGCTACCCCGGTCTCGTCACAGGAGGTTTCTATACCCAAAACCCTTTCGACTGCGCCCATTTTCACCCTCAAATTCCTGAAAATTCCGGCAATTACAGAGAACGGCGGCCGGAAAGCGCGCATCTTACTGGCTCAATGCCAACAGCACCAGCCAAGTAGGCGATTCTGCTTTGCTTTTTGGCTTCACTGCGTTTAGAATTGCCCGCCCTTGAAGACTCGTCAAATCATTTTGCGTCGCAAAGCCGCCGCAATCCCTGAAACTTGGCGGGTTACAGTACAGTTTTGAACCAGACAGGTAATGTGAATGCCTTTTGTTAAAGTCAAAGAGAACGAACCGTTTGATATCGCCCTGCGCCGTTTCAAGCGCTCCTGCGAGAAAGCCGGTGTACTTGCTGAAGTCCGCCGCCGTGAGTTTTACGAGAAGCCCACGTCTGTTCGCAAGCGCAAAGCCGCAGCAGCGGTAAAACGTCACGCGAAGAAGGTATCGCGCGAGACGAAAAAGCAGCAACGCCTGTATTAAGCCTCCCATGGCAGAGCTTTCCCTAAAAGCCACCATCACCGAGGCCATGAAGGCCGCGATGAAGGCGCGGGAGAAGGAACGCCTGTCCGCCATTCGGCTGATTCTGGCCGAATTCAAGCGTATTGAAGTGGATGAGCGCATCGACATTGACGATGCGCGCTGTCTGGCCGTGCTCGACAAAATGTGCAAGCAACGGCGCGACTCCATCAAGCAGTACGAAGACGCCGGCCGCGACGAGCTCGCCGCCGTCGAATACGCCGAAATTGAAGTCATTCAGGACTTCCTGCCCCAGGCGCTTACCGAAGCAGAGCTGGACGAACTGATTGCCCAGGCCATTGCCGAGAGCGGTGCTGACTCAATCAAGGGCATGGGCCAGGTGATGGCCATTCTCAAACCGCAAATACAGGGCCGCGCCGATGTTGGCCAGGTCAGCCAGCGCGTAAAATCACGCCTGCAGTAATTGCATTGGCGCCGACAAAGCGCTGTACTACCCTCCCCATAATTTATAATCACGGGCAAGATGAAAGGCCTGATCCCGCAACATTTCATAGATGAACTGCTGGCCCGCGTCGATATAGTCGAGGTGGTGGATCGCCGCGTTCCGCTGAAAAAAACCGGGCAGAATTACACCGCCCGCTGCCCCTTCCACGACGAAAAAACACCTTCTTTCAGCGTCAACCCTGACAAGCAGTTCTACTACTGCTTTGGCTGTGGCGCCGGCGGCAATGCCATCGGCTTTTTAATGGAATATGAACGGCTGGAATTCCCTCAGGCCATCGACACACTGGCTACCGTTGCCGGGCTCGAAGTGCCCCGCGAGCGGGTAGAAAATCCGGAGAAAGCCAGCAAGCGCAAAGACCTGCACTCGCTGATGGCGCAGGCGGCAGAGCACTACCAGCAACAGCTTAAACACCACCAAGACAGCCGGCGCGCAAAGGATTACCTGATCAAACGCGGCCTGACCGGCGAAATCGCCAAGGCATTTCAGGTGGGCTTTGCCCCACCCGGCTGGGACAACCTGTTACAGGAGCTGGGCAGCGATGAGCAGTCCAGACAACTGCTGATCGATGCCGGCATGCTCATCAGCGGCGACAACAAGCTTTACGATCGTTTTCGCGACCGCATCATGTTTCCGATTCTCGACAATCGCGGGCAGGTGGTTGCCTTTGGCGGACGGGTACTGGGCGACGACAAGCCCAAATACCTGAACTCGCCGGAAACCGAGATATTCCACAAGGGCCGCGAGCTCTACGGCCTGTATCAGGCTCGCAAGGCCGTGCGCAACCTTGAGCGCCTGATCATCGTTGAAGGCTATATGGACGTGGTTGCACTGGCCCAGCACGGCATTCCCTACGCGGTTGCCACCCTCGGCACCGCCACCAGCGAAGATCATTTGCGCAAGGTGTTCCGCTACTGCCCCGAAGTCGTGTTCTGCTTCGACGGCGACGAAGCCGGTCGCAAGGCCGCACGTCGGGCCATGGAAACCGTATTGCCGGTGATGGAAGATGGTCGACAGGCACGATTCCTCTTTATGCCCGATGGCGAAGATCCGGATACCCAGATCCGCGCCATCGGCACCAGCCGCTTTGAACAGCAGATTCTGAACGCCAAACCACTGGAAGATTACTTTTTCGAGGCCGTGAGCGAAGGCGCCAATGCCGATTCACTCGAGGGCAAGGCCCGCATCAGCAAGCGCGCGGCGCCGCTGATCCAGCTACTTCCGGCCGGCGTTTATCGCGAACTGATGATGGACGCGCTGTCGCGGCGCACCGGGCTGAGTGCCAGTGCACTGCACAATATCCTGCAGAATAATCCGCCGGCCGACCCTCCCCCGCCCGAACCTCGGGCAACAAACGCAGCGCCACCCCCAAAAAATGTAGCGCCCGCGCCGCTGCCCAGCTCCAAACGCGATACCTTGTTGTATATGATCAGCCTGCTACTGCTGCACCCTTCCGCAGCACCAGCGCTGCAGGACGAATCGCTACCCGAGCTCGATAGCCCATACCTCACAACGCTCAAATCCATACTTGCACTGCTGGAAAAGCGACCGGAAAGCAGCACGGCCATGATGCTGGGGCACTGGCAAGGACAGGCCGAAGGTGAGGTGCTCACCCTGGCCCTGAGCCTCGAAAAGCCCAACTACGACGGTGAAAAGGCCGCCAGCGCGCTTCAGGAATGTCTGCAGCACCTTCGGCAACGCCAGCACCAGCGGGAGCTCAGCAGCACGGTCGACAAACTCCGCAATGCCAACTACGCTGATTTAAGCGAAGGCGACAAACAAAAACTCAAGGAACTGCTGAGCCGCAAGGCCTCACCAGACTAGCCTTGCCCAAAGAGAAAGTAACACTTCGCACTGGTGGCAGCGGTTGCCGATCAGGTATAATGCGCGGCTATTTGCCCAGCGTACCAGCCCAGATACGCCCCGGCATTTCGTGTTGCCCCGACAACCGGGCGCCTCACGTTGCCAGGGTTTCGGACAGGTACGAGTTGACGAGCATCGAGGACTAATGAGCACTTCTCAGCGACAATCCAGATTGAAACACCTGATAGCCAAAGGCAAGGAACAGGGTTACATCACCTACGCCGAGGTGAACGACCACTTGCCGGAAGACATTTCCGACCCGGATCAGGTTGAAGAAATTATTCAAATGATCAACGACATGGGTATTCAGGTGTTCGAGAACGCTCCGGACGCCGACACGCTGCTGATGTCTGGCAGCGACTCACCCGACGATATAGCCGCGGCTGAAGCTGCGGCCGCGCTGGCAGCGGTTGAATCCGAAGCTGGTCGCACCACAGACCCCGTGCGCATGTACATGCGCGAAATGGGCACCGTTGAACTTCTCACCCGCGAAGGCGAAATCGTTATCGCCAAACGGATTGAAGAAGGCATTCGCGAAGTTATGTCTGCGCTGGCTTACTTCCCCGGTGCGGTTGAATCCGTTATGACGGAATACGACCGCGTTGCCATTGAAGAACGCCGCCTCGCCGACATTATCAGCGGTTACCTCGACCCCGCCGACACCGTGCCCACACCTGCTGAAATTGCCGCAGCCAATGCCGCCAGCAGCGAAGAGGATGACGACGAAAGCAGCGACAATGGCCCCGACCCGGAAGAAGCAGCCCGTCGATTCGGCGAAATTCGCAAAGCCCTGAACGGCGTACAAAAGTCAGTACAAAAGCACGGTCGCTACAGCAAGCAAACAGCGAAAGAGCTGCACAAGCTGGCCGAAGCCTTTAAGTTCCTCAAGCTCACGCCCGGAATTTTTGAGCCGCTAACCTCGTCAGTGCGCAACACATTGAATGATATTCGCGTACTTGAACGCGAAGTCATGCGCCTGTGTGTCGTTAACGCCAAGATGGATCGCAAAACCTTTATTCGCGACTATCAGGGCAACGAAACCAATCTCAAATGGCTGGACAGTCACCTTAAAGCCTACCCGCAACTGGAAGCAGTGCGCGAGGAAGTCGAGCGCCTGCAGCGTAAAATTTCGCTGGTTGAAGCCGGCTACGACCTGACCATTGCCGACATCAAAGAAATCAACCGTCGTATGTCTATCGGCGAGGCACGAGCGCGGCGCGCCAAGAAAGAAATGGTCGAAGCCAACCTGCGTCTGGTTATTTCTATCGCCAAAAAATACACCAACCGCGGCCTGCAATTCCTGGACCTGATCCAGGAAGGCAATATTGGCCTGATGAAAGCCGTAGACAAATTCGAATACCGACGCGGCTACAAGTTCTCAACCTATGCCACTTGGTGGATTCGGCAGGCCATTACCCGCTCGATTGCGGACCAGGCCCGCACCATTCGTATCCCCGTCCACATGATTGAGACCATCAACAAGCTCAACCGTATTTCCCGGCAAATGCTGCAGGAAATGGGCCGGGAACCTACGCCCGAAGAACTGGGCGAGCGCATGGAGATGCCGGAAGACAAAGTGCGCAAGGTTCTGAAAATTGCCAAAGAACCGATCTCGATGGAAACGCCCATCGGCGACGACGAAGATTCGCATCTGGGCGACTTTATCGAAGACGGCACTATTTCTTCTCCCGTAGATTCTGCTACCGGCGAAGGGCTGCGCGAATCAACGCGAGATGTATTGGCGGGGCTAACGGCCCGGGAAGCCAAAGTATTGCGAATGCGTTTTGGCATCGACATGAACACCGACCATACACTCGAAGAAGTGGGCAAACAGTTTGATGTGACCCGTGAGCGAATTCGGCAAATAGAGGCCAAAGCCTTGCGCAAATTACGCCACCCCACACGCTCAGACCACTTGCGCAGCTTCCTCGACGAGTAAGGCACGAAACCCGGCGAGCCGACCCAATGTGTTCGGCTCGCCGCAGAAACACCCTGGATTACGCAGCACCCGAAACCCCGCTTACGCCGGATTCGCGTGTCGAGCCAGGCAAATATAACAGGACGTGTACTCCCGCTTGCCGCCGGTACCCGCGAGCAGGAATTTGCCTCACAGAGTCTGGAATACATGACACGGATATCCCGTATAAACCGTATTATCCGACCCACGATACTGGCGCTATCACTCGCTGGCACAGCCTGCACGATGCAAGGACGGGAATCCGTTAGCGCCCCAAGCTCACCGGATTTACGCAACGCGCTGGAGCTGTATCGCAGCGGCGACCTTCAACAAGCCGACCTGGCACTGCAGCACATTTACACCGCCGAGAACGCCACCCAAACAGATCAGCGCCGCGCTCTCGCGACCGCAATCCTGATCAGGCTCGAAAGCAATACCGGCGCAAAGCTGGCTGAAGCCCAAAGCTTGCTTGATCAATATTCCCGACTCAACACCGGCCCACTCGAACCCGAGTTTTACTTGTTGCGTGACAGCCTGAACAGCGCCCTGAACACCAGCCGCGAGCTTCGAAGCCAGCATGATGTCTTGATGGCCACGCGCGACAAACTGGACGCAGCACAACGCGAACGCCGCCAATTGGAAGGCACGCTAAAGAAATTACGGGAACTCAGTCTGGAATAGAGCGGCCTATGAGCACGGGCGGTCTTATCGTTAAGGCGCGTCGACCGCGTCCGCCCGATGAGCCAGCACTCCACGCACAGTCGTCAACAACTGCTCCTTGTCGACCGGCTTAACCATATAAGCGTCGACATTCATCATGTCACCCATCTCACGCTCATTGACCATAGACTGAATGATGACGGGAATATCCCTGGTCGACTGCGCATCGCGCAGAGATTCCAGGACCTGCCAGCCGTCCATCTCGGGCATCATGACATCAAGAATAATCACGTCCGGCTGTTTCTCTGTCGCCGTTGCGATAGCCTCCGTCCCGGACGACGCGATCATCACCTCGAAGCCCGCTTGACGCAGCAGACGCAGGCTGATTTCCTGTGCCGCTTCGTTGTCGTCAACAACCAACACTCGCGCATTGTGCGCGCGCTCCAACCCGGCCAATGCGCGATTGGCCCGCCGTACGGAAACCGGAGCATTGCGCGGCAAACGGAAAGTAAAGCAGGAGCCTTTTCCCACCTCACTCTCAACAGTGATGTCACCACCCAGCAATTGGGCAAACTTTTTCGAGATCGTCAGGCCCAGCCCGGTGCCACCATACTCTTTGGTGGTTGAGAGGTCAGCCTGAATAAAGGCCTCAAACACCTGCTCAATCTGCTCGGCAGACATGCCAATACCGGTATCGCGAACCGACACTTCGATGAGATTTTTGCCGTCTGCCACCACATCGCTCAACGTGACGCTGATAGCACCATCGCGGGTAAACTTGGCGGCATTGCTCAACAAGTTGAGGCTGATCTGGCGAAAGCGGGTGACATCAGTAGACGTGCGCTGATCAGCCAAATTATTGTTGTACACCAGCTTGTTCCGGTTTTTATCCACCATCGGCTGCACGGTGACTATGATCTCGTCCATCAACCGATTCAGATCAGTGTCTTCGTTGTACACCGTCATTTTGCCGCTCTCGATTTTCGAAATATCGAGCACATCGTTAATCAGGGCCAGCAAATGCTGTCCGGCAGACAAGACTTTTTCCAGATCGGGTACAAATTCGGCGACGGTAACCGTGTCGTCATCCCCCGCCTCTTCAATCATCATTTCGCTATAACCGATAATGGCATTCATCGGCGTACGCAGCTCGTGGCTCATATTGGCAAGAAAACTGCTTTTTGCCTGACTGGCCGCATCAGCGCGAGCGCTCGCAGCCTTGACTTCGTTCATGGCCGTGCGCAGATTTCGCGCCATATGATTGAACGACTCAGCCAGCTGCCCCAGTTCTCCGTGCAGTGGCGGCACCTGATATTCCAGCTTTCCGCTACCCCATTGTTCAGTGCCACGATGCAGAATCGAAATAGAGCGGCGGGTAAAACTGACGATGTGCAATGCCAGCGCAACCGTAACCAAAAGCGATAGCAGGAAGGTCCCCATGGCGATGCGATTGGTCATGGTAACCGCCTGGTTGAGTGCCGTATTAATTTCGGCCGCCCGGCGAACCAGAGCCAGTTCGCGCTCAACCAGAGACTGCATTACGGCAGCATACTCGGGCGCCGCTTCAACCGTTTGCGGCAACGGCTCGCTTGTGTCACCCAGCATCTGCACCAAATACTGCAGCCAAAATTGCAAAAGCCTGTCCACGCCTACCAGATCAGCCTGCCCCAGCGAGTCCAGCAAACGCTCCTGCAATAGCTGATGCCTGGCCCGCATACCGCGAATGGCAACAATTTGCTCGCTTGCTTCGCTCGCACTAATCGGCATTTCATCGCCGGCCTGATGCAGCGTTTGAATGACACGCATCTTCTTATGCATCACATCCAGCGATTGACCAAACTCCCGCACGCCATTCTGATCAAGGATGACAGCCTGCAGCTCACTGAATTTCTCCGAGCGCACAGCGTTGCCCCACACATGAGTGATAATACTCAACAGGGCAAATAACAGAATGATGGCAAATGACAGAATAAGGCGTCGCGTCAGACTCATTCAGTGACCCCCGCCAATACGGGCTTCAATCTTGAGCAGCAAACGCTTAAGGTCAACGGGCTTGGTATCGTAATCGTCGCAACCCGCCGACATTGCCCGTTGGCGATCACCATCCATGGCATGTGCCGTAAGCGCAATGATTGGAATTTGTCGTGTTGCGTCATCGGCCTTGAGTTCGGCAGCGGTAGTCCAGCCATCTTTTACCGGCAAACTCATATCCAGCAAGATCAGATCCGGCCGCTGTTCGCGCGCGGCCTCCAACCCCTCCTGGCCGTCCTCGGCGGTAGTGACCACAAAGCCTTTCTTGATCAAACGACGAGACAACATGTCCCGGTTCATTTCATTGTCTTCAACCAACAGGATGGTAGCCAAAGCGCTTGCTCCGTTGCTTACTGGGGTATGAGGTACGCCTATTATGGAGTTTTTACCGGGCGCTGATCTAACAGACTGCTCATTTTGCCAACACCGGACGTTAACGCCATATGGTAGCGCCGCTCACCATCAACCCCGGTGACGCGGGCATAGGCGATAGATTCGTCGCCAACGTCCGGCAGCATGAGCTGCACTTCTTCAAGTGACGACAGGGCAAATTCGACTTCTACCAGCAAATGACGGCCACAACAGGCAACAACCCGCCCCACCCCGGCGGATTGCGACAGGCGCTCACCCTGCATCAGGCGCACATCCAGCGTCACCGGGTCGCATAGCATTTTCAGGACACTGTCAGTTTCAGGCAAAACAATATCAAAGGGCGCGGCTATTGCCTTAAGGTCATAAAGCTTGAGAGGGTCGGTACAACCCTTCACATCGACATCCAGCTCCGCACGATATCGCACCTCGGCTTCGGTACGTGCCAGCGTTTGTGCCGATGCCAGCACCTGCCCCCCTACCGTGCAAGATTCTATTCGCGAAGCGATATTCACGTGATGGCCAACCACGCCATATTTAGTGCGCAGCTCCGATCCGACGTTGCCCACGACAACCGGCCCGGTATTGATACCAATGCCGATATCAATTTGCGGCAGGCCATTGTCAAGATTGTATCGGTTGACTTCCGGCATGGCATTTTGCATGGCTAGCGCACAGGCTACAGCATGGTCACTGTGCAAGGGATCTGAGAGCGGGGCGCCAAAAATGGCGAGAATGCCGTCACCGATAAACTCATCAACGGTACCCTGATACGACATAATGATGTTGGTCATAACCGCGAAATAATTATTAAGCAGGCGCACACAGTCTTCAGGTGCCAACTGCTGGCTAATCACCGAAAAACTGCGGATGTCCGCCAACAAAATGGTTACTTCGCGGCGCTCGCCGCCCAGAGTCAGGCCGTCATTGTCGTAAAGCAGGCTCTGCATGACATCATTCGAGAGATAGCGTCCGAATACCTTGCGGATAAAGTCGTAGCTCGCCTCGAGATTACCAAGGTATGCAGATTCCTTGTCCTCCCAGAGCTTGCGTTCCAGCAACGAACTGACCCTCGCCCGCAACAGCGTGGCGTTCACCGGCTTTACAATGTAATCCGAGGCGCCGGCTTCTATGCAGCGAATAGCACTCTGCTCGTCCTTGACTCCGCTGATGATAATAATAGAAAGGTTTCTGCGAGCCTTATCCTGCTTGATTTGCTTGAGTAAGTCGTAGCCGTTGATGTCAGGCAACATTAAATCGAGCAGAACCAGATCTATTGCCTTGACCGCCAGTGCCTCCAGCGCCTCGGCTCCGGTTCGAGCCTCAACCACCTCTATGCCCAGACGGTTGAGCTGAATACCCACCAGTTCGCGATTATCACGGTTGTCATCCACCAGCAGCACCTTGCGGCCCAGGGTGGACTCACTGCGATTGCTGGTATTGGCCGTCAGGGTGTGGATCACCTCATCTACGGCGGTGAGGTCACCGGCAAGATCGGAAGCCAATGCCGACAAGGCATCCAGATTGCTCAAAAAACGAGCAGCAAAGCTCTGAATGCGTCTGAGCTCGCGCAAAGCCTCGCCGCGTGGCGCAACTTCATCTTCAAGGATTTCAGCGTAGCCGCTGACCAGGCCGACTGTATTGCGAACATCATGCCGCACTGAGGCAAATGACTCTCCGCTTTGCAGAAGCGTCAGCAGCGCCTGCACTGCCGCCAGTAGATCACGGCCCGCTTCTCGTATGCGCTCGGCATCCTCCAGATGCTCTTGCTGCTGACGGCTGGCAAACTGCTGAATCAGCTTGTCTGCATGCGCCACAATGGCAACCGCAGCATCGTGCAGGGCACGACAAAGCTCTTCCTGATTTGCGCTAATACGGACCTCCCCAACCACCGGGCACCTTCCTTAAAGCGTGGCAAAAACATCGACTTAAGCGAGAGGAGTATAACCAGTAATTGCAGCCGCCGATATGACTTCGTTCCCGCCACCGGCAAGACCCGCAGACCGCTACATCGCGCGCTTAAGGCATAGACGATTGGCGCTCAGGCCTATAAAATGCTGCCCCTTCTGACGAACCATCCCGACGGTTCGCAGCCCCAGGGGCCCGTAGCTCAGTTGGTTAGAGCATCCGACTCATAATCAAGAGGGCTATGGGAAAAGTTAAAATGGGCCTTTAGCTCAGTTGGTTAGAGCGCTCGACTCATAATCGATCGGTCGCTGGTTCAAGTCCAGCAAGGCCCACCATTTTAATCCTTAAAATCAAATGCATATAAACAAGCAAGCCATATAACACTCATCTCTCGGGGTTCTAAACTGTGTAACCCCATTGAGCAAATCAAAATCCCCCCTCCAGCCCATCTACCCCAAACTTCCAACCTCCGGAAGCGGGGTTACACCGGGGTTACACCAACGAAATCTCGCTGAAAGTTATCCATTGGACGCCTACAACTTGGCGGACAACAGTCGCGAAAATCTCTACTTTTTGAAATCTTTTTGCTGAAACAAGCGTTGACATTCCCTCAATATAATCCCATGCAAGAGGGCATCATCAATCGCCACCATTGCTCACAGTATGCAACACAACACTTAGATTTTTGGAGCTGACTAATGGAAATCAGTACATCTCAAAGAGGCGAAAAATATTTGACTTATGATCAGGTCGCCGAACTTCTTTGCATGTCTGCGGGCGGACTCAGAAACCGGATGTCGAGAGGTGAGCCCATGCCGCCGTCTGTGAAATTTGGACGTCGACGACTATTCCCGGAAACAGCATTTCACAAGTGGCTTGGGGAGCAATCAGTCGGCAGCAGCCAATGAACCTCTTCCATTGGAGGAAAAGACTTCTAGACTCGGATCTGCCGTCAACAACAAAACTCGTGCTACTTGTAATAGCCAGCTATATGAACATTGATGGCGAAGGGGCTTTTCCATCGACTAGACGAATCGCCGCGAATGCCTCTCTGAGCCAAAGGGCAGTTATCACTCACATCAAAATGGCTACCCGAGCGGGCTTTATCATTGTGTTCAAAGAAGAGCGAACGGGGCAGAATTGGGCGCTCAATCACTATCGGATTGGATTGCCAGCTCCCCAAGGTGCAGAACCACGTTCAGCACGTACGGTGGATAGCCCATGTGATCAGACAGTATTGGCAAGTACTCAAGAGGCGATGAACCAGAGTAAGCACCTTGAGACGGAAGGCGCTGAACCCGACACAAAAGGTGCTGAATCTGATGACCGGAAGGTGCTGAATGAAATTCAGCCTAACTCACCAATGAAATCCCAAATTACTGATCCAGCAAGCGCAGCGACGGCAACCGTAAAAAGAATTAGTCCAATCCCAGAAGATTGGCTACCATCACATGAAACATATTTAGCACTCCACGCCCAAGGTATTCCATCCGAATTCACTTATCAGCAAGTTTTCGAATTTCGGCTTTATTGGGTTGACGATGGGCGCGGAAAGGCTAGCTGGAATTCGGCATTCTATACTCGCTGCCTTCAAGAATGGAATAAATCAGGCCACCAGTGGTCTCGCCAACGCAGAGCCACTCACGAAAATCGGTAAATTCCTTCATTAGAGCGAACTTGTTATCTATGCTCTAAGACCCGCTGACACCGAACGACCAACCTGCCAAGTTATGGGATGATATGCCCCATGATGCGTGGAGGATGTAAGTGAATATCGCTAGCAGCAGGAGGCTTTCGAAATCGTCAAAATTGCCTATTGCATCCTATTGGCTGTATTTGCGTTTTCCCAAGGATCGCCCATAAACCGAAAATCGCAACCAAAAAAATGGTTATAGAATCGAGCATCGTATATTGACAGGTCGTAGGCGCCCCAACGCCGCATAGCTAGAGGGTTCTCGTGCGTGTAAATGGCTTTTTCTGCGAAATCCAGGCTCTTCCTAGCTCTATAGGTCATGTCGCTGGTTCTTTCGCCCCAAACGCCATCCACCTTCCCAACATCAAATCCATTGGCGTTCATGCAATGCTGCAAATCCTTTACGTGATCAGAATAAACGGCATCTATTTTGCTGAGTATAGCCTTGTCAGGAGCGGTTTCTGGCAGTCCGTGATCGATCATAAATAGCAGTACAGCATTCTCTGCTTCTGGCTTTTTAATATCCTGTTTGGGAGAGAGATACCCAAAAGCTTTGAGGAAATCTCCTCGTGTTTCCAGAATATTCTGATGGGGATTTTCATAGACTACGGGCTGGGTCTCATGCAGGTACACTCCTAGTGCCCCGGGAGCTACAAAGCACAATAAAAATAAAAATGTAAGCTTGAAGTGCCGAAATAAAAAGAAGGCATAAATAACCAAAGCTATCAAAAAGAATCCGTATACAAAGCTCCCCGCAATGCCGACAAGCAGTACAAACTCACCAGTTTCACCGGCAAAACTCCAAATATACCCAAATACTCGAAGCGGATATAATAGATAATGGTAAAGCCAAATGATCGCTCTGAATGGCTGTAGAAGGTATTCTTCAAGCTGCCAATACTCCTCTACGGCTGCATAAAGAAATACAACCCCTAGGATAAAGTTGCCAAAAATTACGATCCTGCCGAGGTCTTTTGAATCTATTTCACCGAAATAAACAGCACTCATCTTCTATCTCATCCTGAGCAATAATTATTACTGTTATTTATATCCTCGCATCAGCATAGCACTTTTTTGTTGAAACAAGAGCTATGCGCTTCCCGCCCTACGAGCAATATCTACCAGCTCTGCCTGGAGTTGTTTACTATCCTCTCGCGCCTCTTTCAGCTCGCTCCTCAATCCGCCGATTTGGGCCTCGCGATCCTCCAGACGAGAGGCTAGGGCTGCATTTTCACTGGCCAATTGCGCGCCTTGTGATCTTGCCTTATCCAGATCCTCACGCCCCCGACTGATGGTCAGGTCTTTTTCATCGGATGCCTTTTTCAACTGAGCCAACCGATCTTCCAGGCGGGCTACCTCTGTGAGCGCTTCGTCTCGCTCTGCCGTGGCCGCCTCTATCGCCGAATCCGCCTCTGCCCGAACAGTCTCAACCGCAGTGGAAGCCAGCTTGCTGGCTGCTGTCCACACCTGCCCAACCGACGACTCAATGGCGCGACGGAGATCTACCGGCATTTCCAGCGCTGCTACAACCTCTGATTTTCGGCTCTCTCTCCATTCGCGCATTACTGGGCTGATATGGCTAAGCGAGCCACCGCCCATCCGCTCTCTCACCTGGTCGTTCGTCGGGCTCTCAATGCCTTCTGCCAGCAAAGAATTTGCCGCCGCCAAGACCTTCTCTTTCACTTCCGGATTAATTTTCATAGCTGACTCCGTGTATGTATTGTATGTACGTATTATACATACAATACATGCTAATGCAAATTTAAATCCCCACTTCAGGAAAGTTTTCTCGGATCGCGAATGCTGCAGCGCGTGAATCCTCGACCAACAACCGAATGGCTTCGTCTCGCTCGCCCGCAGAAAACTGCGCCAAAAATTCAGATGTGGTCAGTCCCAGCGACCAACCGCTTTGACTACGAGGCAATCGATTTAAAACCGTGCAGACCAGGTCATCCAAAACCGGATGGCAGATGACATAACGGCCCAGGCCGCTTCGTAGCCAATGCGAGTTTTCAATCACAGTCATGTCAACTTTCCCGCCAGCCATCAAGATACCTCTCTCGATTTCTTCCACTGCCAGCTGAATTCTTGAATCCATAGCCTTTCTCCATAAAATTGATTGGTTCACTTGGAAAATATCACCCGCCCGGAACCTGTCAATTCACAAAGAAGGCCGCGTCACGCCTCGCTTTCCCTGCAATTTGACCAGCCAAACATAATCAATACGTTTCCACTAAATTGGGGTAAGAAAAAGGCCTGGAACGTGCTGAAAGAACTTATATTGGATGTACCCGGAGGAGTTGGAGTGCAGTGGGGACTTGATCTGGCGGGAACTATCCTGACCGAGTGGGGGTTTTCCGTCCACGAAATGGAAGTCTTACTTGAAGTCGGGATTTCCGAGAATCATTGTTGGATTTTCGATCTGGCCACGACTCTTGATCGAGTGGCGGAAATTATCAATATTGATTCTATTTTTCATCAGGCCGGTGACAATTTTCCCGATTTGCAGAAGAGCTGCATCTCACTTGTAAAAAAAGGCCGAAGCGATCTGGGCTATAGTCAGGCGCAGTGGATTGGCGAAAGTATCTGGGAACTCAAGGAGCTGTTATGAAAAATCAGAATCAAGGTGATCTGAATCGTCCTCGCATGCTGGTAACCCAAGAGAAATTTGACGCCGCCAGCCAAGAACAGCGCGAACGGTTCAACTACGCCGTTGAGGAAGAAACAGTTCTTGAACTGCCAATGTGTTGTACCCCAGTCAGCGAGCCGGAAAATGATTAGTGCCGCAGGGTTTAGTTGTATTAGTTCAGCCCCATACAAAGGTTAATCTATGAGTGACTCCGAAAAGCCGTTAGATCGGAAGAATTTTTACGTGCCAGTATTCTATGTAACCCGCGCCGAGTACGATGCGGCCAGTCCGGAAGAGCGAGAGCGCTTCAATTACGTCGTCAACGAAGACATTCTCCCCGAGCCTTTTTGGGTCACCCCAGTCAGCGAGCCTGATGATGACTAAAATCCGATGGCGTGCGCTTAGGCGCACGATAAGAATATAAAAATCAAATAATTATCGGAAAGAGTCCTTTTAATTTGACCATCTCCTGATGAGCGATACGTTAGATAGGTAATGTTCATTGGAGGCTATCACAGTGCTTAAAAAATTTCGGGCGAAAGCCAAAGATCTTCACCGACAAACTTTTATACGGTTGTCGGCCACGCCTGCTGAGATTGAGATTGCGGCGAGCAAAGTTTGGCCGGACCTCGTGGCCAACATTCTGATAATGATTTTTGGAGTCCTACTAATCCACAACTACTGGCCGGCGGCCATCTGGTATGCAGTTTGGACATTTATTTTCTGGTCCATCTTTTTTGTGATTGCCGCCCGCGACAAAAAAGCGATCTATCTGGAGCTTGCAGCCGAGTTCAGAGACAACGACCAGGGGGGGATGTCAGCGTGATGAACGTGGAGGAAATAGCATACTGGGCGGCACTGCCATTTTCGTGGGCAGCGTTCTGGGATAGTCTCAAAATTGTCGGAATATTCCTTGTGGCGATCCTCACGTTGTTGACTAGCTTACTGTCCTGGGTTCCGTTTTTCTGGCCTCGATACCGAAAGCAGGGTTACGAACCAGCAGGGCTTGGCCCACTGGCCATTAGCGGAGCAGTAGCTTGGCTCTCCGCGCCACTTGGGATCGTCGGCCTAGTTGAACACGGGTACCTAGCCTATTTGATGAATACATGGTTGTCACCACCGCAAATATCAGTGCTGGAAAGCGTGCTGTTCCATTTCAGCATAGCGGGGGTTTTCAGCTAAATTTTGGGGCCTCGTTTAGACAGAATTTCATAGCTAGTGCGAACCTCATCTTGCGCTGGCGAGAACTGGCTTGTCGGGTTATTTTTGTGTACCTCCGCAATTGCAATATCCTGTTGGGTAGGTCGATATCCACTGACTTCAATGCCAAGTACTTGAGCTTGGAGCCAAGCGCGTTGTTTGAAGGCTTCACTGCCATTCAATTGCACGCTTTTCCATTCTCCAGCCTCAACTTTAGCCTGGGCCAACTTTAGTTGTGCGGCCAATGCCCAACCATTCAGGCTGTAACTTTCGATGGTCTTTTGGGTAGTGAAAAATGCGATTCGGCCCTCAGCGTGCCCCCTTGTCCACCTAAAAATACCCTGCTCTTTACCGCCAAATAGTGACAAGGCACCATGAGCTCGCTGCGCAGGCTCCCAAACAAGATTCAATTTTTCTGGTGTCGAAAAATACCGCCTGCTGCGGCGTGCGGAGAACTCTCCAAAAGCGGCTCCCTCTGCTTGCAGCGCTAGATTCTTGCGCCTTTTAATGATGACCTCAGATTCAATATTCAACTGATTAATTTGGCCTCGGGTTCGTGTTCGATCTGTTGACTCATTTTTCCTGATTTGTTGAGTGGCGAATTTCCCTAGGTGTACTTGCGGAATTCGATCTGTAATGCCCTGATCCTTCAGCGAGCGATAATCAATTCTCTCGCTTAACCCTGAGTGCTTCAGCTCTTGATTGACTATCGCGGCCCAGCTCTTTCGTAAGGATTCAATCTGCTGCCGTCCGGTTGGCAACCCTGCCTCTTTCAAGCGTTTGTCAGACCAGTTCATCTGGATTTTTTCTGCGCCGAAAGTGCCGTCTGAGTTTATCGCCCGGCAGCTCATAAGAAGATGAGCGTGCACATTTCTGTGGTCACCTTCTTCGCCCGGTGCGTGAATGGCGATATCGATAGCAACACCGTATTTTTTAACTAATACATCGGCAAAATCACCCAAAATACGACGATGAGCCTCACCATCCAACTCATGCGGCAGCGCCAGCTGCCACTCACGCGCCACGCGCGCGTTTTTTGCCTTCTCGGTGGCCTCAACTGCATTCCAAAGAACCTCTCGACTCAGCCCCATATTGTTGACCAGAAACCGACCAATGACACCACGTTTGCCTTCGTAATCGTGGGTACAACCCCGACGAGAATCTTTCAGTTTTGAGCCGCTGCGATAAGCTGCAGCGGCCACCGCGCTATGTCCTTTCGAGCGGCTCATATTGGATGTCTGGCAGTAAAAAATGGCCATCTTTTTTGCGCTCCCGATTATTGAGTAGGTTGCAGTTTTTGCTGCGGCAATGCCGCCTTATTTTTGCCGGCAGGCAAAAATCGCATGGAGACTTTTGCAAAAAGTCGTATATGCGCTCTTAGCCAGAGGGGCGGCCCCTGCCACTCTGGCCCCATGATCCACATGATTGAGTTTTTTCGCTTCCGCTAATCAGTGGGAAAGACGCTGATTAGCCGGAATCTCCAAATTTTTCTTAGCTCAAGCAAAAAATAAATCGCGCATATCCGCCAATCAGCGTTTTTTCGTCTGATATATCGATGCACAGCAGGGGGAAACCTGAAAATATTGAATCTTATGGAAAAATGGAGGTGAGCAATGTTGACAAAAACAGATCGAAATAGGCTTCTGGCTTTGGCGGAGCGAGATCCTAAAATCGCTCGAGAGCTGGAAAAAATAGATCAAGCGCAGGCCCGACTTGCAGATGTCGCCGCGCGCGCAAAACAGCAAGAGCGAAAAAGCGATACCAGAGAGAAGGTCGTAATCGGCGCGGCGGTGATAAATTTCTTTTTGGCTAAGACCGGAGGTCGAGAACATATGGCCCGTGCGATTTCCGCTCATATTACAAAAGCTGCTGATCGTAAATTTCTTGTCGGACGAGGCTGGCCGTTAGATCACGAAAAACTTGAGGAATAATCTGGTGAAGTTGCGCGTTGCAGCCATACTCGGAATTGTCGCCTCATCGCAAGCGAGCGGTGGAATCACTGAACCGTCAGAAGCTGACAAGAGCATCGAATATCTCCGCTACATCTTTGGCGATGTTGTAAATGTTATAACCGGAGGAGGTTCACCCGACCAGATCGATTCTGTCCTCGGTGCCATGTCGCAGGTCATGGCAGCAGGCATGCTTATATTCACTGGAATAATAGTTTGCTATGTGCTGATAACAGGCCTCCTGGATAGTGCGAACGAAGGCAATCCAATGGGAAAGGCCGTCAATCAAATGTGGGTGCCGTTGCGAATGGTTTTGGCGATGGGCCTAGTTCTCCCGCTCGGTGGCGGCTACTCAGCAATGCAGGTGGCTGTATTGTGGGTTGCGGGTCAGGGGGTTGGACTAGCGGATAGTGTCTGGACCGGGTCTCTCAGCTACCTGCGGGCGACAAGCTCATTGGTGGCTCCCCCCCTGCGGGATGACCACGACAGGATAGCTGACTCGATTCTTAACTCGCGAGTCTGCATGAGAGCTACGAACGACATAACTAGACACATCAACATAGTTGAGCAACCGCGCTCGATAATCCACGAGTCACCAGTGATGGGCGAGGCTGAGGATGCTAACGCGTTTATACCTGCAGTTCTTAAATCCTCTGGGTATGCTCAACACTCTCAAATCTACGGTTCTAAATATTCCCCACTGTCTGCTGCCGCAGCCTACACGGCCGCTAGGTTAACTGGGTTTTCCAATGGTATGCCTGGGCATTATGGGGCGGCGCCATGTGGCGCTCTGCATGTGAAGTTTCCAGCAGTCGATGTTGGTACTGGTGCGGCTAGTATCAGTAGAGATTTTCAGGACAGCATTGTATCCGCGATTTCGGAACTCGACTTCGAGTTGGATTCGTTAGCAGAGCAAATAACGTTGGCCGTACGAGATTCGGACAGCTACTCCCAGCCTGATATTGATTTCTATCGAACCCTGACGGGCACATTCAGGCAGCGGTATCATCAGGCAGTCAGTCAAGCACTTAGAGATCTGGGAGAGCTGCGTATTGGCCGCTGGTCTGATGGTAACCCGTCAAATGCAATGACCACGATTGGTGCGAAGGATGCGGGCTGGATAACTGCTGGCGCCTGGTATTGGGACATCCTTCGTCTAAACAGGGAGGGGCTGGCGTTGGTTACAGTGGATGTGGAATATGCGCCGCCGCAAGGCGCGGTATTGACCCTAGAGGGCATGCCGCTATTCACTGCAGCGCTTAGAAACTATCACAATATAAAGCTGGTAACAGATGACCAGGGAAAGCCCGCGACTGGACTTGAAAGGAGTGAATACGCACGGGAGGTGGGTGGTGCAGGCTGGATATTGGATGCGCTGGAAGGCATTTTATCGCGCAGCGTTGATTCGCCTGATCCTATCGGCGTATTAGCAGCTGGTTCTATGACCATTGGGAGCACCCTAATCTCCAGTATAGCCACCTCTCATGTTGTTGCCACGGTCGCGTGCTCGCTGGAAAAGGTATCGTCTGCTATCCCAGTCGTTGGTGGCATTATAAATGCCGGAGCAGCCCCGACCTGCTACACCTCAGAGTGGGCCAGGAATCTGGGGTTGGGCTTGGCAGCAATATTACTACCGATATTGGCCTTTTTGGGCATCTATCTGCCAGCGATTCCACTGATCATGTGGATCATGGGGATCGCCGGGTGGTTCCTTCTCCTCATCGAAGCAGTTGTCGCCGCGCCCATTTGGGCAGCATCACACGCAATGCCGGAGGGCAATGGTTTTGTGGGTCAGCGCGCGATGGCTGGCTATATGGTTCTGCTGTCGTTGTTCCTGAGACCGACGCTGATGCTTTTTGGGCTTTTTGCATCAATGATTCTGGGATTCGTGCTATTCAAGGTGCTCGGATTTTTGTTTGTCCCTTGGCTCTCGACGAGGTTCGGAGACGAGGTTTCGGCGATGATATGGATGATTGGAGGGCTAGGACTATTTTCGATCGTCATGATTCAAATAGCGCACCGCACGTTCGGCCTAATACATGAAATTCCTGACAAGGTGCTGCGTTACATCGGCGGCGGGAATGAAAATCTCGGCGAGGCCGGTAGCGAGAAGGAAGGGCGGGCGTTTTTCGTGGGTAGTGTCGCAAAAGTGAGTGCTGGTGCCAATGCCGCTAAGGCAGTAGCAAAACACCCGTTGGCCAAAGCAACGCCTAGCGTTAAGGCAACAGCCGGTGGATTGTCGGATGGTGGTCAGCAGTCTGTCGAGCGAACCAACCAGCATCTATCAACCAACAATTGGTAAGATCGCTCTTAGTGTGCGCTTGATCGCACGCCTAATGTGCGGGTCAGCGCAATAAGTTTATCCGGTCTTTCAGTGTCCGCCTAGACGCATGATAGCCGTGCGTCTAGGCGGACGGATCATACTAAAGCCATTTTGCCGCAGTTACGCACAGCCCGACGGAAGCACACCTGAAATTGGTCTGCCAGTAATTATTCTCCACTACGTCAACCACCAATTATTTTCCCTTTTTTTTGACCATTTAAAGTTATATGAATTGTGTGGTTAGGTTTACGTATTATTCCTCTCAGCTCACGTTTAGCTCTGCTAAACGGTCTGTCGTTGGCGCCAGGGTTCTTTAAATGGTCTAAATATTCACGGGAACAAACCCGGCGAATGGTGCTTATATGTCCAGCTTTTTCAACAAGTTCTAAACTATCCAAAGACATCCACTTGATCATATTCGAAATATCATTACATGTAGCCTGCAGTTTACTAATCGCATCTTGCACCCCTGCCGGACGTCCAATATTCCAGATCGGCTCATGGTGAAAGGCCTTGTTCCTGAAAGTTTTTATGGCCAACAGCTTGTTTTGCATCGTAGCGCGATCTCTATGTCCTTGAGGTGCATTGGGGAATACTGGTCGCAATAAATTTGGCCAGAGGGCTCCGGGATTTCGATTTACATCAAAGGCGGCACTGAAAAGGTTTGTCCAAAACCCAAACGTTACTTTGGCAATTATCCGATCCTCATTAACTGTTGCAGTACGCGGCATATTCAGATCTCGCCTTATCTCCGTTCTTGCATTTCGAATCGAATCTGCAAGATGCTGTACATGGCGATGCTGGCTAGCACTCAACCTTCTTTGGGGCCTTGTTACGACATTGTCAAACCAGTACGGCCCTAAAGCGCTCCTCGCTTCTTTATGGATAGCGTTCCTTAACGTTATTTCCAGCACCTGGAGAAGAGGGAAAAAGGCTGCGGCAACCTCTTTGCTCCACAGGTAACATCCGAATAGCTCTATTTGGTCAGCAGGGGCAAAAAAGTTACTGTAGGTATTCAAACGGGCGGACGATATATAAGGCTCCAGCCTTGAATGGTTTATAGTTCTCAACTTGACAGTTCCTGCTTGTTATCGTATGTTTACCCCATAGCCAGTGGGGATTCCTCTCCCGCCAGCCGCAAGGTTGAGTGGTGATGCCCCCACAAATTGGCGACTGATCTGAGGCCCTGGTGCGAAAGTGTCGGGGCTTCTTATTTTTCAGCCATCCATTATCTGCCTACCATCAATCTAAGTTATTGTTTTTACTCGAATCTGGATTAGATACCGGTGTTTCCACTCCGTTGATATTCCGGACATGATATTGAGAATAGCTCCCACTCCTGATTTGTTTGACGAATTGGGCCCTAGTCATATCTTCATTTGTGTAGTTGTCATGGAACTTCTGATTACGCCCCGACTTCGACTCTGTAGTCACTGAAACCCGCTTTCTAGCCATTACCATACCCTTTCTTTACCAAGCTACAAGCTGAGAATAGCATAACAACTTGCAAAACTAAATTTTTAAGGCGATAATTCCGCTTAACTAAATACAGGGATCCGCTACACATGACAGAAACCTTGAAATCTCGCCTGGTGCGCTATATCACCTCCAATGTAGATAGGAGCCTATTCCTTTCTATGGATGACTCTATACGCGCAGCTTATGCCAAAGCAAACGCCAGAGCCTTGGAAGATTTCAAGAACACCAACCCCGCACGCCCCCGAGCCCAAATGAGACGCTATATGATAGATGATGCTCTCGCGGGGGCCTTGGCGGAGGGGAGCCCGTCGGTGTTACAGACCATTCCTAAAGGTGAACAGTATGTGGTGGTGTGCTCTGGCAACGTCACCTTAAGCCACATTGAGCTACATGAGAACGCGTGGGCAAGACCCGCTAAGCACAGAAGCTTTCTTGCACAGAAAAACGCGATATTGGAGCCAGTGACCCTCGATCTGTTTGAAAAGGCTCCTCCTAAACTTGATGATGCACTGCATGTGGTAGCTGTTGTATTACACCCTCGCCCACAAGCTCAAAATCAGTCCGAGCCGAGCGAGATATTCATTTCGGTGCCTTATACAGATTGGGCTGGCTATCATTTGGAAATTCCTATTCGAGAACTTCTCCAAGAGTATGAGGTAGAACATGATTCAAGCCTCATTGATGAGGCTTGGCCGACATTAAGAGACGATCTGCAAAAAGAAGAACATACGTCCGAGAAAAAGTCAGGGTAAAGCTATGAGAACCGGAGTTAGTGGATTCCAGCCTGCGAGACTAGTCCAGGCTAGAGAATCATTAGGCATAACAAGGGTCGCATTAGCGACCCTTGTTGGTGTTTCACCAGCAACCATCTCAAATTGGGAGAAAGGTAGCCAGTCCCCAGAGGAAGATAAACTTCGCGCACTTGGTGAAGCCGTAAAATTCCCTATGAATTGGTTTTTGAAAAACTCACCAGAGCATGGTAATGAACCCTATTTTTTCAGATCACTCGCATCATCAACCAAGACTGCAAGAGAGATGGCAAGGGTTCGATTAAATTGGGTTGCGGAGATGGCAAATATTTTGGGCCAATGGGTAAGTTGGCCTGAAGTTAATGTTCCATCTATCCCAGAAAAAGTATTTCTCAAAATTACAGACGGTGAGATTGAAACTTTAGCTACCGAGTGTAGAAAGGCTTGGAAGTTGGGCATGGGGCCAATTTCTGATGTTGTTCTTACACTAGAGAATGCTGGCGTAATATTTGCGCGCGATGAAATCGGCTATTTAAAGATGGACGGTGTTTCACATTGGAGCCAGTTAGACGGTAGACCTTATGTTTTTGTCACGGCTGATAAAGCAAATGGAATTCGGAACAGATTTGATGCCGCCCATGAACTAGGTCACTTGGTACTTCACAGAAATGTCGATGAACCGACTTTCAAGCAATACCACAAGGAAATCGAACGACAGGCAGACCTTTTCGCAGGATGTTTTTTATTACCTGCTGAATCATTTTCTGCGGAAGTTAGTTGGCCAACTCTAGAGACATTATTATCGTTAAAACCACGCTGGAAAACCTCTGTGGCAGCAATGATCATGAGGTGCTACCAGCTAGACATCATAGATGACGACCAAAAACTGAGATTATTCAAAGGACGTTCCGCTAGAGGCTGGACAAAAGGCGAACCGTATGACAGTCAGTTTCCATTTGAAGAGCCTAGATTGCTAAACAGAGCAGTCAGGATGCTTGTTGATCAAAACGTTCTCAGTCGAACTGAAATCTCTCACAGGCTTGGTCTGTCAGAGTATTTAGTAGAGTCTTTGTGCGGCTTGCCTAAGGGATTTTTCTCGTCTAAATCAGCCGAAAGTAATTTGGTAGAACTGAAAGCACTATTGAAAGAAAGCGTCAGCAAGCCCCAAAACGGTAACGGGGGAAATGTTCTCGACTTTCCCGGAAATAGAACGAAATAAACATCAACCCTTTTTGCTACCGGTGAGTGCCGACCAAAAAATACGGCATTCACCCTCTCCCCCGATGAATTTTTCACACTCAGACTACTTTCGTAAACGCTACGACATTTGTACTGGCCATTCGCTTAACAAAATAGTTCTGAATCTTCTGCGCGGACTGCCGTAGGGTCTCCGCCGTTAGAATGATATACCCGGCCGTTACATCATCCCGCCCAGTAGAATGATTCATCAGGCGCTTGAGCTTATAGCTACCTACGTCCAGGTGTTCTGCCGTGGTAGCAAAAGTCCGCCTCAGATCGTGGAAGTCGCAATGGGTGTCCGATAGCTCCTTTACCTTGCCCACCACCTTTTTGGGCTCTCGTACCTGGCCATACTCGTTCTCGGCGGCGAAAACAAACTCCGAGGGAATACGGCCCTTTTGTTTCCGGAATAGCTCGTCAACATGCTTGGTGATCGGCAGCTCCAAAGGCAACCCGTTTTTGGTGTCATAGACCGTGAAGATGGCTGCTCGCAGATTTACGTCGTTCCACTTCAGGGTGAATATCTCACCACGCCTTAGACCAGTCAGAAGGGCGAACAACATCGCATCACAGATGGATTGGCCGGTTGGAGTTTCCTGTTGCCTAACCTCCTGTAGAGCTTTATAGAAAACTGACAGCTCGCCAGGTCGGAGATGGGTCTGCCTGCGTCGAACATTGTTCCACTGCTTACGGTGGGACAGGATCTCAACCGGGTTTTCAGGAAAGATCGAGGAGCCGTCCTGACGGCAGTACTCATACTTGGCAAAGTTAAATATTGCCCGCAGAACCCGCATGGTCAGGTCTGCCTGGGCCTTGGAGGCGATGCCAGCATGGATATCCACTATCACCCTGCGGTCAATGTCCCGGAGGGGTTTATTCACGAGCTTCTTAAGGTGGTTTCTGACCACACCTTCGTACCCTTTCAATGTGGAGACCTTAAGCTTACGAGCACGCTTGTAGCCTTCAAAGATTTCTCCCAAAGTCACGACAGATATAGTTTCAACGCGCCGTTGGTCATTCGGGTTCACCCCATCACTCAGATCAGCGAGGTGTTTCAGTGCCAATGTGCGAGCCCTGACTGGTGATAGACCTGGATACTTGCCAAGCGTGATCCGTACCGGACTGCCACCGGATACACGTTTGAACACCGAGAAGCTTTTCACCCCAGTTGCCGTGACCCGCAGGCGCAGTTCGGAAATCTTTTCATCCCGGTACTCAATCCGGGTATCAGGCAGGGGCAAGTCTTCAATGGCCTGTTTGGTGAAATTAAATTGTCGTTCCACGTTTTCTCCGGGGTTACACTGGGGTTACATCACAATAAGATTTCATATGACACAGCGTGACCAATGTAAACATAAAAATCATTAAAAACATGAACTTAGTTATATATTGTGATTTGTTGTGATACCGGATTATATGTTTTACGCAGACTCATAATCGGCAGGTCGACAGTTCAAGTCTGTCCGGGCCCACCACCCTCCTCCCCGGCACCAGTTGTACATCCGGTGTCTTTCAGCCCCCGATACCAAAGTTGATCTATTCGCTGAAATTTGCCGTAAACTGTTAGCCAATAATCATAATTTACGCGGGGCGTTCTCCATTTTCCGTTCAAAAGAATTTTCCAGGCTGCTTGCCTGCATACACTTTCCCATGCTCGCGGCAACCGGCACGGCAGAGCCCGCTTCGAATGAACCCAAGATCGAAGAGGTGTTTGTCAGCGCGACCCGCAGTGGCGAAACGCTCGCTGAAACCCCGATTTCAGTGACCATCACCGCTGATCTGGAACTGCGCAACACCAATATCACGGATCTGGAAACGCTCTCCGACCGCCTGCCCAATGCGCAGCTGGCCTATACACCAACCAACACCTTTCTTTTTGTTCGAGGTCTGGGTACCGGCGCGGTGCGCAGCGCGGAACAATCGGTCGGCTTTTTCATTGACGGAATATTTCTGGGCCGCCCCCAGGTTGCGCTGTTTGATTTTCTGGATGTACAACAGGTAGAAGTGCTGCGTGGGCCACAGGGCGCCATTCTGGGCAAAAACACAGTTGCCGGTGCGGTAAATGTCGCCACTGCCAACACCACCGCAGAGCTCGAAGGCTACCTGGAAGTATTGCGTGGCAGTGATGGTCAACAGCGCGTACGCGGTGCGCTATCCGGGCCGCTGAGTGACACGGTTGAAGCGCGCGTTGCCTGGTCCAGGCTTGATGATGACGGCTACCTCGAAAACACTACGCAGAATAGAACCGACTTGTCGCGCCCCGGCGAGAGCGCTCGAATCAAGTTGCGCTTCGACCCCAGCGACTGGCAGAGCTACGGTATCAGCATTCAGGCAGCCGACATTGAACAGCGCGGCGACAGTTTCGAGTTGAGTAGTGCCAGCGACGAAGTATTATCGTTGTACCGCCAGTTCGACCCCCAGACCGACGACGATATTACCGACAATCGCACACACACGGATAATGCCAATTCCGGCGCGGAAATAGACGGCAGGGACTTGATACTGACCGGGGAGTGGCAGACCGATATCGGTATGTTCCGGCTTCTTGGCAGTTCTTCCCGGCAAGACACCATTTCAGATTTTGATGTAGATATCGGGCCTGTGCCTTTTCTTACCTTTCCCGCTGTTGAAAATTACAAACAGCGCAGCGCGGAATTGCGTTTTGACAGGACATTTTCCTGGGGGGCAATCAGTAGCGGCCTTTACTACTTCAAATCAAATCTGGATTTGAATGTCGATATCAACGCCTTTGAAGCGGGAGCGCAATCCACCCTACTCGCGCTCGACAATCAGCAACTGGCGCCAGTTCTGGGCACACTGGGCACGGCCCTGGCGAGCTTGCCCGCCAGTGTGAGGCTCGGGCAAGGCACCAGCCGGCACAACCTCGACCAGCAGCAGGATACCCGTTCAGTCTTCGGCTCTGCCAAGTGGGACATATCACAGCAGTTTACGCTGCGCGGTGACCTTCGCTTTACACGTGAAGTAAAAGAAGGTGATTTATTTTTGCAGTTTATGGGCACCACCGGCCCGCTCGTGGGTGCGGCTCTGGGTGAAGAAGAATATGAATTACAGACCAGGCGCACGGAACGCGATTTTTCACCACGCCTGTCGTTACTCTGGAATGCCGACGACTTGTTGAGCGCTTACGCCACTGTCGCACGCGGCTTCAAATCCGGCGGCTTTAACAATCTCGCCGCCGTAGCCGAACGCGCGGAATTTGATGAAGAAAAATCGCAAACCTATGAAGCCGGTCTACGCTTGCAAACTGACGCAGGGCTTAGCGGTGAATTGGGTCTGTTCTACACCGAGTTCGACAATTTACAAGTGGCGGCACTGGATGGCACAGAGTTCTTCGTTGGCAACGCCGCACGCGCCGTTACTCAAGGCATAGAACTGTCGGCGCGCTGGGAAATAGGCTTCGGGTTTTCAGTTTCTGGTGCGCTTGGCTATCTGGATGCCGAATATCGCGAATATGTGGGTGCGCCTGCCCGCGCAGATTCGGGAGAAGAGAGTCAGGATCTAAGCGGCGAGACCCTGCAGCGTGCGCCTGAGTATTCCGGAAGTGTGCAAATCGACTTCAATACCGTTCTGCCCTGGGTTGCGCTGCCTTTTGCTGCCGGTGTTGTTGCCGAAGGCGCAACCGAGCAATTTCTGAATGTTGACCTCGACCCGATAGACAGCCAGGAAAATTACATTCGCTACAACGCCTACCTTGGCCTCTCTGACCCGGACCTGCGCTACTCGCTGAAAATCATTGGCCGCAACCTGACCGACGAGATTGTGCGCCGTGAGGCTGGCGATATCGCCATCGTCGGCGCGCATTTCGTTGGTGTGTATCCGCCTCGCAGTATAGCGGCGGAACTCGGCGTTCGATTCTAGGTCAATACTGGATGTTCGCAACCACGGCGGTGGTATCTACCCCGCAAAGGATCTCCACATGACTGCGCTGCACCCCGGCACATCGCACAACCCGCTACACCGCTCTCCCGGCGCCAGGCTCCGCATAGCGGCAGCGCTCGTGCTAGTACTGGCGAGTGCCTGCACCACTTCACCGGAATCCAGGCGCGCAGCCGCAATATCTGCCGAGAACAAGGCACCTGTGTCCAACACTGTACCGCGAACTGTTATCCGTGATCAGGACAATTTAGCCGCACTGTCAGCAAGCGACCTTTCTGCCAACTTCGTTGACCGGGTTATTCACGACCTTCCCGTCGAGAAGCACCTTGACCTTATCAGCCGGCTCGACGCCGACCAACTGGACAAGGCTCTGGACACGCAAGCCAGACAACTCACCTTCTGGATCAACATCTACAACGGCTTTACCCAATACTTCCTGAAGAAAGATCCCTCGCTTTACGTGAAAGATAGGGGACAATTTTTCAACAAGAAGCAAATTCCCGTCGCCGGTTATGTGGTGTCCATGCAGGACATCGAACACGGGGTGCTGCGGCGCGGAGCCACCATCTGGTCAACGGGCTATGTTCGCGCGCTGTGGCCTCGTAGCAGGTTCGTTAAGCAATTTGCCGTCAACGCTGTGGACTACCGCATACATTTCGCACTTAACTGCGGGGCCCTCAGCTGTCCACCGGTTGTCGCCTATCAGGACAAGTCCGTTGATCGACACCTGGATGACAATAGCCGCTATTACCTGCAGCGCGAAGTTATCGTTGAGGAAAACGGCCAGCTCGCCAGAATACCGGCACTGATGCTGTGGTTCTCCGCCGACTTCGGTAGCGCAAAGGACAAAATTGAGCTATTAATTCAACATGGCGCGCTTAAACCCGGCACCAACCCCGACCTCACTTACTTGCCCTACGACTGGACGATTGAGATCGAAAACTACAGGGCGTATCGCGACTAACTGCTCGCGTTCGCTCTCTGCGGCAGTGTCGTACTACAATCAGATAACATACTTCCCTGCATCTCTCTGGAGAGTTCACCGTGGATACAAAAGAAAAAATCTCGTGGGCACTGGTTGTATACGTCTGCTTCGTGTTTGTTCAGTCACTGTTTTTCAAGTTTTCCGGCTCACAGGAAACCGTCATCATATTCAATACCATAGCCGACTGGATGAACGGTAATTTTCTTAACCCCCTCGCCGACGCCTTTCGCCACTGGGGTGGTAATGCAGTAGGAACCACCGAACTGATCGCCAGCGTACTGCTGATTATCCCGCGTACGCGACTTTTCGGCGCTGTGATTGGTCTAGGCGTTATCAGCGGGGCCATATTTTTCCACCTGTTTACGCCACTGGGCGTTGACCGCGTGGTTGACGACGCCGGCAACACCGACGGCGGCGTGTTGTTTTTTATGGCCTGTGGTGTCTGGGTCAGCTGCCTGATTGTCGCCATTCTTGAGCTACAGAAACGTCAACCGAAGACGTAACCGGCACGCACCCTTGCCCCGCCTCGCTAACCCGAGCCCTGGTTATGCTAAAGTGTGGTGGCGCTCTTGGCGCTACACTTCGCATGGAAAACAGTGAGGCAATGTGAGGCTTACAACATTATTTTTTGTTTTGCTAACAGCAGTCATTCTGGCGCTGCTGTTCTGGTTTTTTCGCCCGCAGGAAGCTGCCCCTTCTGCCGCACCTGTCAATACGCTTCAGTCTGAATCAGCTCCACGCGCTATAAACCCTGCTCCAACCGTGTACATAATCGCTCTCGAAGACGGGCACCGCACAGCCGGGCCTGCTCTGATCTCTGCCACACAGGGCGACGACATCACTATCGATTTTACCAGTGACACACAAGCCGAATTACATCTGCATGGTTACGACATTAAACTCCAGCTGATGCCGGGAAAAACGGCAAGGCTGCATTTCACCGCCACACATGCAGGCCGCTTTGAATACGAACTGCACGGCCATTCCGCCGGGCATCACGCCCTGGGGGCGATAGAGGTTCTACCCAGGTGAGGCTCCGCGCTCTGTGTGGGCTGATTCTGCTTTCACTGCCGTTATTCTCTCTCGCCCATTCCTTTGGCGTGGTTTATACACTGCCGGTACCATTCTGGCTGTACGGCTGGGGCGCCAGCGCTGCCTTGATCACCTCGTTTGTGGTTGTGGGCTATTTCAGTCGCCAACCACACGCCAACACCCCCGCCTGGTCACTGGACGTTTCGCAAAGCCGGCCTGTTGTTCTCCTGCGCAAGCTGCATTTCATCCCGTTACTCCAGGCCATCAGTGTCGGCATTCTGGCGCTGTGCATTGCTAGCGGCTTGTGGGGCAGCACAAACGCCTACGACAACTTCAACATGACCTTTTTCTGGATCGTATTTATATTGGGGTTTAGTTATCTCACTGCACTTGTCGGCAACTTGTTTGATGCCATCAGCCCCTGGAAAACACTCAGCCAGATATTTGGAAAGATAAGCACCCGCTACGAACGCGGGGTGCTGCGCTACCCCGCAAAGCTCGCCTACTGGCCTGCTCTTGCAACCTATATGGGCTTTATCTGGCTGGAATTATTCGGCAAAACTGACCCCGCCAGCCTGGCGCAATGGCTCATTATCTACAGCGTATGGAATCTCGCGGGCGCAGGGCTTTTCGGTCGCAGGGACTGGTTCACCTACTGCGAGTTTTTTGCGGTGTTCTTGCGTCTGATCGCAAGTATGGCGCCCGTTGATTATCGGCCCGGCACCAGCGACGCTGACTCTCGGTTGAACTTAAGGCTGCCCTTCAGCGGCATACTGGCCAAGCCTGTATCGCACATCAGCCTGATGGTTTTTATTTTGTTCATGCTGTCATCTACGGCGTTCGACGGCCTTCACGAAACTCTGGTTTGGAAAAAGGTGTTCTGGCGAGACCTGTATTTAAGTCATTTACAGCATTTGACCAGCACAAATCCGCTCTCGGCCTTTCCCGCCATGGCCCGGCTTTACGGGCACTGGCAAAGCGCATGGCTGCTGCTGTCGCCCCTGGTGTACCTCGCTGTGTATCTGTTTTTTATCGCTGCCACGCGCTACGCAGCCGGCACCAACGCAACCACAACCAAGCTCTCCTTTATTCAACTGGCTATTCGCTTTTCCCCCTCACTTTTGCCCATTGCGCTGGTTTACCACATCGCCCACTACTACACGCTGCTACAAACTCAGGGAGTGAAAATAATCAATCTGATATCCGACCCCTTCGGCGTTGGCAGCAATTGGCTCGGCACCGCCAACTGGTTTCGCGGCAGCATCATTCCCGACTTGACCACGGTGTGGCATACCCAAGTTATTCTGATTGTATTGGGCCATATTGTGAGTGTGTATCTGGCTCATCGCATCGCCTTGAACACCTTCGCTACGCATAAGCAGGCTCTGCGCAGCCAGCTGCCCATGCTTATACTGATGGTGTTTTTTACAACGGCAGGCTTGTGGATTTTGTCCAAGCCGGTGGGGAATTGAACTCTCGCTGCCAGAAAAGAGTACCTGTAGCCGCCTGCTAACGGCAGCTACAAAGCGCCCCGCACCTCCTCTCCTACTTGTAGGTTTGATCAGATACCGTCATATCGCCATTCGGTGCCGGCCGTAGAATGGGTTTGTCAGCCGGAGGCATTTGCAATTTGTTCGCTTTGATCCCTGCGCTAGAGGCTTCGGTACGCTCCCATGTTTGCAGGTAGGCTTCGGCGGAATTGAACAGATGCTTAACCTGATCCGGTGTTCCGTCGAGCACTACTTCCTGTACAAAATCAGCCAGCATTCCGTAGTGGGCATTACCATCTTTGTCCTCTTCCCAGCCCCTAACGAAATCGCCACTCCCATCAGTACTAGTGGGCTGGTTGAAAATGACAGGTGTTGCTGCTGAGAAGGCACTCAATGAATTGAATGGCGCACCTGCGTAGAAAGTAAACGGGTAACTGACGGGGCGCGCGTCTATCAGAGCCTGTCTGCGTGGACCGGATTGAGCCGACAAACCATTAGTGTCGGTGCCGTAACCAAATCCGAAGAGCAAGGGCGCACCGCCGCGCTCGGCCATTGCTGCATCGTATATACCCAGCGTTTCGTTCATGTCATTCCGAAAGCCCTCACTGGAACCGTTGCTGGGGTATAGCAAACCGCCGTTAATCAAAGCCCGTGTAGCCTGATCGTTAGTTGTGCCGCCAAACGTCCCGTGGGTAGAGACAAAGGGGTATACCGGATCCTGCGCTTCAGCCAACTCCAGCGCTTGGGTTTTCATGCCGACTTCCATGTGGTCCCAGTCAAATATAAAACCCATTTCCATCATCTTGCCGTAGGTATACAACCCCGCAGGGGTCATCCAGCGCGCATTACACTGAGAAGCTGAGGGATAACAAGGCGTTGAGCCTCCCGATCGCCCCCCCTGACCAGTGGGAACACAAGCCGGCTGTTGCAAATATGACTGGGTACTACCGCCGGAACCACTCCATAAGTAGCCGGAAAAATTCGCTGTGCCACCTTCACCCTCAATCGGGCAATTGTAGGTTGTCCACCACTCGCCGGTAGCCGTTTCTGTCGTAGGCAAATTGGTAACCAGATTCTGAAATGAATCCTCATCAGGAGTGCCGCTAAACAAATCCAGAATAGACCCTACATCACCGGACGGGATGCCACCGGTATTTTCACGGTTGCCCAAATTAAGAATCAGGCCATCGAATATGCCGTTGCCGCCAAAAGCATTGTCAAATTCATGGATGGAGATAATCTGCCTGACCCCCCAGCCGTGGATGCGCTCCATCTGGGTAAGAATCGAGTTGGGTAGCCCCTCCTCAGTTGTACACTCGTAGGTATTTTCCGCCGGAAAAGAAGCATCCGAGGCCAAACCACTCCCATTTTCGGGTTCTTCGAATGGTTGCTTTTGCCGGCCGGGCTTGTAATTCAATTTACAATCAAACAGGTTGGAAATTTCGATTCCGAGCACAACCGCAATCTTGCCGTCTTTGATCACTTCTCTGGCTTCTGCGGGAGAATGCACAATCTGGAAAAAGCCCTTGCCGGGGCCGCCGTATTGCGAATCTATATAGTCTTCCATGGCATACATCGTGCCAGCCTGTCGACCGGCGTTATTCATGGAATTACAATCGCGCGTAGGGTCGTTTACTGCATTGCGCTGCAATTCGCACAGGGTTTCATTGTCGACCAGATCGTTCACGATAACTCTTAAGCCGCCCGCCCAGGCGCGTTCGATCCATTTCCAGTAAATGGCTTCGTGGGTCAAATTATCTCGTTTGGGCCAGTCCGTGAAGGTTGGCCAGCCGTCAGTAGCGTGACCGTCAAAATCTTGCGTGAACGCGCCGCCAATCAGGTCAAGATGGCCACTTGAGCCATGCTGAGCAGCGCAATTTCCCAAGGCATGCTCAATACCAAACTTGTGGAAAGCGTAGCCCCATTGCCCGCCTCCCAGAAACTCACTCGAACTAATATGCACATGCACATCCGCATGCCCAAGCACCGTGCCGTCCGGTTGAGTCCCCTTGAAGGGAGTGCCCGTAAAATTACTCTCCGCCTCGGGGAAATTCGCGCAGCTTTCAATTGGCATTTCGATAAAACTGAAACTTTCATTTTTGACGCTACTGTCAAAAATCTCCGTAATGAGCTTACCGTTATCATCAATGGCGAGGCTTCTGTTTACGGACTGGGCCGTCACATTGAACGCATCAGCCTGTACCGGATTGTTGTCGAAATTACGCCAGGCCGTAATTTCTTCTACCGTAGGCTCCCGGTTATAAACAGGTGTCTGGGGGTAGTTAACCTTGTCGCCCACCGCGCGAATGTGCCACTCGGAATTATCCGTTGCATTGGCACTGATAACGTTGCTGAGCGCCGCATCGCTACCAGCCGTCATCAACTGGCGATTGCTGTTGTAGAACATGTATTTGCCCAGCGCTGTCGGCTTCATGTAAAAGCGCTCAGCCGAGTTGCGATCAGCAACAGACGCGTTATAGGAAGAGCCATCAAAGGTCACGAACTTGCCATTACCGTTAGCGCGCATCACCCAACACGCGTTAGCCATATCGTAGCGAGTCATAAGCGGGTCGGCTTCCGAATTATCGCCCGTAGCCGTACAACCGGGGTCGGCGGGGAAGTCAATCAGACCGTCCTTGTCGTTATCCAGACCATCGCTACACGCGGGAATAACAACCGGATCAGTTTCGTCGTTGTCTGTTGAAATCGAGCAACCTTTATCAAACAGATCGATAAAGCCATCTTCATCGTTATCGATACCGTCATTACACTGGGTAGGGTCAACCTCATTGGTATCTGCTGCGCTGCTGCAGCCGGGGTCGTTGGGGAAATCGACAAGGCCGTCCGAATCGTTATCTACCCCGTCGGCGCAAACCGCTGCCGCAGGCGTGGGCGTGGGCGCGGGTGCCGAACCTGAGCTACTGTCTGATCCATCCGATTTACAGCCGGTCAAGGCAAGTAACGCGACAAGGGCGAACAAATGAGAGGGGATACGGCGCATGGAGAACTCCCGGTGCGAAATCGCTGAAAAGCAAATTACCTCTGCTCCGCAGTAATCGGGGCTTCGGCCTGTTATTTTTGAGGGCTACAGTATATTGGCCCGGTGTGGCGAGCGTCCAGCGACGTACCGGCAATCACGTACACGCCCGGGCCCGACCGCTCGCCCCACCGACACCTCGAAAACAAAGTAAGTCTTTGAATTATAATGCTAAAACTCAATTCCGCCGAGTCGCCGCTGGTGGGGAAGCAATCCGCGCAGAATATCCCCGCCGACGGTTAAACGCCTTCGCCACCTCTGGCCCGCGAGTTTCGATAGCCGTCAGCTTCATTGTTGTTGCGACATCCTCTCCTTGCCGGTCCAACAACAGCACCAACTGCAAAGCCGGGTTCCACCAGACCGTCAGGCGCCCGGAGTCGAGATCGAGCCGATATTTCTCGACTCGCTTGCAATCCTCACCTGATTTTTCGATCAATTCCATTTTTGCCAGTGCCTGTGGCGGCAGCAGCTGATATTTGGCCGACCACAGAATGTCCGTTCGCGCAGCGGAAGTGTCACGCCAGCTCTGGCTATCGTTGTAATGGCTATGCTCGATCCTGTTGTCGCTTAAGCGGGCCCAGATATCAGCGGATTTGCGCTCGGGCCGCTCATGGGCAACTTCATTGTGCAGGCGCCAGAGTTTCAGCGTTTCACTCTGCTGGGCCGCATCTGGACTCACTTGCTTTTCGATACGGTAAAACGCTCCGAGTATATCGGGGTTAATACGACATTCCGCTGCAGCGAAAGGAAAAGGCCAGACAATACAGAGCAACGCCGCAACGCGGAGGCGCTGCATACAGAGAATAAAAGGGTGATCCGGATATCGCATGGCGAGCTCGTGGCCTCGGAATGGACCTGACATAGCCAGGACAGTCATGCGATTTTCAGAAGAAGCGCCCGACATTGCAAGCCAATGTCGGGCTGAGGGGCGCTTTTACTTGCGCAGTTCGAGCTTGGCAATCTGGTTGCGGTGCACCTCATCGGGGCCGTCTGCCAGGCGCAGGGTGCGCGCATTAGCGTAGGCATACGACAGGCCAAAGTCATCGCTGACGCCACCACCACCATGCGCCTGAATCGCCCAATCGATAACCTGACACGCCATCGTCGGCGCAGCCACCTTAATCATCGCTATTTCCTTGGCGGCGACTTTATTGCCTACCGTATCCATCTTGTCGGCGGCGTTGAGCACCAGCAGCCGTGTCTGATCGATCATGATGCGCGCCTCTGCTATGCGCTCTGACCAAACGGTTTGTCGTGCAACGGGCTTACCGAATGCGACGCGCGCCTGAAGGCGTGCACACATTTTTTCCAGCGCACGCTCGGCCAGGCCGATCAAACGCATGCAGTGGTGAATCCGACCCGGCCCGAGGCGCCCCTGCGCAATTTCAAAACCGCGCCCCTCGCCAAGCAGCATGTTCGAAGCGGGTACACGCACGTTTTCAAACAAAATTTCGGCGTGACCGTGAGGCGCATCGTCAAAGCCAAATACCGGCAAGTGACGCAACACGGTCACTCCGGGTGTGTCGCGCGGCACCAGAATCATCGACTGCTGCTGATGGCGGTTCGGGTTTTCGGGGTCGGACTTACCCATAAAAATGAATATTTTGCAGCGCGGATCATTGCCGCCCGACGACCACCACTTGCGGCCATTGATAACGTACTCGTCGCCATCACGCACAATGGAGCTTTCAATGTTGGTGGCGTCCGAGGATGCCACTTCCGGTTCGGTCATCGCGAAGCAGGAACGAATTTCACCGTTCAGCAAAGGCTCCAGCCATTGCTGCTGGTGTTCTTTGGTGCCGTAGCGCGCCAGAACTTCCATATTGCCGGTATCAGGTGCATTGCAGTTAAACACTTCCGGCGCCCAGATCACGCGACCCATAATTTCACACAACGGCGCATATTCGAGATTGGTAAGGCCCGCACCGTGTTCTGACTCAGGCAAAAACAGGTTCCACAATCCTGCCTCTTTGGCCAGAGGCTTGAGTTCTTCGATGATGGCGGTGGGCTGCCAGCGATCGCCCTCGGCCACCTCTTCCATAAAACGTGCTTCGTTCGGGTAGACGTGTTCATCCATAAACGCGTTGAGTCTGGCAATAAGTTCCTGCACTTTTTCCGTGTATTCAAAATTCATGGCTTTCTCCTGAAATGCTTCGTATGCGTTTATCAAGCACGTGACTGTATTTTTTTAACGAGCTGCCAGGCCATTTCGCCCAGAGGCTTCACTACCGAGCCCATTTCTTCGGCCTGTTTACTGGCAGCAGTTCCGGATTTCACCCGGCCCATAATGCCCTGCGCAATACCCGCCAGCCGGAACATGTTGTACGCCATATAAAAGTCCCAATGGCTGGGGTCAATATCCTTGTTGGTGCGCTGGCAGTAAGCTTTTATATGCTCGGCTTCCGAGGGAATACCCAGGGATTCAAAATCACTGCCGGCCAGCCCCCGCACCCCGACGGGCAGGTGCCAGGTCATGCAGTGATAGGCAAAATCGGCAAGCGGATGACCCAGAGTCGACAGCTCCCAATCCAGCACAGCGATAATGCGCGGCTCGGTGGGGTGCAGCATTAAGTTATCAAGACGAAAATCGCCATGCACAATGGCGGTGTCATCACCCGGCGGAATATTCTCCGGCAACCATTCCATCAAGCGCTCCATCGCATCGATCTTCTCTGTTTCGGAGGCCCGGTACTGCTTGGTCCAGCGGCTGATCTGCCGTTCGAAATAGTTACCGGCCTTACCGTAACTTTCCAGCCCGATTGCTGCGTAATCGACAGTGTGTAAAGCGGCAATGACGCGGTTCATATCTTCAAAAATTGCCCTGCGCTCACCCGGGCTCAGGCCTGGCAATTCCGGGTCCCACAAAACCCTGCCGTCGACACATTCCATAATATAAAAAGCCGTGCCAATCACCGACTCGTCTTCACACAGGCAATAGGTTCGCGCCACGGGAACGTCGGTAGAAGCCAGCGCGGTCATCACCTGATACTCGCGGTCAACCGCGTGGGCAGAGGCCAGCAGGGTGCCCGGCGGTTTGCGGCGCAGAACGTAGTCAGTGCCGCCCGCACTCAGCTTATAGGTCGGGTTGGATTGTCCACCCTTGAATTGCTCGACGCTCAGCTCACCTGAAAAACCCGCAACATGATCGCGCATATAGTCCTGCAAGCGCGCAATATCGAACTGATGCTTTTCCTGAACAGCCATTGTGCCGGTGAAGGCACCCGCCAGTTTATCGGCCATAACTCAGTCCTCTGCGGGTGTAATTACAATTTTGCCGGACACCTTGCGGTCCATCAGCTCCCGAATCGCGGCGGGACCTTCTTCCAGAGAATAGCTGCCCGCTATATGCGGCTTGAGTTTTCCTTCCTGCAACCACCCGAACAAGGCGAACAGGTCGTTGATATTGTTGTCGGGTTCGCGCTTTACATAGTCGCCCCAGAACACGCCAATAATTGAGCTACCTTTGAGCAGGGTGAGATTGAGAGGGACTTTCGGAATTTCGCCGTTGGCAAAGCCGATCACCAGAAAACGGCCACGCCAGCCGGTGCTGCGCAAGGCAATTTCGCTGAACGGCCCGCCTACAGGGTCGTATACAACATCAACGCCCTTACCTGCGGTTAGCTCCTTGAGTCGGGCCTTCATGTCTTCGCTTTCGTAGTTAATCAGTTCATCCGCGCCATGTTCCTTACACACCGCCAGCTTTTCAGCCGTTGACGCAGCAGCAATAACGCGCGCACCCAGCGCTTTGCCAATCTCAATCGCCGCCAAACCTACTCCACCCGAGGCGCCCAGCACCAACAGGGTTTCGCCTTCCTTGATCGACGCGCGATCTACCAGCGCGTGATAAGAAGTAGCGTAGGTCATAACAAACGCAGAGGCGGTGACAAAATCCAGACCCTCAGGCATAGGGATTACCGCCATCGCGTCACAGCAAACCTGTTCGGCAAAGGCGCCCCAGCCAGTAAACGCGATCACTTTATCGCCGGCCTTCAGATGCTTTACACCTTCACCCACGCTGCGCACAACCCCGGCGCATTCGCCTCCCGCCGAGAACGGCAGATCAGGCTTGAACTGATATAGGTTCTGAATAATCAAGGTATCAGGAAAATTGACCGCAGCGGCTTTTACATCGAGTACAACCTGGTTTTTACCGGGCGTCGGGTCGGCCACTTCATCAACAACGAGTTTTTCCGGTGGTCCAAACTCTTTACACAGTAAGGCTTTCATCACTACTCCTTAAGCCACGGGATTCGTGGGTAGTTTGTCTTCGAGAATATCGCGCATTCGAGATTCGACACTCACGCGTGCCCCCTTGTGCGGCAGAATATAAAAGCGGTTTGCTTTAACACTCTCTATCGTAATACGGGCAATATCGGCGGCGCTCAAGCGGCCTGCGGCAATGGCCGCTCGCACAAACTCGGCATAGGCTTCACCGTCGGGGTTGCTGGCGCTCAGCTCAGCGGGCCGGTTGCGTTCAGATTCACCGATACCTGTGGCGAAAAATGCCGGACACAATACAGACACGCCAATGTCAGCACTGGCCCCTTGCAGGTCGTGATGCAAGCATTCAGACAGCGTCACCACACCGTGCTTGGACACGCAGTAAACGCCGGAACCGGGCACTGACGTCAAACCTGCCAAAGAACCGGTATTCACTATATGAGCGGCTTCACCTTGCTTGAGCATACGCGGTACAAAAGCCTGGATGCCATGCACAACCCCCATCAGGTTAACGCCCATCACCCACTCCCACTCCTCGGGAGTACTGCTCCACACCGGGCCAGATGCGGCAACACCCGCGTTGTTGAACAACAGGTTGGCCTGCCCGAAGGCCTCATAGGCCGCACTGGCCAGTGCATCCAGCTCACTGCGCTTGGAGACATCGCAGCGCCGGGTAATGGCCTCGGCCTCACTCACCAGCGCCAGCGTTTCCTCAAGCCCGTTAACATCGACATCGGCCAGCACCAGTTTCATCTGCTCAGCGGCGCATAGCTTGGCCAGCTCGCGACCGAGGCCACTGCCTGCACCTGTGATCACGGCAACCTTGCCTTTCAGTTCCTGCATACTCATACCTGCTCGTAAAATTTAATGGGCTCAGGCCGTTAGATAGCCGCCGTCAACGTTCAAACACGCACCGGTGGTGTAACTTGCCATATCGGAAGCCAGATACAAAACCGCGCCAGCCATTTCAGAGGGTTCGGCTACACGGCGCATCGGCACATGCCCCATGGCGTGCTTGAGAATCTCTTCATTTTTTACCAGCGCCGATGCAAATTTGGTATCCGTCGCGCCAGGCAAAAGTGCATTCACACGTACCTGTTGGGCCGCACACTCTTTGGCAAACGCCTTGGTCATGGAGATAACCGCTGCCTTGGTGATGGAGTAGATACCCTGCATGTCGCCGGGAATCACACCATTGACCGAGGCCACATTCACGATACTGCCACCGCCGTTCTCCGCCATGAGCTTTACGCCCTGCTGAGACATAAAGAAGTAGCCACGGATATTCACATCGACGGTTTTCTGAAACATCGATACATCAGTGTCGGTGATCGGCCCGAAATGCGGGTTGGTCGCCGCATTGTTCACCAGAATATCGAGCTTGCCATGGGCAGCGCGAATATCGGCAAACAGGCTGTCGATTTGCGCCATTTCACCGATATGGCAAGCGCGGGCCTCGGCCTTGCCACCGGCGGCACGGATGGCCTCGGCGACCTGCTCACAACCATCAAGCTTGCGGCTCGACACAATGACCAGCGCACCGTTGTTTGCCAGTAAGTGGGCGATAGCCTCTCCAATACCACGGCTGGCACCCGTCACCAGCGCGACTCTGCCGGTCAAGTCAAACCCTGCTGCTTGCATAAATATCCCTCGCTAAACGCAAATTGTTGGTCACAGAAAACAAACAAGCATAGGCCCCCGCTTACTATTATTCCAATCAATTCAGGTTATGCCTTATTATTCATTTGATGCATAATTACAACCATGCAAATTAACCGTATCGATTTAAATCTGCTCGTCGCATTTGACGCCATATACCGCGAAGGGGGCATTACCCGGGCTGCAGACAAGCTGCACCTGAGCCAGCCTGCGGTGAGCCATGCCCTCGCCCGGCTGCGCGAGCTATTTGATGACCCCCTGTTTGAACGCGATGGCCGGCGCATGGTGCCCACACCCAAGGCCCGCGGCCTGATTGGCACCGTACAGCGCTCTCTGCGCGACTTGCAGATCATGTTCAATGATATTGAACGCTTTGACCCCGCCAGCAGCGAAAAGACCTTCACCCTCGGCATGCGCGACCTGCTGGAAGCCAGCATACTGCCCGTGCTTGCCGACTATTTGACGGTCGATGCCCCCCATATTGATATCTCGTCGGTGCGGCTCAGCCGCCCCGATCTCGAAGCCGAGTTGGCCGCCGGCGTACTTGATGCGGCCATCGACGTATTGCAACCGGTATCCGATGCCATTCACGTGCGGCGTATTGCCCAGGATCGCATGGTCGTGGTGGCACGCCACAACCATCCGGGCATTGGCAAAAAAATTACGCTGGAACGATACCTGAACCAGGGCCATATTCAGCTTAGCTCGCGTCGCAGCGGCCAAAGCTTTGAAGATGTCGAACTAAGCCGGCTCGGTATCAACCGCACTATCAGGCTGCGCTGCCAAAACGCCTATGCGGCCTTTCGGATAGTAAGTGAAACCGATTTTCTGCTGACCATTGCCGAAAACTACGCCCGCAATCTTGCGCCCCAGTTCAACGTTCAGATTGTACCCATGCCACTTGATACCGCCGCCTTCGATGCGTACCTGTACTGGCACAGCAACGTAGACAACGACCCGGGCAATATGTGGCTCCGTGACTGCGTGCAGAGGCTATCCCACGCTGACTACAACAGCTCGCCCACACCGGAGTAAGCGCGGCATTTGCGAAAATACATCTGCAAATTGTCCAGCGCCTTAAACCAGCACCTCACATTATCCTGCTGCGATTGCCGCCCGCAGCTTCGCCCTGCTAGTCTCGCTGAACACTTCAGGGAGATCGCCGGCGGTGGAAAAACTCGTCTACTTACTACATCGAAATATTTCCGTCAGTGCGCTGTCACCGCAACTTGGCAAGCTCGTTCACGACCTTCAACGAATCGGCGCGCAGCGCATAGTGATCAATATCGCCGATATGGATGACGCTGTGAGCGCCGCTGCCCCGCAACGCATCGCCGGCGAATGGCAAAACCTCGGCGCCGTTGTATCACTCTGGGTTGACTGTGTGGATTGCCACCCTGATCTGGAAGAAATCCTGTCGACCACCGGCTGTAAACTCGCAGGCTATCTCGTCACCGAATCCGTTCCGCAACGCGGTGAACACTCCGGCAACGCCGGCGACCGCCGCCCCGGAATTACCCAGTTCACCGCCCACGGCAAGCCTGAGGCGATCAGCGAGGCCGACTTTTACCGCAACTGGCGAGAGCACACCGAATTGTCATTCAAGCTGCATCCCGCCCGCTGGTCTTATGTGCGCAACGCAGTTGTGCGTGCGCTTACCGGGAATGCGCCAGCCTATCGCGCGCTGGTACTTGAGCATTTCAAGGCCCTCGATGACTTTACTGATGAATCCCGTTACTTTGGCGACCCGGCTGTGGTGCAGCAAATGTATGAAGAACTGCCCGGATTTTGTGATTTCGGCTCGATGATTACCGGGCCGATGGGGGAATACGCCTTTTAACACGTCAGTTGCGACGCCGCTCGCAGGCCAGCACCAATGCCCAGAACTCGGAAAAGTCATTCACCACAACATCGGGCTTGTGCGGATGAGCCGGAGTACCGGGAAATATTTTCTGTAACCAGGGCAGATCCCACTGCGCACCATTAAAAAATACTGCCGTCATACCTGCGCGTCTGGCAGCGTTAATATCCGTTGTGCTGTCGCCGACATACCACACGTTCTGACCTACCGGCGTATCAAGCTTTTCAGTGGCCAACAACAACTGATCCGGATGCGGCTTGCGCAGTGGTGTATCGTCGCCACACACTTCAACATCAAATAGTTCGCTCCAACCACCGTTCTCGACCGCGGCCAGCTCGTGTTCGAAAAACTCCCGGTCGCGATTCGTGATCACGCCCACTTTTACAGGCAAGGTACGCAGCCCCTCCAGCATGGCCCGGACGCGAGGTTCGAAGGGGTCAACCTCGCCATAGTGGTTGCGGTAGTGTTTATTAAAAGCCTGATGAGCGATTCGCTTGGCGTCTTCATCATCTCCGAACAGCACCTCGAAAATGTCGGTTCGGGAGATTTTCCGGTCGGCGCGCACTTTGGGATGCAAGCGGCTAAAGCTCTGCACATACTCCACCAACCGGGCGTCCTCCGGCGAGCGGCTTTGATCAGGCTTTACCATTCGCTGCAGCAACCCCAGCTCGGCCAGCTCCGGCAGCATGTCGTCCACCGCGTGATACATCGCATCAAGGGTGTCTACCAGTGTTGCGTGCCAATCGAACAACAACACGTCGGGCGTCGTCAGCTGAGCAACGGCCGGGTGCCAGTCTGGTTCTATTCTGGGTGGCGGCGGTATTGGCCCTCTGAAACGCTGTGGCCGTTCGCGATTGAGGGCGGCAGAATTGGCTTGCAGTTTCAGAACGTCAAACAGCTCATCAAAATTATTGATCACCGCTTTCGGGCGCAGCGGACCCAGCGCCAGTTTCAGGTTGACGGGCTCCCAGAAACCGCCGTTATAGAATATCGACGCTATACCCGCATTATGCGCTGTCTGCATGTCGACCAGACTATCCGCAACGTACCAGACATTATCAGGCTCGCCATACTCGGTATAATCCGATTCCGATATTGCGCGCAGTAGCATTTCGGGGTCGGGTTTGTATTCGCTGACATCATCGGCGCAAACGGTAGTGTGAAACAATTTTTTCCAGCGGCCGCCGTCTACAGTAGACAGTTCGTAATCGAGAAACTCCCGGCTGCGATTTGTCGCAATTCCCAGTTTGATCCCGAGATTTCCAAGCGCGTTAAGATACTCGAACACTCCGTCCTGAAAGGGCTTCACCTTACCAAAGTGATGACGATAGCAGCGATTGTAGGCATCGTGTGCTGTACGCTTGGCAGCACGATTGTCGCCAAAAACCGCATTAAATATTTCGGTACGCGACACGCGGCGTTCGGCCAGTATGCGTGGGTGCAGACGGCGGAAAATCCGGATATAGCGCACCAGTCTGGCATCGTCCTCGTTTGCACACTCGGATTCCGGCAACAAGTCACCGACCAGACCCAACTCCTCCAGCAGTGGCAGCATGTCCGCCATTGCACCAAACATGGCGTCGGCTGTGTCTACCAGCGTGCCGTGCCAGTCAAACAAAATCAGTCCGGGTAATGTCGGCTTTTGCTTGGGCGCTGTCCTGGCGTTTTTCATAGCCCTCCTGTCATTGTCTCAATTCCGGTGGAAACCGGCTCAACTATTGCGCGCTGCGCTATCGAGTGCAAGTGTGCTTCGTCGCCCTTTAGACACAAAATTATGAATCTACTTGAAGCCGGCGAATATTGGCGTTACAACGTAGCGTCTGATACCGCATGCCGCCAAGGGATAGACTATGAGCGACGACCGCAAAATACCCCGCCTGAAAGATAATGACTACTCCGAAGAAGCCGCCGGCCAGCGCCGAGAATTTCTGTCCCGTAAAACCGGCGCCTCACTCGACCATACCGCTCATTACTCCCTGCCGCCAGAGTCAGTGAAAGGCAATACCGAAAATTTTATTGGCGTTGTGCAAATGCCCGTCGGGGTTGCCGGGCCCTATCTCATTAACGGTGAACACGCCCAAGGGGAGTTTTATATTCCCATGGCGACAACTGAGGGCACGCTCGTGGCTTCTTACTCTCGCGGCATGCGCGTGGTGAGCGAATCAGGTGGTGTCTCGGTTTCGGTGGTGGACGAGTTTATGCAGCGAGCACCGCTGTTTGAATTTGCCACTGCGCGCGAAGCCATTGCTTTTTCTCGCTGGCTCGATGATGAGTACGATGCCATTAAAAAAGTCGCGGAAAGTAGCAGTTCGATCGCCAAACTCCAGCACATCCAGAAATGGGTGATCGCAAACAAACTGTTCACCCGCTTTAACTACACCACGGGCGACGCCGCTGGCCAGAATATGACTGGCAAAGCCACTCACGTTGCCTGCCAGTGGATTCTCAAAAACTACGACGGTGCCTTCACCAATTTCTCACTGTCGTCGGGTATCGAAACCGATAAAAAACATTCGCATATGAACCTGCTGCACCCACGCGGAAAGCGCGTGGTTGCCGAAGCCATCATCAAGAAAGATATTCTCAAAACACTGATGCGGGCCGACCCGGCGAAAATGGTCAAACTGCGCCAGCGTACAATTCTCGGCAGCCTGCTCGCCGGTTCAGCGTACAACGGCCCTCACTCGGCCAACGGCATTGCTTCGCTGTTTATTGCCACCGGGCAGGACGAGGCCAACGTCGTGGAGTCCCATACCGGCATCGCCTTTATGGAACTCACGGACGACGGCGATTTGTACTATTCCGTCACGCTGCCTTCCATTATCTGCGCCAGCTATGGCGGCGGCACCGGATTGCCCACGCAGCGCGAATGCCTGGAAATGATGGGCTGCTACGGACAGGGCAAGGCAAAGAAACTCGCTGAAATTGTAGGCGCCACGGTGTTGGCCGGTGATCTGTCGCTGGCAGCGGCTATCGTGTCGGACGAGTGGGTATCGAGCCACGACCAGTTGGGGCGCAATCGGCCTTAAGGGGAAGAAACAATCTCACCGGAGGTCTTACAGAAATCGATCCCGGTCTTTTGCGGCAGGTTGAACGCAACTGCTGTATTGGCCAAACCATCGGTAGCGGTTGCGGGCAACGCAATCGTATAGCTCATTGCGGATAAAGCGCGGAACCAGCCAGCCAGCACACAGCAATGGCCACGGCAGAGGAAGATGCCATAAAACCCGTATGACGGCCGATGATTTTGTGAAAAACGCGTCGCCCTTCACCAAGACCATGGTGTCGTAATCATCGACAGAAAGACCAAACCACTCGAGAATCGCGCGCCCCTCGGGTGACTGGACAGTTGCCAGTTTAAACTGTTTGCGCGAATCGAAACGGATCAGAAAGCGCGACCAAGCCGAACACAATTTGCAGACACCATCAAACAGGATCACCCGGTCATCGCGTCCGACACCGGGCGGCAGCGTGACCGTCTTACTCATATCCCGCTGACCCGATATCGGCTTTTGCAACCCAAGCCTCCAGCAAGGCTGCATTACGGGCATTTTTGCGAAAGGCCACGTCGGCAATATCACCCACAACCGGCACACTGCCCAGCAAAAAATCCAATGCGATATTCGCCAACATTTTCACTTTCAGCGAACGCGGCGCAGACAGCTTGTGAGCCTGCCACAGTATCCCCACACCCAACAAGGCACTGATCAAATCACCTGCCACGGGCAGCAAGCCAATCAGTGAATCCAGCCCGATACGCCAGCGGGTAAAGGGAATGGCCCAGGCACCATCAAGCAGGGTTGCCAATTGCCGGCTGCGGCGCAGCCGCAATTCCACATCCGCCGGATTCATTTCTTGGCGATGATGTAGACCGCGTGAATAATGCCCGGCAAGTAGCCCAGTATCGTGAGCAGGATGTTCAGCCAGAAATGCTTGCCGATACCCACCTGAAGAAAAACGCCCAACGGGGGCAGCAATACCGCAAACAGTATACGAATCAGATCCATAGATGCTTCTCAGATAACCAAAACCATTACGGTAGCACGGGCGAGCGAAAAATAGCGTTTACACATTCGCATTTCATACAAGCCCGGCCGGTGCCAGCGTTTTCGTCGCTACAGCATGACAACACTGGCCGCCAGCGTGATACCAGCCAATAATGCCAGCACTGCAAGATCAATTACGTGAAGGGCAGCACCCTCTTCACGCGAGACATTCTCTGCCAACTTCAGGGTTCGAACCGCCATAAACAGCGGGAATGCCACGCTGATGGCCACCACAATGCCACCTGCTATATAGGCGTAAAGAAAACGCATCTTTAAACGCCGCCCCTCAACCAGCATCCAGAGACTGCAGGCGAAAGCAAGGATCAATACATCGGCTACCAAAAACCGGCCTGCAGCATGGGAATTAAACAACGCATCTTTCCAAAACAGCTTATTGGCTTCCACGAAGCCCGCGCCGAGATACTCCGGAATGTGCCACCAGGTAAATACCAAAGCGATAAGCGCTGTTGCACCATAGAGTGCTGCCAACATCTTTGCTTGTACGTGCATGCCGGTTTTCACCTATTGTGAGATAGCCGTTTTCAGGCATGGCCCTGGATTATTCCCGGGCATCATGCTGCCGCATCAAAGCTGATATGCATTGATTTAATACTGTTAACAAAGTAATCACGCATATATTCAACCGGGCGGGAAAATGCCGGGTTACGCAGGCGCGGAATGATCTCCTCAAACATCACCTGCATTTCAAGCCGGGAAATATGCGCGCCAATACAAAAATGCTCGCCATTCCCGAAAGCCCGGTGTTGACTCGCCAGCTCGGGTTTACGCTTGAAGCGCTCAACATCGAACGTTTCCGGGTCATCAAACACATCGGGATCGTGGTTGATCGCCTGCCAGTTAATCACCATTTTGTCACCGGCTTTCAATTGCTGCCCGCCAATCTCGGTATCTTTCATTACCGTACGACGCATCTGTACAAATGCCGGGTTGTAGCGCAGAACTTCTTCTACCGCAAAAGGTATCAGCGAAGGGTCATTGATGAGTTTATTGAGCTGTTCGGGGTGCTCCATCAGCAAACGCATGCCGTGCGCAATAACCGAGCGCGTGCTTTCATTGCCGGCAGCTATAAGCATCAGGAAGAACAGCTGAAACTCTTCAGGCGTCAGCTTTTCGTCGTTGACGGTACCATCGAGCAAAGCTCCGACAATATCCGTCAAGGGAGTGGTTTTATGCTTCTCGGCCAGCGCCGCAGCATAGGCATACACTTCGATGGCTGCCGCCTGGGATGCCTCGACACCCTGCGCACCACCAATATCCTCGTCTTCGGTGAAGATCATGGTATTGGTCCAATCGAAGAATTGCTTTTTGTCTTCCATGGGAATGCCGCACAGGGACATGATGGCGATAAGCGGCAATTCGGCTGCCACATCGGTAACAAACTCGCACTCGCCTTTGTCGGCAATCCTGTCGATGGTTTCTTTGGCGACTTCCCGAAATCTGGCCTCATAGCCCTGCACCGCCTTTGGCGTAAACGCTGCACGCACAATACGCCGGTATTTCACGTGTTCGGGCGGGTCCATATTCACCAGCATAAGCCGCGAGAGTGCAATTTCTTCCTCGGGCATTTCTTTGGGCAGAATGGTTTTTGCCTGACTGGAAAATAGCAATGGGTTTTTGCACACGTAATCAGCGTATTCACGCTTCATAACCGCCCAGTAGGGAACACCGGTGATCGGGTCTTCGATATAAGCCAGCCCGCCGGACTGCTCCCGAATCTCGGCAAAAATGGAATGGTGGCCACCGCCGACATAAATATCGGGGTCAAGAATATTTTTATAGGGGCACTGCATGATGAACTCTACCTTTTTTATAGAGCCACAATACTGCCGGCAGTACCCGTCTGATACAAGCTAATCACACACAGCCCTTGAAAAATCACTGTGTGCTTCTTGAAACTACACCGCCAGCGCTGGACGCTCGGCCGGCACAGCAGCCTGCACATACCGCCCTGCGACAGAGAAGAAAGCCTGCAGCATAGCCGACGTGGTGTCTTCACCCAACGAGGCCGCAGACAAGGTGTGCCCGCCAAGCGTTGCCCGTATGCAGGCCAGCGCGTTGGCCTGCGTACCTGCTTCCACTGCGAATTCGTTGTACTCCTCAATCTCGATACCCACACCCAGAGTCTCCGACACAGCCTGCACTATTGCCTCAAGCGCACCCTGGCTTGCGCCTCGATAATCCGCACCATTGTCCAGGCTGACGCTGGCCGACACACCACCATCACCGCGATGAAGATCGTAGTGTTTCAACGCCCAGCCCACGGGTACCGCAAGATAATGTTCATCAAAAAGGCGGCGAATGGTGAGCGAATCAATTTCTCCACCCTGATCTTCCGCCTGTTTCTGCACCAGCCGTGAAAACTCCTGCTGCAACCAGCGCGGCAGGTCGATGTTGTAGTCGCGCTCAAGCACATGCGCCACACCGCCCTTGCCAGACTGGCTGTTGATGCGCACCACGTCCTCATAGCGGCGACCAATATCCTTGGGATCAATCGGCAAGTAGGCCACATTCCAGACCTCGCCTGCTGCACGCCGGTTCAGGCATTTCTTGATGGCATCCTGATGGCTGCCGGAAAAGGCCGTGAATACCAGTTCGCCCACGTAGGGATGGCGCGGGTGGGTCGTGATGTCGGTACAGCTTTCCACCACCTCGCGAATTTCGGCCATGTTCTCAAAGTTCAATTGCGGATCAATGCCCTGGGAATAGAGATTCATGGCCATGGTGATCAAATCCATATTGCCGGTGCGCTCGCCGTTACCCATCAGCGTGCCTTCAACCCGGTCGGCGCCAGCCATCACGCCCAATTCGCCCGCCGCCACCGCACAGCCGCGGTCGTTGTGCGTGTGCAAACTGATGGTGATATGTTCGCGGTGCTTGATACCTTCGCACACCCACTCTACCTGATCGGCGAATACATTCGGGCTGGACATCTCAACGGTCGCGGGCAGGTTCACGATCATCTGCTGGCCGTTTTGTGGCTGCCAGACCGCACTGACGGCATCGATCACCTCAATCGCATAATCCACCTCCGTGCCGGTAAAACTTTCCGGGGAATACTGAAACACCCATTCGGTATCGGGGTATCGGGCTGCCTGCTCTTTCACCAACTGCGCGCCGGTCACCGCGATGTGTTTAATGCCTTCACGGCTCATCGCAAACACCTGCTCACGCTGCACCACCGAGGTAGAGTTGTACACGTGCACGATGGCGCGGCGGGCGCCCTTGAGGGCTTCAAAACTGCGCTCGATCAATTCGGGGCGGGCCTGGGTGAGCACCTGAATGGTGACATCACCCGGAATACGGTTTTCATCGATCAGTTTGCGACAAAAATCGAAGTCGGGCTGGCTGGCCGAGGGAAAGCCGATTTCGATTTCCTTGCAACCAAGCTTGACCAGCAAATCAAACAGCCGCTGCTTTTGCGCCGGGCTCATCGGCTTGACCAGAGCCTGATTGCCGTCGCGCAGATCCACCGCACACCAACGCGGCGACTGCTCAATGCGATTGTCGGGCCAGCGCCGGTCTGGCTTGTTAGGCACCTCAAAACGGCGGTATTTGCGATGGTCAAAGGTCATGCTGTGCTCCAGGTACGATATCAAACTCTCGGAATTTCGCCGGCAGGGCCGGCTCCCACCGGGTACGCGACCGCGGTGGGAGCGAGCCCTGCTCGCGAATGCTGTCGGTTTCAGGCATCGGTCGTTAAAAGCTTGTGGCTCATGTACCCAGCAACGGCGCTGTTTTCGCCGCCGCTGTGCTCAACCCGACAGATGCCCAGTGTACGACGTGATGCGCGCAATTATCTTGCTTATTTGCCGACAATCATCTATTAAATAGACCATTATTCCAATATTAATAATTTTATGAGTGTTTTATGCCAACCAAAGAAAAAACCTTGGTCAAGATCGATAGAATCGACCGAAAAATTCTGGAAGCGCTTCAGACACAGGGTGAGCTGAGCAATAACGATCTGGCCGACCGGGTGGGCCTGTCGCCCTCACCCTGCTTACGGCGGGTACGCCTGCTTGAAGAGGCGGGCATTATCCTGCGCCGCATCACCCTGCTGGACGCCAAAAAGCTGGGTTTGTCGCTCACCGCCATGGTGCAGATCGGCATGGACCGACACACCCCCGACCGCTTTGAAGCCTTTGAGAATGAAATCAGCGGCTATCCGGAAGTGCAGAGCTGCTATCTGATTACCGGTCAGGACGCCGATTACCTGCTGCAGGTGATCGTGCCCGATATGGACGCCTATCAGTCTTTGTTGCTCGATCGTATCACCCGCATCCCGGGGGTTACCGGGGTGCACTCCAGTTTTGTCATGCGCAAGATTGTGGACAGGCAGACCCTGCCACTCGCCTATCTGTAATGCGAGTTTTCCCCGGAAATTGATTTAAACAGACTCGAACTTGCGAAATACTTGGCTAAATAATTCACGGTAGCGGTTAAAAGTCATGGCAACAGACCTGAACAAGCAGGACGCCACCATTCTCAACATCCTGCAGAAAGACGCGAGCAAGACCTCAACGGAAATTGCCGATGTGCTGAACATGTCGCAATCTCCCTGCTGGCGCCGCATCAACCGCATTGAACAGGAAGGTATTATTCAGAAGCGGGTGGCCATTCTCGACCGCGAAAAACTGGGTATGGATCTGGTGGTCTTTACCACCGTTAACCTGACCACGGTGGGCCGCCAGTATCTGGAAGACTTCGAGAGCGCGGTGCGTGTTTTACCCGAGGTGGTGGAGTGCTACACCATGACCGGTATCTGGGACTACATGCTGAAAATTGTTGCCCGCGATATTCGCCACTACGAAGTGTTTGTGCGCGAGCGCTTGCTCTCACTACCCATGGTCGGTGAAACCCATTCGCACATTGCGGTGACTGAAATCAAAAACACCACCGAGCTGCCGCTGGATACCCAGCTCTAGTCTCTATGGTGGTACCCTTACACCGAATATTCGCCGGCAGGGCCAGCTCCTACAAAAATGTCAGAAAACCGCGTACCGGTAGGAGCCAGCCCTGCTGGCGAACACGTGCAGGCCTGCGACCTAAAGCCATTAACCACAGGCCGCGTCCCCGGGCAATGCTGCCTTGTGCTTGAACAGGGCTTCCGCCATGGACTCGGCAACCGCGTGCGTCGAACAAGCGCACTGATCTGACTCACGAAAAATAGTCGTCAGCACATCACGAATCTGTTCAACATGGCGCTCACTCTGCTCAGCGCTGCCACCGCACTGCTGATAGTGCACGTCAATAATGCCGCCCGCGTTGATCACAAAATCCGGCGCATAGAGAATGCCGCGCTGTCGTAGCACCTCACCCTGCTCGGGCGCGGCCAGCTGGTTGTTGGCAGCGCCGGCGACAATAGCCGCGCGAAGGGTTTCAGCGCTCTCCTCATTAATAACTGCGCCCATGGCACAGGGCGCCAGCACATCCACATCGAGTGTCAGCACCTGATCGGCAGCCACCGCTGTTGCGCCGAGAGCAACGGCGCGTTTGAGGTTATCTGCGTTCACGTCGGCGACAAAAACCTCGGCCCCGTGCTTTAGCAAACGCGCCGCCAAGTGTCGCCCGACCGCGCCGGCGCCTTGTATGGCAATACGTACACCGGCTACTGATGCCCGGCCACGCTGATGCAAAAGCGCAGCTTCTATACCGCAAAAAACACCGTAGGCCGTATAGGGCGAAGGGTCGCCGCCAAAACGCTGCTGTTTTGTCACACCGGATACATGAGCCGTTCGTTCACGGATAACGCCCATGTCGGCAACCGTGGTGCCGGAATCTTCCGCGCAAACGTAACGGCCGCCCAGACTCTCGATAAAGTCGCCCATGGCGAGTAGCAACTCACGGCTCTTGTGTCGCGCAGGATCACCGATAATCACCGATTTACCACCGCCCATGGGCAGCCCCGCCAGCGCCGATTTGTAGGTCATACCTCGCGACAAACGCAGCACATCGTTCAGTGCCGCACTTTCATCAGCGTAATCGAACATCCGGCAGCCACCCACAGCGGGGCCGAGCGCCGAGTTGTGTATGGCGATAATCGCCTGCAAGCCCGAGGCAGCGTCTTTGTGAAAAACAACCAACTCGTGCTGATCGAATGCGGGAGCCGTAAAAATAGACATTTCTATTCCTTCTGACGAGCCGGTTATCAAGCGGCCGATTCAATTTCAACCATCTGCACAACATCGCCGCGCAGTTTTTTCCGGATGTGCTCGCGGCGCAGCTGGTACTGCTCAATAGCCGCTTCCTTGATATGCCCAAAACCGCGCACCTGTTGAATCAGTTCCACCAGCTCCACCGCCAGTGGCAATTTATCGGCACTCAAATGTTGAGTGAGTTCATCGATATCTGTCTCGAACTGCCGCAGCAGTTCCCGCTCCAGATGGCGTTCGGCGCTATAGCCAAACAGATCGAAGCGGGTACCGCGCAGCGCTTTGAATTTCGCCAACACGCCAAACAAAGGCATCATCCACGAGGAGAACTGCATTTTTCTGGGCAGGCCGGTATCCGGATCTTTCTTAGACAGGAGCGGCGGCGCCATATGAAATTGCAGCTTGAAATCGCCTTCGAAGGTTTCGTTCAGCTGCCTGATAAAATCGCCATTGCTGTAAAGGCGCGCAACCTCGTATTCATCCTTGTAGGCCATCAGCTTGTGCAAGGCTTTGGCGACCGCGCGCGTTAACAAAAAATCCTGCCCGGTATCGCAAGCCGCTTCTGCCTGCCGTACTTTGTCTACCCGGGTACGGTAGCGATCGGCATAAGCCGCATTCTGGTAGTCCTGCAGGTGGCGCACACGGAAATCGATAATCTCATCGAGATCGTCCAGCGGTTGCCAGTGCGAGACCGGTGTGCCGGAAATCTGGCGCACGGCCTGCGCGTCTACCACACAGCGGCGCCCCCACAAAAAGGCTTGCTTGTTAAACTCGATGGCCACCGCATTGAGCTCAATGGCCCGCTCGATCGCCGTTGCGGTAATCGGGATATAGCCTTTCTGGAAGGCGTAGCCGAGCATAAAAAAGTTGGTGGCAACGGCATCGCCCAGCAAGTGCGTGGCGATATGGCTGGCCTCAATAAAGTCGACTTTTTCCTTGCCCACCTCGTCTTCAATAATGCGTTTCATTGAATCAAGGGGGAATTGCGCATCGGGGTTGTAGACAAATTCGGCGGTCGGCGCTTCGCTGTCATTAATAACCGCGTAGGATCGTTCGACGTTCACCTTGGCAATCGCTTCGTCGTTGGTACTGACCACCAGATCGCAACCCAGCAGCAAGTCGGCATCACCCGCCGGAATACGTACCGCGCTGATATCGTCCTGCTTGTTGGCCACCCGCAAATGACTCACCACCGGGCCGAACTTCTGCGCCAGGCCGGTCTGGTTCATGGTGGCGCAGCCCTTGCCTTCGATATGGGCCGCCATGGCCAACACCGCCGTCACGGTCAGTACGCCGGTACCGCCCACACCGGTGACCACAATATTCCAGGGCCGGTCGAGTGCGGGTAGTGTCGGTTCCGGCACCGGCACAAATTCCTTCACACCAGCGGCAGACTTGTTCTTCTTGAGTGTGCCGCCAATCACCGACACAAAACTGGGACAGAAGCCTTCCACACAGGAATAGTCTTTATTGCAGGCACTTTGATCGATTTCGCGCTTGCGCCCCAATTCGGTTTCTTTGGGCAATACCGAGAGACAGTTGGATTTTTTGCCGCAGTCGCCGCAGCCTTCACAAACCGCCGGGTTGATAAAAATGCGTCGGTTAGGGTCTTCCAGCAAACCCTTTTTGCGACGGCGCCGCTTTTCCGCCGCGCAGGTTTGCTCGTAAATCAGAATGCTGGTGCCGGGTACTTCCCGCAGCTCTTTTTGAACCGCCATCAAGCGCTCGCGGTGATCGAGCGTGAGGCCATCGCCGGTTGCAAAATCAAATTTCTCAGGATGATCCGACACCACCGCAATGCGTTTGACACCTTCACCGCGCAACTGCTGAATGATCTGCTCCACACTCAGGCTGCCGTCGACCGGCTGGCCGCCGGTCATCGCGACCGCATCGTTGTACAGAATCTTGTAAGTAATATTCACGCCAGATGCGATGGCTTGCCGAATGGCGAGACTGCCTGAATGAAAATACGTGCCGTCACCCAGGTTCTGAAACATATGCTTGTTGTCGGTGAAGGCGGCCTGCCCGACCCAGCTCACGCCTTCGCCGCCCATATGGGCAAAGGTTTTGGCCGGGCGGCTTTCCATAAAGGTGCTCATGTAATGACAACCGATGCCACCGAGCGCGGTACTGCCTTCCGGCACCTGGGTCGAGGTGTTGTGCGGGCAACCGGAACAGTAGTGCGGCGAGCGCTCGATTTTATCGCGCTTGCTGGCCAGCGATTGTTCTTTCTGCAGGTAAAAGCTCAGGCGTTTTTCAATTTCCTCGCTCTGGTAAAAGCGCCGGATGCGTGCGGCAATCGCGCGCGCCACCATCGCGGGGGTGAGTTCGCTGAGGTTGGGCAGCAAATCCCGACCCTGCTCGTCAAACTCACCGATGACCCGCGGGCGCTTGTCCACTGACCAGTTGTAGAGCTGACCGGTAAGCTGGTCTTCGATTATGGAACGTTTTTCTTCCACCACCAGTATCTCTTCCAGACCATCGGCAAAGCCGTGGGTATTCACCGGCTCCAGCGGCCAGGGCATGCCGACCTTGAATACCCGAAGGCCAATCTCGGCGGCCTTGTTTTTATCAATCCCCAAATCCTCGAGCGCCTGCAGCACGTCGAGATAGGCCTTGCCGCTGGCTATAATTCCCAGGCGCGGGTTGGGGCTGTCGAGTACCACCCGGTTAAGGTTGTTCACCCGGGCAAATTCGCGGGCAGCGTAGATTTTGTATTTGTTCAGGCGCCGCTCCTGATCGAGCGGATTGTCGGGCAGACGCACATGCACGCCACCGGGCGGCAACTCAAAACTGTCGGGAATAATGATGTTGATGCGGTGCGGGTCAATTTCCGCCGAAATCGCCGAATCCATATTTTCGGTAATGGCCTTCAGGCCCACCCAGGTACCGCAGTAACGCGACAGCTCCCAGCCGTAGATACCCAGATCAAGCACCTCCTGCACGTTGGCCGGAGCCAACACCGGAATGGATGCCCCCATAAACATATGCTCTGACTGGTGCGGCAGGGTCGACGACTTGGCCGCATGGTCATCACCGGCTACGGCGAGCACACCGCCGTACTTCGAGGTGCCCACCGCATTGGCGTGCTTGATGACGTCCATACTGCGATCGACACCGGGGCCCTTGCCGTACCACATGCCAAATACACCGTCGTACCTGGCACCGGGAAATAACCCCACTTCCTGACTGCCACGCACGGCGGTGGCCGCCAAGTCTTCGTTCACACCGGGCTGGAATTTAATATTGTGCTGATCAAGATACGGCTGGGCCTTCCACATGGCCTGATCGACGCCGCCCAGCGGTGAACCCCGGTAGCCGGAAATAAAACCCGCCGTATTCAGACCGCGCTCAAGGTCACGTTGATGCTGCAAAATGGGCAGGCGCACCAGTGCCTCGATGCCGGTCAGATAGGCGCTGGTGGTATCCAGTGCATACTTGTCATCCAGTGAAACCTTGCGAAGTGCCATGGCGTGTCCTGTTGTCAGCTGGGTTCAGTCTATTACCAGCATAGTAGAGAGTTGGCACCGCCATTTTTATGTTATATAGACTTATAAAAAGGAATTATTTGAATTTATTAGCCGTATTTTTTCAATATAAGGTCTATTTAATACTCTTCGCAACCTCGAATCACTCAAGCGCCTACCCCTCTGCATTTGCTTGACGAAATTCACGGCATCCCGTAAAAAGGCCGACCTCAATTTTCTGATCACATCATGGCGTGGATTTCTTTCGACGTTTTGCGCACTCTGGGCTTTGCAGACACCCTGCAGATCAAGCCCGAACAACTCTTTCAGTACAAAACCGAAATCAGTCAGGCCCGCTGGGTGTTATTCCCCCCGCACTGGCAACTGAATGCCCTGCAATACGGCTTGAAGGCGCGAGTCTTTCCCAGCGAAGCCAGTTACCGCCTCGGCAACAACAAAATTGAAATGACCCGCGCCTTTGAGCTGGTGGCGCCGGGCAATACGCCGATGACCCGCATACTGGCCAACACGCCAGCGAACGCAGAATTACTCTGGCAGGAAATGTATACGCCCTTTGTGGCCAAGCTGCCCAAGGCCTCTCAGGGCGACGGGGTGTGGCTGATCGATTCGCGCCAGGACTGGCTGAACTACGTGGCCATCAGCGAAACGCTGTACGTGCAGGAATATCTGCCCATTGATCGCGACATACGGGTTGTGATTATTGGCGATACCGTGCTGGCAGCCTACTGGCGTCAGCAATCGGCCCGGGGCTTTTACAACAATGTCGCCAAGGGCGGTTTTGTTGACTACAGCCCGGTGCCCCCGGCGGCCATTGAACTAGCCTTGCGCCTCGCCCGATCGCTGGACATTAACCACGCCGGTTTCGATATCGCGATGGTGGGCGAGCACCCCTACGTGTTCGAATTCAATCGGCTGTTCGGCAATCAGGGGATTGAAGGCGGCGACGCGAGCTTGCGCGCAGCCATTGTCGACTATCTCAACCGGGAAGCGGCGCCCACCGGCCCGAACTTTCCTTCCCGCCCCTCACAGCCGAGAAGGCGGTTGCGTCGAGTGGCCTAGCAGGTTGTTGATTTTCGTTTTCGAGGCAGCCAATGCAAGGCAAAAACTGGCGAAATGAGGGAGTTTATACGCAATAAATGACCGATTTGAGCCAGTTTTTAACGCCGCAGTGGCAACGCAGATAGAAAATCAACAGCCTGCAAGGATTCTAGCGCCCAGACGCTAGTCGATAACAACGAGCGCCACCAGCTTTCTCACCAGTGGTGAGACCACGAGTGTAACCGGGAAGGCGACAACAAAGGCAAACACCCAGGCGCGAAGCCAGATGCTAATGATATTGCTCACCAGTCCGACATTAAAAATCGAGATGACGAGCGACATCAGCATCGACATCAACAGCGCCATAAAAAAAGCGAACACGGTCGTCGAATATTTTTGAGGAATAATTCCCCGCGGTTTGAAGCCAGCCAAAAGTGCTTTCCCGTTTTTGGTTGCTTAAAGGTTCAGATCATTCGCGAGCAGGGCTCGCTCCCACCCGCACGAGTGACTTTTGTGGGAACCTGCCCCGCAGGCGAATGAACTTGATGCTATTTGCGAGCAGACTCAAGCCCACACGCCTAGCCCGGCGCAATTTTCAGGGGCGAATCCACACCTTCCGGCTGATGTTCATCAGCCAGCCACAGATAAACACAGGGCAACACCAGCAGGGTAAACAAAGTGCCAATGATCATGCCCGCCACCAGAATGATACCGATACTGTTGCGCGCTTCGGCACCCGGCCCGGTGACCAATACCAGCGGCAGGTGCCCCAGCACAGTGGCAGCAGTGGTCATCAATACCGGACGCAGGCGGGTTTCTGCCGCTATCCGGATGGCCTCGCGTTTCAACGCTCCCTGCTTCTGCGCCTGATTGGCGAATTCCACAATCAGAATGCCGTTCTTCGCCACCAGCCCAACCAGCGTGATAAACCCGATTTGCGAGTAAATATTGATACTGGTCCAGCTTAAAAACGGGAACAACAAGGCGCCCGCGATTGCCAGCGGCACCGAGCCCAAGAGAACCACCAAGGGGTCACGCAGGCTGTTGAACTGCACCGCCAGCATCAGGTACACCAGCACCAGCGCAATACCGAGCACGCCCATAAGCGTGTTGCCCTCTTGCCGTATCTGCCGCGACTCGCCCGCATATTCTATGGAATAGCGTGGAGGCAGCACCTCGGCAGCAGCTTTTTCCAGCGCGGCCAGCCCCTGCTCCTTGGTGGTACCCGGAACTACCCCGCCGTAAAGCCGGAAGGAACGCTTCTGGTCAAACTTGCCAAGCACTCGCGGAGAAATTTCATACTTCAGCGTGGCGATCGACGACAGGCGCACCAGATCACCGCCGGGGGTTTGCAGCAGCAGATCGAGAATGGTTTCCGGGTCGTGCCGATCAAGATTCTGCACCATCGGAATCACGCGATAGGCCCGACCTTTCGCGTCAAAGCGGTTGGCGTAATTTCCGGACAGGAGGGTGGCAATCTGATCGTTAACCGACTGCATGGTCATACCCAGATCCGCTACCCGGTCACGGTCAATATTGAGCCGCACCTGCGGTAAATCAATTTTCAGGTCGGTTTCAGCGAACATGAACTTGCCGCTAGCATAGGCGCTCTGCACCATTTTGCTGGCGTACTGTTTCATGTCGGCATAGCTGTCGGGAGACTGCACCACCAGCTCTACATCAAACTGGCCCGCACTGGGCAGTGAGGGTGGCAGGATCGGAAATGCGGTCACACCAGTCACCTGCGACAGCACCCCGAAGGCCTGAGGCAATATATCTTTTACGTTGAAATCACGCTGATCGAAATCAACAAAACTCATACCGCCAAAGCCCCCGGTGGGCAATACAATCTGCCACATCATCGTGGTGCCCGGCAGCTGCAAAAGCGCGTCTACCACATCATGCATTTGTCGGTTGGTGTATTCCAGCGACGCTTCCGGCGGTGCTTCAACCACAACGCTGATGGAAGCCTCGTCTTCAATCGGCGCCAGTTCTTTTTGGGAAAACAGCAAAAAGGGAACCGCCAGCAGGCTGAACACCAGCGCCATCACCAGTATCTGCTTTTGCCACAAAAAGATTCCCGTCAGTGCCGCCGCATAGCGTTCGTGCAAGCGGTCAAAGCGCGCGTTGACCCACTGGGTAATACGGCCTTCGTGACCGCCCTCGGGCGTCACTCTCGCGCTCATAATCGGGGCCAGCGTCACCGCAACAATGCCCGAGATAATGACGGCAATAGCCAGTGTAAAGGCGAACTCCTTGAACAGCACACCGCTTAAGCCGGACAGGAAGCCAATGGGCGCGTACACAGCGGCCAGCGTGAGCGTCATCGTCAGGATCGGGGTAAACAGTTCGCGGCTGCTGACCAACGCGGCCTGCTTGCGCGACAGGCCTTCGCGCATATGACGGGCAACGTTTTCGACCACCACAATGGCGTCGTCCACCACCAGCCCTACCGATAATACAATGGCGAGGGTGGTGAGCAGATTCAACGAAAAACCCATAATCGACATGCAGGCCAGTGCGCCCAGAATCGAGATCGGAATGGTCAGCAGTGGCACCAGCGCCGTGCGAAACGAGCCCATCAGCGCCAGCACCACCAGGCCTACCAGCAAGATGGTTTCGGCCAGAGTAATAAAAATTTCGCGCAGCGCATTGCGCATATAAATCGTGCCGTCATAACCATCGTCGATATGAATACCGGCGGGCATATTGCGGTTAATCTCTTCGAGCAGCGGGTAGAGCGCATCACCGATTGCAATTTCGTTGGCCCCCGGCAGTGGCCACACGGAAACAAAGACGTTGCTGCGCTGGTTGTAACGCGCGTTAACCTGCCCCTCCTCTTCGGCCAGCTCGATGCGCGCAATGTCACCCAGTCGCAGCAAGGCACCTCCTTCCTTGCGCAGCACCAGACGCTCGAAATCCGCAGGATTTTGCAAGGTGGTGTTCGCCAGCAGGTTGATTCGCTGCCAGTCGTTTTCGGTATGGCCGACCGTCGCAATCACGTTATTGTTACGCAGCGCCGCCAGCACATCAGAGGAATTCATATCGAAGGAGGACAAACGCGCAGGGTCGAGCCAGACCCGCATGGCAGGATCACGCCCGCCTTCAAGATCCACTCGCTGCACGCCTTCGATAGCCGCTATGATCGGGTTGACCTCGCGCTTGAGATAGTCAGTAACCTCTGCGCGGGTCAAATGATCCGCCACAACATCCAGATAGAACAATGCCGCCGGTCGGTCGGCGCGCTGCACTTCCACTGATGGATCTTCTGCCCCCTGCGGCAGCTCGAAGCGGATCTGGCTCAGCCGCGTCGACAGTTCGGCCAGCGCGGAAGTCGTATCGTGATTAAGCTCCAGCCACACCTTGACCGTGCTGACACCGGCGGTGGTATTCGAATCGACGTAATCCACACCGGGAATGGTGGAGGCCACGCGCTCGATCGGTTCGGTGACAAAACCCTGCACCACATCCGCCGAGGCGCCGACGTAGAGCGTTGTAATCACCAGAGTTGCGCTTTCAATGCGCGGAAACTGCAGCACCGGAATACTCTGGCTGGCACGCAGACCGGCAAACACCAGTACCACGCACACCACCAGCGCCAGTATCGGACGCGTGACAAACACATCCATGATTGAAGGCTTTTCACCCGTCGTCATGACTTGGGTTCCTCAGCAGCGCCACCTTGCTGTACAGACACCTTGGCATCATCACGCAACTTGAAGGCACCCTTGGCGGCAATCCGGTCGCCGGGTTTCAGCCCCGACAACACAGCCACTTCATTTTTACGGCGGCTGCCCACTTCCACCTGTTGCCTGTGTGCGCGCAGCTCCCCGGTTTCGGCACTCTCTTCCAGCAGGTAGACAAAGCTACCCAGCTGATCTGCCCGCAGCGCGGTGTCGGGAATCAGCGCTGCCTGCATCGGCTCGCCCGCAGGCACCTGCACGTGCACCACCGAATGCGGCAAAAGCGCGTGCCCGTCTGCAGAAAACCTTGCGCGATAGCGCAAATTTCTTGAGCTGTTGGACAACTCGCCCTCACGGGCAACAATGGTTGCCTTAAGGCCGCCGGGCTCGGCGATAACATCAATACGGTCGCCGACATTCAGCAGCGGCGCCGACTGGGGCAACTCAAAATCAAGCCACAGGTGATCCGTTAGTCCTACCAGCGTGGTAACGGTGCTCTGGGCTGTCAGCAGCTGTCCCGGCTCCAGATGGTGAATTCCCGTACGTGCGGCAAAGGGTGCAGTAATGCGCTTTTTGTCGATCTGTACTTTCACCTGCGCCACGTCGGCCTCGAGCGAATCAAACTCGGCGCGAGATTCATCCAGGGTTTGCTCGCTGATACGCTGCTGACGATACAGCTTCTGGTTACGCGCGTAGGTGCGCGAGGCGAGTTCCTGCCGGGCCTGCAGTGCGCGTAAACGCGCTTCGTCCTCACGCACATCCAGTTGCAGCAGGAGCTGCCCCTCACTGACTTCGGCGCCGGATTCAAAGCCCACCGCGTCGACAATGCCACCCAGTTCATTGCGCAACTCCAGCCGTTGCGGTGCAACCACTTCAGCGAATACCTTGCGGGTTGGCTGGTAGGTAGCGCTCTCGACCACATGTACTTCAACCGTTGCCGAGGGCTCGGGAAACGACTCGGCAAAGGCAATGGCCGTCATGATTTCCTGAACCTTAAAGGTCGCCAGGCCGCCAATGACCAGTAGCAGCAGCGCAACGCTGGCCAACCAGCGTTTTGTTGAACCCGTTTTCATCCCTGTCATCTCCCCAAAACTCCTAGCGGTAACCCATAGCCACCAACGCGGCACAGGCTTTGGCTATTCCAATACGTGTCAGCGGCGCCTGCCACTGGTAGGTGTTGAGCAAGCGCTGGGTGCAGACGATCGGATAATCGTCCGGCTCCAGCGGGTACTTCAGCAGTCCTTCCTGCTGCTCACTGCCGCGCACATGCCGCATCAGGGCAATGTGCTGAAAACCGGCACACATGGACCAGCAACCCATGCTCAAGGTGCTGAGTTCACCCTCATCCTTAACGCTAAGCTCACCGCTATCGGCCGCCGCATGAAAAAATTCGGCAAACATCTGATCGATACTCTCTGCAGCCTCACGCATTTGCGCCAGCCACTGCGATGAAGCCCGCCGCAAGATCGCCTCGCTACACACCAGGGTGTTGAGGTGCTCGTCAAAATTGAACAGCCGCGTCTTTTCCGGGTTCAGCAAACTCAGGGCGATAATGCGCTGGGGAGAACTCAGGTCAGAACCCAGTATTTCCCCGTAGAGCTGCCGGGTATGGCGCGACAGGCGGGTGGCCAGCGCCACCAGCAGGTCTTCCTTGCTCTGCACATGCTTGTAGAGAGAGCCCACCGACAGCCCCGCCCGCTTGGCGATGGCGCCGATGGTAAAACCCAGCAGTGAGCTTTCTTCAATGCAGGCTACGGCCGCATCGAGGACGATCTCCTGCTCTTCGTCCGGCGTAAAGCGGGGCGCAGGGGCCATAATATGAACTCTATTCGAATAACATTCGAACGGGATTCTACTCCGCCTGTCCAGCACCCGCAATAGCCGCGCCCGCACAAAGCTTGTGCCTGCTAGCCGGCGCGCTCTTTTGGGTTCTCCACTGCCTTACTTGGTCGAAAGACACAGGCAGGGTTCGACAGGTTGCAGGGAAGTTTTAGGTATAGAACTACGCGATTGAATGGATTTAGCTGCGTTCAATTCCCGGTGAGCCCGATTCGGGCAAGCGGCGAATAACCACCGTACCGGCAATCTTGTCGTGCCAGCCTTGTTTTCGCTCGTCAAAGGCAATCCAGAAAAAGCCGATAAACAGTGGCAACCACGAAGCAAGGTAGGCGAAGTAGCGCAGCACCGACTGCGATGGCGTCATCGCCCGGTGGCTTTGCGCATCGACCACTTCAGCCCGGAACAGCATTTTTCCCGGTGTGGCGCGATATTTAAGCCACAAGAGAATGACCGCCACCGTGGGCAGAATGTAGGAAATAACAATATAGGCTGTATCGGTGGCCATCTCCGCCGTCGTGATAGGCGTGTTGACGTCGTAGACCATCAACAACAGTGGCCAGGTCACAACAACCAGCACCAGCGTATCGATCAGTGTGGCGATCGCGCGCGCCCAGAACCCCACATACTCGAATGCCTGTACGCCATCGCTCACCTTACTGCTCCCTCCCCTTATTGGCCCCCGGCCTTCTTCAGAATGCGCAGGGGCAAGCGGCGCATAATATGCCCCAGCAACCACCAGGTAATGCCCGGCACATAGGCCTTGGGCTTTTCCCGCTCAATCGCTTTGACAATGGAACGCGTGCCTGATTGCAGGTCCGCGCGGAACATGACGTTTTTCATATCCCGGTTAATGTCGGTGAGAATATAGCCGGGGAAAAGGGTTGTGACCTTGATGGGTGAATCCAGCAAATCCATTTGCAAACCTTCCATCAGCACCGCCACGCCCGCCTTGGTTGCCGAGTACACCATGGTGGTGCCTGACATGCCGCGCAAAGCCGCCAGCGACGACACCGCAACCAGATGGCCGGCATTTTGCTCACGAAATATGGCCATCGCCGCATCGCACTGGGCAATGGCAGCCACAAAATTGGTTTCGGCGGTTTGCCGGTTTGCGTGAAAATAACCTTTGCCGAGCGCCTGCCCCTTGCCCATACCGGCATTGACGATCACACGGTCCAGCTGGCCGAAATACGCTTTCACTTCATTAAACACCCGTTCAACGGCGTCGTAATCCAGCACATCCAGCGGTTTAATCAACACGTCAATGTCGGGATTGATTGCATCCAATTCTGTCTTTAAGGCCAGCAGCTGATCCTCCCGCCGTGCACAGATTGCCAGATTGCGTCCCATTGCCGCAAACTGCCGCGCCATCTCATAGCCGAGGCCGGAACTGGCACCGGTTATCAGGATATTTTTTCTCACGCTTTTACTCACGTAATTGCTCACTAAGTTGCTCCTGTCGTTGTCAGCTCAAGGCTGCACTGCAAACCAGTCATTAAAGGCCTGCCCTATAAAACCCGCAAAACAATTCAAGCGCGTATTACCACGCATATCGGGGTGGCGCAGCAACCAGATACCGGTATCAAAGTTCTTGGCCGGTGCTGCAATTTCACTCAGGGCCAGACCGGCTTCCACCGGCAACAAGGCCAAACCCAGCCCTGCCTGAGCCAGCGCCGCCGCGGCGCGCAACGACCCCGCTCGCGCGGTTACACGAAATCGCGGTAGTTGCTTATCGAGCCATTGGCAGGCAGGAATCTGCAGCAACTTTCCCTCGGGTGCAATTACGGGCATCGCAGACACACCGTTGTCGGGTAGCTGGGAAACACCGGCAAGGGTTTCCAGAAATTGTGGCTGACCATAAAAACGCCAGCCCATTTGCCCCAGACGCTTGCCAATCAAATACTCGGGCGGGTTGTTGGTTGCCCGCAGCGCAATATCTGCTTCGCGCCGCGCCAGATCAAGATGCTCCTGATCTGCGCGCAGCTCAATCGTCACCTGCGGATACTGGCGGCTGAACTCGGCGATCAGCCCCGGCACCATCCAGTCGAGAAAGGTATCGGGGCAGGTCAGGCGTATTGAGCCTTCGAGCAGACTGTCGCGGCCCGCCACATGACGCTCGACATCGTCCATCACATTGGCCACCTGCCGGATGCGCGCATACAGTTGCTCGCCGGTATCGGTAAGTTGATAGCGATTATCGAGCCGCTCGAACAGGCGCGCCTGCAAACGCTCTTCAAGCTGGTTAATGCGCCGGAATACCGTGGAGTGATTAACCCCCAACGAGCGGCTGGCAGCACTCAGCGAGCCACCCTCTGCCACCGCGTGAAAAAAACGCATATCGTCCCAGTCTTTCACAGGCGCTTGCCGCTGGCATCAAAGCCACTCAGTTCACTGCGATGGTGAGGCCGGTGGTAATCAATCTCGGGGCCGCAGGGCACAATGGCGGTTGGGTTAATGGTGTCGTGGCTGGCGTAGTAATGCGTTTTGATGTGTTTGAAATTAACAGTCTTTTCAACATTGGGCCATTGATACAACTCGCGGGTGTAGGCAGACAGCGCGGGAAAATCTTCAAGCCGCTGGCGGTTACATTTAAAGTGACCGTGGTAAACGGCATCAAATCGAATCAGCGTGGTAAACAGCCGCCAGTCTGCTTCGGTGATGCGCTCACCGGCGAGAAAGCGCTGCCGGGCAAGTTTACTTTCGAGCCAGTCTAGCGCCTCGAAAAGACTGTTATAAGCCTCTTCATAGGCGCTCTGGGTCGTGGCGAAACCGGCGCGATAGACCCCGTTATTGACCTCGGCATACACCCGCTCGTTCACGGCATCAATCTCGGCGCGCAGCTCAGGCGGGTAGTAGTCGTCGCGATTGCCGGTCAGATCATCAAACGCCGAATTGAACTGGCGAATAATGTCGGCGGATTCATTGTTTACGATGCCCATTGCCCGGGTATCCCAGAGCACCGGCACCGTCACCCGGCCGCTGTAATCCGGTTGATGCTTTGTATACAGCTGGTAGTGACAATCCAGTTGGTAGAGCGCGTCGCCGCTGGAGCCGGACGCGCGATCAAAGGTCCAGCCCTTGCTTTGCATCAACGGGCTAACCACCGAGACATCAATCAGGTCATCGAGCTGCTTCAACTCCCGAAAAATCAGGGCACGATGTGCCCACGGGCAGGCCAGCGACACATACAGATGATAGCGCTCGGCCGCAGGCGGGTGGGCTGCATCACCCACAGCGGCCCGAAACTGGCTGCCCTCGCGGATAAACTCTCCACTTTCACCCGTGTCGTACCACTTGTCCCGCCACTGGCCTTTAACCAATAGTCCCATGACTCCTCCCATATTCAGCGTTTCACTGTGCAACCTGCAGTGAAACATACACAGCCACCCAGCCTAAATTGCAATAATGCAATATGGAAGTGCACTTTTACCTAATTTCAAGTTTTTTATGCAAGGGGCAAACTGCAGGGGTGATGTACAAACCCGCCGGACCAAACCCTAAAAAGGCATTGATCCGGCAACACCTTGTCAATGGAGACTTGCTTATGAACACTCACTCACAACAACTGGGAACGGCCCTGCTGCGTATTAGTCTGGGCGTTATTTATCTGGCGCACAGTGTATACCTGAAACTCTTTATTTTTACCCTGCCGGGAACGGTTGCTTACTTTGAATCGATCGGCCTGCCGGCGATTGTCGCCTACGCTACGTTTTTCATCGAAGCCGTCGGCGGCCTGGCGCTGGTCATTGGTTACCAGAGCCGTCTGTTCGCGCTCGCGCTGATTCCCGTTGCGCTGGGAGCGACCTGGGCGCATGCGGGCGCTGGCTGGGTATTTAACGCTGAGGGCGGCGGCTGGGAGTACCCGCTGTTTCTCGCCGTGACTACTGCCGTGGTCGCTCTGCAAGGGAATGGCGCCTTATCACTGCAAGACCGGAGTCCGGCGCTGGAAGTACGCACGGCCTGAGCCGCCATCGGAAATCGTCAGGTTGCCATCGCCGGTCGGCTCAAGCCCGCCGGCATTTTTATTGGTTCTTCGTAAGCTCAGGTGAATAGGCTATTGTGGGAGCGTGCCCTGCGCGCGAACAAAGCCAACCCGGCAACTGCTGATTCGCCTGCAGGGCAGGCTCCCACACATTCATTCAATCCAATTGCTGTTTCCCACTCAAATCTGCGATAAACCTGTTTATTCCCGATATTGCATCAGAATCTGCTTGTCAGCGCTTGCGGCGCCGCTTATGTTTATCCTCCATGAATGACGCCCATGATCTCAATCTGATTCTCGACTCCCGCATACCCATCGTGGTGCTGGAAACCCATGAAGAAAAGCGCGCGCTGCAACTGCTAACGCGGGTAGCGGTCAAACGCGCCTGTTCGCTGCACTGCTGGTCTGTGACCGAAGGCATCAACCACCTGGGCTTTGGCCAGAAAATCGGCGGCAAAGGGGATCTTTGTGACCCGGAGCAAGCGCTGATACAAATCAAACAACAACCTCAGAGTGCTATTATTGCCCTCTGTGACTTTCACCCCTATCTCACCAACCCCACCATTGTGCGCTTGCTTAAAGACATAGCGCTGAACGCTGAAAGCAGCGGCCAGACGCTGTTGTTAATCAGTCACGCGCTCAAACTTCCGCCTGAACTGTCGCGTTTGAGTGCCTACTTCAAACTCTCGCTGCCGAGCGAGCAGCAACTCGAAGCGATGATTCGCGAAGAGGCTCGCGCCTGGGCTCAGGACAACGGTGGCCACAAAGTCAAAACTGACCAGCAAACACTCCAGCAGTTGTTGAGCAACCTTAAGGGCCTCAGCTTTGACGACAGTCGCCGGCTGATTCGAGCGGCGATTCGCGACGACGGCGCCATCGACGATAGCGATCTGCCCGAGATCAACCGCGGCAAATTCCAACTGATGGACATGGAAGGCATTCTCAGCTTTGAGTACAACACCGAGAAATTTTCCAGTGTTGGGGGTTTGCACGACCTCAAAGACTGGCTGGAACATCGCAAGTCAGCCTTTCTTGATACTGCACCGGCTCAGGACTGCCCGAAAGGCGTCATGCTGTTAGGTGTTCAGGGCGGTGGCAAAAGTCTGGCGGCAAAAGCGATTGCCGGTGTATGGGGTTTGCCGCTGCTGCGCCTGGATTTTGCGGCGCTGTACAACAAATACATCGGTGAAACCGAGAAAAATCTGCGCGAAGCGCTGCAGCTTTCCGAGTTGATGTCACCCTGCGTACTGTGGATTGATGAAATTGAAAAGGGGCTGGCCAATGGCCAGAGCGACGATGGCACCTCGCGCCGTATTCAGGGCACGCTGCTCACTTGGCTGTCGGAACGCAGCAAGCCGGTATTTGTGGTTTGCACCTCCAACGATATCAGCGGCCTGCCACCGGAACTGGTGCGCAAGGGCCGGCTGGACGAAATCTTTTTTGTCGACCTGCCCGATGCCGCCATTCGACAGGATATTTTCGCCATTCATTTGCGCAAGCGCGGGCAGGAACCACAAACCTTTGACCTGGCGCGCCTGGCAATGTCCAGCGAGGGTTTTTCGGGCGCTGAAATTGAACAGGCCGTGGTATCCGGTTTGTATACCGCAGCCGCCAGAGCACAGGCGCTCAGCACGGAGCTGGTGTTAGATGCGCTGGAAAAAACCCGCCCGCTGGCGGTTGTGATGGGCGAAAAAATCCAGGCTTTGCGTCATTGGGCTGCCGAGCGCACTGTAGCCGCGTGAACGCCAAGCCACACGCGGTCGACCAGCTGCTACGCAAAATTCCTGACCTATTTTGCACTTGACCCTCTGACAGCGACGGCCACACACTGAGGCAACGCTATTTCGATGTTTGCCTGAGGATTTGCCGGTGCCATCCAGTATCCCTTCTGCCCCACTCGACGATCACCCCGCGCCTCCCGAACTGTGGCACTCTCTTTCGGAGGGCGTACGCGCCCTGTTCGAATGCCAGCAGTTACTGCTCGCAAGACCGTTCCTGAAACGCGCGCCTCAAGGCGATGGTCATCCGGTCATGACGCTGCCGGGTTTTGGCGGCGCCGACGGCTGCATGGCGCCACTGCGAAGCTGGATAACACGCTGGGGTTACGACGCTCGCCCCTGGGAACTGGGGCGCAATTTCCCCAAGTACAAAATGTCGTCGCTGGATGAGGCGATGCTGTTTCGTGAAAAAATGGTGGCACGCGCGGCCAGACAACTTGAAAAAATTTATCTGGAAACGGGGCAGAAAGTCAGCCTGGTAGGCTGGAGCCTTGGCGGCATTTACGCCCACGAACTCGGTCAGCTACACCCGGAATGGGTACGGCGCGTAATAACGCTGGGCACACCTCACGGCGACCCGCGCGGCACAGCCGCCTGGGATATTATGCGGCGCGCCTACAACAGCAATGTACCCGAAGAAGTGCAGGATATCTCCGGCTGGCTGGTTGCCAATACCGGTGAACAGAAAGTGCCAATGACGGTGATTTTTAGCCCCACAGACGGCATCGTCAGCCAGGAAGTGGCCATGATTGGCCACCCCTCGGTGAGACATCTGGCGGTGAATTCAAGTCATTTGGGCTTTGCCATAAACCCGAAAGTTTACTGGCTGCTGGCCAAAGAGCTGGCCAGAACCGTTTAGGGAAAACCCCGGCGCGTCAGAGACCGGTCAGCGGCTTCATCAGGGTGGGAATCAAGCCCTTGAATCGCAGGCCCGCGTCCATACCTGCCAGGCAGATACAGGGTTCATCGTCAAACGCGACCGGCTGGTGCTCTACGCTGCTATCGAGATCCGCCACGTCGCCCATATGAAAACTGCCGAGCTTGTCGTGATAGCCGCCCTGCAACAAGAGGGTGAGTTCTGCGCCTTTGTGAGTGTGTACCGGCATGGCCAGGCCAGCACCAATTCGCAACATGAAGGATTTACCCTCATCCAGCGGCAAGTTGAATTTTTCGATACCGGGTGCCAGCTTGCGCCACTTCAACTGATTGTAATTGTCGATACCCAGCAGTGACTTCAGCCGCTTGGGCAAAAAGGAATCGTCACCTTGGGTAGAGGCAACCGCCGAGGCTGGTGCCCGCTCCGGCAGCGGCTGTTGATCCAGCAAGGCCATAACGTTGTTGCGCGCCGCTTCCGGCAGCGGTTTGGCCGCCACGGTTTCGAGCATCTGGCCGCCCAGCGCTTCGGCACTGCGCAGCTCTTTCCGGCACTGACTGCAGCGTTCGGCATGGCACCCCACCACCAGTGCCATGGCGGCCGGCAGCGTACCCGCTGCGTAGGCCATCAAGGTCTCCGGCTGTAAATGGTGCTGAATGTTCATACATTTTCTCCGTACTTCTCACGCAAGGCTTGCAGGGCCAAACGCAAACTCGACTTCACACTACCCAGCGGCATACCGGTATCGGCTGCGATTTCGCTGTGACTTTTACCTTCAAAATAAGCCTTGAACACAACCTGTGCCTGGTTGCGCGGCAAGGCATCCAGCGCTTCCTGAATCCGGTCTGCGTCCAGCGCCCCGGTATCTTCCTCCGGGTCTTCGGCACCCACACCGGCCTCAAGATACTCATCATCCAGCTCGTAAACGGTTGCCCTTTGTTTACGTAAACGGTCTATCCATAGATTTCGGGCGACACGAAAAAGCCAGGTACTGACGGCGGCCTTGCGTGGCTGATACAGGTGAGCCTTGTTCCACAGAGCCAGCAAGGCCTCTTGGCTGAGGTCTTCTGCCAGCCCGCTATCAACCCCCATGCCCAGAAGATAGGCATTCACACGTGGAGAAAAATAATCAAACAGCTCCATAAAGCTCTGCTTGTCACGCTGGCTGGCTACCTGCTCCATGCAGCTAATCCAGTGCCGGGCATCAACGCTTTCGCCGACGCTGTCTGTCATTGGTTCTCCTTGCTGTTCACTCTACGCACCCGCTCGTCATTTAGATCAGGTGATATGACAAAATATTTACAGGCAAAGTAGAGCACAGTTCGGCCACCAGCGACACAGAAACACCGCCGCCAGTGCCACAGCCGTTGCCATTGCCGTTGTAGCGGGGCTACCATAATACCTGACTGTCAGGAGAGCTGTATGCCCCACCCTTCCTCGCCCCAACATCAAGGTTTTGCCGAACTGATCGGCAACACCCCGCTGGTCTATTTGCGGGCCGCGTCCGAAGCCACCGGATGCACTATTTACGGCAAGGCCGAGTTCCTCAACCCCGGCGGCTCCGTGAAGGACCGCACCGCACTGGGCATTGTTCGCGCCGCCGAAGCCAGCGGCGAGCTGCGCCCCGGCGGCACCATTGTCGAAGGCACGGCCGGCAATACCGGCATCGGCCTGACCCTGCTCGCCAACTCGCTGGGTTACAAATCGGTGGTGGTGATGCCGCAATCACTCAGCCGGGAGAAAATCGGCCTGCTGGACCTCTACGGCGCCGACCTGAGACTGGTCAAGGCCACCAGCTATGACGACCCCAATCACTACATTCACACCGCCGAACGACTGACCAAAGAGCTGAATGCGAAGAGCGAACAGGGCGCAGTCTGGGCCAGACAGTTCGACAATACCGCCAACCGCGATATTCACTACCAAACCACTGGCGCCGAGATTTGGGAACAGACCGGCGGCCAACTCGACGGCTTTATCTGTGCGGTCGGTACCGGTGGCACGCTGGCCGGCACGGCCATGGCCCTGCGCGAGCGCAAGGCCGATATCAAGATCGGCCTGGCAGACCCGATGGGTTCGGCCCTGTTCAATCATTTTGTCAATGGCGAACTCAAAGGCGACGGTCGCTCGATTGCCGAAGGCATTGGCATCAGTTTTATTACCGGCAACCTAAAAGACTGTGCGATCGATATGCCCTACCAGATCAGTGACGCCGAAGCCCTGCCCCATATCTTCCAGATTCTGCGTCATGAAGGCCTCTGTCTGGGAGGCTCGTCGGCCATCAATATTGCCGGTGCGGTGCGCATGGCGAAGGACATGGGCCCCGGCCACACCATCGTGACCGTGCTCTGCGATTATGGCGACCGCTACAAGAGCAAACTGTACAACCCGGTTTTTCTCGAACAGATGGAACTGCCGGTGCCGGACTGGTTGCGGGTGTAGGTCGCTTTCCGGCCCCCCTGCCATTACCAAGTCTTCATTAGACCCGGTGCCGGTCAGCCACTACACTCGCCACCCTCTATAAATTGAATAAAGCCCCAGCGCGGAGACACCCATGAGCCAATGCCCTTTTGCCAACCTGGTCGACCCCGACACGTATGCCGAAGGCATGCCCTACCAGAAACTGCGTGAATTGCGCGATGCGGGCCCGGTAGTGCGCATCGACGACCCGATTACCGGCGTTCCCTATTGGGCCGTTACCCGACAACAGGAGCTGGACTACGTATCCAAAAACCCGGCCCTGTTCTCCTCAGCCGAGCGCACGGCTTTCCCGATGGAGTTCGAAGACTGGATGGTGAAGGACATTCACTCCCACACCATCATCAATATGGACCCGCCGCGCCACCAGAAAGTACGCCGCATTGTGCGCGCCGCGTTCACACCCAAAATGATGGACTCCTACGAACCCACCTTTCGCCAACACGCCATCGACATCATTGATGCCGTAGCCAAGCGCGGAGAGTGCGAGTTTGTCGAGGAAGTTGCCGCCGAATTACCGCTCTTTGCCATTCTCGATTTGATGGGCGTGCCGGCCAGTGACCGCAAAAAGTTTTACGACTGGACCAACACCATGATTTTCGCCGACGACCCCGACATGTCGATCTCCGAGCTGGAGGGGCAAATGGCGGCTGCGGAGGTGATTACCTACGCGACCAATCTGGCGCAGGAGTACCAGAAAGACCCGGACAATATGCCCAAAAACGTATTGAGCGCACTGATCAAGGGCGAAGTAGACGGCGAACCGATTTCCTACGAGGATTTCGGCTGGATGTTCATTCTGATTCTGGTGGGCGGCAACGAATCTACCCGTACTGTTATGTCGCACGGCATGCGCCTGTTGATGGAAAACCCGGATCAACTTCAATATCTGGTCGACAACCCCGATAAAATTCCGGCCGCAACCGAAGAGATGCTGCGTTACAACACCGCCTTCATTTCAATGCGCCGCACGGCAATGGAAGACATGGAACTCGGCGGACAACAGATTAAGGCCGGCGACAAGATACTGTTGCACTACCACACCATTAACCACGACGAGAGCACCTTCGGCGACGATGCCATGCAATTTGACGTACGCCGCGCCGAGCGCATGCCCGACCTCGCCAATCAGTTGCGTTCATTTGGGATAGGCCAGCACTTTTGTATCGGCTCGCATCTGGCACGACTGGAACTGCGCGTGATGTTTGAGGAAATAATCCCCCGCCTGCGCAACCCCGAATTTGCCGCCGAACCTCAATACGTACGCTCGTTCTTTGTAAACGCCATGAAGGAAATGAAAATCACCTTCACCCCGGAGGCGTAACCCTACCTACCACCCGTTCGCCTGCGGGGCAGGCTCCTACACTATCTGTAGGAGCCTGCCCCGCAGGCGAAATCGTTCCGCCGTCATCAGCCCACATTGATTCACACTCCCAGCCTTGCGATACTTCTGCGAACAATAACAGGCCGGAGACGCCCGACATGGACATGACCAGCATTATCACTCTGGTGATTGCCGCATTTCTTCTGATGTACGCGGTTACCCTTTACAACGGCCTTGTTAATCTCAAGCACGCTGTCTCCAAGCACTTTGCCAATATTGACGTGCTGCTTAAGCAGCGCCACGACGAACTACCCAAGCTGGTAGAAACCTGCAAACAGTATATGCAGTACGAGCAGCAGACTCTCGAAAACGTCATTAACGCCCGCTCGATGGTGGCCAAAGCCCAGGGCAAACGCGATATGAAAGCGCTTGGCGAAGCCGAGACTACCCTGCGCGCCGGCCTGGGGAATCTGTTCGCGCTGGCCGAAAATTATCCGGACCTGAAGGCTGACGATTCTTTCCAGCATCTGCAGCAACGTATCAGCGGCCTGGAAAACAGCATTGCCGATCGCCGCGAGTCCTATAACGAGGCGGTTAATAACAACAACGTTCGCATCGAGCAGTTCCCCGATGTCATCATCGCCCGCTTTATGAATTTTGGTGCCTTTGATTTGCTCGAATTCCGCGAAGAAGAACTGACCGACGTTGATATCAAATCATTGTTTAACTGATTAAGTGACGACCGGCAGTGAGCAGCTTCAGCGATCTAATCTGGATCGAAATTTTTCTTCTTGGTTTTGGTATTTTCGGCTGGTTCGGCAGTTTTCGCGGGCTCCGAATCGCACGCCTGATTGAAGATACACCTACCTCGAAAATCCGCTCTGCCCCCCAGGGGTATATCGAGATTATAGGCCGCAGTGAAAGCAGGCCGCAGGAAGATATGCTCAGCGCAAAGCTCACCGGAACCCCTTGCGTCTGGTACAGTTTCGAAATTGAAAAGTACACCAGCAACGGCAAGAGCAGCTCGTGGAAGACTATTGAAAAGGGAGCCAGCAAGGAAGCACTGTTATTCACCGACGATACCGGCCACTGCTTTATCCACCCCGACCGTGCTGACGTCAGCACACACACCAAAAAAATCTGGCATGGCAGCAGTCGCTACCCAAGCTCTGGTAAAAACAGCGGGCTGTTCAGTCGCCGTTACCGCTATACCGAGAAGCGCATTCATTGCGATCAACCGATTTATGCTCTGGGTCACTTCGAAACCGTTCACCCCCCGTCCACGGCGGCCCAAACCAAAGCGGCAATGAACACACTGATTAACGAATGGAAGCAGGACTACGACGCACTGGTGGCAAAGTATGACCGCGATGACAGCGGCGACATCGACCTGCAAGAGTGGGAGAAAGTTCGTGCAGATGCTCAGTCAGAGGCGGCAAAGCAGGTGCGTGACGATTACGATCACACACCCGTCAATATAATGAGTTACAGCCCGGCACGCAGCCAGCCTTTTGTCATTTCAACCAGCGAACCCAAAGCGCTCAGTACGCGCTACCGATGGCACTTTATAGGCTTTGGCATTGTGGCGCTCGGCTGCACGCTGGGCTTTTTCTACTTCCTGCCCATGACGATCAACGCCTGGCGTGGTTAGTGCCGGCAACGCTGCGCTTATGCCGGCCTACAATGCCGCCCCATCAGACCCTACAATGCGGTACTGTCTTCTATCAGCCCGAGCATCACCGATGCGGCTTCCGTGTAGGTTCGCTCGTTAATAAATGCGTGCTGCGTGCCGGTATACATATCGCGGAAAGCCCGCTCCAGCCTGCTGCCTTCACGTATTGCGGTAGTGCCCGCAGCCAAGTGCACAAACTGACAAATTTCGCGGCAAGCTTCAGTGGCGTAGGTCGCCGACAAGCGCATATCCAGACGCATTTGCACGCTCAGCTCTTCACCTGACTTCACAGCCGCTTCTACACGGGTGAACGCATCAACCACGCCCGCACGCGCAGCACGCCACATGCCCTCATGGTGCGCCAAATTTCGCTGGAAAGTTAATTTGTGCGACAGCGTTGTAGGGTCGCCCATACGGGTTTTATCTTTCGCGAGCTGCAGCACGTCATCCAGTTGTGAGCGTGCAACACCCAGCGCCCAGGCTGCGTGGCCTGCACCCGTCAAAGGCATAACGCCCAGCTTGAAGCAATGACCACCGCGCTGCGGGTTACGGGTAAACAGAGGAAATATTCTGTGCTCGGGCACAAACAGGTCGGCCACGTTGTAATCATAACTACCCGTGCCCTTCAAACCCTGCACGTGCCAACCGTCGGTAAAATTAATCTGGTCGCGCGGAATCACAGCCACCTGCATGTCTGGCAGGCCCGTGTGATCGTCCATAATCATTTCGCCGTTCACCAAGGGAATAAACCCGGCCACCACATACTGCGAATGGCCCGTGCCACTGCCGAAGTTCCAGGCACCATTGAGCGTGTAACCGCCATCCACTTTTTCAGCCATTCCGTTGGGCGCGAACTGCCCGCCCAGTGTGACGCGATACTCATTTTTAACAAATACTTCGTCAAAGCCTTCGTCGTTCAAATAAGCCGCAGCAAAAGCGGCAGAGGGAAAATTGGCAATGCCGATCCAGCCCACCGATCCATCCTGACGCGCGAGTTCCTGCCAAACATCCAGCATCTCTAACAGGCCAGGTTCGCCGCCCTGCGCGGCTTCCGGGTTCATCCAGTGCATCAGGCCGGAATCCCACAACGCTTCCACCACTGCCGGTGCCAGCGTTCGGTTCTGTTCGCTCAGGGCCGCATTGGCCGACACAACCGCTTCAATCGAGCGGGCCATTGTGCGTCCGTCTGCGAATGTGTTCTCTGTCATCGTTTCACTCCTTGTTGTTATAATCACTTGACAATCAATGGTTACGCTGCTGTAACTTATACGCAAACGGTGTTTATAAAGTCAATTAATTCAAAGCCGATTTGCATTACAGCCTGTTAAGACTGACACCCAATAATTAATTAGAACGTTCAGCCGGAAGAACCAACACTTATGGGACGCACCACCGATACGCGCGATCGCATACTCGATATTGCGGAAGACCTGTTCGCACGTTATGGCTTTGCAGCCACCTCCATAACCGACATTGCCGAGGTTGTGGGCATTCGCGGGCCCGGGGTCTACAAACATTACCGCAACAAGCTGCATATTTATGAATGTGTGCTGGCGAGATTGTTTGACCCTCTGCACGACGTTGTCAAAGCAATGAGCCATGGCGAGTCACCCGACGACATGTTTCGACAAGTCGCCACCATTTTCGGCAGCCATGCCCAGCATCCGAATATGGCCAAGCTGATTCAGCACGCCACGCTGGCTAATGACGAAACCCTGAGCATATTGGCCGAAAAGTGGTACAAACCCTTTTTCGGCTACATCTCGGAACTCGCGGAAACGACGGATAAATCGTGGATCAATATTCCGTCGGTTATGACCTTTCACAGCATGATTCTGGGCTATATCACGCTGGCCCCGCTCCACAAAAAGATTTTTGATGTGGATCCACTGTCGGCAGAGCTCGTTAATACACAACTCGACATTCACAAAACCCTGGTGTCTTTTGTCAGCGACTGATAGGTCGAATAGTTAGGGTTATCAATCGCCAGCTGTCTCAGGCTTGCCGCCTGCAGGCTGGCAAGAAGCTCCTCATCTCTGCCGTCGAACGCCCCCTCTGCTATCTTGTCGTTCAACTTCTCGCGCAATTGCGATAACTCCCCTGCTTCGCCAAGCAAGGTTTCCAACTGCTCTTTATCCCGGTCGTTACTTTCAGGCTTGCGAGAAATTTCTCTCTCTACGATCGCCAGCACGTTAACCGCAATTTTCATCTTGAACTGCAGAGCCCTGTCGTCGAGGGCCGGCACTATCTCGCTTTGCAAACATTCGCTTACCGCCTTGAGCAGGTCAGTAGCACGGGGATAGGAATCTGTCATGGCTGTTGTCCTCTTAGTAAACTGAGCACATCGACTTCACACTCCGACACTCGTCGTCCGATCGCGGCCCGCTCCAGCGAAGGTTCACTTCCGCTCAAATGAACGTGAGCCTGATAGAGGCAGATCACACCCCATTTCAAGGTGCCAAATACTTCCCAGTAATGAACATGATCTGCCTTCACGACCCGACCGCTGGCGCGCTCATAGGCGCGATACAAGTCATCGCGCTGGCCAAAACCCCCTACGGGTTTGTCTCGCCGACCAAAGCGCCATGAGTTCACGCACAACCAGCCAAGATCTTCCATAGGATCGCCGATGTGGGCCAACTCCCAGTCAAGCACAGCACTAATACCCTGCTCATCGACGAGCAAGTTACCATTGCGAAAATCGCCGTGTACCAGCGCCTCATCCCGGGTGTCAGGACGGTGTTGGCGCAGCCATCGAAAGGCATATTCAAAAGCCGCCGAGCGCAGTGGATAACCGAGGTACGCAGAGCGGTAAAAATCCAGCTGTGTGTCAGCGTCCATTGCGGGAATATTGTCCAGGCGGGTCTGCGGAATCGAGTGAATAGCCGCCAGATTGTCTGCGCATTGTCCGGTCAGGTTCTCTCGCGCCCGGGCATAGCGGTCATCGCGCAGTATTCGTTGGGGCAAGGCCTCACCGGCAAGGCGACGCATAACGAAGCCCTCGCCGAGTGGATTATCCTCAGGCAACGATACCACGACCTCAGGCGCAAGCACGCCATGGTGCCTGGCAGCCGTGATCAATTGGGCTTCCTGACGCTTTGAAAGCGCCGCACCAAACTGCTGTTGATCCTGCCCCAGGCGCAAAATCAGGGCATGAGATTCGCTTTCAAGCTCCGCAACAAATGCCCAGGTCTGGGCGGCTGCGCCACCGGTCAGCCGCTGTAATTGGGTGATGGCCGGGCGCTCGCCTGTTGAACTCAGCGCGGGCGCAAGGAGTTCCGTCAGTAAGTCGCGTAGTGGCTTATGCCCCTCGGTCATGGTGTATTCCCGGAACTCTCGGCATTAAGCGTCGTATCGGCTTCAGCAAAATCATAGCCGCAGCCTCCGCCTGCATACCGCTTGAGCAATTGCCGTGCTACCGACTGGATATGCACCTCGTCGGGTCCGTCATAAATACGCGCTTCGCGGGCATGACGGTACATTCGGCTCAGCGGTGTGTCGTCGGTCAAACCGGCCGCACCGTAAACCTGCAACGCCCGATCAATCACGTTGTGCAGCATACGTGCGCCGGTCACTTTAATTGTGCCGATTTCAACACGCGCAGGATCACCCTGATCGATTCGTTGCGCCGCGTGCAGGGTCATTTGCCGGCAGGCGTGAATCTCGGCCTGGCTGTCAAAAACGTGTTGCTGCATCAGCTGTTTGTCCGCCAGCGAGCTGCCAAAGGCTTCGCGCTGGTGTAAGCGCTGGCACATCAAATCAAATGCCCGTTGCGCCTGCCCCAGCCAGCGCATGCAATGAAAAATTCGGCCCGGCCCCAGACGGCGCTGGGCAATCAGAAAGCCTTCGCCCCGACCGCCGAGCAAATGATTCTCCGGCACCCGAAGATCGTCGTAGGCAACTTCAAAGTGGCCTCCGCCAATACCCAGTACCGGGGTATCACGCACAATGCGATAGCCCGGATTGTCGGTGGGCACCAGTATCATGCTGAAGGCTTTATGGGGTGGCGCATCGGGCTCGGTGCGGCACATCACCGTGGTATAGGTGGCGATGTCTGCACCCGTGGTAAACCATTTGCGCCCCTGAATACGCCACTCCCCGTTTTCCAGCACCGCGCCGGTTTGCAGTTGGGTTGGGTCGGAGCTGGCAATATCCGGTTCCGTCATCGCAAAGCTCGGGCAAATGTCGCCAGCCACCAGCGGTTTCAGATAGCGCTCGCGCTGCTCCTCACTGGCGTACTGGCGCAGCATTAACGAGTCTTGCAGGCTGTAAGTGCCGAATACCCGCTGGGCATACTCGGAGCGGCCGATAATCTCGTTCAGGTAAACGTAGTCCATAAAGGGCATGCCGCCGCCCCCCAGGTCTTTGGGGTGACCCAAGGCCCACAGCCCCCGGGTTTTGGCCTCATCAGCCAGTACCTTAACGCACTGTTCGGACTGTTGTTTGTCGCTGCCGTGCAATACCGGCTCTGCCGGGTATATGCGTTCTTCCAGAAAGCGCTTGAGCTCCGCGCGCAGCGTCACCCAGTCATTATCTACCGCAGGCATATCCACCCCTCGTTTGTTGTGCAGGACCCATATAGCGATATCAGCAGCCATACAATATATTGTCAAGATTATTGACTTTTAATCCGCATCGCTTTTAGCATCAGAGCATAGCTGCCGCCAAATTGCAGCCTTGCCTATACACCACCCATATGAGGAAACCCCTATGGCCAGCCCCACCCGCCTCTCCGCTTTGGGAAATATTCATCACGCGGCCTATCGTTGCCGGGACGCCGAACAAACACGCTGGTTTTATGAAGATATTCTCGGTCTGAAACTCGCCGCCGCCTTTGAGGAAGATATTGATTTCGGCGAGAACCTGGGCCGCAACCGTCATTTTCTGCATATATTCTTTGAACTGGCCGACGGCAATTATCTGGCCTTCTTTGACGAGCCCGCTATTTCCGAGGAAGCCGACTTTTCCAGAAAGGACAGCTTTGACATGCATATCGCCCTTGAAGCAGAAAGTCATCAGGCCATGCTCGACTGGCAAGCCCGCATCAACAAATCCGGAAAGACCTGTCTCGGCCCGGTGGATCATGGCTTCGTACAATCGGTTTATATGTACGACCCTAACGGCATACAGGTTGAAATAACCAGCCGCGCCGAGGGCTACAGCGATATTATGAAAGCGCACCAAAGCGAAGCGAAGGCACAACTCGAAGCGTGGACTGAGAAGACCCGCAGCGCAAAACAGGAGCGCTTTGGCGCCGACAAACTGAATGCGCGCGGTCGTTAGGGGAAGATGATGCCAAAAGAAAAACGCTATGACCGCATTCCGTACCTGATTATTTTCCAGGACAAAAGCCCCTTCAAGGAAACCTACGCCGGGCCGATGGATTTTGGCGCCCTGAAGGCCAATCATCTCAAGCCGGTAAATCCAAAATCCAACAGCGTCATTGTGTTTATGCATCCCATCGGCGGCGGCGAGTATTTGCCAATGGTTTCAGCGCTCGCCAATGCCGGGTATCCGGTTATTTATTGCCAGAGTCGTTATCCCGGCAACGACTCCGCATTGATTATGGAAAAGGTGGCTATTGATCTTGGCAATTGCATTCGCCATGCAAAGGAAACGCTGGGCTATGAAAAAGTCGTCTTGGCGGCCTGGAGTGGCGGGGGTTCGCTGTCGCTGTTTTATCAAAGCCAGGCTGAGCAGCCCACCATAACCGAAACACCCGCAGGTGACCCCGTTGACCTGGCAGCCCAGGAACTGATTCCCGCTGACGGCATCATGATTCTGGCTGCCCATGTCAGTCGCGCCCACACCCTG
>DIBR01000034.1:138194-138900 GCA_002415025.1 Spongiibacteraceae bacterium UBA5047
GTCAGTCGCGCCCACACCCTGACTGAATGGATGGATGCGTCGATTCTGGACGAGACCAATCCGGACAAGCGCGACCCGGAACTGGATCTCTACAATCCTGACAACCCCAATCAGGCACCCTACAGTACTGCATTTGTCGAGCAATACCGGGCGGCGCAAATTGCCCGCAATCGGCGCATCAGCGCGTGGGCGAAAGACAAGCTTCAGCACTTGCGCGACAACGGCCGCCCCCACGACGAATTCGCTTTTGTGGTGCATGGCACCATGGCCGACCCGCGCTGGCTTGATCCAGCCATTGACCCCAACGGGCGCAAACCGCGCTGGTGTTATCTTGGAGACCCGCAGGTAGTCAATAATGGTCCTGTGGGGCTGGCACGATTTTGCACCTTGCGCAGCTGGCTATCGCAATGGAGCTATGACGACTCCAACGCCGACGGCGTGAAATGCGCAGCGTCCATATCAATACCTGCTCTCGTCATTGGCAATGGTGCCGATGATGCCTGCACACCCAGCCATACTCACCGATTGTTCAACGCGATAACCCGGCCTGACAAGGAGCTGCATGAAATAGCAGGCGCCACTCACTATTATTTTGGCCAGCCCGAACAATTACAAGAAGCGGTGAGCCTGTGCAGTAACTGGCTGGAACAACACGGATTCTGAAGAAAAAGACAGACGGAAATAAAAAAGCCCCGCCTGAGCGGGG
>DIBR01000034.1:139078-268761 GCA_002415025.1 Spongiibacteraceae bacterium UBA5047
AAAAGCCCCGCCTGAGCGGGGCTATTGTGTTTCATTCGACAGCACGTTAATCAGCGCTGGTTTTCGTTAATCAAACGGCTTCGCAGCGCACTTGCCAGACGGCGGGCGTCGTAGCTTCGCGCATTGTCCGGCATCGGATTTTTGCGCATCAGCACCTCAAGACTGTAAGAGTAAGACGTTCGACTCGAGGTCGTGGCTATACCGGAGCCAGGCGATACTACCGTGCCGCCGGTGACAACGGTGTCACAGTTACCCAGCAAGTCACAGTTGCGATAATAAGTCTGCGATTGCTGGTAAGTAGCACCAAAACCGCTATCAACCGTGGTACTGCGAACCTTCTTGTCTTCGTTACGGTCAGCCGTTTCAAACCAGTCGTAGCCTTGAGCCAGCGTCAGTTCAGCAGCCCGCAGCAGCGCATAATCCTGCACGGTTTCTGATTCCGTGCTGCTATTCCCCACAAACGTGATCCGGTAACGATTATCGCCCAGCGGGGTTTCCGTATAGCCGTATTCGCCACGGCTCTCTGCTGGCTTATACGGTGTTTCCGTTGCGCAAGCCGCCAGCAGGGCTGTTGACAGCACAAGCATACCTGTAAGCCAAGTTCTCACGTAGTACCTCCTCAGTTTTGACAATGTCTACTCAGCAGTTCTTACACTGCTGTTGGGCACAGTCTACGTCCGGCAGATTAACCGCAGCTTAATAATGGACGTTAGCCCGCAGAAACTGCTACTTTCCCCACCGGCTCTGCTTTTCGGGCACATCCTTGCTCCGCGCCCCAAGGAAGCCAAGCCTTATGCACCTGTTCGCACAATGCTATAATTTTCAGATACAGAACAATAAGTAGAACTCACTGGGGACGGCGCTTTGGACTATCCAGAAATTCCCGGGTATCAGATACACAAACTATTGGGTAAAGGCGGCATGGCTGTCGTTTATCTGGCTGTGCAAGCGGACTTTGAGCGCAAAGTCGCACTCAAGATCATGGCAAAGCACCTGCAGTCGGATTCAAGTTTTGGCGAGCGGTTTTTACGCGAGGCCCGCATCGTTGCCCAGTTGTCCCACCCGAACATTGTTCCCGTTTACGATTTTGGCCAGTTTGAAGAATTTCACTACATGGCCATGGAATATTTGTCCTCAGGCGACCTCAAAGCCAAACTTAAAAGAGGCTTGCCACTGTCTGAAGGCATTAACATCATCAAGGCCATCGCCTCCGGCCTCGATTACGCGCACCAAAAGAACTTTATTCACCGCGATATAAAGCCCGAGAACATTCTTTTTCGAGACGACGGCAGCCCGGTTATTTCCGATTTTGGTATTGCCCGCAATACTGAATCGGCAACCCGCATGACCATGACCGGCACTGTCATCGGGTCGCCACACTACATGAGCCCCGAGCAGGCTGAAGCCGCACACCTTGATGGCCGGAGCGATCTTTACAGTCTGGGTGTCATCTTCTATGAAATGTTGTGTGGGGCGGTACCCTTCAGCGGAGAGTCGGCAATATCCATCAGCATAAAGCACATCACCGCGCCGGTGCCGCCGCTGCCGCCCGACAGAGCGGAATTCCAGGAGTTTATAGATATCGCTCTTGCCAAAGACCGCGAAGAGCGCTTTCAAACCGGCGCTGAACTCAGGGATGCGCTCGACGATATAGGTAATAATCTGAGCGATGCGCTGGCCAGCGCAATCGTTATGACGCGTGGACGATCAAAAACGGGCGGCACCACGGCTAACAGCAAAAACCGCTCAGGCAGAGACGTGTCTCGAAACCCCAAAGCCTCGCGCTCATCACGCCAGCCAGCACAACGTCGTTCTGGCGGCCAGAACCGGCAGTCCGCCTCACGCCGCGTGGCTTCCCAATCCGGGGGGTTATCAAAAACAGCAATAGCGCTGGTCGTCGCCGGAGTCCTGTCTTTGGGAGCGGTGGGCTATTGGTACTACCCGCAAAGCATCAGCAAGCTGTTTAACGCTGGCGGCGCTTCCACAAAAATGCCGGAGGAGACTTTAAGCCCCAGGCAGCAGGAATTGCTTGCTAGCGCAGAGAGCGCCATTCGCGAGGGGCGCTATTACGCGCCTCCCGCGAATAACGCCCAATACTTTCTCACCGCCCTGCTCGCACTGAGCCCTGATTTGCCCGAGGCCAAAATCGCCATTGAAAACCTGTTTCGCATTTACTTGCGTCAGGCAGAATCGGCTATTGCCTCCCGAAAATTCGACGAGGCGAACAACTTTCTCAACCAGTCATCGCAGATTTCACTCTATATCCAGAGTCGCAAACTCCTCGATGACCAGCGCGAACTTCGCGCTGCAGTCATTGCTGCCCAGTAACCGCCGATTGTCGCGGGGCCCTGGCAGATAGAAAATCAACAGCCTGCTAGAAAAGCCACTCCAGTCCCGCGCCGTAGCTGAGCACCTGCTGATCGATCTCAACCTCAGCGCCCGCGAAATTTCCATTCGCATCGTTACCGTCAAACTCATAGCGCTGGTAGCGCAAATCCAGGTGGTACGCGATACGCTTGGTGAGCAATGCCGACCACCGCGCCCCTATCTTGAACCCTTCCGAGTCACCGTCGTATTCAAAATTCCGGCCCGCCGTTGCGAAATTATCTTCATACACACCATCGAGAATGGCGTAGCTTGCATCAAACGACAAAGTGCCAAGTTCCAGAACCGGCATATCGTAGCGCGCACCCAGAACAATGCCGTCTTCCTGATAGTTCTGCTCATAACGCGGCGTCTGCGGCGGAGAAGGAAAACCCGTAATATTTTTGATAACGGTTTCAGCATCGCGATAGCCAACGTAGCCGCGCAATCCATCAGAGAGCCGCATTCCAAAGGTCAGACTTAAATCTTCCAGCCCTACCGAAGACTTGCCGCCGGTAAAAGGAACTGTAGTACTTGTGAGCGCATCGTCGACACTGTCTTCGCGCTCTATCGCCACATAATAACGCTCATAAAATGCGGTCAAGCCGAGCGCAAGGACCGGCAAATTAACTTCTAGGTCCCCACTGGCGCTCGCGGGTAATGAACTGCTTCCTTTAAAAAGACGCTGGTCAAACTGTAAATTTTGCATGTGCACTGCCGCACTCGGAACCCAGGCAATGTTTTCAAAAAACGATTCTGCCGCATTGCCCAGTTGACAGAAATTTGCCGCTAAAAAAGCAACAGAAAAATATCGGCGATGCATCGCCCCCCTCCACCATAGTTTACACATTGAGCTTCCCTCTTGCTCTTGCTGACAGGTTGCGCGACGATCGTGAAGCCTTCTCGACATTGCCACTCACACCAACATCGCCACCTGAGCGCAGCGGCCGCGCCGCATTGGTTATGTACGGGTAGTTATTCACCGTGATTAAACGAGACAATAAAACAGCGCCGCCAGCGCAACAACTGCAGCTACAACGGCAACAGGCCGCCAACCGGCCAACACTGCTCCAGACGACGAAGCCTGCGTGCTGACACGAGCTTGGGTATCGTTCACCGAGCGATGCTCGAGGCGAACCAGAACGACGGTTACGTTATCTGCACCGTCATTAGCCAGCGTTTTGGCTATTAGCTGGTCAGAGACCGCACTCAGATCATCACTGCTCTCGAGTATAGCCGCTATATCCTCGTGCTTTACGTAGTCGCTGAGCCCATCGCTACACAACAGTATAATCTGACCATCTTCAAAGCCGTCTGTAATGGAATCTACGTGAAGGTATTGCAGCTTTTCCTGACCTATCGCCTGCAACACGATATTGCGGCCGGGGTGAGTAGCGGCTTCTTCTTCGTTGATATGTTGTTCTTCAAGCAATTGCTGAATGAGTGAATGATCGCGGGAAACCTGGTCCAGGCCCTGCTCACGACTCCAGACATAACAGCGGCTGTCTCCAACCCAGGACACCTGATAACTGTTGCCATGCACCAAAAGAGCTACAACCGTCGACGCCATACCGGGGCGACCAACACCTTCAGCCGGCGCCTCCAAGACAGCGTCGTGCGCAATGTGTATGGCATCCTCAAGGCTCGCGCCCGCCTGCAGCTCCCGCTGTATTACCCGACAGGTAATCTCACTGGCTACTTCGCCCGCATCCTGTCCGCCAACACCGTCAGCCAAAACCCACAGATTGAGCTCCGGGCAGGCGGCAAAATTATCTTCGTTGTTGCTTCGGTGACAACCGATATCTGACTTTGCTGCATAACTAAGCATAGGGGGTGTCCACCCAGATGAAAGACATCTTCAGAGCCTGCATCTCAATGTAATGGGGGCACCTGAAAAGTCCGTCGTGTCAATTTTGTTATTGATGTTATTGGCGTCCACTCGAAACAACCAAACTGTGCAACGGCTATCGCCGATAGCGTATACCAATTTGTGCCTTACTGTCAGCAATTGACGCCGTTGTCACAAAGAGCGGCATTGTTTCCAGGGCAATTATTTCACAGCCAGGCCACGCAATTCTCCGCTGTAGCGGCGACACTCTCGCCACAACCACCTGTCAGTTTTCCTCATCGTTGCACGCATGGCACTCCGGCTGCGGTAACCTCGCAAAATATTGCCTTTGCGAAGCGCTTTTTGCAGCTGCAACGATTCCAGCTTGGCTCGCCGGCATTCCTGCCACTCGGCAGCCGGGGTAGTGGACGATAGGGAACACAACACAAGAAAGGAAAAAATTAGCCGGAATTTCATAAAGCGACCTCCCTGTCGCAACGAATTCCAGTCTAGCTTACAACAAAAACTCCACACCAACAGTCAACAGGTCATAGTCAGCAACAACATCACTGCCATTGTCTTTAAACTCGAAGCGGTCATATTCGACCACAACGTTCATACCGGGAGCGCCGCTAAACCTCAAGCCGACGCCCCAGAAGGGGTCGACACCGTCTTCATAAAAACGATCGATAAAATTGGTGCCGGCGCTACGCACGTCAGTCACCTGCTCCCAACTGATAATGCCGCCTTTCACAAAGGCACTCACCTCTGGCGCAAGCGGCAAGTCCAGAACCAGATCAAGAGTAAGCCCGTCTGTTTCCGCTTCGGCACTGGCGGTTGGCGTCGTCACGGCTGACTGCCCAAAACTGACGTAGGATATGTTCCCGCCTAACATACCTGAACGAAAGCCAACACCTGCACGAAACCCTACATCAGTGTCATCAATATCCGACCCGGCGGGAAAATTGCTCTTGTTGATATCCTGGCTGGCCTCACCGATACCAAAATCCAGCACTAAGGCGTCGCGCCTGTCGTGGTCAGCAAAAGCCCAGGGTGGCAGCAAGAAAAGTGCGCATGGCAGAAGGGTAATGACTCGCATGGCTTTCGCCCTCACGGTGGTAGTGAGGGAAGTCTGCGCCGATTGAGATGAACAGAGACTGAATGTGGGGTCAGTCGATCAGCAAGCTGTCACAGAGGTAGATCGACATTTCTTCAATACGATCGAAAACGGGGTAAGACGGGTCGTGAATCCAGTTCATAATCACCGCATTTATGGTGCCGACAATAATTTCACCAATAAACTCTACGCTGTAGCGAGTGCTGACATCGCCCAACAGGTTGCCCTCGCGAGCCAGGTGTATAAATCCGGCATTCAATTTACCGAGCTGCTGACCCACACGGCTTTTCTCGCTGGACAGGTCCATCAACGCCTGATGAATTAACAACCGCTCCAGGTCCTGGTAACGCTCCAGGTTGTTCACCATCACTGAAAATATAAAGCGAATACGCTCGCGCGTGGAGCCATACTTTTCAATGGCCAGCTCTATGACGTTATAGGTTTCGTCATAGAGCATGGAATCACTCAGCTCACGAATCAGGTCTTGCTTGGAGCTGTAATAGTTGTAGAAGGTCTTGCGTGCTACCTCGGCTGCTTCGCAGATTTCCTCGACCGTAGTGAGTTCGAAGCCCTGCCCTGCAAACAGGTTGAGTGCGGCCTCGTTTATACGAGCCCGCACTTCAAGCTTTCGACGCTCACGACGACTAAGTTCAGAGCCGGCAAGCTCGGCCGCCTCGCTACCGAGTGTCGTCGCTGCTAAGCCGGACATGACCCTGCCTCACTCACAACAAGCATTTATAATACATTGGGCAGCACAGGATTTGTCTGGCTCAGTATGCCGTCAAGTCGCGCACGCAATGCTTCGTCAGATTTATCGGTGCTGGGGCGAATCCAGAACTTGTCCTCTTTCAAGGCTGCCACCGCATATGCGGCCACTTCCTGTGGCGAAGTGGTTTCAAGCTCCATACCAAACTGCTCCATCATTTTTTTCATGTCATCAACCGAGCTGATGCCGGACGCTTTCTCACCACTACCGGGTAACTCTGCAGGGCGCACACGCTCGGAATTGAATATTCCTGTATCGACAACATGGGGGCCAGGAAACAGCGCATTGATCTTGACCGGTGATTCCTTGGCCTGCATCTGGAAATACAGCGTTTCGGTTATCGCCTGAACCGCCGCCTTTGTGGCCGTATAGATCGGAGCATCTGGCAACATTAAAAATGCCCCGTTGCCCGAACCGGTCACAACAAAGTGCGCCTCCTGATTCTGCTCCACCAGTTTTGGCATGAAGGCATTAATGGAGTGGATAACACCCCACATATTCACCGCAAAACCCCACTTCCAGTCATTGAGGTTGTAGTCCCACATATCGCCGGCTTCGCCCGCCCCGATACCCGCATTGGCAAACACCAGGTGCACTGCACCAAATTCGGCAAAGGCTTTGTCCGCCAGCGCATTCAAATCCTCTTGCTTGGTAACGTCAGTGCGCACACCAATTGCCGAGGTGCCACGTTCTTTTAAGGCGGCAACTGCAGCATCCAGCCCTTTCTGGTCAACATCGGCCAGCACTACCTTTGCGCCCTCAGCCGCCAGCGCATCACCCAATGCCCGACCGACACCGCTGGCGCCGCCGGTTATTACTGCTACCTTGCTAGAAAAATCCTTCACCTGCGACCTCACACTATTCAAATTATCGACAGCCTTGTCATCACAAGGCCGATGGCATTTCCCAGACTGTATTACAGCGCCACAAATATTTACACACTTGTTACCTTTTTTTAATACTGGCGATGCCCCGCCTGTCATCATCGCCGCGCTGGTGGCATAATGCGCGGCTGTCTGAGCCTGCCACAGGGATACCCATGAGTCGCACAACTCTCGCCGCCTATCTGGATGCCAACGCCACCGCCGATCTCACCGCTGTTGTTACCCGCATCGCAGACTGCTGCGCCGCTATTCAGGAGCAGTTGCGGCTGGGGGACCTGGCTGGCGTACTCGGCTCAGCAGGCGCAGACAATGTACAAGGTGAAACCCAGAAAAAACTCGACGTGATTGCCAACGACATGCTCAAAGATGCACTGCAAGCCTGCCCCCAGGTGCGCGGCATTGCGTCCGAGGAAGAAGACTCGGTAGTTGCAGCGAATACTGCCGGCCACTTCCTGGTGACCTACGATCCACTTGACGGCTCGTCCAACATAGATATCAACAGCATGGTGGGCACCATCTTTTCAATCCTGCCGGCGCAGTCTGACGGCGAGTTGAGCGAAGCTGAATTCCTGCAACCGGGACGCAAGCAAAGCGCCGCCGGCTACGTGCTCTACGGCCCCTCCGTCATGCTGGTTTTGACCACCGGCAAGGGCGTAAGCATGTTTACCTTTGAGCCGGGCAGTCGCCAGTTTTTGCAAACCGTCAGCAACGTCAGCATTGACCGGGACACCAGGGAATTTGCCGTCAATATGTCCAACCAGCGCTTCTGGGCATCGCCGATGCAAGAGTACGTCAGGGATTTGTTGTCGGGCAGCGACGGCCCTCGCGGCAAAAATTTCAACATGCGCTGGGTTGCTGCAATGGTGGCCGATGTGCACCGCATTCTCTGTCGCGGCGGCCTGTTTACCTACCCCTGGGATTCACGCAAACCCGATCAGGCCGGCAAGCTGCGCCTGATGTATGAGGCTAACCCGATGGGCATGCTGGTAGAGCAGGCTGGCGGCGAAGTGTGGACCGACGGTGAACGTATACTGGATATCCAGCCCGACCAGATTCACCAGCGGGTACCGGTTATTCTGGGTTCAGCCGACGAAGTGCTGTGCTGCGTGGATTACCACAAAAAGGCAAGCGCCTGAATACCGGTTAAAGCCCGCCACAGCGGCTTCACCGGCGCACGAAGCGCCTCAAATACTGACTAGGCTGGCGAAAAGCGCCCCTCACTGATAGCCACTCGCCGGCCACAGTATTCACTACTCATCATCTCAGCCATCACCGCCGCATCGTCGTTGTAAGCCACGGTGCGCTTGCCGTTATCAAGCGTTACCACCGCAACCCCACGCAGGGGATTGTCACCGTGATACAAAACGGTGCATCCCGCGACATCACCCTCACCGGCATCGGCAGCCACCAACTCAATCGGTGGCGCCTCTGTCTTGGCCTGGGCGGTGACATCGGCAAACCCGAAGCCCGCAGAGTTTGGCTCTGTCGACCAGACACCAAAGCCCTGCTTGGTGAGCATACCGCTGACCGATGTGACCAGACCTTTGCTGCCGGGCTGTTCACGCAGTAGCTCGGCCATGCGGCAGGTGGATTGGAGTACGTAATTGTTCAGGGGGCCGCCGCCAAACGTCATACCACCGGTCACGGTAAGCTGGCGCCCGAGATCAACGCCCAACTCGCGCGCATAAATTTGTACGGCCGAGGGAAAGCAGCTGTACATTTCGAGCAAGTCCAGGTCTTCAACACTGACACCCGCCAATGCCAGCGCCTTTTCTCCGGCAAGCCGCGCACCCGCCGAGCCCGCAAGATCCACGCGCTGGGAGGTGTTCACCATATAGTTCGATTCAGTGCTGGCCAGCGGGAAAACCCACTTTTCACGGGGAATGCCCATGGCCTCAGCCTTGGCCACCGAGCAAAACAACAACGCCCCGGCCTGATCCACATTCCATTGGGTGTTGTGGTATTTGGTATAGGGAAAAGCGAGCATTCGATTCTTGGCGGAAGCATTGCGAATGGCCGCAGCCTCCATACCGTCGCGATTCCAGGCATGGGGGTTGGATTTCGCCACCTCGCTAAAGGACTCGTAAAGCGCAGCAACGCGGTCGCGGTGGGCTTCAACATCTTCCCCCAGCGCCTTGCGCAGGGCGCTTTCCATAATGGCGTAGAAGCCAACCGGCATACCAAGGCCGGCGGCTGATTCAACCTCTGACCAGATTTCCTGCTCCGGCTCCAGCATGATATCCGGCGAGTCTGACTGCTCCGTTTCGGTCACGGTCACACCCTGAATATCGGCTTGCAGCTGACGGAACTTGGCTTCGGCACCCACCACGAGGGCAGCGTCAATTCGGCCCGCCTGAATCTCGCGACAGGCATCGGCGAACAGGCTCTGCTGCAGGATACCAATTTCAGCCAGCACCGTTGTTGCCGTAGCACCAATAGCGTTTGCCACCAGCCGCGCCGGGTCGCTATAACCCCACACACCCTTGGGTACGCCGATACGCTCAACGGACGACAGCAACTCGGCACTGCCACAATCTTCGGCGGCGGCTTGAGCGGCACGAATCATCAACTTCAGGGCTTCGTCGGCCTTAGCCGGGTCGGCTTCGCGTTGATTGATTGCGCCAATGCCAACCAGGACGGGCGTGTTGGCGGCGAGTTGATCTGTCATCGCTTGGCTCCTGATAAAGTAACGAGAGGTGTTTTAAGAGGGTTTTAGTCGGCCCTAACCAGCAAGGACACCAACTCCGGCTTGCTGGCCTGCTGCCCCCAAACCGCAATGGCTACCGGCCCTTTGAAGCGCGCGAGCCCCTGAGGCAGCTCCATCATGGCAGACTTGACGGAGTCGACCAATGGCGTCAACGCCGGCAGGCGTTTGATATCGGCCTCTGACACGCCCAGGTCCTGCAAACGCTGCGCATCTATGGCAAGCAGTTCGATGCTGTCGAGTTCTGCGGCGAGTACATCGTCGATAGTCAACAGCCCGGTCTTGTCGGCGACGGCGGCATTACCCAGACGCGCCTTCAGACGCTGCCAGCTGATACCGTCAGCAGACGCCCCGTTCAGAGCCAGCAACTGGCTATAAAGCGTGAGCATCGGCGCGAACATTGGCGACATGTCGGGTTCACTACTGGCAAGTAACAGGCCCGTCAGCGGCTTGCTTGATGCCCGCGCCGTTGTTTCTTCGATATAAACTGTTTCAGAACCTGAAAAATAGTCGGCAAACTCGGCACCTGCCGGCATGCTTGCAGGCCCGGCCCCAACGCCCGAGGCCGCCAGCGAGTTGGTGGAGACATCAATAGTCGGCTGAGAGAACGCAACAGGTGAATTCGCCAGCAATATGGCTGACATCAGTGCCGCAACTCCCGCCGGCACAAGACGGAATTTATGCATTACCCGATTCCATTAAACGACCGGCCAGACACCGTGTGCCCGGCCAAAAATGACTTTTCTTATTCGTGATGTTGTCACGGTTATAGCGGCCAGAAAAACCGAAGCGGATTACCGGCCGCCGGAAAGTTTAACCATTCAGGCGTTTTAAAACCATAGGTAAATCGTCTACCGGCTTGGGTAGGGGAACGGTCTGCATAGCTGTACCAAAATTGGCAGGAAGCTCGAAATCGTAGCGCAGCAGAAATTGATGAAGGAAGTTCTTGGTCTGCATCAGCGCAAAGTGCATACCAATACACTTGTGGGCTCCGCCACCAAAACCAACGAAGTTAAAGGAATGGCGCTTGTGCTCGTTGCGCGGCTCCATCCAGCGATCCGGGTCAAATTTCTCCGGCTCATCCCAGTATTCAGCCATACGGTGCACATATTGGGGCGCTATAAACAGAATAGTATTAGCCGGAATATGGAAACCACCCAGCTCGCAATCGCGAATTGTTCGGCGCTGCATCATCATAACGGAGGGGTGCAGACGCAAGGCCTCTTTCACTGCCGCGTCGGCCAGCGGCATGCGGTCCAGATCTTCGTAATCCAGAAACCCCTTGCCGATACCTGCCGCTTCTTCGCGCAGGCGCTGGCGCCACTCGGGGTTTTGACCGAGGTGGAACAGCAGATGGCTAAGCGCGCTGGTGGTTGTGTCGTGAGCTGCAAACAGCAGGAAGCTCATGTGAGCGACAATGTCCTGATCGCTAAAGTATTCGCCGTCTTCAGTCTTTTCCTTGGCGAAATAGCTGAAGGTATCAGCGCCTTCGCTCGCACGACGCTCCTGAATCAGCTCACCAAAAAACTCGTGTAAGTAACGCTCGCCCTTTTTACCCTTGTAATGCAGGGTTCCGGGGATTTCTTTGGTAATTAGCCCCATCAAACCGTTGGCGATATCCAGAAAGGCCTTGTTCAGTTTTTCTGCACGCTCGTCATCTTTGTCCAGGCCCACAAAAATCGTGGCCGCGACGTCCAGCAGTGTCTGCTTAATCGCCGGAAAGAAATGGAAGTTCTCCTGACCATCCCAGCTTTCCACAGCGTCCTTTATCATCGGCGCCATGGTTTGGATATAGCCCTTCATGGCGTCATTCTTGAACGCCGTCTGCATCATACGGCGCTGAAAGCGATGCTCTTCATGGTCACGCAGCAACAGTGCGCCGCGGTAAAACCGGCCGAGCGAACCCGCGTATCCCATCTCTGCAGAGAAGTTTTTATCTTTGTCGAGGTAGATTTGCTGATAGAGGTCCGGGCCGTTTAACAGCACCCCCTTGAACCCGGCCAACCCGAACTTGGAGACCGGTCCAAATTGCTGGTATTGCTTGTCGATCGTCCCGTACAGGTCCTTCACCAAGCTAACGGTATGGCCGATCACAGGCAGACCAAAAGAACCCGGAATATGGTCAAGCTTGCGGTTGTCTTTTTCCAACTTGTAACTGGCTACTGCTTCGGTCATGAGGGCCCTTCCTGCCACGGCGTTGCCGAGGTCGTTGACGTTTATTTTGAACAGATGATATGTAAGAACCCTAAACATATCAAGCGTTCGATATAAAAACCAGAAAAATCTGGTTATACTGTCACACTTGTGCAAAAAACATGCTGAAGCAGAATCCGGGAGGGCCCTTGCGCAAGGTAGATCACGACAGCCGAAGAGAAGAAGTGGCTTCAGTCGCCTCCAGACTTATTGCCGAGCGAGGTTTGGAAGCACTTACTACGAGGGCACTGGCCAAGGAACTGGGCTGCTCTATTGGCGTACTGTCACACTACTTCAACAGCAAGGAAGAAATCGTACTGGCCGCCTTTCAGTGGGCAGATCAAAGCATTGACCAGCGCATGCAGGCCGCGATTGTCGACCAGGATATTTCACTCGACTACTTCATCCCCATGATTCAGGCAGGGCTGCCGCTGGACGAGGCCTCGGACCGCGAATGGCGAGTACGCTTTAATTTGTACAATTACTGCCTGACCCGGCGCGGCGAGGGCTTGAACGCCCAGATAGAAAAAACCAATCACTTTCGAGACCTGATGGTCGACCTGATCAGAACGTTGCAAGACAAGGGCGAAGTCCGACAGGACATCAGCCCCGAGCTAATCACCAAAATGGCGTTTGATATGGTGATGGGAGCGGCTCAGAATCTGCTGCTGGTACCCATGGCCGACCGCCGCGATCATGCCCGCTACCTGTTCGATATCGTGGAGCAACTGCGCCCCAAAACCACGGCGGCACCGGAAGCTGTGGCGGAAACCCCCTAACACCCGATCATTGGCCGCTCATTGAGCGTCGGTAAAGAACTCCCAGACCAAATCAGCAGCGTCGACATCGCGATTATCGCCGCCGAGCAATTTGCCAAAGCGTGTATGGCGGCTGGGAAAAATATGACCTCCGCCTTCCAGCGTATAGAGCGCCACCTGTTTCTCCTGACCCCGCCACTGTTGAACACTGATCGTGCTGTCATCGCTCAGTTCGCTGTCAGGCAAACGACCCGGCATAGGTGCGCCGGTATACCCGGCCAGCCGCGCGAAATACTCTGCCGTTTGCTGAGCTGACTCAACCACGCCGCGACTGTCATCCCAGAGGATTTTAACGAGCCCACCCGCATAAGGGTTTACCGGGTCATGCGTGCCGGCTACCAGCGCAACGTTCACCGGCTCGCCGGAAGGCTTGCAATCAAGGGTATTTGCAACAGGAAGATTGGACGCCATGGGTGCCACCCCGGCAACAAGATCAGGGGCTTCAAGTGCCAGCCGCAACGCCATATGGCCCCCGTTAGACAATCCGGTGGCATAAACCCGCTGGCGGTCAATACCGGCATTCGCTGCCAGCACGTCAACCAACCGGCGCACAAAACCGACGTCGTCAATATTGACGGTATTGGCGGTGTAGCTGGCCGTAGCGCGACAGTCGTTCCAGTGGCGTTCAAAACCATCCGGATAGACAAGCAAAAAACCTTGCTCGTCGGCCAAACGATCAAACTGTCGTGCGCCCATATCACGCATCGATAATCCGTCTGACATTGAGCCGTGAAACACCAGCAGCAGCGGCGGCTTTCGAGTCAGCGAAGCGGGCCGGTATACGTGATACCGGCGCTCACGCCCATCGTGTTGCAGGGAGTAAACTTCCAGCTCACCGTTCAGAGCGGGCCAGGCCGTAACCTGCGGAAACAACACCTGACGCGCATACAGCCAGAGTCCCGCCAGCAGCAGGACAATGGCGAGCAAGATAATCCACCGCTTCTTCACGAGCCGTGAACCTCAAAGCCCGGGCCGCCAAACACAGGTATCAGCGCGATTTGCCAATAACCTCGTCGGCGAACCAGCGCATGCCGGCAATTTTTTCATCCACGGTTTTATCATCAGGTTCGCTTTGATAAACATCGCGAAAGGCCACCAGCACTTCTTCAATGCCAATATCTTCCAGGCGCTTGATGCCATCCGGGCTGTAGGCATCTGCCGTCATTGCATGAAACTCGAATGGCAGGTGATCACGGCCGTATTCCTTTCGAAATTCATTGATCTGATCGACCATCACTTTAATTGATGCCGCATCGCCACCGGCAGCAATCCAGCCGTCACCTAGCCGCGCGGCGCGGCGCAATGCCGGCTTGGAGTGACCACCTACCAGTATGGGTGGCTTTTCAGTCGGCACGGGGCACAGTTTGATTTCCGGCAGATTAAAAATCTCGCCCTGATAACCAAAGTATTCGCCCGTCATCAGGCCGTTGATAATTTCGATAATTTCATCCAGACGCTTACCGCGCTTTTCCCAGGGCGTGTTGGTAACTTCGAAGTCCTCACCCCAGGGGCTAATACCCACGCCATAACCGAAACGGTTGCCACTGAGCACCGCCAGGCTGGATACCATTTTTGCCAGAACAGCAGGCTCGTGTACGGCGGTTTTGTGTACCGAGGTGGTAAAGCGCAGGCTTGGGCTTACCGCAGCCAGATGCGACATCAGCAGGAAAGGCTCGATAAAAGGCACGCCATCAAGAAACTCCCGGCTACCGTCTGCATTATAGGGATACTGCGAACTGGCCTCTTTGGGATAGCAGATGCTGTCGGGAAATGTCACCGTATTAAAGCCGAGCTCTTCGGCGGCTTTGGTCAACGGAATATATTGCTCCGGCGGACACATGCTGTGGTGGTATGCGAACTTCATTGGGTGCTCCTTCCTGTCAGATTTGCTGCTGTCATTACGAATATTCGGCTGATCCGGATATTCCTTATTTTAGGTAGACGCCATGGTAACAATGACCTTCCCCGCCTGATCCGGTTGTTTAGCCACTGCCAGTGCCGCGTCAAACTGTGACAGCGGGAATCGATGGGTCACCATCGGACCCACATCCAGACCGCTGTCGAGCATGGCAATCACATCGCCAAATTCCTTCGGGTAAGCCATGGAACCCCGAATCGTAAGCTCCTTTGCCATGATATGAAATACCGGGATCGCCGCCTCATCCTTATGCAGGGCAACGACAACAATACGTGCACCAAACTTGCAATTTTCAACGATACCCCTGAATACGGAGGCGACCCCGGCGGCATCAATAAACACGTCGGACGCCGCTACCGGCATACCGTGAACGCTCTCTTCGCCCTGCGCAGATTTGATCTGCGCCCAGACATCCTCACGCCCGGCGTTGATGGTGGCACTGGCTCCCAGCCTTTGGGCTATGTCCAGCCGCCTGGCGGACAAATCTACCACCGTAATATGTTCAACGCCGCGATAGCGCAAAACGGCAACCACCCCCAGGCCGATAGGCCCGGCTCCAAACACCACCACCCGCTCGCCCGGCAGTGCTTCACTTTGATTTACCGCGTGCATGGCAACGCCCAGAGGTTCTACCAGCGCTCCCTGCTCATCAGACAAGCCGTCAGGTAACGGCAGTAATACTCCCGGCTCATGTGCATTTTTGACCAGTAACCGGCGGGTAAAGCCGCCTTCGCGACCGCCGTTACCGAGGTTGCCGGCCGCAACCGGATTGACCACGACGCGATCGCCTACCGACAGCTGCGTTACCCCGGAGCCCAGCGCCTCGATTCGACCCGATAATTCATGTCCCAGCGGCATCGGCTCACCGCCGGGGCCAGGCAAACCACCCATTGCGATATACGCGAGGTCACTGCCACAAATACCGCAGGCCGATACAGCCAGGACCGCATCGTTTTCACCCGGTTGCGGAGCGGCAACCTGTTCTAGGCGCACATCGTCAACACCGTGTACAAAGACCTGCTCTACGGTTTCGCTCACCTGCAACTCCTTAGCCTGTCGGCGCCATTTTTCAGCACCCGCTATTGAGCAATTGGCGCCCCGATGATATTAATACAATTACATTAAAACAGACAGGCGCCGCGTTGCTGGCAAGTTCAGCAGTGCAAACCGCAGCGCGGTTTTGTATAGGTGCCTCCGGCAAGCAGGTGAACGATGACAGGCAACCCCGTATTCGATTTCAGGCAGGCCACGGTGCTGGTCACCGGCGGCAGCAACGGTATTGGCGAAGGTATTGCGCGCGCCTTTCTCGCCGCTGGAGCCACGGTGCACATCACCGGCCGCGCAGCGAGTGCAGCTGACTATGACAAAGACCTGTCAGGCCTGCACTATCACTCGCTGGAAGTCTCCGACAACGCCGCCATTGATGCACTGGCAACAACCATTCCCGCGCTCGACATCTTGATTAACAATGCCGGTGCCTCGCTTCCTGGCGGACGCAATGAATACGAGCCCGACGTATTTGAAGAGGCCATTCGCATCAACCTGACCTCGGCCTACCGCCTGGCACACGCATTTCTCCCGCAACTCAGTGCCAGCGAGTTTCCCGGCGGCGCCAGCATTATCGGGCTGGCGTCCATGAGCTCCCTGTTTGGCATCGAAATTGTGCCCGCCTACGGCAGTGCAAAAACAGGGCTGGTCGGCATGACAAAAGCGCTGGCCGTGGCCTGGGCCAAACACGGAATCCGCGCCAATGCGATTGCCGCCGGCCTGATCGAGTCAAACATGACCTCGGCCATGATGGGCATTGAGGAAATGACCGCACCCATGCTGGCACGCACGCCATTGCAACGCTTCGGGGTACCGGAGGATATCGCCAACCCTATACTCTTTCTCTGCTCACCCGCGGCATCCTACATTACCGGCCAAACACTGGCAGTGGACGGCGGCTTTTCGGTGCAGGGATAATCATTTCTCGATCAGACGGCAAAAAACAGTGACCCTCAAAAAACCTATCAGCGAGAACCTCGACAACCGCAGCCAGCGCACGCGCCAGGCTTTAATAGCAGCGGCCGAACAGCTATTTGCCCGTCACGGCATCGAAGGCGCCTCGCTCAACACCATCACCCGCGCTGCCCGGCAAAGTAACCGCAATGCCATTCAGTACCACTTTGGCGGTAAAAACGGCCTGGTTCAGGCCATTTTCGATAAACATTCACCGAAGGTTGCCCAGCGCCGGGCCGACCTTATTGACGACATGGCAGCGCGCGCATTGCCCACCGAAGCCATTGTGGCGACCGCCATGGTGCAACCACTCATAGAAAAGCTCGACGACCCCGATGGCGGCGAAGCCTATATTCACATCAGCGCCGAACTGATAACGGCCAATACTCTGGGCTACCAATCGCCCGAAAAGCATCACTTGCAGCTGGTTCGCGAAAGCAAAATTGCCAGCTTCACCGCCCAGCAACTGGGCCACTTGCCCAAGGCGATTGTGGAACAGCGCATTTTGCTGATGAATATTCTGGCCTACCACGGCGTTTCTGATCACGCACGCGTGCGCGGCATGGCACAGTATCAGGGTTTGTCGGAGCACACCGATTTTATGGCCAGCAACCTGATAGACAGCATCATGGCCATTCTGTCGACTACGCCATCTGCACAAACCCACAAACTGCTGGACTCGCTCCCCCGATAAAACCCGACGAAAATTCTGTCGATACAAATTACCGAAGCGGGCACGCTATACTGTTCCCATGCACATGACATTTCTTGGAACCAGCGCCGGCGTGCCCACGCGCCAGCGCAACGTAAGCGGACTGGCACTTGGCGTCGACCACCACCGCGACTGGTATCTGGTCGATGCCGGTGAAGGCACGCAGCACCAGTTGTTACGCAGCGGTCACAGCCTCGCGCGCTTGCGCGCGATCTTTATCAGCCATGTTCACGGCGATCACTGCTACGGCCTGCCCGGCATTATCGCCAGCGCCAATATGAGTGGCCGCAAAACACCACTGACTATCTGTGCGCCCGATGGCATAGAGCAGTACGTAAACGCCGTACGCAAATACACCGACCTGCATACCCTGCGCTACCCTTTGCACTTTGTCCGCAGCGACCACTGCGCGGCTGAGCAAGCCCTTGTTTACCAAGATGAAAATGTAAGTGTCAGCGCGCATGCGCTGTCGCATCGCGTTCCCAGCTTTGCCTATCGCTTTGAAGAATTGCCAGCAAGCGCGCTGGATCACAGCAAACTCGAAGCACTGGCAGTACCGCGCGGCCCGCTGTGGGGACAGTTACAGCAGGGCCAAGTGGTAACACTGGCGGATGGTCGCAAAATCAATCCGCAGCAAGTCATTCAACCTGCCTGGAAGGCGCGACGAGTGATTGTTGGCGGCGACAACGACCAGCCGGAACTCCTGCTAAATGCACTGAAAAACGTTAACCTTCTGATTCACGAGGCCACATTTACCGACGACATTTTGCAGCACGTTGGCCCGCAATATATGCACAGCACCGCATCGATGGTGGCGAAAATCGCCGAACGTGCCGGCACGCCCTATCTCGCATTAACGCATTTCAGTCAGCGCTACCGGAATTGCGGTCGCGACGATAAACGTCAGGTTGAGGAGCTGCGCCGCGAAGCCGCGCAGCACTTCAACGGCTCAATTATTCTGGCTAAAGATTTTGACCGCTACGAAATTGATCGCACCGGTGAATTGAAGATAGTGAATAACAAAGAGGAGACAAAAAACGGCGGGTAAGGTGAATCCCCATTATGCCCACGATCCATTTTTCCTGTGAAGCAGTTTTGTCACAATGCCTGAAAAAAAGTAAAAATCGGTTTATACCTATCCCACGTACCAAGAATCTGTGCTAGAACAAAAGTACAGCGCGGAAAACAAAATCTGTGAAACCTTGCTGGGCTTTGCGACTCTAAATTTACAGGAGAGCACAGCAACAGCGTTTTCCGTGCAGTCGGCCCGCAGTAATGACTAACGGCCTGACAGTATCGGCATGGAGGTTCATATGACTAGCGGCACCGGGCATAAGCAGTTTGTCGAATCACTGGAATCCTTTACTCACCAGCATCGCTCCCGTCAGTGGGAAGGCACCTTTGCTGACTACCTCGAACAGATCGTTCACCCGCAGGCTGCACTGGCTACACGCAACAGCCATCAATACGTGTGGGATATGCTGCGCTGGATGCAGGCAAGCGAAGGCGGCAGCGACGGCAAACTCAAACTGTTTTCCCGCGAGCTTTACGGCATTGATCCGGCACTCGAACGCATTGTCGATTATTTCAAGGCCGCGAGCGCGGGCTCGGAAGTTGGCCGTCGACTACTGCTGCTACTCGGCCCCCCTTCCGGCGGTAAATCCAGCCTCGTTATTTTAATGAAACGCGGCATGGAGGAATACAGCCACACCGATGAAGGCGCGCTGTATGCGCTCAAAGGCTCACCGCTGCACGAAAACCCCCTCTGCCTGGTTCCGCATACCCTGCGCGCAGAATTCCGCGATACTTATGGCGTTGACATTCAGGGCGACCTTTCGCCTTTTTGTCAGTCGATACTTGAGCAGGAATACGAAGGCGACTTTATGCGCTACCCGGTTGAGCGCATATTTCTGTCTGAAGCCAAACGCGTGGGGGTTGGCACCTATGCCCCGCACGACCCCACCACCGCCGACATTGCCGACCTGATCGGTTCCGTCGATCTCGCCAAAGTTTCCGAATTTGGCGACGAAGGCGACCCGCGCGCCTGGTCATGGTCCGGTGCCGTCTATTCGGCCAGTCGCGGCCTGCTGGAGATGATTGAAATTCTTAAGGTAAAACGCGAATTTCTCTATTTGCTGCTCACGCTCACCCAGGAAAAAAACGTCAAGGTTTCACGCTTCCCGCTCATCCACGTTGACGAAACCATACTGGCTCACACCAACCTCGCGGAATTCAGAAAATTCCTGCAGGAAAAGGAAAACGAAGCACTGCTCGACCGCATGGTGATTGTTCAGGTGCCGTACACCATGAACTTTCGCGATGAATCAAAAATCTATCGAAAACTGATCGCACAGGCACCCACCTTCCGCGACGTGCATCTCGACCCCCACGCATTGGACCTGGCCGCCCTCTTTGCCGTGCTTTCGCGCCTGAAACCCTCCGAGCGCGATGATCTCGATCTGTCCAAGAAAGTAAAACTCTACGCCGGCGAAGATGTGGAAGGCTTTTCCCACAACGAGGTCGACAAAATCCGCGCCGAATACCCCGACGAAGGGTTGGCGGGCGTATCACCCCGCTTTGTTGTCAACGCGCTGTCAAATGCCATTTCGCGCTCGGAGGCAAAAAGCCTGACCAGCATGGAAGTGCTGGTTACGCTTAAAGACTCCATTGAGAGCGACGCGCGCATGGAAGCCAAGAAAAAGCGTGAGTGGGTAGATTTTCTGGTTACCGCCCGCAAAGACTTCTACAACCACTGGGTGAAAGAAGACGTTCACAAAGCCTTGTTTGTCTCTTTCGAAGAAGAAAGTGAAAGCCTGCTGGAAAAATATCTGGACGAAGTTGAAGCCGCGCTGGACAAGCGCGAAGTGAAAGATCCCATCACCAGCGAAACCCGTGATCCGGACGAACGATTTTTACGAGCAGTAGAAGAAAAAATTAACGTTTCCGATGCCGGCAAACACACCTTCCGGCAGGAAGTGGTGCGCAAGGCCATGGTCGCCTACAAAAACGGCGAGAAGTTTACGCTGGACTCGCATGCCCGCCTGAAAGAGGCAATGGAAAAATACCTCTTTGAGGAGCGCCGCGATGTACTGCGTCTGGTGAGCTCCATATCACGCCCGGACGATGAGGCTCAGGAAAAAATTGCCGCTGTTGAAGCGCGTTTGATTCGCGATTACGGCTACGATCGTCATAGCGCACGCGAAGCGCTGAATTACGTAACCACACTGTTGTCGCAGGAATAGAACTGCTCAGCGGTGACACGCCCCGAAGTATGGGCCAGGAGGAGGCATGTTTCTGCAGGATGGACGGCATGGAAACAGCCACAAGCATTGGTATGAACTGTTCTCGCGCGGAACCCGCGACTGGCTTCGCCACAACGAAAAGGTGCGAGACGCAGTACGCGATCATCTACCGGAGGTTATCGCAAACTCCGACGTACTGAGCCGCTCGGATAATCGCACCGTACAGGTGCCCGTCAAATTTCTGGAGCACTACCGTTTTTCTCTGCGCAAGCAGAATGAACAAACGGGCGCTGGTCAGGGCCAGGCCAAAGCCGGCGACACCTTGCGCCAGGGGCAACCGGAATCGGGCGGCGGCCAGCAGGGAAGCGGTGGCGACGGAGAAGGCGAGTTTACCTTTGTGCTCGAATTCAAGATCGACGACATTCTTGACTGGCTGTGGGAGGAATTGCAGCTGCCGAACCTGCAACCCAAGGAAGGCAGCAATATCGACGTTGACGAATACATTCGCGAAGGCTGGGACAAGCGCGGTGCGCGTTCACGACTCGACCGGCGGCGCACAATGAAAGAAGCCATAAAACGCCGCACCGCTGTACCCGACACAGCCGTTCCCATCAGTAATGACGACCTGCGTTTTCGACAGTTAGCGCGCAAGCGCCAGCCGAGCACCAACGCGGTTGTATTCTTTCTGCTGGACGTGTCGTCCAGCATGGACGAGCACTGTCGCAAGCTGGCGAAAAGTTTCTTCTTCTGGGCCCTGCAGGGCATACGGCGCCAATTCAGCCACATCGACACGGTCTTTATCGCTCACAGCGTTGAAGCCTTCGAGTTTGATGAGACGGAATTTTTTCAGGTAAGCGGGCAAGGCGGCACCAAATCATCAACAGCGCTGGAAATGGCCGAGCGCATTTTGCATGATCGTTTCGACGCCAGCCAGTACAACAGCTACCTGTTTTACGCAACGGACGGCGAAAACTTCAGTAACGACCGAGAGCAATCTGCCGCCAGTCTCGAACGACTCGCCCAACAACTGAATTTTGCCGGCTATGCCGAGGTCTCACACAGCAATACACGCCAGTTAAACACTGAAGTCGGTCGACTCTGGCAACAGTTTTCCGACGCTGGCCACCCCTGTGGCTCCTTTCCCTTAAGCAGTGAAGCCGACATCTGGCCCGCAATAAAAGCATTCTTCAGCTCTCAGGCTGAGCAGGTCGCCCAGTTATGAGCAGCATGCAGCAAACACTGGCCGAAACCATACCCAAGCTGGAGGCACTCGCCACCCAGCAGGGTTTAAACTATTTTCCGGTTGATTTCGAGCTGGTGCCACCCAGCTTTATGATGGAGGTGGCCGTATACGGCTTGCCCGTGCGCATGCCGCACTGGTCGTTTGGATTGCGCTGGATTTATCAGATGATTCAACACCGCATGGGACACTCGCGGATTTTCGAAGTAGTCTTTCCCGGCAACCCAAACCGCGCTTATCTGGTCAATACCAACAGCCTGCACGAAAACACGCTGGTGGTGGCGCACGTGCTGGGACACGCGGATTTTTCAAAAAACAACCTGAGCTTTGCGCGCAGCCAGGAACAGGTGGGCTATCGCATTGTCGAGCAGGCCGCTGCACACGCGCATCGTATTGAAGAAATTATCAACGAGGTTGGTGAAAACAGGGTGGAACGCGTACTCGATTGCGCACTGTCGCTGGAGCCCCATATTGACACCCATCAGGCCTTGAACCGCAAACGCTATCCCGGCAAACAAAAGGCCGCGCCGGCAGTCAAGGCTGAAGGTTTTCGCGGGCGCTATGCCGACCTCCCCGGCGAAGGCGCGAAAGCCGATGAAGAACCGGCTCCGCCGAAAACCCCGCCGCAACCGGAACGGGATTTACTGTGGTTTATCGCCAATTACGCACCCGAGCTGGAAGAGTGGGAACGGGATATCTTTCTCGCCGTGCGCAAGGAGGCCTGGTATTTCCAGCCGGTGTTTAACTGCCAGATCATGAATGAGGGCTGGGCCAGCTACTGGCATTCCCGCCTGCTGCGCGAAGCGGATTTTCTGCCCTCTGCGACGTACGTAGATTGCATGAAAACCCACTCCGACGTCGTTAGCCCCTACGCCGGCGACCAGCAGGTTGCCCTCAAACTCAACCCTTATCACGTCGGCTACGTCATGTGGGAACACATTATTTCCGAATTCGGTGTCGCAAAGGCACGCGAAATAATGAAACAGGAAGACGACTTCGGCTTTGTCCGCAACTACCTCAGCCGCGACCTGGCCGATAAAATGAAACTGTTTTCATTTTCAGCAAAACGCGATGGCGAGATCACGGTCGGCGAAAGCAGCCTGGACGACCTGCACGAAAACATTCTCGCTCCCAAGTTTAATTTTGGCGCGCCGCGTGTTGTGGTTGAAGAGCTACAAAAGGACGGCACCCTGATACTCAAACAGGAAAGCAGCATCGACGGGCGCGGGCTGGAGCTGGAACGCGCCCGCAAGGTGCTGCAATACATTGCCTCAATCTGGCGCCGGCCGGTCAAACTGCTCACGCTGGATGCCGGCGACAACGAAGTCTGGCTCAAGCCGGAACCCGACGCCGCCTGATTCTCCTGCTAACCGGCAATCATTGCCCGGTTCTGTTCGCCGGCCACAAAAACCACCTCACCCGCTCCGTCGAGCATGGCCAGGCTTTCGCTAACCACGGCTTCAGAGCTCATCCACATGGCTTCAGGCACCGCCGACTTTTCAAAACCCGAGAAGCTGTCACGATCGTGAAAGTCGGTATGTGTATAGCCGGGGCACAAACACTGCACCCGAATATTGTCGGCTGCCACTTCCTTTTGCAGCGACTCGGAAAAGCTGTTTAAAAAGACTTTACTTGCCGCGTACACCGCAACATCGCGCATGGGAAAGAACGAGGCCAATGACGACAGGTTGATAATACTGCCGCCGCCAGCGTCCTTCATATACGGGATCACCGCCCGGCACAAACGCAGTGTGGCGCTGATATGCAGATCAACCATCGCCTGCTGGCTGTCAAAGTCGGTGTCGACAAACGCTCCGAGGGTACCGAAGCCGGCATTGTTTACCAGCACTTGCACCGGCCCCTGTTGCCGGATTTTTTCAACGACCTCGGTCAAGCCCAACGGCGTTGCCAGATCGGCGCAGACCACCACAGTCTCAACGCCGGCGGCCTTGAGCTCATCTGCCACTCCTTGCAATTTGTCATGCCGCCGGCCGACCAGAATCATTTTCCGGCAGCGATCGCTCAATTGCCGACAAAATTCTGCACCCAGCCCGGAGGATGCTCCCGTAATCAAACCAATCAACTTTTCACTCACAGCTTGCTCCTTCGGCATATTTCAGCGCCGGCCAGTGTACACGTTCGCACCCGGAGTGCACGACCCGACGCGGGCGCAATGCAGACCTCCCGAACCGGGCTATGGTAAACTTCCGCGCATTGTACATGGGTAGGTCAGACTTCATGGCGAAAGCTAAAAATCAAACCCCGGGCAAGCAGAGCTTTGAAGAATCAATCGCAGAGCTTGAGGCCATTGTCGAGCGTATGGAATCCGGTGAGCTGAGCCTGGAAGGCTCACTTGAAGCCTTTGAGTCCGGCATGCGCCTGAGCCGCGAAGCGCAGGCCGCACTGGCCGCAGCCGAGCTGAAGGTGCAGCAACTGACGGAACAGCAAGGCGAACTGCGCTTGCAGGATTTTGATACCGACGAATGAATAAGCCCTTTTCCGACTATCTGGACGAGTGCCAGCAACGCATTGACGCGGCACTACCCTCGCTGGTGGGCAACCGCCACAGTGAATACGCCGATGACTCCGGCGAACTATTAAGCCGCTTGTTTGAAGGCATGCACTATAGCCTGCTCAATGGCGGCAAGCGGGTTCGCCCACTGCTGGTATACGCCGCTGCCCAGGCGATCAACCGCGCCTTTGCCAACGACGACGGGCTCGATAACGTTGCCGCCGCCGTTGAATGCATTCACGCCTACTCGCTGATTCACGATGACCTGCCGGCAATGGACGACGATGCGCTGCGCCGCGGCCAGGCCACCTGCCACATCGCCTTTGACGAAGCCACGGCAATCCTCGCCGGCGATGCGCTGCAAAGTCTGGCTTTTGAATTGCTGGCAAATGTACCCAGCCTGCCCGCCGAACGCCAGCTCGCGATGATTCGCGCATTGGCTGCGGCAGCAGGACCGCGCGGCATGGTGGGCGGCCAGGCTATTGATCTGGCCTCGGTCGAGCGCTCACTTACACTCGGCACACTGGAAATTATGCATCAATTGAAAACCGGTGCCCTGCTACGCGCAGCCATCAAGCTCGGCGCTGTGTATGCCGGTGCCAACAACGAGCAACTGCAGCGGCTGGATCAATACGGCCGCGCTATCGGCCTGGCTTTTCAGGTTCAGGACGATATTCTCGACCTGGAAAGCAGCACCGAAGTGCTGGGCAAGACCCAGGGCGCGGATGCCGCGCGCAACAAGCCGACCTATCCCGCCCTGCTCGGGATCGAAGCGGCACGCGACTACGCGCAAACACTCTATGATCAGGCACTGGCCGCCATAGCACCCTTTGATGACAGTGCCGACGGCCTGCGCGAACTCGCAGCCTTTATTGTGCAACGCCAGCACTGAATACCCGCGCTGGCACCGGGCGCATTGGGCGCCCCCGAACATGAACTTTCGGTTACAATGCCCCGTATCTCACTCTAGACCGTAGCGGCTATGTTTAAAGAAATCCCCTTGCAGCGCCCGAAAACGCCCCTACTGGACAGCATCAGGTCCCCTGAAGACCTGCGCGCGTACGATGAAGACAGCCTCAACGAGGTTGCCCGTCAACTGCGCGAATACATGCTCTACTCGGTGGGCCGCACCGGCGGTCACTTCGGTGCCGGCCTGGGCGTAGTCGAATTAACACTGGCCTTGCACTTTGTGTACCAGACACCCTACGACCGGCTGGTATGGGATGTTGGCCATCAGTGTTACCCACACAAGATCATTACCGGCCGCCGCGACCAGATGCACACCATGCGCATGGCTGGCGGACTGGCGGGCTTTCCCAAGCGCGCAGAAAGCGAATACGACACCTTTGGTGTTGGTCACTCCAGCACCAGCATCAGCGCCGCACTGGGCATGGCTCTGGCAGCCCGCCAGAAAGGCGAAGATCGTCGCACCGTGGCCGTCATTGGCGACGGCGCCATGACGGCAGGCATGGCCTTCGAAGCCATTAACCATGCCGCCCACTGTAACGCCAACATGCTGGTTGTACTCAACGACAATCAAATGTCGATATCGAAAAACGAGGGCGGGCTTAACACTTATTTTTCAAAAATCTGGGCCTCGAAGGTCTACAACAATATTCGCAGCGGCGGTAAGGAAATTCTCGCCAAGCTGCCGGGCAACCCGAAAGAGCTGGTGGGTCGCCTGGAAGAATATATGAAAGGCATGGTGGCACCCGCCACACTGTTTGAAGAACTGGGCTTTAATTATATTGGCCCGATCGATGGTCACGATCTCGACGTGCTGGTGCCCACCATTCGCAATATGCGCGATCTCGAAGGCCCGCAATTGCTGCATATCATTACCCGAAAGGGCAAAGGCTTCGAACCTGCCGAGCTCGACCCCATTGGCTACCACGCCATTACCAAGATAGAGCCCAAACCCGCCCAACCCAAAGCCGTGAGCAAACCCAAAGGCCCTAAATACCAGAAGGTATTCGGCGACTGGCTCTGTGACCTGGCCGTTCAAGACCCGCTATTGGTCGGCATCACACCCGCCATGGGCGAAGGCTCCGGGATGGTGGAATTTTCAGAGCGCTTTGCTGACCGGTATTACGACGTCGCCATTGCCGAGCAACATGCACTGACGCTGGCTGCCGGCATGGCCTGCGACGGGCTTAAACCCGTTGTCGCCATTTACTCCACCTTTCTGCAGCGCGGCTACGATCAGTTAATTCACGATATCGCGCTGCAAGATCTGGACGTGACCTTCGGCATAGACCGTGCCGGCCTGGTCGGCGAAGACGGCCCCACCCACGCCGGCGCTTTTGATCTGAGCTATTTGCGCTGTATTCCCAATATGCTGGTGATTGCACCGTCGGACGAAAATGAAACCCGGCAATTGCTGTATACCGGTTACCTGCACAAGGGCCCCGCAGCTATCCGCTACCCTCGCGGCACCGGCCCCGGTGCTGTCATCGAGCGCGACATGCGTGCCCTGCCCATTGGCAAGGGTGTGCAAAAGCGTGAGGGCAAGCGGATTGCCATACTGAGCTTTGGCACCTTACTGCCCGCAGCCATGGCCGCAGCCGAAAGGCTCAACGCCAGTGTTGCCGATATGCGGTTTGTAAAACCTCTGGACGAGGCTCTGGTAGCCGAGTTGGCCGATTCACATGCTCTGATTGTCACACTTGAAGAGAACGCCATCAGCGGGGGAGCCGGCAGTGCAGTCAATGAATTCCTGGCACGCTCCCAGCGCCAGGTTGCCACTCTCAATGTGGGGCTGCCGGACGTGTTCACCGACCACGGCAGCCACACCGAGATGCTCAGCGCCTGTGGCCTTGATGCCGAAGGAATCTATCAATCCATCTGTGCGTGCCTGAACGCCACCGAAGAGGCGCTGGCTGCGCCTCGCTAGGCCTCGCGCGCAGCTGGGCTGGCACGCGGCGCTACCGGCTTCGACACCATTGGCCACAACAACTCTTCCGCCCAGTGCAAACGCCCGGAATGCGGCAAGCCAATGCGCGTTTGTGCTTGATGCGGAATTTTCCCGGTTCCAAACAGGGTATCCCAAAGAAAGAACACCACTGCGTAATTGCCCCTTGAATGAGCTTCGCGGCCCATCCCGTGGTGGGCATGATGTGTGTCCGGCGTGGTAATCACCTTTCTGACGACTGCCCACACCGGCCGAATGGCCGGCACCTTTTCCCACAGCCACAAATCCCAGCGGCTGCTCATGTGAGTCACTACATTCACGGTAAACGTCACGGCGGTGATCGCAAAGTAGACTTCCATTTGCCCCATATACACCAGCAGGGCCGCAATCCACGACTGTGGCAGCAGCAATGTCCAGAAGACGTTATAGCGAAACACCAAGCCCACATTCATGGCGGTGCCGCTGTGGTGGGTGCGGTGCAGCTTCCACAGCCAGCGCCACTCATGGGCATAGCGGTGCAACCAGTAATGCAGAAAGTCTTCAAGCAGAATAAAGGCGATGAAGGCCGGCCAGAACGGCCAATGTGACCAGCTACCGGCGGAGTCGGGCAACAGCGTGATAAGCGCCCAGCCACTGAGTGCGCCCAATACCGGGCCGGAGAGCCCCACCTGAGCCATCAAGCCAGCCAGACTGAAGATCGCGTCACGCCCCGGCTGACGGCTGCGATGGATACGCCCCCGCAGCAGCTCAAGCAGGTAGGCAGCCAAAAAAACACCAATAATAGTGAGGCCCAATTGTTGTTCGACGTTCATCCGGCGCTCCTGTCATGCCTGATTTGAGTGCAGGGTCAGGATAGGGGAGTCTCCAATATAAAACAAGTGTTTTAATATTAAGAAAGCACAATGTTTTCGCGAACGTCAGGCGTCAAAGATGGCGATGCGATGAGTGGGGATTAAAACGGGAGGAAGGTTTTAGCCTGAGACGGCCGCCACCTCTCAATGATCGAACAAGTGTCCCAGCTTGCCCGCCTTTGTCGCCAGATAGCGCGCATTGTGGGGGTTTTCACCGGTACGCAGCGGCAGGCGCTCAACAACTTCAATGCCGTGTTCTGTCAGGGCATCCACCTTGCGGGGGTTATTGGTCATCAAGCGCAGACGCGTAATGCCGAGCTTGCTGCACATGACCTTGCAGATACTGTAATCGCGCATATCCGCGTGGAAACCCAGCCGCTCATTCGCTTCTACCGTGTCAGCGCCTTCATCCTGCAACTTGTAGGCACGGATCTTGTTAAGCAAGCCAATGCCCCGGCCTTCCTGGCGCAGATAAAACAGGGCGCCACGGCCCTCCTCGGCTATTTTCTGCAGGGCTGCCTGCAATTGCGAGCCGCAGTCACAGCGCATACTGAACAGGGCATCGCCGGTCAAACACTCGGAATGCACCCGCCCGAGAACCGGCAGATCCGTGCTGACATCGCCCAGCGTGAGCACAATATGCTCTTTTTGATTTTCGACATCCTCAAAACCATGCATATCAAACACCGCCCAGGGCGTGGGCAGTTTCGAGGATTCGACGAATCGTAGGGACACTGAAAGCTCCAGCAAATTTCGGGAGGCGCAATTCTAGCTTGAATGAGAGCTGAATTCGACCGCAAATGCGAGACTGACCCGCCCGCGGCGCCTGTGACTTATGCCCGCCTGCGAGCTGGCACAATGCAGATCGGCTTAGGCGCAGCGCAGCCGGCGCCAAATCATCTCCGGCCCGCCTTAATAACGCGCCTTGAGGGTGAGAATATTGTCTTTTTCCTGCATATCCACGTGTTCAAGGTAACTCATACCCAAAAGCACCTGCTCCGGATAATTGCCTTCAATCACCACCGCCGGCACATGGTGGGCAACAATCCCGCCAACTGCCACCGAATTCAGCTGCACCCGATAAGCAGGTGCCCTGCCGCTGGCCGTAGATACCATCGCCTTCTGGCCACGCTGGTAGTTGATTCCCAACTGCCTGGCGTGGCCCGCACTCATGGCCATTAAATTTGCGCCGGTATCAAGTAGCGCCGTGATCTGGCGGCCGTTAACCTGCACCGTGGTAATGTACTTGAGCTGGGTATTGCGATGAAGGGTCACCTCCTTCGCTTCGTTTTGCCGGTAGTTTGCGCTGATTCGGGAGCTCAGGGTCAGCTCCTGGCGCTCACCCTTGAATTCGACAATGGCCCGGTCAGGGTTGGCAGACAACAAGGTTACGCCACCGAATGACTGCCCTTCTCTCAGCAATTTTTGCTGGCCATCTACCTGCACATAAGCCGAGCCCTGAAACAGGGCCTTCACCTGAACATCGGCCATCGCAACGCCCGCCAGCGCCCATAGCACGAGCAGGCCCGGCAATCGCCAGCTGTTCACTGGGTGACGCCATCCGCTTTTTGATGCAGCGCTAACAGCTCGGCCACAGTTGCCTCCACATCCTGAGACTCGGTGATGGCACTGATCATCGCACAACTGCCCACGCCTGTCGCGAGCACATCACGGGCGCGACGCGCATCAATCCCGCCAATCGCAGTCAGCGTATAGTGTTCTCCCAACAGCGCAACCCACTTCTTGAGCTGACCGATACCTTGCGGGCTGAACGGCATGACCTTACTCGTTGTCGGGAATATCGGCCCCAGCGCGATGTAGCTCGGTTTGACGTTGTGTGCGGTGGCGATCTCAAAGTAGCTATGGGTACTCACCCCCAAACGCAAACCCGCGCTTCGAATGGCGGCGATATCAGCGGTGAGCAAATCTTCCTGCCCCAGATGAACGCCGTAGGCATCGGCAGCAATGGCCTCCTGCCAATAATCATTGATAAACAAGCGCGCCTTGTATTTCTGGCTCGCAGCGACCGCTTGCTGAATTTCCGCCTGCAGTGCCTCGCCGGTTTTGTCTTTCACACGCAGCTGAATAGTATTCACACCCAATTCGAGCAGGCGCTCAACCCAGGCGGCGCTGTCCACCACCGGATACAGACCCAGCGGGCCGCCACAATCAGGAAAGGCCTGAGCCGAGTGCTGACGCAAGCTGTGGTTCACGGACGGCAAATCCCAGTGGTGCGTTGGCCACCCCATATGCGCCACGGCACCGGGCCCGCCGCCAATCTGGGAAGATAGGCGCAGCCCCTGTGTGACATAAGCTTTGGCGAGCACCAACGCATCGGGCAAGGCGTACCCCCGCGCCACGGCCGCCGCAATGGCTGCCGAAAGCGTGCAACCCGAGCCGTGGCTGTTAACGGTTTCGACATTACGCCCGTGCAGCCAGAAACCACGCTCGCCATCCGTCCAGTAATCCAGTCTCTCGCTGTTGAGTGCGGGAAAGTGACCGCCGGTAATCAATACCGAACGTGCACCCAGAGCGACAATTTCCTTTGCCCCCTGCTCGACATCGTCCAGCCCTCGCAACTGCCGGCCCAACAAGGCCTCGGCCTCATTGCGGTTGGGTGTAAGCAAATCGACCCGGGGCAGCAATTTCTCGCGCACCAGTTGCGTCGCTTCGCCGCTTAACAGTGAGTCGCCACTACTGGCGCGAATCACCGGGTCACACACAACAAACCCGCTGTAGTCGTCGAGGTATTTGATTACCATCTCAACGACTTCTTCACTGGCCATCATGCCTAACTTGATCGCGTTCGCAGGTAAATCGCTATCCAGCGCATTGATTTGCGCGGCCAGTGCACGGCGCGGTGTAACCGCAACGTAGCCCACGGCGAAACTGTTCTGCGCCGTAATGGCCGTAATCACGGTACACCCGTGAACCGCAAAATCCTGGAAGGTAGCGAGATCCGCCTGAATGCCCGCGCCACCGCCTGAATCCGAGCCAGCGATACTCCAGACAATGGGTTTACTTTGTGATGCCATTCAGAGGTCCTTAGCGGCTTAATTGCCTCGTTATAGTTATCAATACAGCGCCGGGCGCAGATGAACTGCCAGCAGCAAGTTAGTACCCGCAATGTTGCCGAATAATACTCCAGGCCTGATCTGCCGATTCCACATAAGAGAACAGGTCCAGGTCTTCTTCGCTTATCATGCCCTGATCTACCAGCTCGTCAAAGTTAATCACGCTCTGCCAAAAGCTTTTACCGAACACAAGAACCGGCAGACTTTTCACTTTCTGGGTTTGCAGCAGCGTCAGCGCTTCAAAAAACTCATCCAGCGTCCCAAAGCCGCCGGGAAACACGACCAGTGCTTTCGCGCGCATCAGGAAATGCATTTTGCGCAGCGCAAAGTAGTGAAAACGAAAACTCAGATCGGGGGTGATCCAGGCATTGGGGCGCTGCTCGTGCGGCAACACAATATTTAAACCGATACTCTCGCCACCAACGTCATCGGCGCCGCGATTCGCCGCCTCCATAATGCCCGGCCCACCGCCGGTCATCACATGCAACCTGGGCTTTTCAGCATCTTTTGCATCTTGCGCAATCAGCGCCGCCAGCTTGCGCGCCTCATCATAGTAATGGCTGATTGCGCGCCGATTCTTCGCCACCTTGAGCAGCTTTACCAAACCCGCATTGTCTACGTCTGCCGCCAACGCTGCTTCTGCAAGAGCAAATTCACGCTCGGCCTCTGAAGGCTCGGGAATGCGTGCGCTGCCAAAAATAACGACCGTTGCATCGATCTCTCGCTCCTGCATCGCCATTTCCGGCTTGAGCAGCTCAAGTTGCAGGCGCACCGGCCGCAACTCGTTTTGCAGCATAAAATCTTCGTCAGTAAAGGCCAGCCGATAGGAAGATGATGCCGTTTGCGGGGTTTCAGCAATGTCGCGTGCGTAACCTGCATCTTCGGCTGCCGACGGAAATGCAACATTGCCAAAACCGCGCTTGTCTTTTTTACTCATGGGCGAACATCTCCGAATACGCCTACCTTACAACTAACTCTGGTGCCAGAATGGCATTCCCAGTGTGGGGGTGCTTGGACTTGCGGTTTGCCGCTCGGGCATCGCGCCCGCCAGACAGGCACTGCGCCCGGCGAGCAAGGCATGACGAAAAGCTTCTGCCATACGCACCGGCTCATTGGCCTGCGCAACGGCGGTATTGAGCAGAATCCCATCGTAACCCAACTCAAGCGCCATCACCGCATGGGACGGCTTGCCAATGCCCGCATCCACAATCAGCGGCATATCCGGTATACGTTCGCGAATGGTCTGTAGATTATAGGGGTTCATCAATCCGCGACCGGTACCAATGGGGGAACCCCAGGGCATCAGCACTTCACAACCCACATCGCGCAATCGCTGGCAGATAACCAGATCGTCGGTGCAATAGGGGAAAACCTTGAAACCGAGGCCGGTTAGTTTCTCAGCCGCTTCAACGGTAGCAATGGGGTCTGGTTGCAAGTTGTAGTCATCACCAATGACCTCCAGTTTGATCCAGTCGGTTTCAAACATCTCACGGCTCATCTGTGCGAGCGTCACCGCTTCTTTCACGCTGTGGCAGCCTGCGGTATTGGGCAGCAAGGTTTTGTTGAGCTTTTGAATATGGGTCCACAGGCTTTGGCCGCCGGCTTCTTCTGGTGATTGTCGGCGCAAACCGACGGTAATAATTTCTGCACCAGAGGCCGCAATGGCATCACTCATCACCTGCGGCGAAGGGTACAGTGCGCTACCAATAAGGAGGCGGCTATTGAAGGTGGCGCCGTAGAGGGTCCAGGTGTCTGACATAATGCTACCTATAATTTGTTCGCCTGCAGGGCAGGCTCCTACATTGTGACCGTGGGAGCCTGCCCTGCAGGCGAATGGTGTTAACCGCCCTGCACCGGCGCAACCACGTCAATTCGGTCGCCGGCGTTCAGGCATACGCTGCCATAACTTGAGCGTGGCACAAAATCTTCATTCACTGCCACGGCCACACGCTGGCATTCAAAACCCCACTCAGCTAAAAGTTCCGCGAGGGGCTTCTCCGCCTCCACGCATTTGGGCTCGTTGTTGACGCTAATATCGATCATGCTATTTTCTCTATTCGCTTGCAGGGCAAGCTCCTACAGCGTGTTGTATTACCCGTGGGAGCCAGCCCTGCAGGCGAAGGATGCCAGCTCAGTTACAAAAGCTAACTCCTGCTGTCCTTCGAAAGCGCCTAATGCAGACTCCAGTACTGTTGGCGCAAGCAAATACCCATGCCGGTACAGTCCGTTAATCTGTATCAAACCATCGCGTACACGTATCTGCGGCAAGTTATTCGTCAGGGCCGGCCGACAACGCGCAAAGCTGTTTACGATATGTGCCTCGGCAAAACCGGAATGAACACTGTACAACGCCGACAACAACTCCAGCTCCGAGCGCACGGTCACGGGCGTCTGGGATTCACTTTCAATTTCTGTTGCCCCCACCACATAAAGGTTGCCGGGTTTGGGGGTGATGTACAAATGGTAGCGCGGGTGCATCAATCTGACAGGGCGACTCAGCTTCACTTCCGGCGCTTCCACCCACAGAATTTCTCCGCGTACCCCGCGCACTTCCGGCCAGTCCGGTTTGGATCCCAGCCCACGGCAGTCCAGCACCCAATCAAATTTTTCGATTGCCTGCGCTGTCTGTATCTCACCAGCCACGACGCTTTGTACCGGGCAATTTGGCTGCCAGACGCCACCACCGGCAACAATCGCGTCATGCAAGGCAACAAGCAGTGCGCGATTATCAAGGCAGCCTTCACCCGCCAGCCATAAACCTTGTCGAAAACTGTGTGGCAGTTCCGGCTCCAGCGCTTCAATACCGGCCCTGTCGAGAGACTGCACATTGCCGTCGTCGCCCACCGCTGCACGCAGTTTCCGGGAAAAATGCGAGAGATTGGCGCGATCAAGCTCGTGAGCGACAACCACGGAACCCGCATCATTTAGCTGCACCGGGTGCGCGCTGTTTTCGCCCAACTGCTGCAACAACGCCTTCCAGCCCGCAAGCGCGTTGCGGCTCATCGCAAACAGTTCGGCACCGCTGGTCACCGCTTCGCTGTAGGGCGCGAGCATGGCTGCGGCAACAAAGGCAGCACTCTGTTCGCCGCTCGCCGGCCCCGCGTCGAACACCGTTACCCGATGTCCACGGCGCAGAAGTTGCCAGGCCATCAGGCGGCCCATGAGCCCACCACCGGCAACGCCGATGCTTTGGGGGGCAGACGCAAAATCAGCCATCGTACCCACTCGCCATAAACGCCCGTCCAGCGTCAAACCTTCTGATAAATCTCACTGCCCAGCTCCTTGAACTCTTCCGACTTCTTCGCCATCTCGTCGTCGAGTTCCTGCTGCGCGGCATAATCCCGCACTTCCTGGGTGATTTTCATGGAGCAGAATTTTGGTCCGCACATCGAGCAAAAATGCGCGACTTTGGCAGATTCTTTCGGAAGTGTTTCATCGTGATAAGAACGCGCCGTATCGGGATCGAGGCCCAGATTAAACTGGTCGTCCCAGCGAAACTCAAAACGCGCCTTGCTCAGAGCGTTATCCCGCAACTGGCTACCCGGGTGGCCCTTGGCAAGATCTGCGGCATGGGCGGCTATTTTGTAGGTGATAATGCCTTCCTTCACATCATCCTTATTCGGCAAACCCAAGTGCTCCTTGGGCGTTACGTAGCACAACATGGCACAGCCGTACCAACCAATTTGAGCCGCACCTATACCGGAGGTAATGTGGTCATAGCCCGGAGCGATGTCGGTCGTTAACGGCCCCAGGGTATAAAAAGGCGCTTCCTTGCAGTGTTCCAGCTGCTTTTTCATATTCACTTCAATCATATGCATGGGCACATGACCGGGGCCTTCAATCATCACTTGCACATCATGCTTCCAGGCGATCTGAGTCAGCTCACCCAGAGTTTCGAGCTCACCAAACTGGGCCTCGTCGTTGGCATCGGCAATCGAACCGGGGCGCAGGCCATCACCCAGGCTGAAAGACACGTCGTAGGCCTTCATGATTTCGCAGATGTCTTCAAAATGGGTGTAGAGAAAGTTTTCCTTGTGGTGCGACAAACACCACTTCGCCATGATGGAGCCACCGCGCGACACAATGCCGGTAACACGCTTGGCAGTCATGGGCACATAGCGAAGCAACACCCCTGCGTGAATGGTAAAGTAATCCACACCCTGCTCGGCCTGTTCAATCAGGGTATCGCGAAAGATCTCCCAGGTAAGGTCTTCGGCGACACCGTCGACTTTTTCCAGTGCCTGATAAATCGGTACGGTGCCAACCGGCACAGGCGAGTTACGCACAATCCACTCACGGGTTTCATGGATGTTCTTGCCGGTAGACAAATCCATCATCGTATCGGCGCCCCAGCGAATACCCCAGGTCAGCTTGGCCACTTCTTCTTCAATGGATGAACCGAGCGCCGAATTGCCGATATTGCCGTTTATCTTCACCAGAAAGTTACGGCCAATAATCATGGGTTCAAGTTCGGGGTGGTTAATATTGGCAGGAATAATGGCACGCCCGCAGGCCACCTCGGAGCGTACAAACTCCGGTGTAATTTCGTCGGGAATGGCAGCGCCGAAAGAGTTACCCGGATGTTGCTCCAACTGCAGGCCCTGCTCTTTGGCCTGTGCCAGCGCCATATTCTCGCGAATGGCGATATATTCCATTTCCGGGGTAATGATGCCCTGGCGGGCGTAGTGCATCTGCGAGACATTCTTACCCGCTTTGGCGCGACGCGGTTTGCGTTTCAGGTCAAAGCGCAGCTTTTCCAGCGTCAGGTCCGCAGCACGTTTTTTGCTGTATTCAGAGGTGTCGCCACTCAGCACGTCGGTGTCATCGCGGCCGATAATCCACTGCTCCCGCAGCGGCGCGAGCCCTTTGCGTATATCGATATTGGCAGCGGGGTCAGTATAAGGGCCGGAAGTATCGTACACCCGCACCGGCGCATTGGGTTCCAGCCGGGTCTCCCCATCACTGCCGGCAACAGGCGTTGGGGTGAGCTGGATTTCGCGCATGGCAACGCGAATGCTGCTCTCGGACCCTTCGACAAATACTTTACGAGACGCGGGAAAAGGCTGCACAGAATCGTGGTCGACCTGCGCTGTTTCACTCAGAAATTGGTATTCAGTTGAAGATGACATGACTTCCTCGCACACGTTGAATAAGTGGCCTGACACAAACTATGCAGGGACTTTAACGGGCGGGAACACAAGAGGCAGCGAGACTGGAGCTGCGAAAAGACGTTCTTGTTCCCTACGCCGGCATTACCCAGGTCAGGTTCAGCGGGTTAATCTCAGCCTGAGCAGTTTCGCCCGGGCACCCCGACAAGAAGGGAAAGTGTAGTCCTTCGCAGAAGCACTAGCAACCGCGATGGCAGAAACGGGAATTGACTCTCACAGTCACTTAAACGGCGAACGCCAGCCCAAGCTGGAGCAAAACGGCGGCAAAAACACCGGCCAGAACATCGTCGATCATAATGCCGAATCCGCCGTGTACCTGCTTATCCAGCCATTTGATGGGCCAGGGCTTGGCAATATCAAAGAGGCGAAACAGGACAAAGCCGGCCAATATCCACACCGGCTCTGCGGGCACCGCGCACATTGCTATCCAGAAGCCGACGAATTCATCCCAGACGATGCTGCCGTCGTCGTGCACGCCCATGGCTTTTGCCGTGTAGCCACAGCAGAACACACCAAAGAGGAATGCCAGCACCAGAACCCCGGCATAAGGCAGCAGAGGCAACTGCTGCAGCAGTAGCCACAGGGGGATCGCCATCACGGTACCAACGGTACCGGGCGCTTTCGGCGACAGCCCGGAACCAAAACCGAAACTGGCCAGATGAACGGGGTTTTTACAAAGGGCGTAACGGTTCATGAGAAATGCCTGTAGCCTGAATAATGCGGGTCAACGAGCTTACCCTGCGCATCCCTGCACAGTATCCCGCTCTGTTCGCGAATATGCCCTATACAGGTCAATTGGACCTCGTGCTTTTGCGCCAAAGCCTGCAATGTCGTCAAGCTTGCGGAAGCACTGGTGAAGCAGAGCTGGTAGTCATCGCCGCCACTGAGGGCAAATTCGGTGGCGCGCTCGCGGCCACAACGCGTGATCAGCGCTTTCGATACTGGGAGACGGGTGATATCGATTTCAGCGCCGACACCGCTTGCTTGCAGAATATGCCCCAGATCAGCCAGCAAACCATCGGAGATATCGATGGCCGAATGCGCGACGCCAGCCAGCTCGCACCCAAATTGCAGGGGCGGCCGCGGATAGTAGTAGGCCTTTGAAAAAGGGTTGGCGTGCGAAGGCTGATCAAGATAATCCAGCGCCGCCCGGCCTTCGCCCAAGGTGCCACTGACCCAAACCTGATCACCGGCCTTCGCACCACTGCGCAGCAAGGCCCCGCCGCGGGCAACCTCACCCATCACCTGCACCGACAGTGTCAGCGGCCCGCGTGTGGTGTCGCCGCCCACCAGCGGAATAGCAAAAGCCTCTGCCGCTGCGGCCAGCCCACTTGCAAAAGCCGCCAGCCAGGATTCGGCCACGTCCGGCAAGGTCAGGGCCAGACAGAAACCCACCGGCCTGGCGCCACAGGCCGCAAGGTCACTGACGGCGGCTGCGAGGCAGCGCCACCCCAAGCCGTGCGGGTCGGCATTTGCCGGGAAATGCACTGATTCCACCATCGTATCGATGGAGGTACATAGCTCGGAGCCTGGAGACAGTGCCAGCACCGCACAGTCATCGCCGATGCCGGCGACGACTGCAGGGCTTGTGTTGAAAGGGGCGAAGTAGCGCTGGATCAACTCGAATTCGGAGAGCGCCATGGGAGACTAGTTGCGGCCAGCGGCCATCTCGATTTTGCGGGTGGTCAGCGCGACTTTGTCCAGCACACTGTTGATATAGCGATGACCATCAGTAGCACCAAAGCGTTTGGCAAGATTGATATATTCGTTGATAACAACTTTGTAGGGCACATCGATACGATGCGCCAGTTCGAAAACGCCCATGCGCAAAAGCGTCAGCTCGATGGGGTCGAGGTCGCTCAGTTTTCGATCCAGCAGCGGCTCGAACTGCTCCTGCAGATCATTCAGGTTGCCCGGAATTTCATGCAGCAATTCGCCGAAAAATTCCGTATCCACATGAGTCATGTCGTTGTCGACCAGAAACTGCGCCTGAATTTCATTAATGGACTGCTTGGCAATTTCCCATTGATAGAGCGCTTGCAAAGCATAGTGCCGCGCCTTGCGGCGCAGCGCGGGGAGGTTCTTGTCTGGAACTGCAGAAGACACCGCGACCTCAACCAATGTTTTTCAGGAGACTAACCATTTCCAATGCAGACAGGGCAGCTTCTTCGCCCTTGTTGCCGGCTTTGGTACCCGCGCGTTCGATCGCCTGCTCAATACTGTCTACGGTCAGAACACCGAAAGCCACGGGCAGACCGTGTTGCATGGAAACCTGCGCCAGACCCTTGGTGCACTCGCCCGCCACGTATTCAAAGTGCGGCGTACCACCACGAATCACAGCCCCCAGGGCGATGATGGCATCGTATTTTTTGGTTTCGGCTACCTTTTGGCACACCAGCGGAATTTCAAAAGCGCCGGGGGCACGCACCACGACAACATCATCGTCTTTTATGCCGTGACGTTTGAGCGTGTCTCTGGCGCCTTCCAGCAGGCTTTCGACCACAAAGGCATTCCAGCGGCCGACGACAATCGCGTAACGTCCCGCGCAGTTGGTGAAATCCCCTTCGATGGGCTTATGTGTACTCATGAGTTTTCCTGTTGCTTTCTATTCAGTGAACTTTACAGCGAACTGTTCAATGGAGCCGCTTTACTCGGCGGGCGTAATTGTACCATCGGCGCTAACAAACTCGGCGATATCAAGGTCGAAGCCGGAAATCGCATTATACTTGATTGGTGCCCCCATCAGGCGAATTTTGCCAACACCCAGATCTCGCAATATCTGCGAGCCCAGCCCCACATTCAGGTAGGTATTCTGATGCTGGGCGCTATCGCCCAAGGGTGCGGGCGTTTTACCGCGTGCAATATCGAGGCTGGCAAGCAGATCGGCCGGTGATTCACGATTCGCGAGCAGAACGACCACACCACCCTCTTCAGCAACGCGGCTAAGGCAACGGTTCATATTCCAGCCGGTATTTTCGCCCGGCAATTGCACGTGCAGCAGGTCGCGAACGGATGCGCCAAGGTGCACCCGCACCAGGCAAGGGGCATCGTGGTTGACGTTGCCCTTCACCACCGCAAAGTGAATATCGTCACTCACATCATCCCGGTAGCTGTGTAGTTGGAACTCGCCAAAGTCGGTATTGATGGTTTCCACCGACAATTTGTGAATGGTTTGCTCGTTCACCACACGATAGTGAATGAGGTCGGCGATGGTGCCAATTTTCAAATCATGTCGTTCGGCAAATTTTTCCAGGTCGGGGCGACGCGCCATCGAGCCATCGTCATTCATCACTTCACAGATCACGCCGGATGCATCAAAACCTGCGAGACGCGAGAGATCACAAGCTGCCTCGGTATGCCCGGCGCGAGTCAGAACGCCGCCGCGCTCCGCCATCAACGGAAAAATATGACCCGGCTGCACGATGTCAGCAGCAACCGCATTTTTTGCTGCCGCAACGCGCACGGTTTGCGCTCGATCAGCGGCGGAGATACCCGTGGTCACACCGTCTTTCGCTTCTATGCTCAGAGTGAATTTGGTGCCAAAACCCGAAGCATTGCGATCAACCATCAAGGGCAGCCCGAGACGCTCACAACGCTCGCGCGTCATTGGCATGCAAATCAGGCCGCGTGCATGGGTCGCCATAAAGTTGATGTCCTGCGGGCGCACGCATTCTGCAGCCATCACCAGATCGCCTTCGTTTTCGCGATCTTCGTCGTCCATCAGGATCACCATTTTGCCGAGGCGAATATCCTGAATCAGTTCTTCAATCGTATTTAGAGCCATATTTAAAGCCTTAGCCTCCTAACCTTGTGACGCGCTGCCGACTAACCGCGACCGCGCAAAAATCCATGTTCCGCCAAAAAGGCCTCACTGATGCCGTCCGGCTTGGCACCGCTACCCGTCAGCAGACGCTCCAGATAGCGCGCGATGATATCCACTTCAAGATTCACCACCGTACCCGGCCGGTAACCCGCGATGATCGTTTGCGCCGCACTGTGCGGAATGATATTCAGCTCGACACCCTCGCTGGAGAGGGCATTTATCGTCAAGCTCACGCCATCAATGCAGATTGAGCCCTTGTGCGCGGTATAACGCCGCAGCGGCTCGGGAACGGACACATTCAAACGAATTGAACGGGCATCGTCATAGCGCTCGGTAATTGTTCCGGTGCCATCAATATGGCCACTCACAATATGGCCGTCAAATCGGCCGCTGGCGAGCAAGGCACGCTCTATGTTAACCGGCGCACCCGCCTTGACCGAGGCCAGAGAACTCAACGAAAGGGTTTCGCGCGAGATATCAGCGTGAAATCCGCTATTGTCGAGATGCGTTACCGTCAGGCACACGCCATTAACCGCAATGCTGTCTCCCAGCTTGACGCCGGAAAGATCCAGACCGTCGACACGAATAGCCAGCGCCTTGTCGCCGCCCTTGTCGGCAACCGCTTGAATTTCGGCAACGGTTTCAACAATACCGGTGAACATCAGCCAAACGCCCTTTCAATGGCGATATCCATCCGCCAGTCCTCTCCCACCGCTCGCATATTCTCGATAACCAGCCTGCGCTGTTCATTCATCGCATCCAGCGGCAGCGACAACAGCGGTCGGGCGCTGCTTCCCAGCAAGGTTGGCGCCATGTAAACGGTCATTCCGTCCAGCAAGCCCTGCTGCAGCAATGTGCCGGTAAGCGTTGCTCCGGCCTCAACCATAACCTCGTTACACTCCCTGCGCCCCAACTCTTGCAGCAGTGCCGCCAAATCTACGCGCCCATCGTTCGCCGCCAACAGCAAAACCTCTGCCCCCGCTGCCTCCAATGCAACGCGGCGCCCGACATTATTTTCAGCGCAGACCATTAACACCGGGCCACCGCTTTGAAACAACTTTGCCTCGGGCGAAGTGCGCAAACGGGAGTCGACAATAACCCGCAGTGGCTGTCGGCATTCGCCATCAATAACCGCCTCCGGGGAACGCACGGTGAGGGCCGCATCGTCGGTGATTACCGTTTCTACACCACTGACAATCGCGCAACTGGACGCACGCAACCGTTGCACGTCAGCACGCGCAGCCGCACCGGTAATCCACTGGCTGGCGCCCGATGCCATGGCAGTTCGGCCATCCAGACTCATGGCCAGTTTGGCGCGCACTCGCGGCAAGCCGCTTTGCATACGCTTGATAAAACCGGGGTTGAGCGCCTCGGCCTCACTGCGCTGCGCACCCACATCGACAGCAATACCTGCGTCCTTTAACAGACTGATACCGCGCCCCGCCACCAGTGGATTGGGGTCTTGCATGGCGACAACAACCCGCGCCACGCCGGCTTTAATCAGCGCCGCGGCGCAGGGCGGCGTTTTGCCATGGTGGGAGCACGGCTCCAGGCTGACATAGACAGTCGCCCCGGTAGCATCGGCACAAGCTGCCAGCGCATTCACCTCGGCGTGACCTTCGCCGGCCCTGATATGCCAGCCTTCGGCCAGCAAACGGTCCTCTTTCACAATCACGCAACCGACCTGCGGATTGGGGCTGGTGCTATAGCGCCCGCGCGCGGCGAGCTGAATCGCCAGCGCCATCCAGCGTGCGTCTTGCGCAGCGCTTGCGACAGGGCTCGTGCTCATGACTGCGGTTCCGACTCCGCCTTGCTACTGGACAGCCGGTCAATTTCAGCGCGAAATTCTTCCAGATCCTGGAAGCTGCGATACACCGAGGCGAACCGAACATAGGCAACATGATCAATTTTTTGCAGGTGATCCATCACCAGCTCACCGATCAATAGCGCCGGAATTTCGCGCTCACCTTTCGATTGCAGTACGCGTTTGATATCGGTAAGCGTGGCTTCAATTTTCTCGACACTCACGGCGCGCTTTTCCAGGGCTCGCATCAAGCCCGCGCGCAGCTTTTCTTCATCAAAGGGCTCACGGCGGTCGTTGCTCTTGATGACCTTGGGCATCAGCAGTTCAGCCGACTCATAGGTGGTAAATCGTTCGGCGCACGACAGGCACTCTCGCCGGCGGCGCACCTGACCGCCTTCGGCGACCAGACGCGAATCGATGACTTTGGTATCTTCAAATGTGCAAAAGGGGCAGCGCATAGGAGCCTCGCGGTCAGTCCGATATGGGTAGGTCGGACATCGGATGTCGGATGTCGGACGCAAAAACAGGCGCCGCTGCGTGAGCGGCAATGCCGCAGGGCAGTGACGCCCGACTTCCGGCGTCAGACGTCAGGCCAGCCGCCACAGCCAGCGAGCTTCTGCGCCCACCCTCTACCATCATGCGTAAACCGGAAAGCGCTTACAAATCTCCAACACCTTGCCCTTAACCTCGGCAATCACCTGCTCGGCATTGTCGCCTTCCAGGCTTTCCAGCACGTCGCACATCCAGCCCGCCAGCTCGCTGCACTCGGCCTCTTTAAAGCCACGCGTGGTCACCGCCGGAGTACCGACACGCAAACCACTGGTGATAAACGGCGAGCGCGGATCGTTCGGCACCGCGTTTTTGTTGACCGTGATATTGGCCTCCCCAAGTGCTGCGTCGGCGTCTTTACCGGTGTAGGGCTTGCCGATCAGGTCAACCAGCATCAGGTGATTTTCAGTACCGCCGGAGACAATGTTAATGCCACGCTCAATAAAGGTCGCGGCCATCGCCTTGGCGTTTTTAACCACCTGGGCCTGATAGGTTTTGAATTCCGGCTCCATCGCTTCTTTGAAGCTGACGGCTTTGGCGGCAATCACATGCATCAGCGGGCCGCCCTGACCACCGGGGAATACCGCGGAGTTGAACTTTTTCTCCAGTGCTTCGTTGGCCTTGGCCAGAATCAGGCCGCCACGCGGACCACGCAGGGTTTTATGGGTTGTGGTGGTCACCACATCGGCGTAAGGCACCGGGCTGGGGTATTCACCGGCCGCGATCAGGCCCGCTACGTGTGCCATATCCACCATCAGGTAGGCGCCCACCTTGTCGGCGATCTCGCGAAATTTCGCCCAATCGACAATACCCGAATAAGCCGAAAAGCCCGCCACAATCATCTTTGGCTTGTGTTCCAGCGCCAGCGCTTCAACCTGCTCGTAGTCAATCAGGCCGGTTTCGGGATTCAGACCATACTGTACGGAGTTATAGATTTTGCCGGAGAAGTTCGGCTTGGCTCCGTGAGTCAGGTGTCCGCCCGCATCCAGACTCATGCCCAGTACGGTTTCACCCGGCAGCAACAGCGCCTGATAAACCGCCGAGTTGGCCTGCGAGCCGGAGTGCGGCTGAACATTGGCATAGTCTGCACCAAACAGGGCCTTGGCCCGCTCGATGGCCAGCTCTTCAGCTTTATCAACATATTCACAGCCACCGTAATACCGCTTTTTTGGGTAGCCTTCAGCGTATTTATTGGTCAGCACCGTGCCCTGCGCCTTGATCACCCGCGGGCTGGTGTAGTTTTCAGAAGCGATCAGCTCAATGTGCTCTTCCTGACGGACTTCTTCCTGCTGAATGGCATTCCAGAGCTCATCATCATATCCGGCAATATCCATGTCTTTCGAAAACATTCACGATCTCCTGCAGAGTCATCGGGTGGGCGCCGACATTTGCGGGCAAGCGCAGCGGCTGGAAAAGGCGCGCATTGTACAATAGATGGGCGTTGCGGGGCACCTTTTGGGCCGCAGGTATTCGGTGTTGGTTACGGTTACGTTGGCACGTTCACTATGGGTGCCCGATGTCGGACGCTAAAAGCGGGCGCAGCTATGCACACCCAAAACACCCGCCCTACTCTCGGGGCGAGCTCTCAGACGCCTGACTTTCACTCCTCATTGGTAAAAAACGACCCGCTGAGCTGGCGTACGGTGCGCAATTTGGCCTGCCCTTTCAGCAATACCCGGTCGCCCTTGAGGCTACAGTGAATCTCGCCACCGCGCTCCGAGAGCTGGTGTGCCAGCAGCTCGGTTTTACCCAGTTTTTCGGCCCAGTAAGGGGCCAGAGAGCAGTGGGCAGAGCCGGTCACGTCGTCTTCATCAATACCGTAATTGGGCGCAAAAAACCGGGACACGAAATCGCAATCCTCCCCCCGGGCAGTCACAATCAGTCCACCCTCGGGCTGCTGGCGCAAGGTATCCATGTCCGGGTCAATAGCCAACAGCTCACCCACCGTTTCCAGCTCAACCAACCAGTTACCCGCTCGTACCTCGGCGCGATAAACAGGGTACTCCCCGTCAAGACCCAGCGCTTTTTGCACCGTCTCCGGCAAGGCGGCTGCCGATGTCTTCTGCGCAGGAAAATCGAGCGTGAGAAACTCTCCATCAACCGCTACGGTCAAATCGCCACTGCGACTGGAAAAGACTATTGAACCTGTTTCTCCGGAAATCTCCGACAAGACCCACCCCGCCGCAAGCGTTGCATGGCCACACAGATCCACTTCAACTTCAGGCGTAAACCAGCGAATAGCCCAGCGTTTGCCGCCCTCGCGGTCTGCCTCTTCCGGCACGACAAAAGCGGTCTCCGGGAAGCCCATTTCGCTGGCAATCGCCTGCATTTGCGATTCCAGCAGCTCGGTTTTCAACAGGCACACACCCGCCGTATTACCGCGGAACTGTTCACTGACAAATGCGTCTACTTGGTATATTTTCATCATAATCGTTGTAAGGTTCCCACTGTGTTGGCAGAAATAGGTCAACCGGTTCGAAAAAATTCTGGTCTGATGCTTTTGCAATGACGTACAGGCCGGCACCACCACGTTGCAGAAAGGCTAACTTATGCAGATGGCTGAAGCCGACCGGACGGCTGACACAGAGCGCGATACCTCACTCGTTCAGACTTACCGGCGCGTGCGCCAATTCAGTGAAACACTTTGCCAACCACTGAGCCCGGAAGACTGTACGATACAATCGATGCCGGACGTCAGCCCGAGCAAATGGCATTTGGCGCATACCACCTGGTTTTTCGAGCAGTTTATCCTCGCAGAATACCGAAAACCCTACCAGCCTTTTCACCCCGAATTTGCTTATCTGTTTAACAGTTATTACGTAAGTCAGGGCGAGCGACATGCCCGGCCCCAACGCGGATTGCTGTCGCGTCCATCGCTGGCAGAAATAGTCGATTATCGGCGTGAAATCGACCATCGCATCACCACCTGGCTGACGCAGCTTGGGGATGTGCCCGCCGAAATTGAACAGCTCGTCACCCTGGGCCTGAACCACGAACAGCAGCATCAGGAGCTGCTGTTGATGGACATCAAGCACGTGCTCTCGTGCAACCCCTTGCTGCCGGCCTACTCGACCGACCCTCTACCCGATTGCGCCGCCTTGGAGCAGTCATCCTGGACGAAGCATGAGGGAGGCCTACTTTCCATCGGCCAATTGCCGCACAGCGAAAGCTTCTGCTACGACAACGAAACGCCACGGCACAAGCTCTGGCTCGAACCTTTTGAACTCAACAGCGCACTGGTGAGCAACAACGACTGGCTGGCATTCATGAATGACGGCGGCTATCAGAACCCGCTGCTGTGGCTGTCAGACGGTTGGGACTGGCGTCAAAAAAACGCCGTAAGCAAACCGTTTTACTGGCAGCAGCGTCAGGGCGACTGGTACGAATTCACCCTGCACGGTCTGCAGGCCCTTGATGCCCACCGGCCGGTATGCCATGTCAGTTATTATGAAGCCGCCGCCTTCGCCCTGTGGTCCGGCGCGCGATTGCCGACAGAGGCCGAGTGGGAACACAGCGCTTCCAACGACGAAAGCCCGTTCGCACTTCACCCCTACAGTTGCGCTGCCGGCTACTTCGGCCAGAGCTGGCAGTGGACCTCTTCCGCCTATCAGGCCTACCCCGGATTTAAACCGCTCGCCGGCAGTCTTGGTGAGTACAACGGCAAGTTCATGTCTTCACAAATGGTCTTGCGCGGCAGTGCCTCCATCACACCGCCGGGCCACAGCCGCTGCAGCTACCGCAATTTTTTCTACCCTCATATGCGCTGGCAGTTTGCCGGCCTAAGGCTTGCCCGTGATGCGTAAGGTGATTGATCTACAGCCCGACACGAGCGCCCTGCTCGAAGAATCCATTGCCGGCCTCAAGGCAAGTCCCCGTCAGTTGCCGTGCAAGTATTTTTACGACGCAGAGGGCGCGCGGCTGTTTGAACAAATCTGCGAGCTACCCGAGTATTACCCGACCCGTACTGAAGTCGGCATTTTGAAACAACACCTGCCTGAAATGGCAAAGCTTATTGGAGCCAATGCGAGGATCGTAGAATACGGTAGCGGTGCGGGCACCAAAATCCGGCTATTGCTCGACGCACTGCGCGAACCCGTGGCTTACACACCCATCGATATTTCCCGCGAACAGCTGGCCGCTGCCGCTGAAGAATTGCAGAGAGACTTTGCGGAGCTGGAAATCCAGCCGGTTTGCGCCGACTACAGCAGCGCCTTAACACTCCCCTCCCCGCAACGAGCCTTTGCCCGGTCGGTGGTCTTCTTTCCCGGCTCTACCATCGGCAATTTCCCACAAGCCGAAGCCCTTGCCCTACTTAAACGCTTTGCGCGGCTGGCAGCACAGGGTGACCAGCCCGGCGGCCTGCTGATCGGGGTTGACGTAAAAAAGAGTCGGCAGCGAATCGAGGCCGCCTACAATGACACCCAGGGCGTTACCGCCGACTTCAACCTCAATATTCTCAAAAGGCTCAACCGCGAGGTAGGCGCCAACTTTGAACTGGAGCACTGGCAGCACCACGCATTCTGGAACGAGCAGAGCGGAGCAATCGAAATGCATCTGGTCAGCCGGCGCGAGCAGCAGGTGCGCATCAACGGCGACAGATTTACCTTCGCCGAAGGCGACAGCGTTCACACAGAAAACAGTTTCAAGTACAGCCCGGACGAATTCACCGAGCTGGCAGCTCAGGCAGGTTTTGTCCGACGCGGGCTGTGGCAGGACGAGGAGCAGTTGTTTTCGGTCCAGTATTTCGAATTACCCTGATTTCGAAAGACCCTAGGGCACCAATTGATAACTGCTCCGGTTTTCGCTAACGTGCGCGCAATCATCTATCGCCCCGCAGGGGCCAGACTTCTTACGGAATACAGCCATGGCGCAATACGTTTACACCATGAACCAGGTTGGCAAGGTCGTGCCACCCAAGCGGGAAATCCTCAGCAATATCTCCCTGTCATTCTTCCCCGGTGCAAAAATCGGCGTTCTCGGCCTGAACGGCTCGGGCAAGTCGACCCTGCTGCGCATCATGGCCGGCATTGACACCGAGTTTAATGGCGAGGCGCGCCCGCAGCCGGGCATCAAGGTGGGCTATCTGCCGCAGGAACCCGAGCTGGATCCGGGCAAAGATGTACGGGGCAACGTTGAAGACGGTTTGGCCGAGGCAAAAAATGCCCTGATTGAACTGGACAAGGTCTACGCCGCCTATGCCGAACCGGATGCAGACTTTGACGCGCTGGCCAAAAAACAGCAGGAGCTGGAAAACATTATCCAGGCCACCGACGCCCACAATCTCGAGCGCCAACTCGAAGTTGCAGCCGACGCGCTGCGCCTACCGCCCTGGGACGCCAACATCGACGAGCTGTCCGGCGGTGAAAAACGCCGTGTTGCCCTGTGCAGGCTGCTGCTTTCCGGCCCTGACATGCTGCTGCTTGACGAGCCGACCAACCATCTCGACGCCGAATCAGTGGCCTGGCTCGAACGTTTTCTCTGTGACTTCAATGGCACCGTGGTTGCCATTACCCACGACCGCTACTTTCTAGATAACGCCGCCGGCTGGATTCTGGAGCTCGATCGCGGTCGCGGCATTCCCTACGAAGGCAATTACTCCGACTGGCTGACGGCGAAAGATGAGCGCCTGAAAATGGAAGCCAAATCCGAAGCCTCGCGCAAACGCACTATCGACTCGGAACTTGAATGGGTGCGCAGCAACGCCAAAGGTCGCCGCACAAAGAGTAAAGCCCGCCTGCAGCGCTTTGAAGAACTGCAATCGCAAGAATTCCAGGCCCGCAACGAGACCAACGAAATCTATATTCCGCCGGGACCTCGCCTCGGCGCCAAAGTGATTGAAGTGAATGGCGTCAGCAAAGCCTTCAACGGCCAGATGCTGCTCGACAACCTGAGCTTCTCGGTACCCCAAGGCGCCATCGTGGGTGTTATTGGTGGTAACGGCGCCGGCAAAACAACACTGTTTAAAATGCTGAACGGCAAGGAGCAACCCGACAGCGGCAATATCGAGTTGGGAGAAACCGTGAAACTGATCTCGGTTGAACAGATGCGTGACTCTCTGGACGACAGCAAAACCGTTTGGGAAGCCGTAAGCGATGGTCATGACATTCTCAACATCAACGGCTATGAAGTACCCTCACGGGCCTATATCGGCCGCTTTAATTTCAAGGGTACAGATCAACAAAAACGCGTCGGCGAACTCTCTGGTGGTGAGCGCGGGCGCTTGCAACTGGCCTGCACCCTGCGTCAGGGTGGCAACGTATTGCTCCTGGACGAACCCTCAAACGACCTCGACGTAGAAACCTTGCGCGCACTGGAAGAGGCCCTGCTGGCATTTCCCGGCAGCGCGATGGTTATTTCACACGACCGCTGGTTTCTCGATCGCATTGCAACCCACATTCTGGCTTACGAAGGCAACTCCGAAGTGGTATTTTTTGAAGGCAATTACACGGAATACCACGAAGATCTGGTAGCCCGAAAAGGCGAGAAAGCGCAGCCCGAACGCGTTAAGTACAAAAAACTGAAATAGCAACGCTAGCTAACTCATACCCGCTTGTGGCTAGCGCTCAAGCGGGTTAACTATGCACGTTGCCCGAAAGACTGACAAAGCGCCAACTCTAATAACGTAACCGGATTAGCAAAAAGTCGCCGACAAGCTCAGTCGAAAATTGCCATCCCAGTTTTTCTGAAATGGCGCCGACTAAAGATAGGCCGATGCCAAACCCGTCTGCTGTGACGCTATGAGCTTCATGCGCAAGTTGCGCAGGCTTGACGCAGGGATTACTTATTTCAATATCGCGGCGGCCAACTCGAAGCTCAACCGTTCCGCTATCTGCGTGTTCAAAGGCGTTGCGGATCAGGTTGCTGAGAACAATACGAAAATAGGGCTGCTCAAGCTCGACGATCGCGTTGTCAGACGCAATCACATTAACTGACACTTTCCGCCCTGCCAGCAAGTAGCGATGATCTTCAACAAGCAATTCGATTTGCTCTGCTACATCTGTACTGGTTTTCTCAGGCAACACTGTTTCCGCGCGAGCCAGCCATAATAACGCCTCCACAATGTCGTGCATCACCGTAGCCGAACGCCTTATATCAGACAGCGGACGCTCAACATCAACATTGCCCAGCGCGCGGCGCTGATCAACAATATCCAGCGCGGAGGTAATGACCGCTATGGGTGTTCTCAGCTCATGGGACGCCTGACGCAGAAACTGCTTTTCACGTTCGTGGAAGCGCTGGATACTGCGCACTGACTGCTGCAGTGCGCGCGCAACATCACCAATTTCATTGTCTTGCAGGGACACATCAAACGGCTTGTCGGGGTTCTGCTCATCCACATGACGCGCCATAACCGCAAGCTCGGCGACAGGGTGCAGAACAATATCACTCAGCCTCCGGGCGAGCAGCAACACTATTCCTATAACAACAATACAGGTCATGGAAATAATCAGCGTAACAACCTGCTGTCGCGTTTGTTCGCGGAAACCCGTGGTAGCGACAAAATGATAAACGTACAAGGGAGCGGCCGCTGACGTGGGGTAACTTAGAAAGAAATGAATTCCGCGCGGAGTACCTTCGCGGAGATTAAAGGTAAAGCCGTATGAGGGTTTAGCTGCCAGTATCTTATGCTCATACTCGTAGCGAACCAGAAGCACATTTTGTTTGTGGTACTCAAGCGGAAAAATAGCCAGCGCGGATACTGGCACGGAATCCAAACCGCGCCATACCTGGGGACTATCCTCCGGCCAGTTGTTCTTCAGCACATCACCGGGAATCTTTTCCTCTTCCACCGATTTTGCGATATCCATATAACTGAGCCGGGTCGCATCCTCAAGGCCCCAAAAATACACTTTGAGCAAGCCATAGCCGCCCACTAACGCCATCACAAGCCCCAGCAGAAGGAGCTCCAGATAAAAACGCCGGCGAATGCCTCGCCGCTTGCTCACGGCCGTATTGCCACGCCAATGTGGCGCACGGTATGTATCAAGGGTTTTGCGAAGGGCTTGTCGATAATTTTACGCAACTGATACAAGTGCGAACGCAAGGCATCTGAATCCGGCACGTGATCGCCCCACACATTTGCCTCCAGCTGTTCACGGCTGACTACGGCAGGGCTTGCGCGCATCAGCGCAATCAGTAATGTCCAACACGTTGGATTCAACTCAAATTCTTTCCCACCCCGGCGGACCACCCTGGCGCCGACATCTGCACTCAGTTCGCCTACCTGCAAAAAGTCGCCCTGATGTACTTGACGTTTAGCTAGCGCGCGCAATCGCGCCGACAGTTCAGGCAGGGCAAAAGGTTTAACCAAATAATCATCAGCGCCAACTTCAAAACCCTGCAACTTGTCGTCCAGCGTATCTCTGGCGGTCAGCATAAGGATCGGGACGACTATGCCTTCGTTGCGAAGGTGCTTACAAACCGAGAGACCATCCAGCCCTGGCAGCATAACATCCAGCACAATCATGTCGTAATGTTGCTCAGCGGCAAGAAAAGCCGCCTGATCGCCGCGATCACTATAATCGCATTCAAATCCTTCGCTCTCGAGAAACTCGACAATGTTTGTGCCCAGCTGTCGATTATCTTCAACCACCAAGACTAGCATTTGTCGCCCCTATTTTTGCAGCAGCACTTCTCGACGCTCAAGTGCTTGCTGCTATTTCACCAATTAAGACGCCTTTAAAGTATATACCGCGAAATAAGCGAATGTTCACGCTGTCTTCACGTTGACTGCACCTGGCATTCACAGTGATCAGCGTATCTTTACCCCGGAAACCGCATGAAAGGGGTAGAAAATGAAAGATTTATTACTCGCACTGACATTTATACTGCAAAGCCAGATCGGCGCCACCGAATGTTCGTCGTGGGATATATACGGCGCCGGAAGTCCAAAAAACATCTCCGGTCACTCTGCGAACTATGGGCAGATGCTGGAAGTCCAGAGGGCCACCCGGGCATATATCAAGCGACTGGAGCGCACGGTCGACAATTGCAAACTCGATAAGTGGCAGAAGGGTTTACTGATGGACGCCATAGAACTGGCGGCAAAAAAATACAATCGCTCACTAGCCACTTATAATGAAACCAGAAAACTCACAGCAAAGCGGGAAAACGGGAATGCATCGAACTAGCCCCGGCATTCGGCAGTTTCGATACATTCAGCTATCGGGCAAGTATCAACTCAGGGCTGAGCCAGCCGGAAGGGATCAAACTCCCGGCATTCCCCTCCCGCAAATTGCCGATACTCAGATTCGATCCAGAAATCGCGAACCTGAAATCCCGTCAGAAACATTTGAACATACATACGGCAGCGCGGTTCTCCCGATGCAATAATCGGATCAGTCTCCAGACGGTCTTTAAGTGCGCCAACGCTTAGCGGCGCGGTTTCCATTCGGATACCACCACCAGCGTCGGTGTCCAATACCAATTGCACTTCATGGGTGGCAGTCCATGGTTGCCATAGTGGCTGATCACCCTCACCGCGCCCCGGATTTCCGGTTCGGGCAAACTGAGCCCAGTACGCCATCATTGCGCGCGACAAGATTTCGCGCCCGGGCTTGTTTTCATCGTTCAACAGAAAAGGAAAGCTCAGGCCGCCTTCAAAGTCGCCAAATACAAAGCCCAGCTCCAAGGCATGCCCGGCGCCCAGCAATGCGGGAAAATCTACCAACCAACTCTGCGGAGTTTCGTCCCAGTCAAAGCGGTAGGCAAAAACTTCAGGGCCGCTATTGTTTGCCAAAGCGCGCGCGGGCTCATCCACCGATAAAACCTTCCACTGATCGGAATACAGTGACGCGATGCGGTCGTACAGAGCCTGGTTCCTTACCTTCGGAAATACACCCAGGCGCTTACCCACAAGGTCTTCATTCTGCGCCATAAACACCTTGTTCTCATCGCGGTTGCTGCCGACCAGCAGCGGCACCTTCGCATAGTGTTCCCCTTGTCGGAAGCTTTGCAGGGTTGAGCGTTCCGGCAGCACGTTCCCATCGCGAATATTGGTCGGCACGCTGTACATGCCAAATCCTCCAGGGGTGAATACCGACAGGACATCCTGTACCGTTTGCGCCCGCATCAGTTCGGCAACAGCGTTGTCGTCTGATGTCTGCAGCCAGTCTCTGGCTGATTGCGCCGAGGATGCCTTGCCGATTTTTTGCAGCAACCCCAGGAGAATATTGCCGGAGCTGTTGATATCACCACGGGGAGAGGCGTCGCTGTAATTTTCGGCCCAGTGACGCTCAACGGTGAGCACTGAACCGCTTTGTACGATAGCGCGGTGAAAGAGCCCCCGTGCCAGCGGTGACGCAATCAGTGCGTACACATCGCGCCCGCCAGCGGATTCGCCAAATACGGTGACATTGTTCGGGTTGCCGCCAAAAGCGGAGATATTGTCGCGCACCCACTCCAGAGCGGCGATAATATCCAGCAAGCCGTAGTTCCCCGACGCATCCTTGAAGTTGGTCGAGGTATTCCGCAAAGCCGAGTGACTGAGCCAACCGAAGACACCCAGGCGATAATTGATGGTAACCACAATCACTGATTGACTGCCGGCAAGATGATGACCACTGTAGGTATTACCGGTGCCAACGGTATTGCCGCCACCGTGTATCCAAACCATCACTGGCAGGGCATTCCCACCATCGGGCAGAGCCTCCGGCTTCATTGTCGGCGCCCAGATACTCAGGGTCAGACAATCTTCCGAACCGACGATATCGCCGTCGTCACCGTCGACCCCCGCACTGCCACCCCAGTACTGCACGCAGGGCTGGCCGACGCTCAATGCCTCACGGGTGCCGGGCCAGGGTGCGAGTGGTCGCGGAGCTTTCCAGCGCAAATCACCCACCGGCGGTTGGGCAAAGGGAATTCCGCGCCAGGCGTGGGTAGTGTATTGATCATCGTAGCCAATCAGTTTTCCCGCAGCGGGGGCGCGCAGTGATTCTGCACTGGCGACGACAAGAGGCGATTCCTGCACCGGTTTGAACAAGAAAAAACTGACCAGACTACCCAGCGCGACCAGCGCCAGCACCACAACCAGGCGACCTTCTAGCCGATATTTCATAGACTCTCCCTGTCGCGACAACATCCGCGAACATTGTTGTTATCTGTTCTCGCACCCTGGTCTACTGCGGCGGCACAAAACTGACCAGCGTGTCTCCCACCTTCAAACCGGGCGACTCTTCCGTTACCCAGTCCAGCCTGCCGTCCTTATTCACCACCGCGACCATGATCGACTGTTCAGGCAATTGCATAATAATAGATTCGCCACTGAACTCATCGGTTACTCGCGTTTTCTGGAATTTCCAGTCGCGAATCAGGTTGCTCCATAGCGACCCGAAGGTGACCTTTCGGGAAAAAACACTGATACCACGGCGAGCATGCGCAACCTTTCTACGATCGCTGTCGTCAGAATTATCGGCATCGGTTAACTGATACACCTTATTGCGCCCAACCTCTGCGGCGAAGTGATTGCAGACCATGGAGTTATAAGCGACATTGCCGGTTGCCGCGAGCACCACTTTTACACCATCTAGCTCTAACGCTTCTTCTGCCTTTTCCGACAGAATTTCACCGTACCAGGTAGCCAGGCCCTGCTGCCGGGCCGGTCGCAAGCGCGCCCAGTCGGTATCGGCAACTAGCACATCAACCTTAAGATTTTTCAGCACCTGGCCAAGCTCGATGGTCCACGGTGACCCTCCCACAATAAGCACCCTTCCCGAGCCTTCTGCCCTCAGGGACAAGCGCACTGCCATCGGCCCCAACGAGAAACCGTGCAAGATAACGGTGGCAAAGATCACCATAAACACGGCCGGCACCAGCAACTCGGCGCCGGCATAACCCGCATCGATCATGGCGGGCGCAAAGGCACCAGCCGAGGCAGCGGCCACGACACCGCGCGGTGCAATCCAGCCAATTAACAGCCGCTCACGCCAGTTGCAATCAACACCGATAGTTGACAGCCACACAGTGGCGGGCCGCACGATAAACAAGAAGACCAGCAGCATGGCGACCATACGCCAATTAACCTGTTTTAGAATTTCAGTGTCGAGCGAGGCAGTAAGAACGACGAACAAAAAAGACACCAGAATAATCGTGATGTATTCCTTAAACCGCCGCATCTCGTCGATACTGCGCAGCCGCATATTACCCATGACTATGCCCATGACCGTAACCGCCAGCAGCCCGGATTCATGTAGAACCAGGTGTGAAAGCGCATAAATTCCCAGAATTACTGCGATGATCATTGGCGCCTTGAGATATTCGGGGATCCAACCACGCCGGAAAAACCAGCCCAAGGTAAAACCGCCACCACCGCCAATGCTCAAGGCAACCAAAGCAGCGACTATCAGGCTCGACAGCGCCGCAACCAGTCCCCCGCCTTCACCGGAGTAGAGAAAATACTGGTACACAATAACGGCCAGCAAAACGCCCAGCGGATCATTAATAATGCCTTCCCACTTGAGGTAGGACGCAGTTCGGCGATTCAAATTTGCGTGCTTGAGCAGAGGCATAATGACGGTGGGGCCGGTCACTACAAGAATGGCTGCCAGCAACAGGGCCACCGGCCAACTCAGGCCGCCAACCCAATGCGCCGCAAGCGTACCCAGCACCCAGGCCACCACGACCCCCACAGAGGTCAAACGGCGAACCACCCGGCCGGCTTCGCGCAGTTCGTGCAACTGCAGATTCAGCCCGCCTTCGAATAAAATAACGGCAACAAAGAGCTGAATAACGGCATTCAAGCCCGAGCCGAAATTATCAATGGGATTGACCACCCCACCTATTGGCCCCAATAGCAGCCCCGCGGTTGCCAACAAAACAATAGCGGGGATACGCAAGCGCCACGCCAGCCACTGACAGAGAATGCCACTTACCAGAATCACTACAAGTGCGAGCGATGGCTCCATTAAAAACCTACCTCTATGCGCGTGGAGATACTTTCAGGCGATGGCGACGGGTCAATCGTCGCCCGGTCGACGTCTTATGGTTGTTGCCAGCATAGGTCTATACGGGCGTTCGCGCAAAACAGAGCTTGGGGTTGCGCCGATTATTTGTGTAGTATTTCTGAGACTGAACTCAACTATCAGGGATTGATCATGGCAGAGTTTACGGCAGCATTTGAAGAAATGATCCGCAACGAGGGTGGCTACGTCTTTCACAACGTTGCCGGAGATCGTGGCGGCGATACCTACGCAGGCGTTTCGCGTCGCTACCACCCCGATTGGGAGGGCTGGGTTTTTGTCGACAGTCAGGACCTGGGCAACCCCGCACTAACGGCCAGTGTTAGCGATTTTTATCTCGAGCAGTTTTGGGACCGTCTCCGCGGCGATCATATTCAGGACCAGCGCATTGCCGAAACCCTGTTCGATTTCGCCGTCAACGCCGGCACACGCACTGCGGTTCGTCTGGCCCAGAAAATACTTGAGGCAACGCCTGACGGCATACTCGGCCCGGTTACCATTGACCTGTTAAATCAGTACCCTGCGAACGACTTTCTCTACCGCTACGCAATGGCCAAAGTGGCGCGCTACGCTGAGATCGTCAATGGCGACAGCAGCCAATCCAAGTTTTTACTGGGCTGGATCAACCGCACCCTGAAGGGAGTCGCCTAGGCAGGCAGTTCGTCACTTGGTTGCCAGCTCTTCAACAGTTTCATCATTTGCCTTGCCTTCACCGGCCCGAGCATAACGCTGCTGGTCATCATGCCTCCCATCACTGCACCGCCAATGCCCGCAGTTACAACATCCGCGCCTGTCAGGTAAAAGTCCTTGATTGGCGTTTGCGGGTGCAGCGACGGATGATCAAAGCGCTGCGGAAAATGATCCAGCCCGTAAATTTCGCCCTGCTCATTTCGCTGGTAGAACTGGGTCGATAACGGCGTTGACAGTTCATAGAAATCGAGCGCCGCCTCCAGTTGCGGCATACGCCTGAACAAAATCGCCAGGAGTTTTTCAGACAGCTCCCGCTTCTTGCTCTCATAGTTCTCACCACGCTGCTGCCAGGTAGTGCCCTGCCATTCACCAAACCATTCCGGCTGGGTAACGGTAACGATTTCGACCGTCGACTTACCCGGGTAACGATTCTCCCAATCCGGATCCTTGGCAGAGGGAAACGATACATACACCAGCGGAAACGGCGCCTCATCAGGCGTCGCAAGGTAGGCCTTGAGGTTGCCCTCGTGATCTTCGCTGGGGTATATCCAGAGGTTGGTGGTTGTCATACCCAGTTCGGAAGGGGTGCCTTTAAAACCTGCATACAGGCACAAATGCGCGCTCGACAGCTGAATCTGCTTGTCTTTGCCCTGACTGGGGAGCAAGGCTCGGGCCGATTCAGGCAGCAAGCGGTTTACCGTGGGTAGAAAACCGGCATTGCTCACCACCCTGCCGGCGCGAATTTCTGTGCCGTCAGCCATCCTGACTCCCACAGCACGCTTGTGCTCAATCAGAATCTGTTCTACTTCGGCGTAGGTGAATACTTCACCGCCCGACTTCTGGATGGTGGGAATAATGCTCCGCGCCATCGCCGAGGCGCCTCCTATGGGATACGCGCCTCCTGCAAGATAGTGCTTGGCAACCAGCGCATGCATCAGGAAGGAGGATTCGGCGGGCGGCAAACCATAATCGCCCCACTGGCCGGTTAACACGGCAATCAACTCCTGATTTCCCGTCAACGTCTCCAGCACCTCGCGTGTGGTCTGGAAAAAGTGCTTGTCCAGCAACAATGAACGGGATTTGCCATAGGCGCGCCCGAGGCTGCGAGGCATGGCCTGCCCCGCAAAAAAGCGGCTGCTTTGATAGCTGGTCTGACGAATCAAGGCAACATAGTCACGGATAGCAGATTCTTCATCGGGAAAGCGATGCACGAGCCCGTTGATGAAATTTTCAGTGCCGGCTATCAGGTCGTACTCACGCTCTCCCAGTATAATGCGGTCATACGCTGCATCCATTTCCGCCCACTGCAAGCGCCCTTCACTTACAACATCAAAAATTCTTCTCAGGGTTGAGCTGGGCTTATGCACGTCACCGATATAGTGCACGCCTACATCCCACTCATAACCCTCACGCTCATACGCGTGAGTGTATCCACCGGCGGTATAATGCTGCTCCAGCACACAAACCCGCTGACCAAGCAGCGACAGCAGCGCGGCATTCACCAGCCCGCCAATGCCGGAACCGACAATCAGCACGTCGTAAGAGTCCGCCAGGCGATTAGCCCGATAACGCCTACCGGTTCGTACGTTAGCCATTATGTTTTCCTTTTTTATTAGTTAGTTACGCCACTCCGACGCTGTAAACGCCAAGCCTCAAACCGTATTCCACTACGGGATTTACGTATTGTCCGCAGCTAAGACAACTCGTTATGTTGGGGTGGCGGCACAAGCATGGTTTCGAGCGTTGCCGCCCCCGGAGAATACTATGTCTACAGCAGCGCCGCACCCTGACTACCCCGCCGCCCGCATGGGTGAGCTGTTACTCGCGGGAGGCTTTGTCCGCAAGCGGGAGCTGGACAATGCGCTAAAACTGTCCAAACGTTTGAATCAACCGATCTGCCAGATATTGCAGGGGCAACAGCGGATATCCACTTGCGAAAAACGTTCACTCCTATCGTTGCAGGAAAAACTGCGTCAGGCGGTGGCCGGTGCTCGCGCTCCACAGCTGGGCGACCTGGGGTGCCGGCTGGGAGAGCTGCTACTCGCCTGCGGCAAAGTCACCAGCACTCAATTGAACAAGGCTCTGGCCGAACAATCGCAACAAAAGCAGCCCTTAGGCAGCATTCTGTTACGCAGCGGAGTGATCAGCCTCCAAAAGTTGACCGAATGCCTCCAACTGCAACAGAAGCTAATGTCGGCAGCCGCAGCGGTACTTCTCGCGCTGTCTGGCTCACAGACATTTGCGGACGGGAACCGCGGCACTGCCCCGGCCTGGGGCAGCCTGCAGGCCAACAATTTCACAACTCAGGCATCGCATTCTCTTCGTGAAGGTTGGCGCAAACCCGGCTTTACACGCACGCTGCTACGTACACCCTACTCTCAATCCGACGACATCTTGCGCAGCAAAAATGGCAAGATGGTGTTGCGCCTTACAGATACCGGCGTGGAGTTCCGGACCTTTTTCTAGCAGGCTTTTGATTTTCGTTTTCGAGGCAGCCAATGCAAGGCAAAAACTGGCGAAATGAGGGAGTTTATACGCAATAAATGACCGATTTGAGCCAGTTTTTAACGCCGCAGTGGCAACGCAGATAGAAAATCAACAGCCTGCTAGGCGTGATTGCATCGGGGGGCTGTCAACTTTTTTTCCCGGTACCGGATCGCATAACCTGCAGCGCAAACTCTACTGCTGCTCCTTGCAGTTCCAAAAACCGCTCAAACTCATCATCACTCATCGAGCGAAGTTCGTCCTGGCTACGCAGCAAGTTAACAAAGCGGCGCTCACGTTCGTACTGTTTCGGCAGTTGAAGAATCCCCAGCTCATCAAGCCGGCTTTCCAGTGCCGGGTTGTAAGTACGCACGAACTTGAGAATAAAGGGAATGGGGTCATGTCGCGCGACCAAGGCGGCGATGCGCAGAATCATGTCGAACGGCAGAGTTGCTCGCCCGCTTTCAACTTCTTTCAAAAGTTCGTCATCTTTCAGGCCGAGGATTTCGGCAAGCTCCTGAAGATTCAGCCCGGCGACTTCACGCGCATCTTTTAAAATTTCTCCTGCATCGGCCATGGCCCTCAACCGCTCGGGGTCCATCGACTTCATATAGAGGTCTTTCAACCAGTTATCCGTATACATCAATGGAATGGCCGACCCGGTTTTGACAACATCCACAATGCTGCCTGTTATCAGGCCTGTATAGTCCAGAAGCTGGTCTATTAGTGAGCCTCTGGCAGAAACAGTGGCTTTCTCCTGCTTCCCGGAAGAGCCAACGTCCGTCTTGCCCGGGGACTGTTTGGTACCGCTCTGTTTGGTACCGCTCTTCTTGCTGCTACCGCTGGACGACTTTTTGGCGCTCATTCAACCCGCCTCCATTAACCATGATTCACTACGTGATTCCGGCAGCATACAAGTATGTGAAGTCGACGCAAACCCATCGCGCCCGCAGCACTACCTGTGCGCTTTCGTAACTAATACCAGAAATTCCACACAGCACTGCCACAAACAGTGATGCAACTAACAATAACGGTAATGCGACTTCGCATTTGCCTCAGTCTGACTTCAAGATGAATGAACGAATTGACCGCTTCATTCTCTATAACTTACGGAGTGCAGGTACGTTGCCGGCAAGCAGGGCTACATACCCGCAGGGATTAACGGGGCATTCTGAAGAATGCAGCCACAAGAAGGAAAAACACTATGAGAACCCCAAACCGGTTCTCGACGCCAAAAACCGCCACATCGCCCGGCTCTCCATCACGCGGGCGATTTCGTTGTCTGGCAGCCCTGATGCTGGCTTTGATACTGACGGGCTGTGCGGGTCAACCCACCGCACCGCCGGAAGCAGTACCGGGCGAGCCGGAGCCGACGGTGGTGAGCCACCCGGAATACCACGACCCGCTCATTGGCGTTAACCGCGCCATATTCAGTTTTAATGACGTGACCTATCGCTATGCGATGATTCCCGTTGCCAAGGGCTACATCTGGCTTTTTCCTGATCCGGTACGCACCGGCATCGGCAACGTATTTCACAACATCAAAATGCCTATTCGCAGCATTAACTATCTATTGCAGCTCAAACCCAAAGAAGCGGGGGTAGACGTCCTGCGCTTTGTCATTAACAGCACCGTCGGCCTGCTCGGCATTTTTGACCCGGCCGAGGCGTGGCTTGACCTGAAACGCAGCAACAACGGTTTTGAAGATACCCTGAGTCGATACGGCAGCGGCTACGGTACCTATATTGTGCTGCCATTCTTCGGGCCTTCGGATTTGCGCAATGGCGGCGGTCGGCTGCTGGACTATGCGCTCAACCCGATACCCTACCTCACCGATCAGCCAGACACCTCTGTGATTATGGCTGCCGACACGCTGCAAGAATTTGCTCCTACTGCAGAGCAGTACGAACGCCTGCGATCGCGCAGCGATGACCCCTATATTTTCTTCCGAAATCTTTACCTGCAAGGCGTGCAACGCGACGCCAACCAGCTTCAGGAGCCCGAGCCCGAACAGAAGCCGGCTCAACCCTGCGGAGCAACGCCATGCTGAAATTCTGCGTAAAGCACCCGGTTGCGATGCTGCTGTTTTTTCTAGGCGCAACCGCATTTTTTGGCTGGCAATCACAAAAGTTCGAGATCAATGCATCCGCCGACACGCTGATAGCCGACGGCAACCGGCATTTCCTGGAAAGCCAGCAAGTCACCCAGCGCTTTGCTCCTGAAGAATTCCTGTTGGTGGTCTACAAGCCCAAAGACCATGCACTGTTTAGCGCAAAGAGTTTCAACGATATTCAGGCACTCGCAGACGACTTGCAGACACTTGAGCGTGTAAGCACCGTTCGCACCATCCTGAACGTACCGCTGCTATCCAAGATGAAGGGACTCAGCGCCAATATCGATCCTGCCGAGTTCAGCCAAACAGCGCTGCAATTGTCGCCAGACGAACTGGCGGAGGTTTTTCGCGGCCACCCGGTCTACGAGGGCCTGATTGTCGACAAGTCGCAAAGTGCCGCTGCGCTTCAGTTGCTATTCAAACCCAACAGGCAACTTCAGGCACTAGAGGAAAAAATCACCGAACTCAAAATGCGACGCCTCAACAACGGGTTGGACGACGAGCAGCGGGCGGAACTTGAACGACTGGAATCACAGGCCGAACCCTTGCTGAGCGAGCTGCGCGAAACCCGCAACCGGGAAGTGGAATCAATAATAGAGCGGATAAAACCCTACGAAAAAAACGCCGACATCTATCTGGGTGGCATTCAGGTGCTGGGCTATGAATTAGTCAAAATCATCAAAAATGATCTACTGGTCTTCGGAGCGGCCATTGCCGCAACGGTATGCCTGGTTCTGTTACTGCTGTTTCGCAGCCTGCGCTGGGTGCTAATTCCAGCCTTGTGCTGCTTTTGCAGCGTAACTATGACGGTCGGCTTGTTTGGCTTGTTGTCGCTGAAAGCTACCGTAATTTCCTCCAGCTTTATTGCCCTGCAACTGATTCTGACACTCGCGATCGTTATTCATTTGATTGTTCAGTACCGTGAGGACTTGCGGGAAAATCCGGAGATGGAACAACGCAAGCTGATATTGCTCAGCCTGCGGCGCAAGATAGCCCCCTGTTTTTATGCAGGCCTGACAACCTCCGTGGGTTTCGGCTCACTGTTACTCAGCGGCATTGAACCGGTCATTGCGTTCGGCTGGATGATGGTGGTTGCCATGCTGGTCTCTATCGCCTGCAGCCTGCTTCTTCTGCCAGCCGCACACAGTTTGTTTGAGCGTGAACAAATCCGTGAACGCAATAGCATTTTCCGCTGGCTTATCAACAACTGCCAGCGCAGCGCACAACATCACGGCCGCACGCTGATCACCGGCAGCCTGCTTTTGAGCGCCGCAGCCATTTCAGGCTTGTTTCTGCTCAACGTTGAAAACAGCTTTATCAACTATTTCGACAAGGACACCCGTGTCCACCGTGAACTCAGCTATGTCGACCAGGAGTTCGGTGGCTCCACGCCGCTGGACATTGTTTACGATATTCCGCCAGCGCAACAGGCCAAGTTACCCGCGCTCAGCGCGAACACGGTGCAGACCCTGCAAAAAATACAGCACCGTCTCGAACAGCACAAAGGCGTAGGAACCACCCTGTCGGTGGTGAACTTCACCGAGCTGGCAAAACAGATAAACGATGGCAAACCGCTGACCGAGTACGAACTGACTGCTCTTTACTGGAGCCTCGACGAGGCAGTGCGCAAGGATCTGGTGGGCTCCTTCTTTGACCCCGACCGTCAACAGCTACGCATCAGCACACGGATAAAAGACAGCACGGAGGGCCTAAACCGCAAAGCGCTGAAAGCCGGAATAGAGAATGACTTCAGGGAACTTGGCATTGCGCCGAGCGAGATACAGCTCAGTAATCTCTTTATTCTCTATCAGGATATGCTCGAGCGCTTGTTCAGCTCGCAAATATTGACCCTGGCCGTGGTTTTCGCGGTGCTTTGCCTTATGTTCGGCATTATTTTTCGCTCGCTGCGCATCGCCCTCATTGCCATATTGCCGAACATTCTGTCGGCACTCACCGTGCTGGGCAGCATGGGCTGGTTAGGCGTACCGCTGGATTTTATGACCATCACCATCGCTGCCATTGCCATCGGCATCGCGGTTGATGACACCATTCACTATATTCACCGCTATCAGGCTGAGCTGAATCAGGACGACCCGCTGGCGCGCACTCACAACGCGGTAGGTTACGCTCTTCTATATACCTCCCTTATTGTCATGTGCGGGTTTTCACTGCTGGCCTTTTCGGATTTCACGCCCAGCGTGATGTTCGGCATCTTCACCAGTCTGGCCATGGCCATCGCCATGCTCAGCAACCTGACCCTGTTGCCCGCACTGCTGGACCGTTACGTCAAACCCCGGAATGAAGTCGATCGCTAGAAAAACAATGCCACCGTAGGCGCGGTAATCACATTCCAGTCGAGAATGATTTCCCGGCTCGCCACCTTGAAGCTCCCGCCTTCACGGCGCAGACAGTCACGTCGCTGACCTGAATACAGGAAATTGTCTTGCCCGTGGCGGCTGTAGTTGAGCATAAAGTTGCTGACAACCTTCAACTCATCTCCCTCACAACCTAGCAATTCAACATTGCTGACATGCCTGCGGGTGCGGGCGGGAGGGTTATCTCCCCAGGCGGTGGGTTTAAACGCCCGATCAACCCGCACTGCCAGCACAAAGTAGTTTTCTTCGCGCAATGGCAAGTCGCTGGCCGTTTCTGTCTGCATTTCCCGCTCCGGGGATAAATAGGCCTCGGTGCCGCGCAAGGCATGGTCTCGCTGTGCAACGTAGCGTGACGGCATGACATAGCAAATGTCTTCACTGAGCAGCGCCAGCCATTGTTGATACTCGCGATCATCCAGCAGCCGTGCTTCGCGGTAGTAAAACTGTTCAACCTCAAAATGCAGATCGCGGTTCAAGTCCATTTAGCCGCCCTCCCGCATGCCGCTGGCGATATCCTCACGCCAGCGCTTATAGAACTCGCGCGCGTAATGCTCGTTATAAGAAGAGCCGATCAAGCCCGGCAGATCGGGGTGCCCGCACTCTTCACCCTGCCCCAGACCATAATAAAGAGGCCTGTCATCCATATAACTGATATCACTACCCTTGAGTTGCTGCATCCAGGATTCACTGTCCTCCTGCTCCAACAAGCCCCCGGGACCAAACATGTGGGTGAAATTACTTCTCAACAGCGTCTTTACCGAATCTGGAGCATCAGCCGGCACAACCCACCAGGACCAGTACTCAACCTCTTTGGCACCGCGTGGATGGCTGACTCTCAAAGTGGAGTTTGACCAGAGAAAGGACAGATTGGGGTATACCCCATAGGTGAGCCCTTTTATACGGGCTCCAATCGGGCCTATTTTCTCGGCAGCTTGAGCCTGCACTTCCAACAAGTACGACAAAAATTCCGGATCGCCACTCAAAGCAGCCATACCCTCCAAGCCCCAGGCAATATCCTGCGGCGCGGCATTGGCGGGCATAAGCCTCACCGCTGCACCATGCCCCGCCTTCGGCACGCAGTTGTGCCCAAAATTGTCTATTTCAGGAACCGCCGGCGAATCGCCCAACAGGGTTGCGTGCAGATAGGGGCCGTGGGCCACATCGCCGAGCTGGTTTTCCACTGGCAGCTTCCAGTTAGCCCGCAACCTCCATTTATGGGGCTCGCCCAACACCTCCACACCCGCCGGAAACCGATTGAAATAACTATCGAGGTAAAAGCGCATATCCCCAAGGTAGTCATCCAGTGACTCGATCCCCTGGTTAAAACTGCCAAAAACCAGCCCCCGATACTCAGCCAGGCGGGGCACTGGCTTCAGACCCAGGTGAGCCCGATCACGCCCGTTGCAGGTATGACGCTCCTGGGGAATGCTGGCCAGATCACCCGTTACCGTGTAAGACCAGCTGTGGTACGGACACACAAACCGTTTGGCGTTGCCGCTATCACTTCGGCACACCGGCAAACCACGGTGGGAGCAGCTATTGACCGAGGCATGAATTTTGCCGTCATCTCCCCGCGCCACAATGATCGGGGTATCGGCCATATAGGTGGTTATAAAGTCGCCCGGCTTTTTCAGCTGACTGTCGTGACACAGATAAAGCCAGCTTTTACCAAAAATATGTTCCCGCTCCAGCGCGAAAACTGCTTCATCAGCGAAAACGCGCCGATAGACCTCACTGCCATCACCGCTGACACAGCGATCCAAATCCGAAAGAATCATCACCCACCAAAATATTATCAACTCCTCGTTTTTTAGTGTAGCCTTCCTTAGGCGCCTCGACAAGGCTCCCGACACGAACACGCAAATGAGACCGGCTGACACGGATACAAAGATGAACCACGCCACCCCCCAGCTCAGCAAAGGAGAGCGCACCGCCCGGCGCATTCTGGACGCGGCGGAAGCCTTAGTAAGCGCACGCGGCTATCGCGCCACCACGGTAAGAGAAATAGCCCGTGCCGCCGGCATACAGGAGCCCGGCCTGTACAATCATTTTAAAAGCAAGGAAGCATTGTTCAGCGCAATGCTCGATCGGGCCCTTCAACCGCTGGCCACAGCGATCGATCAGCAGCTACAAGCCACCCCCGCCTTTGAAAAACTGCCCGGCCAAATAGGAGGTTTACTCGCACTGCATCCGAACATCCCGATACTTTTTCAACAGGCACTCATGGCACCCCACGACAACCCCGGACACGAACTGGTCATTGTCTGGTTAAAAAGACTGATGGAAAAAGGGCTGGAACTGCTGCCGACAAACTCGGGCTCCAGCGACACGCGAATATTGCACCTGATCGCAATGTTCAATATCGCCAGCGGCTATTTCACCGCAAACACCTTAATAGAAGCGCTTCTGGAGAAAAGCACGCTGAATTCCGACTTGCTGGCGCAGCAGCGCTCACTTGCTGATGAGCTTGCTGCTTTTCTGCTGCAACGAAAAATACCATGATGCCAACACGGCCGAGCAACGCCCCTGCCAAAAAATAAAACTAATTTTCGGGAACGCAATACTCACAACCGCAACAAAACCCGCAGAGAGCCCCATTTAATTTCCCGAACCCAAATGGGGTGAAAATCCGCAAATCCTGGAAAGACTGACCAGCCAAGACTGCAACTTTAAGCTATATATATAGCATAACGACAATATTGGACCAGTGAGCGAAAAAACAGGGGCCGCATCTAAAACACCACGCCACAATTTTGCTTTGCCACATTTTTATTGACAATAAAAATACCATAACAATTGAAATTCTTTTAATCCGAGCAATAAATATCGATAAATCAACACAAAAATACGAAAAACAAAGGAAATATCGCAATATTTTTATTGTTTTTAGTTTGTCAATAGAAAATAAGCCAAAAATTTCGACTTTGATTGGCTCCCCGCTTGCGCTAGAGCACAGCTGGGCAAAAGTGTGATATTGCGCTATGCTTCCCGGAACAGGTGATTTAAACACCCTAAGTCACCGGGATGGCTGGAAAAAAGAGACAATTCAATGCCAGGCTACCTGAAACGCATAGCGCCTATCATCTGCCTACTTTTAGGCGGATTTTCAAGCACTTACGGCATAGGCCTAGGTGAGGCAGACCTGCGTTCCCGTCTTGGCTCCCCACTCGACCTCAGCATCCCTCTGCACCATCTCGGCGACCTTTCAGGTCAGGATATCCGCATTGCCCTGTCTGCGCTGAACGACGATGTATCGGGCCATCCGCTGGATTCAATGGTCGGCAGCAAGTTTCAGATCGATTTCGACAGCGAAACAAACTCCGTACGCCTGCGCTCCGACGAGGCCGTTATGGAGCCCTACCTCGCATTCACACTGAGCGTACGCTGGCCTCGCGGCTACCTGCAGCGCGAATACACTTTGCTGCTGGACTTACCGGCCATCCACACGCCTGCCCAGCATGAGATTGTGGTCAGCGTGCCGCCTTCCAAGGCAGAGAAAGCCACAGTAGCAAGCAAGCAAAAAGTTGCAAAAACCCCGTCAAAAACAGCCTCCCAAGCTACTGCGCCACGTGTAGCAACCGAGAGCTCGAAGCCGGCCCCCGTAACGCGTACTGCGGCCGCCAAAAGCTACAACGAATTCGACGATGGTCAGTATCGCGTTGTCCGCGGTGATTCACTCTGGCGCCTGGCATCACGACTCAGCGAACAGCGCCGAGGCGACCACGGACAGTGGATGGCCAGCGTCTACCAGACCAACCCCGGAGCCTTTATCGGCGGGCGTCCGGATATTTTGAAAGAAGCCTATTTGCTCAGCATTCCCGCTCAATGCAGCGATGCCCGCCTGGCCCTCGGGAGCGATGGCAAAACATTCGAGCTGATTGACGGCCGCGGCGTCGCAGTCGCCATGGGCGCACCCAAGCCTGAACCCGCCCCCGGCAACACAAATGCACCTGACACCGCCGCGAATGCCACTCGCGTTCCGTCCACGGAATCCGACGCTGGTGAAATGGCTGCAAACGAACCCTCACCACCCGAGGCGGAAGCCGCACCGGTCTATCGCTACGATGGCAAGGATTTTGTGAGCGACCCTTACGCCGGAGAACAAGCCGGCCAGACTCGCACGGACCAAACAGACACCTATGCTGGCAACAACACCGACAACAAGCGCGAGCTATCACCGCTGGAACTTTATTCGCTGGAGGAGCAGTCGCTCGCAGAGCAGCAGCAAACGGCAACAAGCTCCAGCTCCGCCACAACCGAGCCCGCAGCCGGGAGCGAGGGCAATCGCAAGCGCGTCGAACTTCTCGAAAAACAACTGGATCAGGCACTGGCACTCATTGACAAGCAAAGCCAACAGTCGCGTCTGTTTGGCAGTCAGAGCAATCTGGTTAACAGCGTCTCACCAGCAACCTCCGAGTTGACCAACCCCGCCTACCTGTTCAGGGCGATGGGCTGGCTGGCGCTAGGCATGTCCATGGTGATGGGTTTTCTCATGTACCGTGATCGTGGCGGCCCGAAAATGTTCGTTCTACCAAGAAACCGCCGACGCCGCGATTTCGCTTCAATGCTGGAACGTAATACCAAGTAGTAAGCTGCTCGCCCACCATTTACCGCCCAAATAGCCGACCCATCAGGGGCTGAACTCATCCCAGGTTAATAGCCCGGTGGCGGCTGAAACAAAGCCGCCACTTTTGGCATAATCCAGCGCCCTTTCCAGATTCACGACACCGTTGCTCACCGGCGCCAACCCGACACCGACTCCCACATCGCTCAAAACAGCTAATGCACGGCCGTCTTGGTGCAGTACCGCACTGCCGCTGTCACCGGGCAGGCCCGCACTGTCAGTACTGATTCGATACCCCAGCCCGCCAGCCACAATGCGGGTAATACGACCGCGCTTTTCTTCCAGGTCGTTCACACCACCGTGGGCCGCCGATTGACCGTAGCTGTAAACAGTATCGCCAACTGCAGCCAGACCGGTGAAGAGTGCGACAGGGCCACCAAACCCAATGGCCGCAGGGTGGATATTGGCGAGGTCATCCGGGTGTATTTGCACCAAAGCGAAATCATTCAAAGTGCACACATCAGAACCCGGCGTCTCCCCCCGCTGCTGCATGGCCGACCAGCTACTGTAGGCGAGAGTGCCAGGGCGACTTGCGTTTTCTATGGTAATACCGGCAAAGCCAATGGCCTCATTGCGAGTATTACAGGGGTCAATTCCGCTGTTTGTGTCTTCGCTAAAGCAATGAGCGGCCACGCCAATATAGACGGTGACGCTATTTTCAGCGTACAGGAAGTTGGATGTGCAACTACCATTGCGCGAACTGATCTCTACCCCCGGCCGGATCTGCGTTCGGGTCGGGGTGCCGAATTGCCTGCTTGAGGTCCCAGTCGAGTCCGCAGCCGGCGTGACCGGGGCAGCAGGCGAATCAGAAGAGCCCCCTCCTGAATCGCAGGCAGCCAGTGCGAATGCAGCCAAGCTCATTAATGCAGTATGCTTTTTGGGGCGATTACCGTACATCCTGTTACACCGATCACAATGAATGGCTTCAGACTACCATCCCGCCGCTGCACACAACAGTTTGAGCTATGGTTTTACGCCGCGCAGAACGGTAACCTGCCCTTTATCAAAGACCAAGACTGACGTGTGGAGTCGATTGTTATCAGCAGCGAAGCAGCCCTTGATGCCATCATTGTCGGCGCCGGTTTTTCCGGACTGGCGATGGCGGTGAGCCTGAAAAAGGCCGGCTTGAATAACTTTCTTATCCTGGAGAAAGCCGGCGAAGTAGGAGGCACCTGGCGCGAAAATCATTATCCGGGAGCGGAATGCGATGTTCCCTCGTCACTCTACAGCTTCTCATTTGAACGCAAACCCGACTGGAACTACACGTGGTCCGAGCAGGGTCAGATACTCGACTACCTGAAGCATAGCACCCGTAAATACGGTCTCTACGACCACATTCGGTTTGACTGCGAACTGACTTCCGCCCGCTTTCAGAACAACAAGACTTGGCAAGTCGTTACGCGGAAGGGTGCCAACCTTTGCGCCCGACACCTGATCATTGCCGTGGGCCAGTTACACCACCCAAGCATTCCATCGATTCAAGGACAGGCTGAATTTGCCGGCCCGCAATTCCATTCTGCCCGCTGGCAACACGATGTCGACTTTAACGGCAAACGCGTAGCAGTGATCGGCAACGCTGCCAGTGCCGTACAATTTATTCCCGAACTCGCCAAGATGGCGGGCAAGCTTACGGTATTCCAGCGCAGCGCCAACTGGGTTTCGAGAAAGCTGGATAGGCCTCGCCGCCCATGGCAGCAGGCACTTGTCCGGCACCTGCCGCTACTGGACCGACTTGCCCGCCTGAAAGTGTTCTTGCGCAACGAACTCATTGTCTTTCCGGCCATGAAAGGAAATCGCCTCTCCAGCGCCCTTCTGCGATTAAGCTGTAAAAGTTACCTCAACAGCACCATTAAAGACCCGACATTACGCAAGCGCTTGACCCCGGATTATCCGGTGGGCGCTAAACGGGTGCTGGTAGTCGACGGCTACTACGAGGCTCTGGCGCAAGACAATGTCCGACTGGAAACATTGCCCATCGGCCAAATCAGTGCTCAGGGAATTCACACGCAGGACGGCTCGGTGCACCCCGCCGATATCATCGTTTACGGCACCGGCTTTACAACCAACCCGTTCTTGAAAGGCCTGGACATTACCGGAATCAACAACATCAAACTGTCAGAGCATTGGCGCGAGGGGGCCCATGCCTACCTCGGCATGCAAACCGCCGGCTTTCCCAACCTGTTCTTTATGTACGGCCCGAACACCAATCTAGGGCACAATTCCATTGTGTTAATGAGCGAGGCACAGGCGCACTACATCGTGCAAGCGATTCAGCACCTGTCTGAAAGTGGTTTTGAACAGCTTGAGGTTAAACCAGCGGTAGAAGACGAATATAACGAAGTGATTCAGGGGCGCCTGCAGCAGATGGTCTGGCAAAAAATTGACGACAGCTGGTACAAGGACGGCGAGCGTGTAACCAACAATTGGCCCGGCAGGGTAATGGAATACCAACGTAGAACCCGACATTTTCAGCCGGAAAACCACAACTTTCAGTGAATGCCACGGTCATTGCGCAAGTATTCGCTAAAAATGTTCGTCTGAGTGTTTTTCGTACTACATCGCTGTAATACTATTAGTACCTATAGCACGTCACCAAAGGCGAACTCACGGGAGCCAACCTGTCATGCATTTGAGCCTGGGGTGGAAAGCCGCAGCATTGATCCTGTTTAACGTGGTACTTACCTTTTCCGCGGGCTTGCTTGCACGCAATTTCGTCCTGAACCCCGAGCTGGCGAAAGTCGAGCGAATCAATGACGAAAAAATTCTCCATCAGCTGGAGGTCATAGAAGGCCTGATCCAAAACAACATGGCCGAGTCCGCTAATCGCATAAAGGCGATTGCCGCCCGCATCGACGGCAACCACTGGGAGCGTTTCGCCACTTCGTTATCCGAGCTTGCCGCTGCCAGCGAGCTTAGCTACGTCATTGCGGCCACCAGTGACGGCGGGCTGCTGCAAGTCCGTCCGGGAAAGTATTTTGACGCATCAGAATCACCCACCCCACAAGATATCAACCGCATACTCAATCTGGTCCGGCAACACGAAGCTGTTAACCAAACGCTGGTAACACTGCTTGAAGGCAAACATGGCCCCATGATTATTGCCGCAGCGCGATTGCAGCGCGCTGAAGAGAAAATGCAGCAAGGTCCATCGCTGTTCGTTGCCGTCAGTCACATTGACGCCGCCTTTATCCAGCGTATCAACCTGCTGTCCGGTGTAGAGCTAACACTGATTAGCGATCAGCAGTTTGATCAACTTCGTACCTCGCCAAGAGCCCTCTCGGGCCTGCGTTCAACCGACAATCAACTGCACTGGAATGTGAACGGGGTTGATGGAAAGCCGGTGCTCACGGCAGCGATTAGTCTCCCGCCGCGAAGTTACGACGACCAGTTTTTTTCACCCACACTTGCTATCGCTCTGCTCATTACGCTGGCAACCTGGTGTATCGCTATCTGGTTGTTGCATCGCACTATTATTAGCCCCATGAATAACGCCAGCAAAACCTTGCAGTCCATTATGGAAGACAAGGACTACGGCCGGCAGCTCGAATACAAGCATTACGATGAGTTCGGCAGGCTGGTAGCCTTTTGCAACAAACTATTGGGCATGGTGGACAAGCACACAACCGAATTGCAGGCCCTGTCGCTGACCGACCCGCTTACCGAACTCAATAATCGCCGTGCGTTTGATACCCAGTCACAGAAATTCTGGGCGCTCGCCGAGCGCAGCAACACCCGCATGGCGCTGATCGCTTTTGATATAGACCATTTCAAAAGCTATAACGACCGTTATGGCCACCCGGCCGGCGACAAAGTCATTAAAGCCTTTGCCGGTATTCTGGAGCACACCTTCAAGCGTGCGAGCGATGTGGTAGCCCGTGTGGGCGGCGAAGAATTTCTGGTCATTACACAGGACACACCGGCGGGCGCCTGCCTGGTGCTTACCAATCGGGTGTTGCAGGAGTTACGGGATTTACGCCTGGAGCACACCGGCAACCCCGTGGGCTGTGTGACGGCCAGTGCCGGCGTATTTCAGGCAACGCCGGATGCCAACCTGAGCCTTGAAATTGCCCTGATCCGGGCCGATGAAATACTGTACGCCGCGAAACATGAGGGCCGCAACCGCGCCATGTACAGCGACGCGCTGGTGAATTCCATGTCCACAATAAAAACTGCCGACATACACCAGCTTCCGCGCAACAGCTAGATCAACCTAGTAAATGCCCGAGGAGCGTGCGACAAGAATACTGAACACACTGAAGGCCGTAACGACAATCAGCAGCATGGCCAGCAGTCGCATGGGTTTGAAGGGTTTACGCGGCGTCTCGTTGTAGCCTGACTTCAGGTACTCGTCGACGCGCTGCTGGTCTTCCGGATAGAGTTTTCGCTCGTCATTCATAGAAAAATCACATCGGGTGGATAAAAACGGATTATCTCACCCGATGTCGCCAAGACCAAGTGCAGAAACTCAGAAGGCCTCGACAGGAATGTCCATCAGCACAGCGCTACCAGCCCGCACGGACTCTGCCAGTGACTTCACTTGCGGCAACAGCCGCTGCATGAAAAAGCGCGCGGTATGAAGCTTGCCAGCGTAGAAGGCATCGTTCTGATCGGCAGCCAGTGCCACCCCGGCCATACGCGCCCACATATAGGCGTAGATGGTCAGCCCGGCGATATGCAGGTATTCAACCGATGCAGCGCCAATGGCATGAGGGTCGTCGCCCGCCGCTGACAACACCGTTGCCGTGAGGGTTTCCAGTTCGGTCACCGCATCAAGCAGGGGCTGGGTGAACTCAGCTATCTCGCCTTCGGCCGCTGCCGCAAAATCGCGCATTTCCTGAATCAGTACAGCCATATTCTGGCCGCCGTTGGAGGCTATTTTCCGCCCCATGAGGTCGAGCGCCTGAATACCGTTCGCGCCTTCGTAAATCTGCGCAATCCGCGTATCGCGAACCAGCTGTTCCATGCCCCACTCACGCACATAGCCGTGACCGCCAAACACCTGCTGCCCGATAATGGTCGCCTCCAGACCCTTGTCGGTCAGAAACGCCTTGGCGATGGGTGTCAGCAACTCCACCAGACCGGCACTGCGCTGCTGGGCCTCGCCGGAACCGAATTTGGCGGTATCCAACTGCTGGCCGACAAACACCGCAAACGCCCTTCCGGCCTCGACATAAGCCTTTTGCGTGAGCAGCATCCGGCGCACGTCAGGGTGAACCATCAGTGAGTCGGCAGGCCCATCACGGTTCTCTGGCCCTGCTGGCGAGCGCCCTTGCAGCCGCTCCTGAGCGTAATCCAGAGCACTCTGGTAAGAGGCGGAAGACAAACCCAGCCCCTGCACACCAACCGAGAGCCGCTCGTAGTTCATCATGGTGAACATGGCCGCCAGACCGCGATTAAGCTCGCCCACGAGGTAGCCCTTGGCACCATCAAAATTCAGCACACAGGTGGCCGACGCATGGATGCCCATTTTGTGTTCCACCGAGCCGCAACTGACTTCGTTGCGCTCGCCGAGGCTGCCATCGTCGTTAACGTGAAATTTGGGCACGAGAAACAGGGATATACCCTTTGAACCCGCTGGCGCGTCGGGCAATTTGGCCAACACCAGGTGAATGATATTTTCGGTGAGGTCGTGTTCGCCGCCGGTAATGAATATCTTGTTACCCGTGATGCTGTAGCTGCCGTCAGCCTGTGGTTCGGCCTTGGTGCGAATTATGCCGAGATCCGTGCCGGCATGGGCCTCGGTCAGGCACATGCTGCCGGCCCAGTTGCCCGCGTACATGTCGGGCAGGTAACGGGATTTCAGCTCTTCACTGGCATGGGAAGCAATGGCCAGCGCCGCCCCGGAGGTCAATGAGAGATAAAGGCCCAGAGCCATATTGGCGCCGTAGCTCATTTCTTCAAAGAGCAGTACGAGCATTTTGGGAATAACCTGACCGCCGTACTCGGGGTCGCCCGCCAGCGCACCCCAGCCGCCCTCGGCAAGCTCGCGGTAGGCAGCCGGAAAACCATCAGGCGTAGTAACTACCGTGTCGTTCCAGCTTACGCCCTGCTCGTCGCCACTGCGATTGAGCGGCGACATCAGGTTCTGGCTGATCTTGGCCGCTTCATCGAGGATGGCATCGGCCAGTTCGCGATTGACATCCTCCAGCCCGAGTTCGGACCAGAGGGTTTCGGCTTGAAAGACGTCATGCAGCACAAACTGCATGTCACGCAGGGGAGCTTTATACTCGGGCACAGCTATTCTCCGTCAGTAATCAGAAGGCGAATTCGTCGACATCCAGCGCCATAAGATTATCTGCGCCACTGAGCATGCTCAGTTTGTGGCTTTCGGTTCGCGGCAGAATACGCTGGAAATAGAATCGCGCGGTTTTCACCTTGGACGCCATGAAAGCGTCGCCCTCGCTGCCCCCCGCCGCGAGTTCGACCATTTGCGCCCACATAAAGGCGATCGCAATGTACCCGCTGTACATCAGATAATCAACCGAAGCGGCGCCGACTTCGTCGGGGTTCTGCATGGCTTTTTCACCGATCTGCATGGTGATTTCGCCCCATTCCTTGTTCAGCTGGGCCAGCGGTGCAACAAACTCTTCCATCGCCGCATTGCCGGCCTGGGCTTCACAGAATTTGTGGATTCGCTTGGTCAGGCCCATCAGCGCTTTGCCGCCGGTACCCATGATTTTGCGGCCCAGCAGATCCAGCGCCTGAATGCCGGTGGTGCCTTCGTAGAGGGTTGAGATACGCAGGTCGCGCACGATCTGCTCCATGCCCCACTCGCCGATATAGCCGTGGCCACCGTAAATCTGCATGCCGTAGTTAGCCACTTCCAGACCGGTTTCGGTGACGAAGGCCTTGGCAATGGGCGTGAGCAGGTGCAGCAGCTCATCAGCTTCTTTCTGGATCTCTTCGGTTTCACCGTGCGAGGCCTGATCAACCAGCATCAGTATCCAGTACAGGAATGCGCGGCTGCCTTCGGTCAGCGCTTTTTGCGTCAGCAGCATGCGGCGCACATCGGGGTGAACAATGATCGGATCGGCCGGGCCATCCGGGTTTTTCGGGCCAGAGAGCGAACGCATCTGCAAACGCTCACGGGCATATTCAAGGCCGCCCTGATAGGCCAGCTGGCCCAGTGACAAGCCTTGCATGGCCGTACCCATGCGCGCGGTGTTCATCATCAGGAACATGTAGGTAAGGCCCTGATTCTCCTCACCGATCAGATAGCCGGTAGCCGCGTCAAAATTCAACACGGCCGTTGCCGAGCCCTTGATACCCATTTTGTGCTCGATGGAGCCGCAGGTAACACCGTTGCGGTCACCCAGGCTGCCATCTTCGTGGGCGATAAACTTCGGCACCAGAAACAGGGAAATGCCCTTGGTGCCTTCCGGAGCGCCTTCAACCCGCGCCAGCACAAGATGAATAATGTTCTCCGTCATATCGTGGTCGCCGGAGGAGATGAAAATCTTGGTGCCGGTAATGTTGTAAGTGCCGTCGCCATTATTGCTGGCCTTGGTGCGCGACAGACCCACATCGGAGCCGGCGTGAGGCTCGGTCAGACACATGGTGCCCATCCAGCTGCCTTCGGTCATTTTTGGCAGGTAGCGCTCCTGCTGCATTTCGTTACCATAGACTTCCAGCACGCGCGCCGCACTGCCAGACAGGCCCGGATACATGCTCCAGGACCAGTTGGCACCGCCAATCATGTCGGAGAGCAGCAGACCCATTGAGGGCGGCAAGCCCTGGCCGCCAAATTCGCTGCGAGCGCTCATCGACGTCCAGCCCGCTTCGCGGTACTGGTCGTAGGCTTCCTTGAAGCCCTCGGGCGTGGTCACACCGTCTTCACTCCAGGTACAACCCTGCTGGTCGCCAACCTGGTTCAGCGGGGCGAGCACTTCCTCGGCAAATTTCGCTCCTTCGGTGAGAATGGCATCCATCAAATCGGGCGTCACTTCTTCGCGGCCCTGCAGGCTGGCATAGTGGTCTTCAGCCTTGAGCAGATCCTTCAGCACAAACTGCATATCGCGTAAGGGAGCTTTGTATAAGGGCATGGGATTTACCTCGATAGTAATGACAGGCGCAACAAATCACGCCAATGTTGACGGCGAGTATATTAGGCAAATCAGCGGTAAAAATGCAAGGGTTTTGCCGCCAAATTCCCTATCCGGCGGCTTTCTCTATATTTAACAATATGTTACGAAAAGAGATTACAAATCGTAACAGTGCGGATTGGCGCGATTTATCAATAGCTCCAGGTCCAAACCCGCTGGCAGGGCGCCAAAATGGTGGGACGGTGCCTCACAGCGGCCCGCCAGAAAGGCCTCGGCAATGGCCGCGTTACCCGATCGCAGTAACAGCGAACCCTGAAGACTGAGGGCCAATAATTCCACCAGGCGACGCGAAGAACATTCATCGCTCACGGCCAATTCGTGCTTGAGGTTTTCGACCACGGCGTCCTGACGCGGGTCGCTGTGGGCCGTGGTCAGCAGTTCAGCCATCCAGGCATCCACAACCTCCGGGCTGCGTGACATGGCGCGGCGTACATCCAGCGCCTGAATATTGCCCGAGCCTTCCCAGATAGCGTTGATGGGCGCCTCGCGATACAACCTCGGCATAATGCAATTCTCCATCACGCCGTTGCCGCCGATGCATTCCATTGCCTCATAGGCGTGCTGGGGGTTGCGCTTGCATATCCAGTATTTGCCCACGGCCGTACCCAGCCTGAGTAACAGCTGATCCTGTTCCGACTGACTGTCCAACGCCCGTGCCATGCGCATCGTCATAGCCAGTGACCCTTCAACTTCCAGCTGCAAATCGGCAATCACATTGCGCATAACGGGCTGGTCAATCAAGCGCTTGCCAAAGGCTTCACGATGACTCGCATGGTGTGCGGCCTGAATCACCGCCTGACGCTGACCGGCACTGGAACCGACCATGCAATCAAAGCGGGTCATGGCAACCATCTGGATAATCGAGGGCACGCCGCGTCCGGGCGCACCGATCAACCACCCCAGCGCACCGCGAAACTCGACCTCGGATGAGGCGTTGGCGACATTGCCCATCTTGTCTTTCAGACGCTGTATTTCCAGCGGGTTTTTATGGCCATCCGGATGCCAGCGCGGCACCAGAAAACAGCTCAGCCCAGCCCCGGTTTGCGCCAGCACCAGAAAGGCATCGCACATGGGTGCCGACAGAAACCATTTGTGGCCAACCAGTGAATAGGCCTCACAGCCCTCGACCTCGCCGATAGGGCTAGCCTGCGTGGTATTGGCGCGCACGTCCGAGCCGCCCTGCTTTTCCGTCATACCCATACCAATAGTCAGCGCTGTTTTTTCACGATAGTGAATATTGCGCGGGTCATAGGCATTGCTGAGGACTTTAGGCAACCAGGTTTTGGCGATAACGGGGTTCAGTTGCAGGGTCGGCGCAGAGGCAAAAGTCATTGTCACCGGGCAGCCGTGCGCGGCTTCAACCTGCGCGTGCAGGTAATATTTTGCCGCTCGCGCGGCATGGGCACCTTCGCCCTGCCCGGCCTCTGCTTCACGCCAGGGCGAACTGTGCAGCCCCGCGCTAAAAGCCTGATCCATCAAGGCGTGATAGCTGGGGTGAAATTCAATCACATCAAGGCGCCGGCCAAAGCGGTCGTGGGTATGCAGGCTGGGTTTGTGGGCATTGGCCTGAAAGCCCAGCTCAATAAATTCGGGCACGCCGCACAACTGGCCGTAATCCACCAGCTCGGCCTCGGCAGCGGGCGCCTGCCGCTGGATGGCTTCGCGCAGGGCCTGATCGCCGAGATAGAGGTTGTGATTCTCCAGCGCACCCGCCTGATTAAATACTTCGTGGGTGGTCTGGGCGGTCCCTTGGACAGCCTCGTGGCTGGCAATAACGGAAGGTTCTCTCGCCGAATTCATGCACTGCTCCTATATTCACCCAAGCCAAATTGACAGGGTAAACATTGGCGCAGAAAAAAGGTAGCGCTGCCGACTTATTTACCTAGTAACGGGGCGATATCCAGATAGGTTGAGCACTGCTCGGGCGTTGTATTGTCGAGATGGGGCACCCTGCCAATACAGGGCGCAGGCAGAAGTTCTTTGAGGGTGTCGAAATTTTCATCCGGGCACGTCATTGACGGATCAATACTGTTCGCAACCCAACCAGCCAACATCAGGCCATCGCGACGTATGGCCTCTGCCGTGAGTAGCGCGTGATTCAAACAACCCAGTTTCATGCCAACCACCAGAATCACCGGCAGTTGCATCTCCAGCGCCAGACCGGCCAACGTTTCGCGCTCATTCAATGGCACACGCCAGCCGCCAGCGCCTTCAATCAGCGCGAAATCATGGGCAGTCATCAACGCGCCCCGACAAACACCGGCAAGCTGCGATACGGTTAATCGCCGACCCGCCTGGCGGGCAGCAATGTGCGGCGCAATGGCAGGCTCCAATACCACCGGATTCACCTGCTCATAGCCCAGCGGCACTGTCATTTGCGACTGCAATATCAGCGCGTCGTCGTTGCGCAAGCCCGCTTCCGTTTTCACGGCTCCCGCCGCCACCGGCTTTAACGCCAGCGTGCGCAAGCCCTGTTGTTTGGCAGCCACCAGCAAGGCTGCGGCAATAACCGTTTTGCCCACATCGGTATCGGTACCCGCGATAAAAAAACGCTTAGCCACGCATAACCTCCGGCTTTTCCAATGTCAGATACCAAAGCTGGTAGCTGGCGGGCAACAAGCCGTCGGCCTTGCGATAGGATTCGTACGCCGCAACAAAGCCGCGCAATGCCTGCTTGCCGGTTAGCCCGCCGGGGCGGCCCGCATTCACATTGTGCGCGCCCAACTGCTTTAACTCAGCAGTCAGTTCCCGAATATCGTGGTAGTGCAAAACTTCTTCCTGCTCGTCCCAGCAGACAAGCCGCAAACCGCTGGCATTGAGGCCCGCCTGCACGGTATCAGCGTCCAGAAAACGATTGACGTGCGAGCGGGCATCCACGGCCTGCCACGCTCCCCGCAACTCGTGCAGGGTTGTAGGGCCAAGGGTACTGAGCAGCGCCCGTCCGCCCGGTTTCAAAACACGATAGAGTTCACTGAATACGGCGGCAATATTTTCACACCACTGAATCGACAGCGAAGAAAACACGCAATCCACACTTTCATCATGCAAGGGTAAATCTTCTGCGTCGCCGCAAACAAAACTGTCGGCGCGGCGTTGCGGATGGTCGCGTGTATAACGCAACATGCCCTCCGCCAAATCCAGAGCAACGAGATGCTCAGCCACAGGCCGCAGTGCTGGCAGGCTGTAACCGGTGCCACAACCAAGGTCCAGCATCCGGCTCTGCTGCACTTGCCCGATGCTATCTGACAGTTTGGTGAACAGCGCATCCGCTACCCGGCGTTGCAAGGCGGCTACGCTGTCATAGCTTTCTGCGGCGCGGCTGAAGGAGTCTGCGACATTGCGTTTATTGAGGCTGTTGTGAGGGCAACTGTTGTCAATTAACTGATGGCGACGGCAAAAATCCAGCACCATCGCCCACACATTATCAGCCTGCGACAGAAAAGGAATATGCCCGGCGCCCATGACAAGCTGAACGTCAATGTTTGTATTCAGCCCGCCCAGTTCGTCAGCGCAGCGTTGTGGAACTAGCGCATCGTTTTCACCCAGTATAAAAAGGTGGGGGCGCTGAATAGCTTTCAGCTGAGGGCGATTATCCCACTCACCCAAGCACTGCAGCAAACGGCGCGCACTGCCTATCGAGCTAACCGAAGACGACGAAAGATGACCGGGTGAATTGTCGTCGCCCTGCCATTGCAGCAAATCGAAACGGCGCAGTCCGCGCTCGGTATGGCGCTCGAAGCGCTGGCAAAAATCCTCAAAAACCGCTTCAGGCATGGCCCAGGGCCAGTGCTCTCGCGCCACAAAGCTGGCGTTAGCCGCCAGCGATATCACGGCGACAACCCGATCCGGATGTGAGGCGGCAAACCGTGTGATCAACATGGCGCCCAACGACCAGCCAAGATAGATGGCTTGCGGGGGAACTAGCGGCAGCAGTGCATCCATCAGCTCATCCGGTGTCTCGACATCGCCCCGACTGGCGCCGTGGCCGGGCAAATCGAGCAGCGTGATATGGAAATGTTTGCGTAGTAGCGGCAAAGCGCCGCGCCAGCAATCACTGGATGACGCCCAGCCGTGAACCATCACCAGCTCGGGGGCGTCGCTGTGCGTTGCCGGCAGGCGCTCACGGTAGAGTTTCATTCGCCGCGCCCGACACACTGTTCCAGCGCATTCAACAAGCTGTCGATCTGCTCGCGACTGTGTGCGGCACTCAGGGTGATGCGCAAACGCGCGGTACCTTCGGGCACCGTTGGCGGGCGAATAGCCGAGACCAGAATGCCCTGCCCTGCCAGACGCTCGCTAAAGGCCAGCGCATCGCTGTCTGCGCCAACGAGCAAGGGCTGTATGGCCGTGTCAGAACTCGCCAGCGGCAGACCAAGACGCGCCGCGCCTTCGCGAAAGGCCTGAATATTGCGTTGCAACTGCGAGCGCCGCCAATCTTCTTCAGCCAACACGTCCAACGCGGCCAGATTCGCAGCCGCAACGGCGGGCGGCATGGCAGTGGTGTAAATATAGGGTCTGGCAAATTGGATCAGCGTTTCAATCAGAACCTCGCTGCCAGCGACAAAGGCACCAAAGCACCCCAGCGCTTTTCCCAGTGTGCCCATCAGAACGGGAAGCTCTTCTTGCGACAGTCCGAAGTGTTCTGCCGAGCCTGCACCGTGAGCACCGAGCACGCCGAAACCGTGAGCATCGTCTGCCATCAACCAGGCATTGTTCTGCTTTGCTACCGCCGCCAGTTCCGGCAGCGGTGCCAGATCGCCATCCATGCTGAACACCGCATCGACGGCGATCAGCCGGCGGCCTTCGTCGCCAGATTTTTCGAGACGGCGTTGCAGGTCCGCAATATCGTTGTGGGCAAAACGCTGAAAACGGGCACCGCTGAGCAAGCCGCCGTCGAGCAGCGAAGCGTGGTTAAGCCGGTCTTCAAAAATGTGATCGCCCTTGCCGAGCAGGGCATTGATGATACCGAGGTTGGCCATATAGCCGGTTGAGAACAGGAGGGCACGCGAGCGCCCGGTAAGCGCTGCCAGCCGTTCTTCCAACTCATGGTGCCAGTGCGAATGGCCGCTGACCAGATGCGAGGCGCCGCTGCCCACCCCGTACTCTGCAGCCGCGCTTTGCATCGCCGCAATCAACCGGGGGTGATTGGCCAGCCCGAGGTAATCGTTACTGCAAAACTGGAGATAATCCCGACCGTCAACACGGACCGCAGGCCCCTGCGCTGACTCCAGCAAGCGGCGAACACGATAGCGGTGTGTTGCCGTCCGCTCGTCCAGTGCAGCCTGAAGGGATTGTTCAAGAGAATGTGGCACAAGAGTACTCGCGTCTCACTACACAACGGCACCGCGTCCGACGTCCGATGTTGATTACGCCGTTGCGTCGTAAAAGAAACGATCGTTCTGTGCCTGTTGCAGGCTTGCCTGCAGTACCGCCTGTTCGTCCTCGTCGCTGTGTTCCACTCCGCGCTCTTCCGGCTTGATGCCAAGGCGCTCGAACAGTTTCAGATCCTTGTTGGCTTCCGGGTTCGGTGTGGTCAGGAGTTTTTCGCCGTAGAAAATGGAGTTGGCACCGGCAAAATAAGCCAGGGCATGCATCTGCTCATTCATTTCTTCACGACCGGCCGACAGGCGCACATGAGAGGCCGGCATCATAATGCGTGCAACGGCGAGGGTACGAATAAAATCAAAAGGATCGAGGTCGGCCTCGTCTGCCAGCGGTGTACCTTCTACCCGCACCAGCATATTGATGGGGACACTCTCCGGGTGTTCGGGCAGATTCGCCAATTGAATCAACAGCCCCGCGCGATCGGAGGCCTTTTCGCCCATGCCGACGATGCCGCCACTGCAAACTTTCAAACCGGCCTTGCGGACGTTGGATAGCGTTGTCAGCCGATCCTGATAGGTGCGGGTGGTGATGATTTCGCCGTAGTACTCCGGCGAGGTATCCAGATTGTGGTTGTAGTAGTCCAGTCCGGCCTCGGCCAGCTCCTGGGACTGCTCTTCGGTCAACATACCCAGGGTCATGCAGGTTTCCAGACCCATTTCCTTCACGCCTTTCACCATTGCCGTGACGTAGGGCATGTCTTTTTTCTTGGGTGAGCGCCAGGCAGCACCCATGCAGAAACGGCTGGCGCCGGTGGCTTTGGCCGCACGGGCCTCGGCCAGCACCTTTTCCACTTCCATCAGCTTTTCCTGCTCGAGGCCGGTGTCGTAGCGGTTGCTCTGGGGGCAGTATTTGCAGTCTTCCGGGCAGGCGCCGGTTTTGATCGAAAGCAGGGTGCTCACTTGCACGGCGTTCGGGTCAAAATACTCGCGATGAACGCTGTGCGCCTTAAACAGCAGGTCATTAAAGGGCAAGGCAAACAGTGCGTTGACTTCACTGGGCGTCCAGTCGTGGCGAATCGGGCTGCTCATGGCGTATCCTGTTGTTTGAATCGTCATTTCAATCAATGCGCCCGCCATTGGGCGCGAAAGCCCGCATTTTATCTGTCAACCTGCAAGGACGCAAATGGTTAACAGCCTTCTCCACCGCGCTTCATTTCATCTACTGCCCGGGCGCTGCCTCTTGTGTCTGGCGCACACCCTTGCCGCAGCCGACATTTGCACAGGCTGCCACGATGAGCTGCCCTGGCTGGGCCCGCATTGCCAGCGCTGCGCCCTGCCATTAGGCAGTGCTTCCCGGCATGGGCAGTGCGGGCAATGCCTGAAATCGCCACCACAATTCGACGAATGCGCCGCTGTGTGGGAATACGGCTACCCGATCGACCAATTGATCAGCCGCTTTAAATACCAGCGGCGGCAACTTTACGGCAGCCTGCTGTCCCGACTTGCACTGGATCGCATCCGCGCCGCGTCGCGCCCGGATTTGTTGGCGCCAGTCCCCATGCATTGGCGCAGGCGATTACAGCGCGGATTTAATCAGGCCGATATCATCGCCAGGGTCTGGTCTCCACTATTGGGTATTCCAGTTTCCACCGACCTGTATCGCCTGCACTACAATCCGCCGCAACAAGGGCTGAGCGCCAAACAGCGCCGGCATAATTTGCAGGCGGCGTTTGCGTTGCGCAAAAACGCTGATATCGCAGGCAAACACGTGGCCATTATCGATGACGTGGTTACAACAGCCGCGACAGCCAATAGCGTGGCCGCTATACTGCGCGAAGCTGGCGCAAGGCGTGTATCGGTCTGGTGTCTGGCGAGAACGCCTTGAAAACCTCTAGCGCACGCTTTCTAAACCTGAATATCACCCGGAGGACAAGCGTGACTGACCCGCATTCCACTGATCAGCACCCCTACGAATTGCTGTCGCCTGACCTGGTGGTAGATGCTGTTGAAAGCACCGGCTTACTCAGTGATCTGCGCATACTGGCGCTGAACAGCTACGAGAACCGCGTTTATCAGGTTGGTATCGAGGATGCCGAGCCACTTATTGTCAAATTCTATCGGCCCGAACGCTGGTCAGACGAGCAGATTCTCGAAGAACACCGCTTCTGCCACCAGTTATTTGAGGCCGAAATTCCCGTCGTGCCTCCAAGCGTCAACGAGGCCGGCGAGACGCTTCACACTCACGCCGGTTTTCGCTTCTCGATTTACCCGCGCAAGGGCGGCCATGCCCCGGCACTCGATGATCTGGACAGCCTGTTCCAGTTAGGCCGGCTTGCCGCCCGCATTCACGCCATTGCGGCGCTGGAACCCTTTGCTCATCGCCCCGCCCTCTCCATTGAGAGCTTTGGCGACAGCAGTGCTGTTTTTCTTCTGGAGCACTTTATTCCCGGCGCGTTGCGACCCGCCTACGAAACGTTGACTCGCGATTTACTGTATCGCATTCGCCAGCAATTTGACGAGGTTCAACCGGATTATCAGCGCGTACACGGCGACTGCCACGTGGGCAATATTCTGTGGCGCGGAGACGATGTGCATTTTGTCGATCTGGACGACAGCCGAATGGCACCGGCGATTCAGGATATCTGGATGTTTATGTCGGGCAGTCGCGACGCGCAGCAGAGGCAACTTTCCGAATTGGTGGAGGGCTACAATGAGTTCAACGATTTTCCAACGCGACAGTTACCGCTGATAGAAGCCCTGCGAACACTGCGAATTATGCATTACAGTGCCTGGCTGGCGCGGCGCTGGAACGACCCGGCCTTTCCGCGCACCTTCCCGTGGTTTAACACCGAACGTTACTGGGCCGAACATATTCTGGAATTGCGCGAACAACTTGCCTTGCTCAATGAGCCACCACTGGAGATTTTCTGAGCGCCCTGCCGGCAGTGTGCAGATCCGCCACCGCGAAGGTTGCGATATCAAGCGGTACCCGCCGGGTGAGACTTAATCGCGACGTGTCGGCCAAACCAGTGCGCGCAACCAGTTGAAGAAACCGTTGCTGCCAAGCACCATTTTATCGACGCCATCAAAAAATATTTCCAGCTCGGCCGGACTGGCAAAGTAGTTTTCTCGCGTGACCATGTCATGTTCCGGATCGAGCTGTTTGACAACTCTCGCCGGGTTACCCGCCACGACAACATTCGCCGGCACATCTCGCGTCACCACTGCATTCGCTGCGACAACACTGTTTTCGCCAATACTCACGCCTTTGAGAATCGTGGCGTGATCGCCCAGCCAGACGTTGTCGGCAATATGCACCGGCGCAATCCGGTCGCTGCGCTTGGTCCTGTCGTAAATACCGTGCCAGTCGCTGTCGGTAATATAGACACCGTTGGCCATCATCACGCTGTGCCCGATGACTATTTCGTCACTGGCCGAGATACGCGCGCCGGGACTGATCAATACATAATCCCCAATCTCAATACGCCCCAATTCCGGCTCACGCCCCCAAACCCCTATTTTTACGCGGTTGTCGGGCTCGCCAATAATCGTCGCGCACTGACCAATGGAAATATTCGGCCCGGAAATGGAAATGTACCAGGGCTTCATGCACGTGTGATAATCGCCCATGTAATCACAGGCCGGTTTGAGAAAATGATTGGTATACCAGCGGCGAAAACACAGGTAGATTTTTTTTACCCAGTACGGGCGTCGATCCTGACGCATGGCAAATCTCTCGTTATGGAAGGGAAAGTGTGACAACTGCGCTTGAAAAGGGCAACTCAGTACGGGCGGTTAGTAGCAATCAGCCTGGTTTGCACCAAAAATTGGAAGCGACGGTGCGCAAGCACTTACAGAGCCACTTTCAAAAACCGCTGACACCTCACAGCAAAGAGGCTTTCAAGCAGGCCCGGCAATGGCTGCAGTTACTCGATCGCCCTTTTATACTCGATTCTTTTTGTGGCACCGGCGAAAGCACGCACTGGCTTGCCACGCAGCACCCCGGGCACGCCGTAATTGGCGTCGACAAGTCGGCCGTGCGGCTGACCCGCCATCAATTTCCACACCGGGACAACTACCTGCTGCTGCGCAGCGATACGGATGACTTCTGGCGCCTGCTGGTGGAGGCCGGTATTCGGCCCGACAAACACTGTATTTTCTACCCCAACCCCTGGCCCAAGTCCGAGCACCTGAAGCGTCGCTGCCACGGCTCCCCTTTATTCCCTTCGCTGCTTGCACTCGGTGGCGTGCTGGAGTTACGCACCAACTGGCTCATCTACGCAGAAGAATTCTGCACCGCGCTGGGTGTCGCCAATATAAACGCGCAAGTAACGGAATTTTCTGCAAATCCGCCGGTCACAGCCTTTGAACGCAAGTACAGCGAGGCAGGACAATCCCTTTGGCGCTTGCATTGTGAATTGCCAAGCACCCCGCCTGCACCGCTATAATGAAAGTACATTAACTATCGGGGTCGAGACAATGAGCGCCGAACCATTCAGAGCGGCCAGTGCCACTGACCAGATATGGCATAGCATTCGCCAGGAAACTGCACAGGAAGTACAGAGCGAGCCGGTACTCGCCAGTTTTCTGCACGCCACTATTTTGAATCACGACTCCCTGGAAACGGCGTTGAGCTTTCACCTTGCCAACAAACTCGATTCGCCTACTGCCTCAGCGTTGCTCGTTCGAGAAGTGATTGAGAAAGCGCTGGCGGCCGACGCCAGCATTGGCCAGTCGATGCGCGCCGATGTTGCTGCCGTGAAACAACGTGACTCAGCCTGCAGCAGCCTCGCCATTCCCTTTCTGTATTTCAAGGGCTTTCACGCCCTGCAGTCATACCGTATTGCCCACTGGCTGTGGAATCAGGGCCGCGAATCGCTGGCGTTGTTTTTTCAGAACCGGATTTCCTGCGAGTTTGGCGTTGATATTCATCCGGCCGCACGCGTCGGCAAAGGCATTATGCTGGACCACGCAACCGGGGTGGTGATTGGTGAAACCGCCGTGGTTGGCGACAACGTATCGATAATGCAGTCTGTGACTTTGGGAGGAACGGGCAAGGAGCACGGTGACCGTCACCCGAAAATTTCAGACGGCGTATTGATTGGCGCCGGCGCAAAAATTCTCGGCAACATTCGCGTGGGCGAAGGTGCGCAAATTGCCGCCGGTAGCGTTGTGCTCAAAGATGTAGACGCTCACACCACAGTGGCCGGCGTACCCGCCAAGGTAGTGGGTGTGCCCGATTGCGCGCAACCGGCGCTGGAGATGAATCACCGCGTTTGCTGCGGCGACGATTGAGCGGCCCGCTAACGCTTGCAGGCGGGTCTGAAACCAGCCGCCCGCGCCTGACGGTAGATTGCATCCATCTCCGGCATCAACGCCTGTAAATCGCCAATGCGGGTTTCGTGGGAGGGGTGAGTCGATAAAAATTCCGGCGGCTGCCCCTGGGAATCGGCCGCCATATTGTGCCAAAGCTCTATGCTGGCCTGTGGATTAAAGCCCGCCTGCGACATAAGTTGCACACCGATATTATCGGATTCTGATTCCTGCAATCTGCCGTAGGGCATCAACACACCATACTGCGAGCCTAAACCCAATGCCGCCATCGCCGCCTGCTGACCGGGGCCTTGCCCGATAATGGCACCCACGAGTTGCTGGCTCGACTGCGACACAAACTGCATCGACATCCGCTCGCCGCTGTGATTGGCCAGTACGTGCCCGATTTCGTGACCAATAACCGCCGCCAGCTGGTCCTGCGTTTTTGCGACTTTTAATAGCCCGGTATGCACACCGATTTTCTTACCCGGCACCGCAAAGGCATTGGCGCTGTCCTCGTCAAATACAACGACTTCCCAACTGCTACGCTGGCCTTCCGGCAAGGTGCGGGTAATGGCATCCGTCACGCAGGTTACGTACTGGTTCACCTGCCCCCCGCGCTCAACCGGAGTTTTCTGCTTCATTTCATCAAAAGCAGTCGCACCCATCACCGACATTTCCGAGTCGGAAAACAGCAGCAGTTGCCGCCGCCCGGTGGGTGAGGTTGTGCAGGCAGCCAGCAGTATCGTCACACAGAGGAGTATCAGCGCACGCTTCATGGAGTGTATCCTTGTTTCCGAAAGTACAAACAACACGGTCTGCGCAAATGTTAGCACAGGGTATTGCTGCTAAAGATAACTGTATCGCTTCCGGAGGAAAAAATGACAGATCGCTGCCCCTGGTGCAAAGACGATGAACTCTACTGCCACTACCACGATACAGAGTGGGGGGTACCCCTCAGCGACGATCAACAACTGTTTGAATTCCTGTCGCTGGAGTCGGCGCAGGCAGGATTGAGCTGGATCACCATTTTGCGCAAGCGCGAAAACTATCGTACCGCCTACAAACAGTTTGATATCAATAAGGTAGCGCGTTTCAACGCAGCGAGCGTAGAGAAGCTACTGGCCAACCCAGGCATCGTGCGCAACCGGGCGAAAATTGAAGCGAGCATTCACAATGCAAAGCTGTTCATCGATATTCAGCATAAACACGACAGTTTCGCCGGGTTTTACTGGCGCTACGTCGATGGAAAACCGATTCAGAACAAACGCCGCAGCCTCAGGGAGGTGCCGGCAACCACCGAGCTCTCTGACAAAATCGCCAGGGATTTTAAAAAGCTCGGCTTCAAATTTCTCGGCAGCACCACAATCTATGCCTTTATGCAGGCCACTGGCATGGTGAACGACCACATTGTTAGCTGTCACCGCTATGAGACATGCCGTGAACTGGGTCAAGGGTTTAAGGTCTAAACTCTTATACAGTGGTTTGACTGTGCCTGACTGCACTCCGGAGAACACAATGCTTCGCTATCTGACAATTCCTTTGGCCGCACTGATCCTCAGTGCCTGTTCTTCCGTGCCCGTTGAGACCGACTACAACCCGGCAGCGCCCTTCAGCAGCTATCAGCGCTACCATTGGCAAACCGAGACCAGTGGCAGCGACACCACAATTAGCCCCTTTCACGCCCAACGCGTGCGCAATGAACTCACCCGCTTACTCAACAGCCAGCAGTATCGCGAGGCCAGCGCCGGAGAAAAGCCGGATTTTCTGGTGCGCTACTATGTTAGTGAGCAGGTTGAAGGCTACGGTCGCAGAAATGGCAGTCGCGGCAGCATAGGTGTGGGAGGCGGTAGCGGCGGCTTTGGCCTGGGCGTATCCGTGGGTATTCCGCTAGGCAAAAAACGGCCTGACAGGAACCTGCTGGTAATTATCGACGTACTCGATGGCAGCACCAGCCAACTGAGCTGGCGCGGCACAGCGCTGGTCAATGCAGGGCACACTCCGGAAGAGATGGCCGAGGATATGGTAGAAGCGGTACAGGCAATCTGGAAGGAGTATCCACCGAAGTAGTGCACCGCGTTTTTTCGCGGGAAGGCAAAATTGCTACGACAGCGTTTACTCAGTTGGCAACCAGCCTCCGGTGGCCTGAAGCGCTTCTGGCTGACCTGGCAGGCTCACCCAAACCACTAATGCTCGCCGTTTGGTTGCCGCCTTTGAGGCAGGCAGGATTGCCTGCCAGTTGCCACTCTCCGCTTTCGCCGAAATCCGGTCCAGTAACACGAAATCTTCCTTGAGCGTCTTTCGGCGATTTTCACCCGCACCCACCGGCGTTTCCAAACCGAAACCCAGCAAGGCAATGTGAATCTCTACCGGACTGCCTGTGTGTTTGTAATTCACGGCAACCCTGTCACCCTCAACGGTCACAGCAAGAACCTCGCCCCCCAGCCCCTGCGCCGGCAACCAGCCTTGCCGACCACGGCCCCGCCACTCCCGGCCATTCAGGATAAAGCCTGGTGTATAGACAGCGCTGGTGGCACCACTGCGGTTGTAACGATATTGGCGGCGGGTATTGTTCGCACCGGCAAATGGGTCTTGCCAACCCAACCTATCCCAATAGTCGACGTGAAAGGCTACCGGTATCAGCCGAGTCCACAGCTGAGGATGGTCAACCAGTGTAGAAAGCCAGGCATCAGCGGGCGGACAACTGCTGCAACCTTGCGAAGTGTAGAGCTCCAGCAGGGAAACCTGGCCGGGCTGACTACTAAACTTTAGTGGTTCAGCCTGTCCAGGCAGGGAGAGGGCAACAAGCAACGAGACGGCGAAACCAGTCAGTGTTTTCATAACACTGTGACTGCGCTGCACCCGGTTGGTTCAGTTCTGCTCGTGGTAGGGCGCTGACAGCTCGCGTACAGACTCGATAAAGGCACCGGCGTGGGCCGGATCGACTTCCGGGGTAATGCCATGTCCCAGATTGAACACATGGCCCGTACCCGTGCCGTAACTCGCCAATATGCGCGACACTTCTTCACGAATACGCTTGGGCGATGCGTACAGCATGGTCGGGTCCATATTGCCCTGCAGCGCTACCCTGTCACCGATCCGGCGACGCGCCTCCCCGATATCGATGGTCCAGTCCAAACCGACCGCATCACAACCCGAGGCAGCGATACTCTCCAGCCAGAGGCCACCATTTTTGGTAAAGAGAATACAGGGAATCTTGCGACCATCCTGTTCCTTGATCAGACCATCGACAATGCGCTGCATATAACGCAGCGAAAATTCCTGATAACCCGCAGCGCTGAGTGCACCACCCCAGGTGTCAAATATCTGCACCGCCTGCGCACCTGCGCGAATTTGCCCGTTCAGGTAGGCCACCACTGACTGCGCGAGCTTGTCGAGCAGGGCGTGCATCAGCTCGGGTTGGTCATAGGCGAGTGCCTTGGTAGTACGAAAATCCTTGGAGGAGCCACCCTCGACCATGTAGGTTGCCAGTGTCCAGGGGCTGCCAGAGAAACCTATCAGGGGCACGCGACCATTCAGTTCGCGGCGAATGGTGCGTACCGCGTCCATGACATACCCCAGGTCCTGCTCTGCGTCCGGCACCGGCAGGGCTTCCACATCGGCCATACTGCGTACGACCTTTTTGAATTTCGGTCCTTCACCCGTTTCAAAATACAAGCCCTGCCCCATCGCATCGGGAATAGTCAGGATGTCCGAGAACAGAATTGCCGCATCCAGCGGGTAACGCTCCAGCGGCTGCAGGGTCACCTCACAGGCCAGCTGCGGGTTCATGCACAGCGACATAAAATCACCGGCCTGAGAGCGAGTGGCGCGGTATTCGGGCAGATAGCGCCCCGCCTGGCGCATCATCCAGACCGGGGTATAGTCCACCGGCTCGCGCAACAGGGCGCGGAGAAAGGTGTCATTTTTTAGGGTATTCGTCATGGTCGCTCGCTCGCCTGAAAGGTGGATGGCTATTGGAGTGCGTCGGACGTCTGCACCAGACATCCGGCGTGAAGCTCAGACTTTCAGGTAATCGAGGATCCCTTCTGCCGCCTGACGCCCCTCCCAGATCGCAGTCACCACCAGATCAGAACCGCGCACCATATCACCACCGGCAAAGATCTTTTCATTGCTGGTCTGAAATTTGTAGGTTTGCTCTTCCGGCGCGACAACGCCGTCCCAGTCATTGGTTTCGATAGAGAAATCACCAAACCATTCCGGCGGGTCGGGACGAAAACCGAAGGCAACCAGCACAACGTCAGCAGGCAATATTTCTTCGCTGCCAGGGACCACTTCCGGACGGCGGCGACCATTTTCGTCGGGCTCGCCGAGTTCGGTCGTTACAACCTTAACGCCTTTAACACTATCGCTGCCGACAATGGCAACAGGCTGGCGGTTAAACAGAAACTCAACACCCTCTTCCCGCGCATTCGACACTTCACGGCGTGAACCCGGCATGTTTTCTTCATCGCGGCGATAGGCGCAAACGACACTTTCGGCGCCCTGCCGAATGGAGGTACGGTTGCAGTCCATCGCCGTGTCGCCGCCGCCAAGGACAACTACACGCTGGCCCTTGACGTCGATAAAATCTGCGCTGTCTTTTTCCCAGCCCATGTTGCGGTTTACGCTGGAAACCAAAAACGGCAGCGCATCATAAACGCCGCTGAGGTCTTCGCCGGTAAAGCCGCCCTTGAGAGCGTTATATGTTCCCATGCCGAGAAAGACGGCGTCGTACTCATCCATCAGTTCCTTGGGCATGATGTCTTTGCCGATCTCTGTATTGAGCCGGAATTCGATTCCCATCTCTTCGAACACGCCACGGCGACGCTGCATCACCGACTTCTCAAGTTTGAATTCCGGAATACCAAAGGTGAGCAAGCCGCCAATTTCCGGGTAGCGATCAAACACCACCGGCTTTACGCCGGCGCGCACCAGCACGTCAGCGCACCCAAGCCCGGCAGGGCCCGCGCCGATAATAGCCACCTTCTTGTCGGTCCACACACGCTCGGACAGGTCGGGGCGCCAGCCCATGGCCAGCGCGGTATCGGCAATGTACTTCTCGGTTGAACCAATGGTTACCGCGCCAAAGCCGTCTTCCAGTGTGCAAGCGCCTTCACACAGGCGATCCTGCGGACACACGCGGCCACAGACTTCCGGCAAGGTATTGGTTTGGTGAGAAAGCTCGGCCGCCTCAAACAGGTTGCCTTCGCTGACCAGTTTCAGCCAGTTGGGAATGTAGTTGTGAACTGGGCACTTCCATTCGCAATAGGGGTTGCCGCACGAGAGACAACGATCAGCCTGCGCGCTGACCTGGGTCTCGCGATAGGGCTCGTATATTTCGACAAATTCCGCTGTGCGAACATTCATCGCCTTCTTGTCGGGATCTAAACGACCGACATCCAGAAACTGGAAATTGTTACTCTGACGTTCCGTCATAACTCTACCTCAATCCTTCCCGGGGCCAACTTACTCAGGGCGCTGGCGCGTATTGGCCAGCAGCTGACCCAGGCTTGCCGCCTTGGGCTTAACCATCCAGAACTTGCTCGCGTAGTCCGAGAAATTGTCGAGTATCTCGGCGCCCCAGGCTGAACCTGTTTCCGCTACATGTTCCTGAATATTGGCACGCAGATGCGCCCGGTAGGCTTCCATCGATTCGGACGTAATTCGACAGATTTCCACCAACTCGCTGTTGTAGCGATCGACAAAGCGATGCTCCAGGTCGAGCACGTAAGCGAAGCCGCCGGTCATGCCCGCACCGAAGTTGACGCCAGTGCCACCCAATACCGTGATGTTGCCACCGGTCATATATTCGCAGCAGTGATCGCCCGTACCCTCAACGACAGCGTGAGCGCCGGAGTTGCGCACACCAAAGCGCTCACCGGCGCGGCCACTGGCAAACAGTCTGCCGCCGGTGGCGCCATAGAGGCAGGTGTTGCCGACGATGGCGGTGTCCTGCGAGGCAAAGCGACTGACTTTGGGCGGATAGATCACCAGCTTGCCGCCGGCCATGCCTTTGCCCACATAGTCGTTGGCGTCGCCTTCCAGATACATATTCAGACCGCCCGCGTTCCACACACCAAAGCTCTGGCCCACCGTACCGGTAAGACGCAGGGTAATGGCGGCGTCACTCATGCCATCGTTGCCGTAGCGCTTGGCAATTTCGCCAGACAGACGCGCGCCGATGGAACGGTCGCAGTTGGTCACCCGAAATTCAAACTCACCGCCGCGCTTGTTGTCGATGGCATCCAGCGTTGCGCGCACCATGGCTTCGGCCTTTTCGCCCTTATCAAAGGGCGCATTCACCGCGACCTGACAATATTCCGGCTGACTCTCGGCCTCCGGTGATTTGTACAACACCGGCGACAAATCAATCTGACCATGCTTGGTGGTCTTCCCCGCATGCTTCTCGAGCAAATCGGTACGGCCAATCAGTTCGGACATACTGCGCAGACCGAGGCTTGCCAACAATTCGCGGGTTTCCATCGCCATAAAGGTGAAGAAATTCACCACCATGTCGACGGTGCCGATAAAGTGCTCATCGCGCAGGCGCGCATCCTGTGTCGCAACACCCGTAGCGCAGTTATTCAAATGGCAGATACGCAGGTATTTACAGCCGAGCGCCACCATCGGCGTGGTACCAAAGCCAAAACTTTCAGCGCCGAGAATAGCGGCCTTGATCACATCAAGCCCGGTTTTCAGACCGCCGTCAGTTTGTACTCTCACTTTGCCGCGCAAACCGTTGCCGCGCAGTGTCTGCTGGGCTTCGGAGAGGCCCAGCTCCCAAGGTGATCCGGCGTAGCGAATGGAGGTGATGGGACTCGCAGCAGTACCACCGTCGTATCCGGAGATGGTAATCAGGTCGGCATAGGCCTTGGCGACACCGGCAGCTATGGTGCCAACACCGGGTTCGGACACCAACTTCACTGACACCAGCGCATCCGGGTTCACCTGCTTGAGGTCAAAAATCAGCTGCGCCAGATCCTCTATCGAATAGATATCGTGGTGCGGCGGCGGCGAGATCAGGGTTACGCCGGGCACGGAGTAACGCAGCCGCGCAATGAGTTCATTGACCTTGCCGCCAGGCAACTGGCCACCCTCACCGGGCTTGGCGCCCTGAGCAACCTTGATCTGCAAGACTTCAGCATTCACCAGATAGTGCGGTGTAACACCAAAGCGGCCGGACGCCACCTGCTTGATTTTAGAGCTGCGCTCGGTGCCATAGCGAGCGGGATCTTCTCCGCCCTCACCAGAGTTCGAGCGTCCGCCGAGACGGTTCATGGCTGCAGCCAATGCTTCGTGGGCCTCGGGGCTCAGGGCGCCCAGCGACATCCCGGCAGAATCAAAACGCGGCAGAATATTTTCAATCGGCTCGACTTCATCCAGCGGAATCGGCTCAACTGATTTCAGGTTCAGCAAGTCACGCAATGTCGCGACCGGGCGCTCATTTACCATAGCGCTGTAGCGCTTCCACTTCTGGTAATCGCCAGACTGAACGGCGTCCTGTAGCCCTACGACCACATCCGGGTTAAAGGCGTGGAACTCCTGCCCGTGAACAAACTTGAGTTGGCCACCGGGTGAAATAGGTTTGCGCGGAATCCAGGCGATGGTTGCCAACGCTTCCTGATCTTTTTGCAATTCTGCGAAATCAGCGCCCTGAATACGGCTGGCTGCGCCGCGAAAACACAGTTCTACAATGGCATCGTCGAGGCCGACAATCTCAAACAGTTGCGCACCGCGATAGGAGGCAATAGTCGAAATGCCCATTTTCGAGAGAATTTTCAGCAAGCCCTTGTTGATACCCTTGCGGTAAGCGGTATGGCACTGGTTGGTATCACCCACCAACTCGCCGGTGCGCAGCATGTCGGTAATGACGCTGTAGGCCATATAGGGGTAGACCGCTGTCGCACCAAAACCAAACAGGCAAGCCAGCTGATGCGAATCACGAGCACTACCGGATTCCACCACAATATTGGCGTCGCAGCGCAGTCCTTGCTTGATCAGATGGTGGTGCACAGAACCGGTGGCCATTAACGAGTGAATGGACAACAGTCCGGGTTCTATACCGCGATCGCTCAGTAACAAAATGGTCTTGCCGCTGCGCACAGCGGCGGCGGCCTGTTCATTCAAGGCTTCAATGGCAGACTGCAGCGTACGCTCAGCGGGGTCGTAACAGAGATCAATGCGCGCAATCGCAAAGTTGTCGTCATTCAATTCGAGCAGACGCTGAAATTTGTCTGGCGATAACACCGGGCTGGACAATATCAACCGCTCGGCGTGATCGGGCGTTTCTTCAAAAACGTTTTTCTCGCGACCCAGGCAGGTCTCCAGACTCATTACAATCGCTTCGCGCAGCGGGTCTATCGGCGGGTTGGTGACCTGGGCAAATTTCTGTCTGAAATAGTCGTACAAGGGACGCTGTTGATTCGACAACACGGCCATCGGGGTGTCATCACCCATGGAGCCGACCGCCTCGGCGCCAGCTTCTGCCAGCGGGCGCAGCACCTGCTCTCGCTCTTCGAAGCTTACCTGGAAGTACTTCTGAAAGGCTTTCAGCTGATCCTTGCCAACGAGATCAGGCACCAACGTGGTAGACAGCGTCGACTCCAGCCGGACGGCATTTTCCTTCAACCACTTTTTGTAGGGCTGCTGGGCTTTGAGCTGGGCGTCCACTTGCGGGGTGTGCATTACCTCGCCGGTTTCAGTATCAACCACCAATATCTGCCCGGGGCCGACACGGCCTTTGGCAATGACATCTTCAGGCTTGTAATCGTAGGTTCCGATTTCTGACGCCAGGGTAATAAAGCCGTCGGTGGTTGTGACCCAGCGCGCCGGTCGCAAGCCGTTTCTGTCCAGCATACAAACAGCATAGCGGCCGTCGGTAAGAACAATGCCGGCAGGGCCATCCCAGGGCTCCATATGCATGGAGTTGTACTCGTAGAATGCCTTCAGGTCGGCATCCATATGTTCCATATTCTGCCACGCGGGCGGCACCATCATCCGCACCGCACGGAACAAGGGCATGCCGCCGGCGAGCAGCAGCTCCAGCATATTGTCCATGCTGGACGAATCTGAACCCTCGCGGTTTACCAACGGCGCAATGCTGTTGATGTCTGGCAGCAAGGGGCTGGAAAACTTGGCCGAGCGCGCTTCCGCCCAATTGCGGTTGCCGTCTATGGTGTTGATTTCACCGTTGTGCGCCAGCATTCTGAAGGGCTGGGCCAGCGGCCAGCGGGGCGCCGTGTTGGTGGAGAAGCGCTGGTGAAACACGCAGATGGCCGTTTCCAGACGGGCGTCACCCAAATCCGGATAAAACTTCGGCAGGTCGACGGGCATCATCAACCCTTTGTACGACAGCACGGAGGCCGACAGGCTACAAATGTAAAAATCGGCATCGGCCCGCAACGCATTTTCAACCCGGCGGCGCACTACGTAGAGCTTGGTGCACAATTCCTGTTCGGTTGCAGCGTCGCTATTAATAAAAACCTGTTCAATACGCGGCAGACTGGCGATGGCAATTTCGCCACAAACCGACGAGTCGTGCGGCACTTCACGCCAACCCATGCACTCCAGGCCCTGAGCCTTGAGCTCCGCTTCAAAAGCGCTACGCGCAGCCGCTGCGCGGTCAGCATCGACGCTGAGAAATATCTGGCCAATACCATAAATGGCCGACAATTCACGGGAAAACTGCTCTTTTGCCAGTGTGCGCAGAAAGCCGTCGGGCTTTTTCATCAACAGACCACAACCGTCGCCAGTTTTGCCGTCTGCAGCAATACCCCCACGGTGTGTCATGCAGGTCAGGGACTCGATGGCGGTCTGCAACAGTTTGTGGCTGGCGTCGCCCTGCATATGGGCAATCAGGCCGAAGCCACAGTTGTCACGCACGTCTTCAGGTCTGTACAGGCCTGTACTCATAAATCGACTCTCGCAAAAAAACTTAGAAAATCAGAAAGATAGCTATTGTAATCGCGAACCGGTGACAGCGTTCACCGGAAAAAAGGAGAGACATTCTACACGCAAGCCGCAGACGCGACAAATCCAGCGCTGAAATACGCACTATAAGCTACTGAAAACTATAAATTTCCTGTAAAAACAGCCGCTTAAATCCAGCGCACTCGAGCCGCCTAGCCGCGACAACCCGCCAATGCCCGCTCGATTGCCCCGGAACTGGCCTCGCTACTGACCACTGCTTCGCCGATCGCTTTCAGCAACACCAGACGAAGACTGCCATCCACGACCTTTTTATCCCGTGCCATCAAGGACATAAACTGCTGGCAGTCCATCTCGGCGGGCGGCTGAAGGGGCAATCCGGCTTGCGCGAGCAGGTTCGCAAATTCATCAACTTCCTGGGTTTGAATCCAGCCCAGTTCAACCGACAGGCGCCCGGCAATCACCATGCCCGCCGCTACAGCCTCACCATGCAACCAGCTGCCATAACCCGTTGCGGTCTCGATTGCGTGACCAAAGGTGTGTCCGAAATTCAACAGCGCGCGCCGACCGGCCTCGCGCTCATCCTCGGCGACCACGCGCGCCTTGTTCTCGCAGGAGCGCAGTATCGCCTCGGCCAGAACGTCCTGATCACGCTCCAGCAGGGCCTGCCAGTTCAGTTTCAGCCACTCGTAAAACGGCTTGTCGACGATAAGACCATACTTGATCACTTCTGCCAAACCGGCTGCAAACTCCCTCTGTGGCAGCGATGCCAGGGTGTTCGTGTCTATGACCACACACCGGGGCTGATAAAAGGCACCGATCATGTTTTTACCCAAGGGGTGATTAACACCGGTCTTGCCGCCCACGGACGAATCAACCATCGCCAACAGCGTTGTAGGAATCTGTATAAAGGCCACTCCGCGCTGGTAGCAGGCTGCCGCGAAACCCGTCATATCGCCAACAACGCCTCCGCCCAGAGCAATCAGGGTAGTTGTCCGATTGTGGCCATCGCCGAGCAGGCGATCAAAAACATCCCCCAATTGCTCCAGCGTTTTGTGTTGCTCGCCATCAGGCAGGCTGACAACGGACACCTGGCGGCCCTCAAGACGTGGCAGCACGGCATCAAGATACATCGGACCCACGGTCACATTGGTGACGACACACACCTGCCGGCCGGCGATATGCTCAACCCAGGAGTCGGATTGAATGAGCTCGGGGGCAATGGTAATAGGATAACTGCGATCGCCAAGATCGACGGAGAGTGAACGCATCGGGACTCTTCTGGTTGGGAACAAAGGCTATTGTAGCGTCAGAGGCAGGCGACTGTGAATTCAGAACTGTCAGCCATCACCCAGCAAGCGCTTAAGCTCGTTGACCACTGCACGCGGGCCACGACCGTCGGTATCAACAATGATATTGGCGAGCTCGCGGTAAAGCGGGTCCCGTTTTTCCATCAGTTCACCCAGCACCTTGCGGGGATTGGTATTTTGCAGCAGCGGTCTCTTCTTATCCTTGGCGGTGCGCTTGACCTGCTCTTTAACAGAGGCATGGAGATACACCACCGTACCTCGTCGCATCAACTCAAAATTTTCCGCCCGACCAACAATGCCGCCACCCGTAGAGACCAACACGCCGGTCAGTTGTGACAGCTCGTCGAGCATGGCCGTTTCACGTTCGCGAAACCCTGCCTCCCCTTCCTTATCGAAAATCCACGGAATATCAACGCCGCTGCGCTCCTCGATTTCCCGGTCGGCATCACGGAACTCAAGACCAAGTTCCTGCGCCAACAGGCGCCCGATAGTGCTCTTGCCGGCCCCCATGGGGCCGACCAGAAACACAAGTTGATGAGTCATAAGGTTTATTCGACGAGAGTATCCGCCAAAATGCGGGGAGTAATAAATATCAGCAACTCGGATTTATCTTTTTCCACCTGCGTTCGACGGAATAGCCGACCGATATAGGGCAGATCACCAAAGAACGGTACTTTGGTCGTCGATTCAACATCAACGGTCTCATAGACACCACCCAGCACTACAGTCTCTCCATTTCCGACTAACACTTTGGTTTTCAATTCCGTAGTGTCGATAGTAGGAATTTGCCCGCCCAGACCCGTGGCGATAACCAGCTGACCCACTGTGTCCTGGTTAATCAGCAGATCAAGCAAAATGCGATCGTCCGGGGTGATGATTGGCGTTACATCCAGACTCAACACTGCTTCTTTAAAGGTGATAGTCGTTTCACCATTGGCAGAAGACTGAGGGTAAGGTATCTCCGTGCCTGCCTTTATGATTGCCGGCTCTTTATCACCGGTTATCACTTTTGGCTGCGATACAATTTCTCCGCGCCCTTTTGACTCAAGTGCGGACAATTCCAGATTCAGGAACACTTCCGGCCCAATATACCCGAGAGCAAACGACCCCGACGCCCCAGCGACACCCAAATCAGAAATCATGCCGGGAATAACTTCAAATGAGTTATCGCCATTATTGGCAGCTTCGATAAGGTTATTAGTCGATTCGTTGTTTTGCTCAATCGATGCGTTCGCCGACAAGATTCTATCTGAACTTGGGTTTATGTATGATCCACCCCAACGCACACCCAGACTTTTATCAAAATCAGAGTTTGCCCGTACTATGCGCGCCTCAATCTGAACCTGCCGAATCGGAACGTCAATTTGTTTTATGAGGCGACGTATCTCCTCCAGCTTTGCATTGGTTTCGGTGATTAATAGCGAATTTGTACGCGACTCCAATACAACCCGCCCGCGCTCACTCAGTATATCATCTGCACCATCAGCGGCCGCCCCAGTTTGAGGGCCCGACCGCCGTACAAACAGCACCATCAAGTCTCTGGCGTCTGCGTAACGGATACGAATAAACTCACTACGCAACGGCGCAAGTTCCTGCACCTGCTTCTGAGCCTCAATTTCCTGTCTCTCGCGCTCGGCTATCTCAGCCGCCGGTGCCACCATCAAGACATTGCCAACCAGGCGTTTATCCAGACCTTTGGTCTTCAGCACCAGCTCCAGCGCCTGATCCCAAGGCACGTTTTTCAGGCGCAGGGTGATATTCCCGCTCACCGTATCACTTGCCACAAGGTTCAATTCGGTAAAATCGGCAATCAGCTGAAGTACGGCCCGCACTTCAATATCCTGAAAATTCAGCGACAGTTTTTCGCCGACATAGGCAAATTCCTTGCGACGCTCTTCAACTTCAGCCTGGCTCAGCGGCTTTACGCTGACCACATACTGGTTGTCCGTTTGATAGGCCAGATAGTCATAGTCACCGGCGGACTTGATTTCAAAGCGGGTACCCGTGCGGTCGGCGATGGCATCAACCGCTTGCACCGGCGTAGCGAAGTCGCCAACATCGTAGCGCCGACGCAGATTCTCCGGCAGCGACACATCCGCGAACTGAACATAAACCTTCGCACCCTGCTCATAAACATTGATATCAGCCTTGGGGTCTTTCAGACTGAGAATCAACATGCCTTCGCCGTTCTCACCGCGCTTGAAATCCATGTCGGTGATGCGATTGCCCGCTACCGTTTCAACTTTCTGCGAGGGGCTGGACACCTGCTGGATCGTGCTGGCGGTTTTCTTCAAATAATCCGATGAAACCTGACCAACCTCCACAATGAGATCATTCCCGTCTACACGGGTCAGGTACGGAACCAATTCAAGCAGGTTAAGCACCAGTCTGGTGCGACCATTACCCTCAAGCACCACAGCGCTGCTGGCGTTACCATAGGCCAGCGGAAATTTTTTCTGCTGCAGGGCGCTGCTAACGCCAGGCAAATCAAGTGCGATGCGCGCCGGCTTTTCAATTGTGTAACCCTTGGGTTCGGGAGGCGCGCTATCGAAACTGAGCCGCGCTTCAAATCGTCCGCCTTCAAGAGACGAGAACTGCACATCTTTTAATTCTGCAGCCAGAGCTGTCGGGCAGAGAATCACGCAGGCCACCCATAGCAGGTACCGCTGTAGATTACGTGGCTTCAAGGTATTCATGACATCTCCACTTACTTAACCGTCACTTGTTTTTATTTCGAGCGTTCGTGGCCGTTCAACCCAGCCCTCAGCGCCATCTGACACAATTTCGATAATTACGATATGGTTTTCATTGGACTCAATAATTCTCCCGTGATTGCGCCCGAGAAAATTCCCGCGGCGAACACGGTGCACACTATTCTCGCTATCGCGAATCAGCGCCCAACGCACACCATCGATCTCCAGTGATCCCACCATCCGCATCGAATCCAGACTGAATTGCTCCAGATATTCCTGCTTGCGATTAAAGTCCGGCTTAACCGATGCGGAACCCGACAACCGCGCCACCTGCTTGGCCTCTACCGGCCGCACAAAAGGGCTGCGCAAACCCGATGCGCTATAGTTAAAGGCCTTGTAAGCTTTAAAGGGCGGGATTGGCGGAATCTGGCCGACTGGGCGTGCCTTGGTTTCATCCATAAACAGGTCGATATCCCGATAAGCGGAGCCACCGCCACAAGCACTGAGAAATATGCTGGCGGCTATAACCACTGTGAGCTTATTAACGACTGACAACATCATCCGGCCTCCGGATCGCGATAGCGATAGGTTTTAGCCGTGATGGACATGCTCAGGTCAATGCCACCCTTGGTATTACTAATCGAAAAGTCATGCAGCGTCACAATCCGGGGCAAACCGGCGATGCCACTCACAAAGGCCGCCAGATCATGATACGGGCCTTTTACCTCGATACTGATCGGGAGTTCTACGTAAAACTCCTTTTTGACTTCCGGTTGCAATTTAATCGAGCTGATCTCCAGACCGTTGGAAACGCCCTCCTCGGTGATATCTTCCAGCAAGCCCGGCACCTCGGTATCCGTCGGCAACTGACTGAGCAACGCACCGAAGGTTTCCTCCATTTCAATCATCTGCTTGCGATAGGCCGCCAGATTCGCCGCTTTAAAGGCTTTACGCTTGTAATCTTCCCGTAGCGTCTGTTCCGTTGCGGTTACTGTTGCCAGCTTCTCCCGCAGGGGCGAAATATCATAGATAAAACCGGCTACCAGGCAGCCGATTAACACGATGGCCCAGAGAATGGATTTGGCGAGAATCGGCCAGGTACCAATTGCCTCAAGATCCAGATTATTAATATCCAGCTCTTGCAGGTCTTTTAACGCATCCTGAAAAGCCACGGCTATTTCTCCTTATCCTCGTCCGGCGTAGTGATCTTGAAGGAAAGCTCGAAATTACTGCCCTGCTCACCAAAGTCCGGCGCTGCGCTAACCGAGGTCAAATTCGGCTCGGTAAACCATTGCGAGCTGTCGAGCCGCCGCATCAAACTGGAAACACGATTATTGGACTCAGCCTTGCCTTTTACCTGCACAAGTTTGTCGTTGCGCGTCATCGACTGAAAGAAAGCGCCGTCCGGCAAGGTTCTTACCGTTTCATCAAAGATCCTGACAATAACCGGCCGAGTACCCTGCAAACCCTGGATAATCTCCATGCGCTCCAGCAGCTCAGCCCGACGTTTTTCCAGCTCACTTATCTCTTTCACTTGCCGGTCCAGCTCGGCGATGTGCTGCTTCAGGTAATCATTGCGACCATTCTGGTGTGCCACCTGCGCGGAAACATAGCGATCAGCCAGCAGCACTATCAAGCCACCCAAAATGGCCATACCTGCCAGCACGACCAGAAACTGCCTCTGCAGCGCGGCGCGTCGCTCCGCCCGCCAGGGAAGTAGGTTGATCTGCGCCATTAATCAAAACTCCTCAAAGCCAGACCACACGCAATCATCATTGCCGGTGCGTCACTGTTCAGCGCCAGCACATCGACGCCGGGAGCCACTTCCATATTGGCAAAGGGGTTCGCCACCACCGTTGTCGTGCCAATCTCGTCACTCACCCTGTCGGCCAGGCCCGTTGTTGAGGCAACTCCTCCGGCCAGAACAATCAGATCAACCATGTTGTACTGGCTGGCAGAAAAGAAAAACTGAAGCGCCCGTGAAATTTGCTGAACAACAGCATCTTTGTAGGGATCGAGCACTTCTTCTTCGTAGTCGTCGGATATCCCGCCCTCTTTCTTCGCCTGCCCCGCCTCTTCGTAAGAAATGCCATAGCGGCGCTGAATCTCTTCTGTGAGCTGACGACCACCAAACAGCTGCTCGCGGGTATAAATCGTTTCTTCGTTCACAATAACGCTGAGCGTGGTAACCGTAGCGCCGATATCAACGATGGCGACAACGGAGTTTTCATTCAATTCAAACTGCTGGGCAATCAGCGTGAAGGTGCGCTCCATGGCGAAGGCTTCGATATCAACGACCTTTGCTTCAAGGTCAGCCAGTTCAAGTGCCTCCACCCGGCTGTCAATATTGTCCTGCCGCGATGCCGCCAGCAGCACTTCAACCATCTCTTCATTGCGCTCGGAGGGCCCCAAAACTTCGAAATCCAGTGCAACTTCGTCCAAGGGGTAGGGGATGTACTGATCAGCCTCCATGGTAATCTGCGTTTCCATCACCTCTTCCTTGAGGTCAGCGGACATCTCGATCACCTTGGTGATCACCGCAGCGCCCGACACCGCAACGGCAGCATTCTTTTGTTTGGAGCGAGAGCGTGTATAGGCCAGGCGCAGCGTTTCGGCCACCACCTCGGTGTCGGTGATATTTTTTTCCACCACAGCATTCTGCGGCAACGCGGCTACAGCAAAGCTTTCGACCCTATATCGGCCATCATTGCGGCTCAACTCCAGCACCTTGACCGTGCTGGAGCTAATATCCACACCTACTACTGCGCTTGGGCGCCAACCGCCAAAAAGTTCCTGCAACACTGAAGTTTTCCTATCTGCATCCGAGACTTAGAACACACTTTTTATAATTAGATTAAATACCAGAGAACCCATTTTCGCAAATAGTTATAATGATATTTGAGTAGAGCGGGTCTCATTTCGTTAATATAAGCAGCGATTCGCGCATTATCAGGCACCCCCCAACAGGATTAGAATGTCGAAATTTATCGTTATACGGCGGGCAGTTACACAACTTTCCCTAGTGTTTGTCGCCAGTGCTATAGCCGGTTTTGCTGCTATTTTCATCTATCTCACGCCAAAACTGCCAGATGTGGATACCCTGCGCGATATTCGCCTGCAAACCCCCTTGCGCATCTATAGCCGGGACTTACAGTTGATTGGTGAATTCGGAGAAAAGAAGAGAACACCTCTCGACTTCGAGGATATACCGCCTATTTTTATCCAAGCCTTCCTCGCTGCAGAGGACGACCGATTTTACGAGCATCATGGCGTAGATATCGGGGGCTTGCTGCGAGCGGCGTCACAATTGATCATTAGCGGCGAAATCCAGACCGGCGGCAGCACCATCACCATGCAGGTCGCGAAAAACTATTTCCTGTCACAGGAACGCACCTTTTCCCGCAAATTCAACGAAATATTCCTAGCGATCAAAATAGAACGCGCCTTGAGCAAAGCTGAAATTCTGGAGCTCTACCTCAACAAAATTTTCCTCGGCAACCATGCCTACGGCATAGAGGCCGCCGCCGGCGTTTACTACGACAAGCATGTTGGCGAACTGAATCTCGCGGAAATGGCCATGATTGCCGGCCTGCCCAAAGCGCCCTCCGCTTACAATCCGCTCGCTAACGCCGCGCGCGCGAAATCACGTCGTGACTGGATTTTGAGCCGCATGCTCAGTCTGGGGTACATCTCTCAGGAAGACTACAAGACAGCCCGTGAAACCGAGCTCAAATCGGCCTATTACGGCAGCAAGCTGCAAGCTGACGCCGCCTATGTGGCGGAAATGGTTCGCCGCGACATGATCCGCCGCTACGGTGCAGAAGCCTATACCGAAGGTTACCGGGCCTACACCACCGTTGACAGCACCCTTCAGAAGGTTGCCAACAATGCCGTGCTCAACGGCGTGAGTGAGTACGAGCTGCGCCATGGTTACCGGGGGCCTGAAGCCCAGTGGTCACTGGAATCCAAAGAATTTGACCGTGACCGCTGGCATTCACAGCTGCGCAGGGTCAACCCGGTCGGTCGCTGGGAACCGGCTCTCGTTATCACCGTTGCTGAAAAGTCGGCCCGGGTTCTGATGCGCGACGGCACCGAAATCACGCTGGAATGGCAGGACGGCCTGTCAGAAGCACGCCGCTTTATCAACGAAGACAGTCGCGGAGAAGCCCCCAAAGAAGCCGCTGATGTGGTGGCCGTCGGTGATCTTGTTCGTGTTACGGCCAATGGCGAGGGCTGGCAACTGTCCCAACTCCCCAAAATTCAGGCCTCACTGGTATCAATGGATGCAGATACCGGCGAAATTCTCAGCCTGGTCGGTGGCTACGATTATCAGCACAGCAGCTTTAACCGCGTAACCCAGGCCAATCGCCAGCCCGGCTCAAACTTCAAACCTTTCGTCTACAGCGCGGCACTCGAGCACGGATCGACCGCGGCAACCGTTATCAACGATGCTCCCATTGTGTTTGACGACCAGATGCTGGAAAGCACATGGCGACCCACGAATGACAGCGGCAAATTTTACGGGCCAACCCGCCTGCGTAAGGCCCTGTACAATTCGCGCAACCTGGTTTCAATTCGCTTGCTACGCTCCACCGGCATCGGCAACACCATTGATTACGTCACCCGCTTCGGCTTTCGCGAATCGCAGCTACCGCGCGACCTTTCGCTCGCGCTAGGCAGCCTGTCGGCCACACCGCTGGATGTTGTCGTCGGCTACTCCGCCTTCGCCAATGGCGGTTTTCGGGTAAAACCCCACGTGGTTGCCCGCATTGAGGATCGCGATGGCCAGATTCTCTACCAGGCCGGGCATCCGGTCGTTTGCAAGGATTGCGACGCCGAGTCCGAGATCGGCTTCCAACCGGAAGAAATGTATACCGGCGACGAACCCTTCTTCCAGGAAGCCAGCAATCTCGAGGCGATACTGAGCGCCAAGGAACTGCCGCCGGAACCAAGCCACCCGAATGCTGAGCGCATCGTAGAAGAACGTGTTGCCTACATCATGGACAGCATCCTCAAAGACGTCATTCGCTACGGCACCGGCCGCCGTGCCCGCAAATTGGGCCGCTCCGACCTTGCCGGCAAAACCGGCACCACCAACGGCCCGACCGATGCCTGGTTCTCCGGCTACGGCTCAGGCATTGTCACCACCGCCTGGGTTGGCTTTGACGACAACCAGTATCTCGGCCGCAAGGAGTACGGCGGATCCGTCGCCCTGCCGATCTGGATGGAATATATGACTTCGGCACTGGAGGGCAAACCCGAGCGCCCGATGAAGCAGCCGCCGGGAATATCCAGCGTGCGCATTGACCCCGACACCGGCAAGCTCGCTGCCCCCGGGCAGGCCAACGCGATCTTCGAAATATTCAGGACCGAAAATGTGCCCGCAGGCGGGGGAAGCGATTTTCAGCCCGGCGGCAACGGCGGTGATCCGCGCGACACCTCACTGGAAGAGATCTTCTAGGCCTGACAGAAACATCAGCAGGACCGCCGACAGGACGGGTTCCCACTGGCCCCGGCAACGCAGCGTCGGGGCTATATCGCATCAAGCGCCTGCGCAAGACTGTCAACGGCCACCACGGTCATTCCCTCAATTGCCCGTCGCGGGCGGTTGGCCGTAGGAACAATTGCCCGCTTAAAGCCGTGCTTGGCTGCCTCCTGCAGTCGCTCCTGACCACTGGGAACCGGGCGGATCTCACCCGACAACCCGACCTCGCCAAAAACCACCAGGTCCTCGGGCAGGGGTTTGTCACGAAAGCTCGAAACAATTGCGAACAGCAGCGCCAGATCCGCGCTGGTCTCCAGCACCTTTACTCCACCGACCACGTTCACGAACACATCCTGGTCGCCCACCTGCAGCCCCCCGTGGCGGTGCAGCACTGCCAGCAACATGGCCAGCCGGTTTTGCTCCAGGCCAACAGCCACCCGCCGCGGATTGCCCAAACTGCTGCCGTCGACCAGCGCCTGAATTTCGACCAACAAGGGCCGGGTACCTTCCCACACCACCATGACCACACTGCCGGAGGCCGGATTGGCCTGGCGGTTCAGGAATATCGCTGACGGATTTTTCACTTCTTTCAAGCCTTGCTCCGTCATCGCAAAGACACCCAGTTCGTTGACCGCACCAAAGCGGTTTTTCTGGCCGCGAAGTGTACGGAAACGGGTATCACTGCTGCCTTCGAGCATAATTGAGCAGTCAATCATATGCTCCAGCACCTTGGGGCCGGCCAGCGAGCCCTCTTTGGTCACGTGCCCCACCAGCAACACCACCGTGTCGGTCTGTTTGGCGAAGCGGGTCAGGGCCGCAGCACATTCACGCACCTGCGACACACTGCCCGGTGCCGAGCTGATGTGATCGGAATGCAGTACCTGCACCGAGTCGACCACCATCACCTTGGGGCGCTGCTTGGCTGCCTGTGCGCAAATCGATTCCAACCGGGTTTCTGACAGCATTTTAAGCTGCCCCGTTGGCAACTCCAGGCGCCTTGCTCGCATCGCTACCTGTTGCAGCGATTCTTCACCCGTAACGTAGAGAGCGGGCACTGTCTCGGCCAACTTGCACAGCGTTTGCAGCAGCAGCGTACTTTTGCCTGCACCGGGGTGGCCGCCAATCAGCACCGCAGAACCCGGCACCAGACCGCCGCCCAACACCCGATCGAACTCCGAGGAACCACTGTGAATACGCGGCAATTCAGCTAAATCAATGCTGGCCAGGGTCTGGATCTCACCCGCCGCTGCACCGGCATAGCCGATCTGCTGCACGGGCGATGCACTGGCGGTCGGCCCCAGCTTGAACTCCGCCAGCGTATTCCAGGCCCCGCAGTCGTGACACTGCCCTTGCCAGCGGCTGTATTCACTGCCGCAATCATTGCAAACAAAGGCTGTTTTCTGTTTTGCCATTGGCAAATAGTCCTCTTACTGAAATCGCTGTTGGCCCGGTAGAGGCTGAGCCGTACAATAGCGGCTTCAGAATTTTCTCCACTGACAGGCCGTTGCTGCTGTGATTGAACGCCCGCTTATTGTGTCGCCTACGCTTGCTGCCACGCTCGGACTGCATGAAGCGCTGCTGTACCAGCTACTCACCGAATGGGCGCAGCTGTCTGGCAAAGGTGAAAACAGCTGGCAGCTTATCGACAAACAGCAATTGCAACAATTGCTTCCCTTCTGGCAACTGCCGGAAATTGAAAACACCTTGCGCCAATTACAAAGTCAGGGCGTGCTCACGCTCGGCAGCGCCCTTAACGCCAGCGCGCGCAACATTCGTTTTTCACTGCAACAGCAAGCCAGCCCCGCGCCGCAAGCCGCACCGGCGAGCAAGCCCACTGAATCAAGCCAGCGCCGGCTCCCGAGCGACGGTAGCGCAACCCCGATAGACGCCAACTGGCGACCGGATCGCGAGAGCATCAACTATCTGACCCAATTCCATCAGGTCGAACCCGACTTTATCGAAGCGCTGATTCCCGAATTTATTGTGTTCTGGCGCGACAAGGGCGACGCGCGCTCATCCTGGAACAGCACCTTTACCCAGCATGTTGCCCGGCGCTGGAAAGAGCATCGCTACCAACAAGTCGAACAGGCCCACACCCAGGCCGTTACTCCGGACTGGCAGCCCAGCAGCGATGCACAGGATATACTTGAACGCAGCGGTATCGACCGCAGCTTTATCGAAGATGCCGTGCCGGAGTTTGTGCTCTACTGGCGCGAAAACGGCAAAAAGGACCGGCAGTGGAACACACGGTTTATTGAGCACGTTCGCCGCCAGTGGGCGCATTACACCAACGCCATCAATTTCGACACCGAACCCCGGCAAATTCCAGAGAACTGGCAGCCGGACGACGCCGTTTTTGATATTCTGCGAATGGCCAATATAGATGCTGACTTTGCGCGCCAGCTGCTGCCTGAATTTCGCCTCTACTGGCTGGACAGCCGCCAATTGCAACGCTCCTGGAACAGCAAGTTCCTACAGCATATAAAGTACCAATGGGCGCAACGCCACCGAATGGGAGACAGTTATGCGGGACAGCAAAACGCTGACGGAAAGCGTCAAACAGAAGCTGAAAAGCTCTTCAGCAAGCTCACCGACCGCAGCTGGGCCTCAGGCATCGTCGGCGAATAGCAAAGCAGAACCCAAGATCACCGAACAGCACATTGATGCAATCAACCAACTGTTCACAGAGCTGGAGCTGGCCTACCACAACCAGTTTCACAAGGCCTTTCCCGGCGACAAGGCGAATGTCGCCAAACAGCTCTGGCTTCACAACCTCAACGACCTCAGCCCCGAAGAAATTATTCGTGGCGGCAGGCGCAGCATCCGAGAATCTGCCTACCTGCCAACCCTGCACACGATTCGCGAGCTAAGCAAACCCGACCTCGGCTCGCTCGGCTTGCCTGATGCCCACAGCGCCTACCTTGAAGCCTGTCGCGCCAGCTCACCCAAAGCCGAGAGCCATTGGAGTCACATAGCCGTATATCACGCCGGCCGCGCAGCAGACTGGTATTTTCTGGCAACCAACCCTGAACGCACAGCTTTCCCCGTATTCCGGGACCATTATCAGCGCATCTGCGCCCGCGTGCTCGACGGCGAACACCTCGCCGCGCCATCGGTACCGGCACTGCCGGAAGAGAGCAGCACCCCGCTGAGCCTGGAAGAGCGCCGCGAAAAACTGCGCGAGCTGCGCGAACAACACAATATCTAGACCAACGGCGGGTTATACATAGCCGACAGGCGCGGCTACAATAGCGTCCCGGACACATCCTGGTAAGCGCTATGTCAGACGACAATCAAACCCACTTCGGCTATAACTCAGTCGATCGCTCACAAAAAGCCTCGATGGTTGCAGGCGTATTTCACTCCGTGGCTGCGCGCTACGACCTGATGAACGATTTGATGTCCGCGGGCATCCACCGCGTTTGGAAGCGCTTTACCATCGAACTCTCCGGCGTACGTCGCGGACAGCGAGTACTGGACATTGCCGGCGGCACTGGCGATCTGGCCGCCAAGTTCAGCAAACTGGTCGGGCCTCAAGGCAAGGTAGTGCTGGCCGATATCAACAGCTCCATGCTCGAGGTCGGTCGCGAAAAGCTCACCGACAAAGGCATTGCTGCGAACATTGAATACGTGCAGGCCAATGCCGAATGCCTGCCCTTCCCCGACAACTACTTCGACTGCATCACAATTGCCTTTGGCCTGCGCAATGTCACTGACAAAGAGAGCGCCCTGCGCTCCATGCTGCGTGTACTCAAGCCTGGCGGTCGCTGCCTGGTACTGGAATTTTCCAAACCCAGGAGCGAATTGCTGGGCAAAATTTATGATCAATACTCTTTCTCGGTGCTACCCAAAATGGGGCAGCTGGTTGCAGGAGACGCAGACAGCTACCGCTACCTCGCCGAGAGCATACGTGTTCACCCGGACCAGGAAACCCTGCTGGACATGATGAAATCCGCCGGCTTTGCCAATGCCAGCTACTACAACATGACCGGTGGAATTGTCGCCGTGCACCGGGGCGTCAAGGCGTGAGCGAGGCACTGCCGGCATCCGCACTGGGTGTTTTGGAGAGCCTGATCAATCGGGCGCTCGCGCTCGACAGCAACACCCGCGAACAACTGCACGCACTGAGCGGCCACAGCTTCCGGCTGGACTGCATCCAGCCTTCGCTGAGCGTCGTGCTTATTGTGGGTGACGCCCAGTTGTTACTGCAAAACGCCAGTGACAGCGAAGCCACGGCCACCCTGCGCGGCAGCTGGGATGAATTTGCCAAAATAGCCTTAGCCAGCGACCCTGCCGCCGCGCTGATCAACGGCAATGTGCGTATCGATGGCGATACCTCCCGGGTGCTCGAACTGCGCTCAATATTGGCCGAGCTGGATATCGACTGGGAAGCACCACTCGCCAACTTGCTGGGTGACGTTGCCGCTCATCGTATTGGCAAAACCCTCCGTCAGGGCAATCAGTGGGCGCGCAAGGCGTTCAGTGCCTTTCGCCGTCAGGCCACCGAGTTTGTGCGCGAAGAGAGCGAATGGGTACCGCACCCGATTGAAGCCGAAGACTTTTATCGTGAGGTTGAGTCCCTCGCTCTGCGCACGGAAAAACTGCAAGCCCGGCTGCGCCAGCTACAGAGTCAGCTCAAACCCTCACCTGATACGCGAGACCAATAATTTTGTTCGGATTGCGCCGCCTGATCACAATCGCCATTATCGCGATCCGCTATCGACTCGACCAATTAATCGAGCCTTCGCGCCTGCCCACCTGGCTGTGTATTGTGCTGAAGTGTGGTCCCTGGCGACTGATACCCGCACCAAAACTCAGCCGGGGGGAACGGCTTCGGCTCGCTATTGAAGCCCTCGGCCCGGTATTTATTAAATTCGGACAATTGCTGTCGACGCGTCGCGACTTACTCCCCGATGACGTTGCTATGGAGCTGGCCAAACTGCAAGATCAGGTGCCGCCCTTCTCAAACACACTGGCCAAGCAACTTATTGAGAGCGCACTCGGCAAGCCTGTATCTGAACTCTTCGCAAGTTTTGAAGAAGAATCACTGGCCTCGGCATCGGTGGCGCAAGTACACGGGGCAACCCTGAAAAACGGTCGCGACGTTGTGGTCAAGGTGATACGCCCCGGTATAGAGCGCGTCATCGAAAAAGACGTCAAGCTGCTCTACACCATCGCCCGGCTGGTTCAGCGCTACGTGCCCGACGGGCGCCGGCTGCGCCCCGTTGAAGTGGTTCAGGACTACGAGCTCACAATATTTGACGAGCTGGACTTACAGCGCGAAGGGGCCAACACTTCGCAACTGCGGCGCAATTTTGCCGAGTCAGAATTGCTCTACGTACCGGAAGTCTTCTGGGATTATACCCGCCGCAATATCCTCGTCATGGAGCGCATAGACGGTATTCCCGTCACTGATCTCGATGACCTGGCCGCCCAGAAAACAGACATGAAAATGCTGGCGGAACGCGGAGTGGAAATCTTTTTCACCCAGGTTTTTCGCGACAGCTTTTTTCACGCCGATATGCATCCGGGCAATATTTTTGTATCGCGCAAGCACCCACAGTCGCCTCAGTACATAGCCATTGACTGCGCCATCATTGGTAGCCTCAGCGATTTTGACCAGTACTATCTGGCGCGCAACCTGCTTGCCATTTTCCAGCGCAACTACCGCGAAGTGGCCGAACTGCATATCGAGTGCGGCTGGGTGCCGGCCGACACGCGCGTACACGAATTTGAGTCGGCAATGCGCAGTGTCTGCGAACCGGTATTCGAAAAACCCCTGGCGGAAATTTCCTTCGGTCAATTACTGGTCTACCTGTTTTCAACTGCGCGCCGCTTTGACATGGAGGTGCAGCCCTCTCTTGTTCTGCTGCAGAAAACCCTGCTAAATATCGAGGGGCTGGGGCGCCAGCTCTACCCACAATTGAATCTGTGGGATACCGCCAAACCCTATCTTGAGCAGTGGCTACGTGACCGTTATTCACCGCAAAGCATGCTGAAAAAAGTCGGGCATCGCCTCCCCGGCTGGCTTGAACAATTGCCGAGCCTGCCTGAAACCCTGCTGGATGGTGCCAGACAGCACCCGCGGCCCGCCACCGGCAGTGACGAATTACGCAAGTTGAGTGCCCTGTTGGTGGAGCAACGCAACAGTCAGCGACTACGCATCCTCGGCGCAACCAGTATTGCCGCTGCGCTGCTCGCCGCCCAACCCGCCGTACAACTCCCCTCCGCCAGCTGGTTGCTGGGCGGTATCGGGCTGCTTTTGCTGTGCCTCAAATAGTGTTAACGCCCTTGCCCTGCATGTCATAATGGCGCCCGGTAAAACCAATATGACGATAGGCACTAGCGTGGTTATGAGTACTACTGAAAACTGGCTCGACGAGGTTAAGTGGAATAGCGACGGCCTGGTGCCGGCTATTGCACAAGATGCAAGCAGTGGGCGCGTGCTGATGATGGCCTGGATGAACCGCGAATCCCTCGCCCTCACGGCCAAAACCGGCAAAGCGGTATATTGGTCGCGTTCACGCGGTCAGCTCTGGAAGAAGGGCGAATCGTCCGGACACGAACAGCAAGTAAAGCAGATTCAGCTGGATTGCGATGGTGATACCGTACTACTCAGTGTCGACCAGGCTGGCGGCATCGCCTGCCACACAGGGCGCGAGAGCTGCTTCTTTCGCACGCTGGAAACGCCAGACTGGGGCATTTCAGAAGCCGTACTGAAAAGCCCCGAGCACATATATGAGCCGAAATGAAATGAATGATCGCGTACTCGAACAACTCACGGCGGTGCTGGAGCAGCGCAAACAGGACGCCAAACCCGATTTGTCCTATGTCGCCAGTCTGCACGCAAAAGGGCTCAACAAAATTCTGGAAAAAATCGGCGAGGAAGCCATCGAAACGGTGCTCGCTGCAAAGGATCTGAAACACGGTGGTGAGAAATCCGAACTCGTCGGCGAAACGGCCGACCTGTGGTTTCACTGCCTGGTAATGCTGTCGCATCTGGACCTGAGCTACAAAGACGTGCTCACGGAACTCGAGCGGCGCTTTGATCTATCCGGGCTTGAGGAAAAGGCTTCTCGCCCGCAGTAAATCTATATTTTGAACGAGGTGAACCACAATGGGATTTGGCATAAAAGAACTGGTCGTCATCCTGGTTATCGTGTTGCTGCTCTTTGGCACCAAAAAGCTCAAGGGCATAGGCTCTGATCTTGGCGGCGCGATCAAGGGTTTCAAGAAAAGCATGTCGGACGACAAGGCCGAGAATAGCGAAGAGACTGCTGAGCCGCTGGAGCCAAACCAGATCAATAGCGAACACAAGGACAAATCAGCCTAATACGCTATGTTCGATATCGGCTTTGCAGAACTGGTTCTGATCTTTATCGTTGGCTTACTGGTGCTCGGACCCGAGCGCCTGCCTACCGCTATCCGCACCCTGTCGCTGTGGCTCGGACGCCTGCGTCGCAGTTTTACGGCAATACGCGACGAAATTGAACGCGAAATCGGAGCCGACGACATCAAACGCCAGCTGCACAACGAGTCGATCATGTCCAATCTGAAAGAAACCGGCGACTCGGTCAAAGACAGCTTCAAGTCCGTCGAGAATGAATTTCGAGACACGCAGGAACAGTTCAAGTCACTGGAATACGATATCAGCGATGTCGTAAAACCGCCGCTCCAACCCGCCACCCCCGACAAACCGGCACCCCCGACAACCAAGAGCGTCGATGAACAAGAGCGCTGAAGACGATACCGGCCAACCGCTGGTGCAACACCTGTCTGAGCTGCGCGATCGGCTGTTGCGTTGCGTGCTGCTGGTATTAGCCTTTGCTCTCGGCCTGATGGCCTTCGCCAACGATATTTACAGTTTCGTTTCCGAACCGCTACGCAAGTTGCTGCCAGCAGGCAGCAGTATGATTGCAACCGAAGTCGCATCCACCTTTCTCGCGCCCTTCAAGCTCGTTATCGTAGCCAGTTTGTGTCTGGCAATGCCTTTTATCCTTCAGCAGATTTGGGGGTTTGTGGCTCCCGGCATGTACAAGCGTGAGAAGCGCGTTGCCCTGCCTCTGCTCATTTCCAGCATTGTGCTGTTTTATGCGGGCCTGGCTTTCGCCTACTACGCCGTTTTTCCGCTTGTATTCGGGTTTTTCAGCAGCATTGTGCCGGCCGGCGTGGCCTATACTCCCGACATCAGTCGCTTTCTCGACATTGCCCTGAAGTTATTTATGGCCTTTGGACTGGCGTTCGAAATCCCGATTGCGACGGTCTTGTTGATCTGGAGCGGTGCTGTCGAGCGTGAATCACTACAGGGCAAGCGGCCCTATGTAATTGTTGGCTGCTTTGTGATTGCCATGCTGTTGACGCCACCGGATATCTTTTCCCAGTGTTTGCTCGCCTTCCCCATGTGGCTGCTGTTTGAAGCCGGATTGTTTTTCAGTCGCTTTCTGGGTGTGCGTGAGGAGCAGGGAGAAACTGACGCAGGCTGAATCCGGCGGCCCTTATAGAGCCGGATCAATAGCCCGGATCGTCGGCGTACCCGCCAAAGGCCAAATTCTCAAAGCGGGTATGTTTGCCGATAAAAGTCAGACGCGCCGTGCCGATCGGGCCGTTTCGCTGCTTGCCTATAATAATTTCAGCAACCCCTTTTTGATCGGTTTCTTCGTTGTAGACCTCTTCACGGTAGATGAACATGATGACGTCAGCATCCTGCTCGATCGCACCTGATTCCCGCAAGTCCGAGTTAACCGGGCGCTTGTTGGGCCTCTGCTCCAGCGCGCGGTTAAGCTGCGACAGGGCGACCACCGGGCAGTTGAATTCCTTGGCAATACCTTTCAGGGAGCGCGAAATCTCCGAAATTTCTGCCGTTCGCCCCTCGCCACTGCGCCCGGCCACCTGCATTAGCTGAAGGTAGTCGATCATGATCATCGACAACTCGCCGTGTTCCCGCACCAGCTTGCGGGCGCGAGAGCGTACTTCCGTGGGAGTTAGCGCCGGCGTGTCATCAATAAAGAGGGGGCGGTCCTTGAGCTTGTTGACCGCAGCGCTAAGCTTGGGCCAGTCTTCCTGATCTAGCTTGCCGGTTCTGACCTTGGTCTGGTCAATGCGGCCGACCGAAGACAGCATCCGCATCATCAACTGATCTGCAGGCATCTCCATACTGAACACCAGCGCCGGTCTGTCATCGGCCAGAATGGCATTCTCGACCAAGTTCATCGCGAAGGTGGTTTTACCCATCGAGGGGCGCGCGGCAACGATGACCAGATCAGACTTCTGCAAGCCTGAGGTCATATCATCAAGGTCGGTAAAACCGGTGCTGACGCCGGTTAGCGAGGAGCCACTGCGAAACAGTTCATCAATGCGCTCAACGGCTTTGCCCAGCAGAGGGTTTACCGCCTGAGGGCCACCGGCCTTGGGGCGGTCCTCGCTGATCTGCATGATATCGCGCTCTGCGGCATCCAGCAGGTCGGCGCTATTGCGCCCTTCCGGGTGAAAGCCGCTATCGGCGATTTTCTGGGCAGCTTCAATCAGTGAGCGCAGTGTCGCCCGTTCGCGCACAACATCGGCGTAGGCCCGTATATTGGCCACCGCCGGAGTATTGGCCGCCAGCTCGGCGAGATAGGCGATGCCGCCAACGTTATCGAGCTGCGCACTTTTATCGAGCACTTCAGCCAGAGTGACCACATCGATGGGTTGATCCTGCTCCACCAGCGCCGCCATAGCCCCGTATATGTGACGGTGGCGTGGCTGGAAAAAATCGGCCTCATTCAGCAGGTCGGCAACGGTATCCCAGACCTCCCCCCGAATCAGCAGGCCGCCCAGCACAGACTGTTCCGCCTCCAGAGAATGGGGAGGCAGTTTCAGGGTAGCTATGTCAATATCGTCAAACGGCGGCGGTGCGTCGTCGTAGGGTTCGCTTTGCATATCGCTTTATTATGCGCGTAAGGCCGGCCATTGTGGGGTATCTACCCGCAAAAAAAAAGCATCCGCTAAACGGATGCTTTCATATTTGAGCGCAAGCCCCCGTATCAGCAGGGAAAGCAGCTACTCTTTACTCGGAGTCTTACTCGGGAACGACCGACAACTTAATGCTGACAGTCACCTCAGGGTGCAGTTTGAGGTCAATGTCATACTCGCCGACTTCGCGAATAACGCCCACTGACAACAAGACTTCGCTTTTCACAACTTCTGTGCCACTGGCCTTGGACACGGCCTCGGCAATGTCACGGGTACCAATCGAACCAAACAGCTTGCCCTCTTCACCGGCATTGGCTTCAATCGTTACAACCAGCTCGTTCAGAGCTTCGGCACGCTTCTCGGCGGCGGCCTGCTTCTCGGCAGCGGCGGCTTCCAGCTCTGCGCGACGCTGCTCAAATTCGGCAACATTGGCTGCAGTAGCAGGAACGGCTTTACCAAACGGGATCAGGAAATTTCGGCCGTAACCAGATTTCACATTGACCTGGTCGCCCAGCTCACCCAGTTTACCTACGTTTTCCAGCAATATAACTTGCATGATTTCATCCTCTGTTCGCGCCTACTCACCCACCTTGGGGGCAGGCAAACGCTTTCTCACATCAATAAAACTGTCTATAACCGCGAGCATTTGAACCAGCCAGCGCAGGGGCATCAAAAACACCCACAACACGTAAAAAACCACCAGCCAGCTCTGAGCCAGGCGATACCTGTCGACTATTGCATGCACCAGACCGATACCTGCAAAAGTCAACGGCATTTGCAAAACCAGCATCCAGTTGCGCCAGCTCTCGCTGGCGCCGAGCAGCAGCATACCAACAACCAGCGCCACTACCAGCGCCCGATCAAGGCGCATCGCATGAAATTCACTGCGAAGTCCGCCCGGCTGATACAGCTGTGCCTGCCACCAGCGCCCCAGCAACAAACTGAGCGCCACGGTATAGGCGTTAATAACGCCAATCAGGCCTGCCACATCAGCAACCGACATGGCTTGCAGTGCCAGCTCCGGGTTCTGCGATCGCATTTGGGTTATCACCTGCGACAACAAATCGGCAATCTGCTGGGTTTGGGCAACAGCAACCGTGTTCATCAGCACCGCCAGCCCTAGGCCCGCAACACTAATAACCGCCAAGGCCACCGGCCATGAGCCTGTAGCTCGAAGGCAACTTGCTCCCAGATACACGCCAACAATGGCTGTAATTGGCCCGAGGTCGGAAGCGCCGAGGGCGATAACCGCCGCCGGCAACAATGCCCAAATCAGGACATAGCCACCCTGACTGGCGCCCTTTCTCAGTGTGACCAAGGCTATCGCAGCCGCACCAATCCAGGCAAAAAACACCGTACCCACGCTTAACACAGACACAGCTACCGCCTGTGTGCGCCCTCTCATGATAAATTCCGCCAGAGTGCGCATGGGTACTACAACTGCTGCCGTTTACTGATGGCTATCAGTGTAAGGCAGCAAAGCCAGAAAACGCGCACGCTTTACAGCTGTAGCGAGCTGGCGCTGATACTTGGCTTTGGTTCCGGTAATACGGCTCGGAACAATCTTGCCAGTTTCAGAAATGTAGGCTTTCAGGGTTTCCAGATCCTTGTAATCAATCTGTTGAACGCCTTCTGCGGTAAAGCGGCAAAACTTACGACGACGGAAAAAACGTGCCATGTTGACTCTCCAATACTATCCGCGATTAATCTTCGGCGTTAGCCGTTGCTTTTTCGTTCTCAGAAGAATCGTCATCTGAGCTGCTTGAATCGTCGCTATCATCACGGCGAGGGCGATCGCTGCGGCCACGACGGTCACGGCTTTCTTTCTCGGCTTTCATGATGGGCGATTCTTCAGTCACGGATTCATCGCAACGGATAATCAGGTCACGCAGAATAGCGTCGTTAAAACGGAAGTTGGTGCGCAATTCTTCCATGGCCTCACCGGATGCTTCAACATTCATCAGCACGTAGTGGGCTTTATGGATTTTTTCGATTGGGTAGGCCAGTTGACGGCGGCCCCAGTCTTCGAGGCGGTGAACCTTGCCACCGTCTTTTTCGATAGCCTGGGTATAACGCTCGATCATACCCGGAACCTGTTCGCTCTGATCCGGGTGGACCATGAACACGATCTCATAGTGACGCATATGCATCTCCTTATGGGTTAAAGCCACCCGTCATGCGGTGTGGCAAGGAGGCCAACTGCAGAAAGTCCACAGCTGACGGAAAATTCAAGAGGGCGGATTTTAGGCAAGTGCGCCGCCGTATGCAAGCCATATCGCGCAAAATTTAGCCATTGGCCCGCAACTTAGAAGCGAATTGGGCTAACGACGCTGACGCACCACCTCAAACAACACCACTCCGGTCGCCACTGATACGTTCAGGCTGCTTACCGCACCGGCCATGGGCAATTTCGCCAGATAATCGCAGTTTTCACGGGTGAGGCGTCGCAACCCGGCACCTTCTGCACCCATTACAATGGCTATAGGGCCTCTGAGGTCAACATCGTAGAGGCTTTGCTCGGCTTCGCCTGCCAGCCCGACCAACCACACCCCGGCCTCCTGCAGCTGCTTTAGCGTGCGCGCGAGGTTGGTTACCGCCACGAACGGCACCGTTTCTGCAGCTCCGCAGGCCACCTTGCGCACGGTCGCATTCAAACTTGCAGATTTATCTTTGGGCGCTATCACCAGACCAACACCGCTGGCATCGGCACTGCGCAGGCAAGCACCTAAATTATGCGGGTCGGTTACCCCGTCCAGCACCAGAATCAATGCGGGCGGCGCCAACTGTGCCAGCAGCTCCGGCAACTGCTTTTCACTGTAGCTCGATTCGCGCTCGGATACCTGGGCTACAACGCCCTGATGGCGCCCACCCGCCGCCAGCGCATCGAGCTTTTCCCGCGGCACAATCTGCAAACTCAACCCGGCGTTTTCAATTTGCGCTATCAGTTGCTGCAGACGCTTGTCTTGCCTTCCCTGCTGCACCAGCAACAATTCGATATCGGCGGCGCGCCGCTCCAGCAGGCTCTGCACGGCATGCAGCCCGTATACCTGATCAGACATTGTGAGTACTCTCAATAAATTGGCGGGCCAAATGGCCAGGCGGACCGGCTATTTGCGTTTGCGTGTCGCCGGCTTGCCGCCCTTGCCGCCACCGGAGCGCCGCCCTTTCGGGCTGCGCCTGCGAGGCTTTTTCTCTTCATCAAACTGACCCCGAGCGATTTTTTCGCGCTGGGTGATCTTACGCGCCTTGCCACTGGCACTTTTGCCCGCCGCGATGATGCCCAAGTCTACTTTACGATCTTCAACGTTGACCTTGAGTATCTGCACAGTCACCGTATCGCCCAAAGCAAAGATATCCCGGTTGCGCTCCCCAACCAAACGCTGCTTGGCCTGATCAAACTGATAAAAGTCCTTGCCCAACGCGCTAATATGCACGAGGCCTTCCATATACAGAGGCCGCATTTCAGCGAAAAACCCGAAGCCGGTAACCGCTGTGATTACCGCTTCAAAGGTCTCGCCAACTTTGTCCTGCAAAAACTCACACTTGAGCCAGGCCATAACATCACGGCTGGCATCGTCCGCCCGGCGCTCGGCCATTGAGCAATGCTCACCCAGAGCCACCATGGCGCCAGTATCGTAGGGGTAGATTTTTTCCTTCGGCAGAGGCTTGGCATCCGCTTGTGGCCGGAGATTTTTGGCCGGCTTCTGCCCGGGCAGGAAATGTCTCAGCAGGGCCTTCGAGGGCTTCTGGTTTCTGAGCATATAGCGGATACAGCGGTGCACCAACAAATCAGGGTAGCGCCGTATAGGCGAGGTAAAATGTGCATATGCCGGATAATGAAGCCCGAAGTGACCGTCGTTATCCGGCTGATACATCGCCTGTTTGAGCGAGCGCAACAGCATCACCTGAATTACGCCCGCATCCGGACGGTCAGAGATACCCGACAACAGTGATTGATAATCACCGGGCTCAGGGCTCTCACCGCCGCTTAAATTCAAACCGAGTTCGCCGAGGTAGGAACGCAGGTTTTCCAGCTTTTCGCCGGTCGGACCGCTGTGCACCCGGTAGAGCGCGGGCAAGCCCGAGCTTTCCAGCAATCTGGCGGTGGCGACGTTTGCACAAAGCATACACTCTTCAATGATCTTGTGAGCGTCATTGCGCACCACGGGGACAATCGCCTCAATGCGGTGCTGTTCGTCATACAGCACACGGGTTTCAACCGTTTCAAAATCGATCGCGCCGCGCTTGTCGCGCGCACTGCGAAGAGCCTTGTAGACCGCATGCAAATTTTTCAGCTGCGGCATAAAGCCGCTTCGCTTTGTTTTCAAGGCCTCGTCCGCTTCCCCATTGAGCAGCGCTGCCACGTCGTTGTATGTGAAACGCGCATGAGAACGCATTACACCCTCATAAAATTGATACCCGCTCAATTTGCCCGAATCGCTGATCGTCATCTCGCAGACCATACACAGGCGGTCCACTTCCGGCTTCAATGAGCACAAGCCGTTGGACAAGGTCTCCGGCAGCATCGGCACCACCCGGTCAGGAAAATATACCGAGGTCGCCCGGCTCTGTGCCTCGGCATCCAAAGCCGAGCCTATCTGAACGTAGTGGGACACATCGGCGATAGCAACCCACAGACGCCAACCCCCGGACTTTTTCGGCTCGCAGAGCACCGCATCGTCAAAATCGCGGGCATCTTCACCATCAATGGTTACCAACGGCAGTTTGCGCAGGTCCACCCGGGCCAGTTTGTCCGCGTCACCGGGTTCGGCGGCAAATTTGCGGGCTTCCCGCTCAACTTCTTCAGGCCATTCATGGGGGATATCGTTCTGCCGAATAGCCACCTCAGTAGCAACACCCGGGCGATTTATATCTCCCAACACCTCAACCACACGGCCCGCAGGCGGACGCTTGGGGCCCGGTTGCCGGGTAATTGCCACCGTCAAATAATCGCCAACCACAGGCTGGGTGCCACCAAGATCCTCCAGCTGAACAACGTGGTTCAACTTGCCTTCGGTAACAACGAACGGCTTTCCGTCATCCGTGTCATAACGCCCGACAATCTGCTGAGTGTTTCGCTCAAGCACCTTTAAAATCGTTCCCGATAGCCGCCCGCGCTTTTCCACACCGTCAACGACCACCGACACCCGGTCACCATCAAAGACTTGCTGCATTTGCCAATGCGACAGAAAGATGTCGCCCTGATCGGGCAGCAGCACAAAGCCGTAACCGTCCTTACTCGCCTGCACCAGGCCTTCGAACACCTCGGCTGTAGAGATTTCCAGCCGCCCCGACTTGCCCGAACTCAGCTGCCGGTCACGCAACATCGCACGCACGCGCCGCCGCAGAGCTTCTGCAGCCTCATCCCCCTCCAGGCCCAGCGCCTTCCCCAGCTGGGCTTCGGTCAGGGGCTTTTTCTCCAGAACAGACAGTATGAATTCACGGCTGGGAATGGGGTTGTCATAGCGCGACGATTCGCGTTCGGCGTGTGGATCATTGGACGGGCGGCGTTTTGCCATATAAAAGTTAGAGCCTCTTTATTTACGAGTAACGAGATAAGGGCGAAATGCGCCTATCGTCACTGCATTATACGCACTGCCATTGACAAAACACCCTCAGGTCAGTAAATTGCGCGCCTCAGGTCACATGACTCAAGAATTTCTCATCCGCCCAGGTGGTGAAATTGGTAGACACGCCAGCTTCAGGTGCTGGTCCTCGCAAGGGGGTGGAGGTTCAAGTCCTCTCCTGGGCACCATAACTCTTCATACTAGAATGTCTCACTCAACAGCGCCCGAGGCATCCCGACCGACACCCGGTCCCCATCAGGATTCACTAAGCATGTCATTTACCACGCTGGGCCTTTCTGCCCCGTTGCTTCAGGCTATTGCCGACAAAGGCTACGAAACTCCATCACCCATTCAAAGCAAAGCCATTCCGGCCATTCTCAAGGGCGGCGATGTGATGGCCGCAGCCCAGACCGGCACCGGCAAAACCGCCGGCTTCACCCTGCCCATTCTGGAACTATTGAAAGACGGCGAACCAGCCGGACCCAACAAAGCCCGCACCCTGATACTGACCCCTACCCGGGAACTCGCCGCCCAGGTGGCTCAGAGCGTTGCCGACTACGGCCGTCATCTCAACCTTCGCAGTGCGGTCGTTTTTGGTGGTGTGAAAATTAACCCGCAGATGATGGCGCTGAGAAAAGGCGTGGACGTGCTGATTGCCACCCCCGGCCGACTGCTGGACCTGTATCAGCAAAATGCGGTGCGCTTCGACAAGCTGGAAATTCTGGTACTGGATGAAGCCGACCGGATGCTGGATATGGGCTTTATCAACGACATCAAAAAAATTCTGGCGCTGCTGCCAAAACAGCGCCAGAACCTGTTGTTCTCAGCCACCTTCTCCGACGATATTCGCCGGCTGGCGAAAGGCATTATGAACAACGCCGAGGAAATTTCGGTCGCTACCGCCAATACCACCGCCGAGAATATCGAGCAATGGATTGTACCGGTCGACAAAAAGCGCAAGGCTGATCTGTTAATTGAACTGATCGTCGAGCGTCGCTGGCAACAGGTTCTGGTATTTACCAAAACCAAACACGGTGCCAATAAACTGACCCGCAATCTTGAAGGCGCCGGTTTGAAGGCTGCCGCCATTCACGGCAACAAGAGCCAGGCCGCCCGCACCAAGGCGCTCGCAGGGTTCAAAAAAGGTGATATGCAGATATTGGTAGCAACTGATATCGCCGCGCGCGGTCTGGATATCAGCCAGCTGCCGCATGTGGTGAACTTTGATTTGCCCAATGTGGCTGAAGATTATGTTCACCGCATTGGTCGCACCGCTCGTGCAGGTGCATCGGGTGAGGCTGTTTCACTCGTGAGCGCCGACGAAGCCAAACAACTGGCTCAGGTGGAACGCCTGATCCAGAAAAACCTGCCGCGCAAACTGATCGACGGATTCGAGCCGGATCACGACGTGCCTGACTCGCAATCCATTCGGCGCCCGCACCGCCCCAAGGTACAACCCAGATCGCAGGGCAATCGCGGTTCACAGAATTCCCGGGGGCAAAATTCCGGCCCCGGCGGCAACGCGGCGGCAAACAAACCGCGTCGTCGCCGTCGAAAGCCTACAGCGTCAGGGTCAGGCAACGCCGGCTAACAGCTCCGGCCGTCAGGAAGAATCTAGCTGGCATCTACCCAGCGTAATTCGCGCGGCAAAGAAAAGGTTATGTTTTCCGGTCGGCCAGAAAGCTCTTCCGGCGCGCTGGCGCCCAGCTCACATAAACGGGCTACCACGTCCTGCACCAACACTTCCGGTGCAGAGGCTCCAGCCGTAATCCCCACCCGCGTAATACCCTTGAGCCACTCGACGGAGATGTCTGAAGCTTGGTCAATCAGGTGAGCCACACAGCCACGGCGCTCTGCCAATTCACGCAGCCGATTGGAATTTGATGAGTTGGGAGAACCGACCACCAAAACCAGGTCACTCTGCTCCGCAAGGGTTTTTACAGCATCCTGCCGGTTTTGCGTAGCGTAGCAAATATCATCCTTGCGCGGCCCTTCTATTGCAGGGAAGCGACTGCGCAGGGCATCAATAACCGCTGCGGTATCATCCATCGACAAGGTTGTTTGCGTAACAAAAGACAGGTGCTTTGCATCCTTCACTTCCAGCTGCGATGCCTGCTCGACATCCTCAACCAGATAAATTGCCCCACCCTCAGTGACATCATACTGCCCCATGGTACCCTCGACTTCCGGGTGCCCCTTGTGGCCGATCAAAATACATTCGCGCCCTTCACGGCTGTATTTAACCACCTCCATATGCACCTTGGTCACCAACGGACAGGTCGCGTCGAAGATTTTCAAGCCGCGCTGCTCCGCTTCTTCTCGCACCGCACGGGAAACACCGTGCGCCGAGAAGATCACGATAACGTCGTCCGGAATTTCATGAAGCTCATCAACAAATATCGCGCCGCGTTCGCGCAAATTGTCGACAACAAAGCGGTTGTGCACAACTTCGTGGCGCACGTAAATAGGTGCGCCAAAGACATCCAGCGCACGCCCGACAATTTCAATCGCGCGATCCACACCCGCGCAAAATCCGCGCGGGTTAGCCATTCTGATTTCGATTGCACTCATGCTTGTACGTCTTCCACAGCGATAATTTCAGCAGTAAAGCGCAGTGTACGCCCCGCCAGCGGATGATTAAAGTTGACCACTACCTCACTCTCACCCACAGACTGGATAACGCCAGGCAACTCAGCTTTCTGCGCATCGGCAAAAGAAATAACCATCCCTTCTTCCAGCACCATATCGCCAGAAAAACTGCTGCGATCAATTCGCTGGATATTCGCCGGGTTACCCTGACCGAACGCATCTTCAGGGTTTAACTGAAAGGTCCGTTTTTCGCCCGCGCGCATGCCCAGCAGCTTCTTTTCAACACCGGGCAGCAGGTTGCCATCGCCGTAGCAAAAAGTGGCAGGTGTGCGTTCAAACGTGGAATCCACCACACTGCCATCAATCATTGCGAGTTCAAAATGCAAGGTCACTTTGGAACCGGTTCCAACAACGCCCACCTACTTGTCCTCCGGATGCAAGACCATATCCAGCAGCATCGTGGCCGCGCCCAGAGTGATACAGGCATCGGCAACATTAAACGCGGGAAAGTAGTAACCCTTCCAGTGCAGTGAAATAAAATCCACCACATAGCCCAGCAGCGCCCGGTCAATCAGATTACCGACGGCGCCAGCCAGTATCATCACCAGCGCAAAAGTCAGCAGGCGCTGCTGATTTTTGATCAGGCCAATCCATACGATCAAGGCCACACTGACCAGTGACGACACCAGAATAAAAAACCAGCGCTGCCAGCCGCCGGCGTCACTCAGAAAACTAAACGCCGCCCCGGTGTTGTAGTGCAGTGTGATATTAAACACCGGCAGTACATATACTGGCTGCCCATAGGAAAGGGTACTGTCCGCAACATATTTTGTTGCCTGATCAAGCAGCACAAAGACAATGGCGATGGCATACCATTTGAGCACACCCGTGCCTATCAACTGGCGCGCCAGTGAGCTTTTCAGGGCAGACACCTTAAGCATAAAAACGCTGTTCACCGTCACCTTCAATATTATCAACGCAACGGTGGCATAGTTCAGGGTGAGCCTCTATGGTGCCAACCTCTACCCTGTGGTGCCAACAGCGCACACATTTTTCGCCTTCGCTAGCCTTAATCGAAACTTCCAGGTTATCCAGCTCGGTACTTCTAGCCGCATTGGCGCTCGACAGGCTCTCCAGCTTCACCGCAGAAGTTATCAAAACAAAACGGAGTTCGTCGCCCAGCTTGGCGAGCGTGCTTCGCAAACTGTCGTCACAGTAAAGCGTAACGTCAGCCTGCAAACTGCCGCCAATCACGCCCTCATTGCGCGCGGCTTCCATCGCCTTGTTTACCGCTGTTTTGACTTCCTGAACCTGCCCCCAGAAAGCGGCCCCCATGTCGGGGTCTTCGCTGGCAGAAAGTCCTTGATACCACTGTGCAACAAACACACTAGCGCCATTGTCACCGGGGATATTTTCCCACAGCTCGTCGGCGGTAAAACTCAGAATGGGAGAAATCCAGCGCACCAAAGCCTGCGAAATATGAAAGAGCGCTGTTTGCGCGGAACGCCGCGCGAGGCTGTCCGCCGGTGTGGTGTACTGTCGGTCCTTGATGATATCCAGATAAAAGCCACCCAGTTCTGTCACACAGAAATTGTGCAGCTTCTGATAGACCTGATGAAACTGATACTTGCCGTAAGCGCCAATAATGTCGTTTTGCAGCTCAGCGGCACGATGCACAATCCAGCGATCAAGGCTGAGCATATCGTTGGCCGCAACCAGATGCTGTTCGGGGTCAAAACCCGTCATATTCGCCAGCAGAAAACGTGCGGTATTACGGATACGTCGATAGGAGTCTGCCGTGCGCTTGAAAATTTCATCCGACACCGTCATCTCACCACGGTAATCGGTTGCCGCCACCCACAGGCGTAGAATATCGGCCCCCAGATTATTAATGACCTCCTGAGGCGCGATAACATTCCCCAGCGACTTGGACATTTTGTGCCCTTTTGTATCCACCGTAAAACCGTGAGTTAACACCGTCTTGTATGGCGCGCTGCCGTTGACCGCAATCGCAGACAACAGCGACGACTGAAACCAGCCGCGATGCTGATCCGAACCCTCCAGATAGATATCGGCCGGATAACTCAAATTATCGCGCTGATTCAAAACCGCATGATGAGTGACGCCTGAATCGAACCAGACATCCAGGGTGTCGCTGACCTTTTCATAGGAATCGGCGTCATCGCCAAGCAGCTCCGCCGCATCGAGTTCAAACCAGGCGTCAATGCCCTCTGCCTCAACACGCGTGGCAACCTGCTCAATCAGGGCCGGTGTATCAGGGTGCAGCTCGGCAGTTTGTTTATGGACAAACAAAGCTATCGGCACGCCCCAGGTGCGTTGCCGTGAGATGCACCAATCCGGGCGTTCCTGCATCATCGATTCAATGCGCGCTTTGCCCCACTCGGGCAACCATTGCACTTCATCAGCTGCACTCAAAGCGGTTTTCAGCAAGCCGTTGCCGTGCATACTGATAAACCATTGTGGTGTTGCCCGGAAAATAATGGGCGATTTATGCCGCCAACAATGGGGGTAACTATGCTCAAAACTTTCGTTGTGCAGCAAACGACCGCGCTCGGTCAACTCGGCGATAATCGGGTCGTTGGCCTTGTGGACAAACTGGCCCGCAAACAACTCGGTGTCGTCCAGAAAAACACCATTACCCCCTACAGGATTCAGGACATCCAGCCCGTATTGCTGCCCCACCACAAAATCGTCGGCGCCGTGACCGGGCGCGGTATGTACCGCTCCGGTGCCGGCTTCGGTGGTGACATGGTCACCGAGAATCACCGGCACTTGCCTGCTATAAAACGGATGTTGCAATTGCAGGTGTTCAAGTACCCCACCCTGACAGCGCGCGATCACTTCAAACGCGTCAAAGCCGAAGCGGGCTAAAGCCTTTTCATGCAGGGCTTCGGCCAGCAAGAGGTTGCGCTCGCCGGCTTCGCTCTCGCAGCGCACGAGAACATAGTCGAGTTCGGGGTGCAAGGCCACTGCCTGATTCGCCGGCAAGGTCCAGGGCGTTGTTGTCCAGATGACCAGATCCGCTGACGCCGGCGGTGTCGACAGGCCAACGCGCTCGGCAAAAGAGGTCAGGTCGGTAACGGCAAAAGCAACATCCACGGCCGGCGAAACCTTGTTCTGGTATTCGACCTCGGCTTCGGCCAGCGCAGAGCCGCAGTCCGTACACCAGTGCACGGGTTTAAAGCCTTTTTGCACGTGGCCATTGTCTACGATTTTACCCAGCGCCCTGATAATGTCCGCCTCAAAGCGAAAGTCCATCGTCAGGTAAGGGTTGTCCCACTCACCAAATACACCCAGGCGCTGAAAACTTTTGCGCTGGCCATCTACCTGCTTCGCAGCATATTCCCGACATTTTTGCCTAAAGGTTCTGGCATCCACCTTATGCCCGGGCTTGCCGACTTTCTTTTCAACATTCAGCTCAATGGGCAGGCCGTGGCAATCCCAACCCGGTACGTAGGGCGCGTCATAACCGTCTAGGGTTTTCGCCTTGACGATAATATCCTTGAGGATCTTGTTAACCGAGTGCCCCAGATGAATGTCGCCATTTGCGTAGGGAGGGCCATCATGCAGGATAAATTTCTCGCAGCCCGCACGCGCGGCGCGAATAGCCTCATACAGTTTGTTGTCCTGCCATTTTTTCAGCATACCCGGTTCGCGTTGCGCCAGATTTGCCTTCATGGGGAACGCCGTTTGCGGCAGGTTGAGAGTATTTTTGTAGTCGCTCATAAAGCCTTCAATCAGTTGCCGGTATCAATAGCGGCAAAATACTGACGAGCTTCGTCGATATCGCGATGAATTTGTGCCTTCAGCGCGTCAAGCCCGTCAAAACGAATTTCATTACGCAATTTCTTGCGAAAAATCACCTTGATATTGCGGCGGTACAGATCACCGGCAAAATCGAGAACATGTACTTCCAGTATGGCTTTGGGCAGATTGTCTACCGTTGGTCGGGTACCAACATTGGCAACACCCTTGAGCCGCTCGCCGTTGATGCCTTCAACTTCAACAGCGAATACACCCGCCAGCGGCGAGCGCAAACGGTGAAGCTCAAGATTGGCGGTGGGCACGCCCAGCGTACGCCCCAGCTGCTGCCCAACGATAACACGCCCCGAAATGCTATAGGGCTTACCCAGCAGGCGCTCGGCCAGAGCAAAATCGGATTCAGCCAACACTTCGCGAATCCGGGTACTGCTCACACGCTCCTCACCCTGTTTGAGGGTCGCGGTGTCCATCACCTCAAAGCCGTAGGTTTTTCCGGCATCCTTGAGCATGCCAAAACCTCCGCTGCGGTCACGCCCGAAACGCAGGTCATCACCCACAACGATGTACTTGGCATCCAGCCCATCGACAAACAGCTTGCGAATAAAGGGCATAGCGCCCATTTCGCGAAAGCGGTCGTTAAAACGAATCCGCATTACCCGGTCAATGCCCATGGCATCAAGGGCCGCAAACTTTTCCCGAAAGCTCATCAAGCGAGCGGGGGCTTCGTGTGGCGAGAAGAATTCGCGCGGCAAGGGCTCAAAAACCACCACCGTCGACGGCAGGTTCAGCTCACGCCCCTTGGCCATAAGCTGTTGCAATACCGCCTGATGACCGTGATGCACGCCATCAAAAGCACCGATAGTCGCCACGCAGCCCTTGTGCTGCGCGCTGATATTGTGAAAACCCCGGATCAACTCCATGAAGCGCTGGTGCCCTTTAAATCAAGCGCGTGATTATAACTTAGTAGACCTTGAAGGAGTACCAGTCACCGGTTTGCGGTGCCCTGCCCCCGAAAGTGCCGCAATCGAACGCCCATCAGGAGCAAACTCCCCAGGTAAGCTGCAAATCCGCCGGCGCAGAGTACGCTCATCTGCAGTGCGCGTTCAAGGGCTGACAAGGCAGACCAGCCTGAAGCGAACTGACCGTGAAGCCACTGCTCAAGCAACCATAGAGCCGCAACCATGGCGGCTGTAGCCAGGCCCAACCGCAGCGCATACATCCACCACCCGGCCTGCGCCCGATAGGCGCCGCTGCGCAGGAGCCCGACAAAGAGAAGACCGGCATTCAGCCAGGCCGAGAGAGCCGTTGCCAGAGCCAACCCCACATGGCCAAGCTGGAACTGGTAGTGCAGGGGTATGGCCAGCGCCAGGTTGAAGACCATATTGGCCACCATGGCAATTATGCCTATCTTTACCGGCGTTTTAGTATCTTGCCGGGCAAAGTAGCCCGGTGCCAGCACCTTGATCAGCATAAAGGCCAGCAACCCGAGAGTGTAGGCACGCAAGCTGAAAGCCGCCATTTGCACATCGCGCATATCCAGCTCGCCATACTGGAACAGCGTAATCAGCACTGGCTCGGCGAGTATAAACAGCGCAGCGGCAGCGGGCACGCCCAACAACAATACAGCGCGCAGTGCCCAATCCAGCGTTTGCGAGAACGACTCGCGGTCTTCGCCGACGTTGTGGCGCGACAGGCTGGGTAATATTACGGTTCCGATTGCGATCGCAAACACGCCCAGCGGCAGCTCCACCAGCCGATCTGAATAATAAAGCCAGGACACACTGCCAGTGGGCAGAAAAGAGGCAATCACCGTATCCAGCAGCAGGTTGATCTGGCTCACCGACACCCCGAACATGGCCGGCGCCATCAGGCGCAGGATGCGGCGCACGCCTTCGTCGCGCCAGGCCATGCGCGG
>DIBR01000034.1:268919-337473 GCA_002415025.1 Spongiibacteraceae bacterium UBA5047
CCCCCTCGTCCCGCCAACCCCAGCGCGGACGCGGCAGCAGATGGATACGGCGCAAAAAGGGCAACTGAAAACAAAACTGCACCATACCTGCAATAAGCACACCCCAGGCCAAGCCCACAGCAGGCTCGGGCAAGCGCGGTGAAATCCACAGCGCGGCACCAATCAGCGACACATTCAGCAGCACCGGGGTAAAGGCGGGCACCGCAAAACGGCCAAAGCTGTTCAATATTGCGCCGGCAAAGCCCGTCATGGATATCAGAAATAAATAGGGGAAGGTAATGCGGATCATGTCCGTCGTTAAGGCGAACTTGGTCGGGTCATTGTAAAACCCGGGAGCAAATACCGTTGCCACCAGCGGTGCACCCAACACCGCCAAAGCGGTAACCACTATCAGAATGCCGCCTAAAACCCCGGACACACGGTCGACCAGCTCACGTACCGCTGCGAGGCTGCCGCGCTCACGGTACTCAGCCAACACCGGCACAAAGGCCTGCGCGAACGCCCCTTCGGCGAACAATCTGCGTAAGAAATTAGGGATTTTAAACGCGACAAAAAACGCATCAGCATTGGCGCTTGCACCCACCATTGCCGCGATAACGATGTCCCGCGCCAGACCGAGCACACGCGACAGCAGGGTCATCACGCCCACAACGGCGCTGGATCGAAGCAAGCCCGGTGCTTTGGGAATATCGCTCAGCGCCTGTGCGTCCGGCTTATCGTCGGCCACCGCCATCAACCCCAGTCAGCACGCAAACGTTGATGATGGCGCGCGAACCAATGAACGGCTACCAGACTATGAGCATTATCAATGCGGCCATCGTCAGCCATCGCCAGAACCTCGGCCACCGGCAGCACATGCAGGCGAATATCCTCGTTTTCTTCCGCCAAACCATAATTTCCGGCCGCAGCGGACAGGTCGGCACTTGCACAGTAGAGGTGAAACATCTCGTCACTGCCGCCGGGCGACGAGTAATACGAGGCAACGCGCTCCAATGTCTTTAATTCAACCCCCGCCTCCTCAAGACTTTCTCGCCGGGCAACATCCTCCGGCGATTCGCCGGCCTCCATCAAGCCGGCAATCAGCTCCATTAGCCAGGGAGAAGGTTTTCTATCCAGCGCACCCACACGAAACTGTTCGGCAACCGCCAGGCAATCCATAGCAGGGTCGTAAATCAACACACCCACCGCCTGCCGCCGGCGTGCAACCACGCGTTGCATCGCTCCGCTCCAGCCGCCGCCAAACAAACGATGCCGGAGACTGACGTTAACCACCTCAAAAAAGCCGCGCCACTCACGCTGCTCGTCGAGAACCTCGAAGTCATCCTCGCCAAAACTCATCAGAAGCGACGCTCGGTATACCAATTCACATCGCGGGCGTGCCGGTCCACTTCGTCGGCCACATCCAGAATCAGTGCGAACAGCGCCATGCGCACCAGTACGCCGTTGTCTGCCTGCCGAAAAATCGCAAGGTTGGGGTTTTCGTTGAGGTCGTTATCCAGCTCGTTAGCCTCAACCCGCGAATCGCGCGGCAGCGGGTGCATGATCACGGTGTTGGGTTCGCAGAAGCGGGTGTAAATTGCCTGATTCAAGCGATAGCGCCCGCGATACAGGCTTGCCTCTTCCTTACTGGAAAAGCGTTCCTCCTGAATGCGTGTGGAGTAGGCAATATCAACGTGGGAAATGCTCGATTCCATCGCATCGCTTTCCACCACGGTATTGCCACCCGCGCGCAACGACTCAACAATATCGGCGGGCATGCGCAACTCATCCGGCGAAATCAACGTGAGGTGCACGTTCTGAAAAAGACTGAGCAGCTTGCACAGTGAGTGCACGGTGCGCCCGTATTTCAAATCGCCAATCATGGCAATGCGCAATCCGTCGATGCCGGCGCGGCCTTTGTGCTTTAGTTCTTTTCTGATGGTGTAGAGATCGAGCAGCGCCTGACTGGGGTGCTCATTGGAACCGTCGCCGCCATTGATCACCGGCACACGGCTGGCGGATGCAAATTCTGCCACCGACCCCGACGTGGGGTGGCGCATAACGATGACGTCACTGTAACCACTGAGCACCCGCGCGGTATCGTACAAGGACTCGCCCTTGGCGATGGCGGAGCTCTCAAAGCCGGTCGTTTCGCGCACCTCTCCACCCAACAGGTTAAAGGCACAGCCAAAGCTGACCCGGGTACGGGTGGAGGGTTCAAAAAACATGCTGCCGAGAATAGCGCCATCGAGAACACGCGTTACCTTGCGGCGATGGGCATAGGGTTCCATACGGTCTGCTACGGCGAACAGCTGGTCAATTTGCTCACGCTTAAACTGAGTAATGGAAAGAATGTGACTTCCGGTAAATTTCACTGTGACTCCTGATGGGCAGCGTGGGCCAGGCCGGGATCCTCAATTGAAGCTGACAACTCCGAACCCGGATTATCAAATTGCAGGCTTGCCCAGCGCGCATACAGCGGCGAACTTTCGATCAGCTCACTGTGCCGACCAAGCGCAACCAGTTGGCCATGATCCAGCACGGCTATCTTATCGACCTTCACTACCGTGGCCAAGCGGTGGGCAATAACGATGGTGGTGCGATTGGTCATCAGACGCTGGAGCGCCTGCTGTACCTGATACTCACTTTCGGCGTCCAGGGCGCTGGTCGCCTCGTCCAATAACAGCAGTTTCGGGTCCTTTAATACCGCGCGAGCGATGGCAATGCGCTGGCGCTGACCACCCGACAAGCGCACGCCGCCTTCTCCCACAAAACTGTTGTAGCCCTCGGGCAGGCGTTCAATAAACTCGTGGGCGTAGGCTGCGCGCGCAGCCTCAATTAACTGCTGCTCGCTCGCATCAGGATTACCGTAACGAATATTGTCCGCCACGGTGCCGGTAAAGAGCACGGGCTGCTGCGGTACCAAGGCAATTTGGGCGCGCAGGTCATCCGGAGATAAATCGCGAATATCGATGCCGTCAAAACGAATGCTGCCCGACTGCACGTCGTAAAAACGCAGCAACAGGTCAACCAGTGTCGACTTGCCTGCACCGGAACTGCCCACCAGCGCCAGACTGCTGCCCGCCGCAATATCCAGACTGAGGTGATTGACTGCCAGATAATCGGGCCGCGAGGGGTACACAAAATTAACCGCATCCAGCTCCACCCGACCCGCAACGGTGGCGGGAAGAGAAACCGGCTGCTCCGGCGGCACGATAAGGCTCTTCGCAGCCAGCAACTCAAGCAGGCGCTCGGTTGCACCCGCAGCGCGCTGCAAGTCACCGTAGACTTCTGAAATAGCGCCAACCGACGCGGCAACCATCACCGCATAAAAAATAAAGGCAGTAAGCTCGCCACTGCTAATGCGGCCCTCGAGCACATCGTGCCCGCCGACCCATAACATGGAGGCAACAGCCCCCAAAACCAGCATAATAACGGTCGTTGAGAGCCACGCCCGCTGGTTGATACGTCGCACTGAAATATCAAACGCCACTTCCACGTGACGGGCAAACAGGGCCTTGTCCCGCTCCTGATAGTTAAAGGCTTGCAGTACCTTGATGTTTTTTACCGCCTCGCCGACAAAGCTGCCAACGCTGGCAATTTTGTCCTGAGTCGTACGCGACAGATTTCTAACCCGGCGCCCGAACACAATAATGGGCACAACCACCAGGGGCACGCTCAAAAATACCAGACTGGTCAGTTTAGGGTTTGTGATAAACAGCCAGATTAATCCGCCGACAAACATTAAGGCGTTGCGCAGGGCAATAGACACCGACGAGCCTATAACGGTTTGCAACAAGGTGGTGTCCGTCGTAATGCGCGACTGTATTTCACCGCTGAGATTCGTTTCAAAAAAGCCCGGATGCAGGGTAACAACATGGTCAAACACCGCCTTGCGCAAGTCGGCGCTCACGCGCTCCCCAATCCACGACACCAGATAAAAGCGCACGAAGGTGCCCAGCGACAGCAACGCCACCAGCGACATAAAAATCAGCAAAGCCTTGTTGAGCAGCGCAGGGGTGCCTGAGGAAAAGCCGTTGTCCACCAAAAACCGCAAACCCTGCCCCAATGAGAGAGTAATGGCCGCGGTAAAAACCAGAGCGATACTGGCGCCGACAACCTGCATTCGATACGGCCGGATGAAACGGTACATCGACTTCAAAACACCGAGGTTTTTACTCGCTTCGCGTGCTTCCTGAACCTCAGCCAAAATCTTCTCCAACTACACAGTGATCGTCATGGGTGGCTATCAGCGTTAGTTTTTCGCTACGTGATAATTTCTTTATTGCCGCTTCACGCTTTGAGGCTTCAGCCCGGTCAGCGGCGCATTCGGTATAGACAAGAGCCTGTGGCGGGTCGCCCCGAAAAAAACGAGCACCCTTGGCCCCGCCCTCACAGTGTTCCTGATAGCGGCGTGCAACATCGGTACTGATTCCGGTGTAGAGCTTGCCACTGCGCGCGCGAATCATATACACACGCCACGCAGTCATGGCAGCGTTCGCACATGCCGCTCGAGCGCGTCCAACACGGCCAGTTTGTCAGCATTTAACTGCGAGTCCGCACGCAGTTGTCCAATCTTCGTCAGACATGCAGCAGCAGTGATACTGCCACCGCCGTCGTCCTGATGAACACGTTGGTGGCAAAACTCCTGCCACAGGCCCTGCTCTTCAGGCGAGAGCGAGTCAGGGAAATTGCGCCCCCGATAGCGAAACAGTAAGTCGTCGAGGCGCTTATCCGTAAATGGAAAGCTGCGCTCTGCCAGCTTTCTGCCATCGCATTCCAACACCTCATTCATCAAACGCCGGTCGTCATTCCCGAAGAAACCGCCACTGTAAAGCATTCGGTCGGGGTCGGTTTCCGGCTCAAAATGCCGTTGGTTGTAGATGTCGTCGAGCTTTAACTTTAGTCCGCTGCATTCACTCAGCTGCTGCCAGTGGCGCTCACAACGCGCCATATCAATCTGCAAGCGCGCCTGTGCGCTTTCGTCGAGCAAATTCAGGGTTGCCAACATGGGCGAGCGATTCAGGTGAATTTCCTTGAGGGGTATGCGCTCCACGCCCTCGGCAAGATCTTCCGTCCGAGCGAACACGCGCTTTGCCACCTCGACCGCCGACAGCTCGATCAGGGGCTGCGGATCCGCCATCAAATCAACGGCAATAACACTGTTTTTATTGACCGGATGCATCGCCAGAGGCATCACTAGAGCCGCACAGTATCGACTCGCGGGGTAGCGGCTGGAGATGTGAAGCACCGGCTTTTGCCGGTTCATATCCAGCAACTGCGCCACGTGCTGCTTCTTGCGCAGGCCCAGGGCATAGTCGAATAATTTGGGCTTTTCACGCTTGATCAGGCGGGCCAGATCAATGGTGGCGTGAACATCAGACAGGGCATCGTGCGCCGCTTCGTGGCTGAGCCCATTTGCCGCCGTCAGCAATTCCAGCTTGAAACTGACCGCGCCGTTCTCGCCAACAGGCCACTCAATACCCTCAGGACGGAGAGCGCAGCACAGCCGCACCACGTCAATAAGGTCCCAGCGCGAATTGCCGTTTTGCCACTCACGCGCATACACATCGAAAAAGTTGCGATACAGCGTATAGCGCGTCACTTCGTCGTCAAAACGAATACTGTTGTAGCCCACCCCGCAGGTACCGGGTTGCGATAACTCGGCATGAATCGCCCGAATAAAGTCGCGCTCGGGAAGACCTTTTTCCAGTGCTTCTTGCGGGGTAATGCCCGTCACCAGACAGGCCTCAGGTTGAGGCACCATATCCGGTGTCGGACGGTTATAGATAACCAGTGGTTCGCCAACAATATTGAGGTCGGCATCGGTGCGAACACCGGCGAATTGCGACGCGCGATCCCTCGAGGGATCGGCGCCCCAGGTTTCGTAGTCGTGCCAGTAAAAGGTCTGATTTGGCAAAAGTCTGTCCGCTCAGGGTTTGCGGTATTTCATAGGGCTGCGGCGCATATTGCAAATGTGGGAGCGTGCCCCGCACGCGAATAGGTTAATTCAGCGCCCATTCGCCAGCAGGGCTGTCTCCTGCAGGTCAGCACTACGCTACTTCAATTGCCTGCTCTTCAATCATTTTTGCCCACTTCGCAGGCCCGGTTTTATGCACCGACTCTCCCTTGCTATCAACAGCAACCGTCACCGGCATGTCTATCACATCGAACTCGTAAATCGCCTCCATGCCCAGCTCGGGAAAGGCAACCACTTCGGCTTTTTTGATCGCCTGGGCAACCAGGTAGGCGGCTCCGCCCACGGCCATCAGGTAAACGGCCTCGTTGTCGCGAATGGCATCAATGGCCAGGTCGCCACGCTCGGCCTTGCCAATCATGCCCAGCAATCCGGTTTCTTCGAGCATGGTGCGCGTGAATTTGTCCATGCGGGTCGCCGTGGTCGGGCCAGCCGGGCCCACCACCTCTTCACGCACCGGGTCTACCGGGCCCACGTAGTAGATAAAGCGCCCGGTCATATCCACCGGCAGCTTTTCACCGTTAGCCAACATGTCGATCATTTTTTTATGCGCTGCGTCGCGGCCCGTCAACATTTTGCCCGACAATAAAACCGTTTCACCGGGCTGCCAGCTTTTGACTTCCTCTGCCGTTACCGTATCGAGATTGACCCGCCGAACACCTTCGCCCACTTCCCAGGTAATTTCAGGCCAGTCTGACAGCGAGGGTGGCGTTAGCTCGGCCGGACCGGTTCCGTCCAACGTGAAATGTACATGACGGGTAGCAGCGCAGTTGGGAATAATCGCAACGGCCTTGTTGGCCGCGTGAGTCGGATAATCTTTCACTTTAACGTCTAACACGGTGGTCAAACCGCCCAGCCCCTGGGCACCAATACCCAGTTTGTTGACCTTTTCCATTAGCTCAAGACGCAACTCTTCCGAGCGATTGGCTGCTCCGCGCTCGCGTAGTTCGTGAATATCAATCGGGTCCAGCAGGGCTTCTTTAGCCAGCAGCATCGCTTTTTCTGCTGTGCCACCCAGACCGATCCCCAGCATGCCGGGCGGACACCAGCCGGCGCCCATTTTCGGGAGTTGTTCCAGCACCCAGTCAACCACCGAATCGGAAGGATTGAGCATGGCAAACTTGGATTTGGCTTCGCTGCCACCGCCTTTGGCGGCCACATAAATTTCAACGCTGTCGCCGGCAACAATTTCATAGTGAATAACGGCAGGAGTGTTGTCTTTCGTGTTTTGGCGGGCTCCATCCGGATCAGCCAGAATCGAGGCACGCAGAACATTGTCCGGGTGGTTATAGGCACGACGTACGCCTTCATTCACCATATCGCTGAGCGGCATATCGCCCTGCCACTGCACATTCATGCCCACTTTCAGAAATACGGTGACGATACCGGTGTCCTGGCAAATCGGGCGATGGCCTTCAGCACACATGCGCGAATTGATCAAAATTTGCGCCATGGCATCCTTGGCGCCGGGGTTCTGCTCTCGTTTGTAGGCTTCATGCACACCCTGGATAAAATCAACCGGGTGGTAGTAGGAAATGTATTGCAGGGCGTCAGCCACACTGCTGATCAGGTCGTCTTGGCGGATAAGCGTCATCGGGGCCTCGTTACTGTATATTCGGGCTTAACTCGACTTCAAAGAGTGAGTCGGGAAATACGACGCCGGGAGGTCTCAACAGAGCAGCCCTGCATCGCTGGCAGGGGCGGGATTATACCTCAGATATGAGCGGCTTTCACCGGGCCGGTCGTGCGACCGGCCCCGTGTTTGCCAGCCTGCCTTACTGGGCGGGTGCCGCAGTGGAGCTGGGGTGGTTGGAGCTAACCGATTCGCGCAGGCTGTTTATATCGCGGTTTACCTGTTTGCGAAAGGCGTTCACTGACTCCAGCCACTCTTCATTGGCCTTGATGCGCCCTTCCAGCTTGGCAACTTGCTCAGCCACGTCGCCGCCCTCTCGCAACTCGGCAATTTCGCTCCAGTTGGTTTCCGCCATCGACTGGGTCTTTTGCTGCTGTACCTTGAGCGCCGCCAATTCCTTTTTATCCTTGGCTGCCGCCTGCTCGGCGGTCGCGATCCGGGTTTTCAGACCCTCAAGCGTCTTCTCGAATTTGGTCAGGCGCTCCTCGTGTTCGTTCAGCTGCTCCTTGCTCTTCTTCCAGACATTGTCCCAGAGCTTGCGAATTTCGGTATCGAGAAACTGCACCTGCTTCTGCATCTGGTCACTGGATTCAGTAACGCTCTCGTCAGTAATATTGAGTTGCTTCTCCAGCCGCAAAATTCGCTGCTGATCCAGCGTTAGCTGTGCGCGCGCCAAATCCAGCTGCTGGTACAAGTAATAGCCACCAGCGAGCAAAATCACAATGATTGCCCATGCCAGCCACCCTGCAGAGCCGCCACCGCCGCCGCCTTCACTGGCCACATTGGGCACATCACCAATGCGATCAACCATACGTGTTCGGCGTTCTCGCTGGAACGACTCAATATCATCGGCGTCCGGCTTGACGCCGCCGCCCGGCCTGTTGGGGTTATTCATTCAGATTCCCTGTTACCTGTTTGCCTGCGCATTATGACAGTTGGCTTGCAGCCGCAACAATGACAAGGTGCGCATTCAACAATAAATCGGCTCTGCAAATGCGCTATATACGGCACGACCCTGACGTAAAACGTTACGCCGTTTCTTGCTTGTCATACTTTTTGCTATACTGCCCTCACAATCAAGCTCCCGCCATCACTGCGTATGCTCTCAGCTTGTGATGACGGGGATCAATAATAGTTCAATCTGCCACAATTGATAGGGACGACTCATGGACGCATTTATAACAACCGACGTACTTTTTCGCTGGCTGCACGTACTGTTCGGCATTACGTGGATTGGCCTGCTGTACTACTTCAACTTTATCCAAGGTGAGTACTTCAAGGAAGCCGAAGCCGGCGCCAAAGCTGATGCCGTTAAAAAGCTGGCTCCGCGTGCGCTGTGGTGGTTCCGCTGGGGCGCCATGTTTACCTTCCTGACCGGCGTCGTTCTGCTTGAGCTGGTTCGTCAGGCTCACGGCTGGGATTCCTACATCATTATGGGTGCCACGCTGGGCACGCTGATGTTCCTGAACGTATGGCTGATCATCTGGCCGGCACAGAAAATCGTATGCGGCATCACCCCCGGTGACGGCGCTACCGCTGCCCCTAAAGCTGCCCTGGCCTCACGCACCAACACCCTGTTCTCCGGCCCGATGCTGATCGGCATGATGGGCTCGTTCCACGGTACTGGCGCGGCCAGCCACGGTATGAACAGCCTGCCGATGGGTTTGTGGATTGTTCTGGCCCTGATTCTGGCGCTGCAAGCTAACGCGATCTTTGGCAAAACCGGCCCGATGACCACCGTAAAAGGTGTTATTCACTGCAGCATCGCGCTGACAGTCGTATTCGTTGGCCTGCTGCAATTCGTATAAATTCAGCACTCGCCTGAATGCAAAAAGCCCCGGCATTGTCCGGGGCTTTTTTATGGCTTCGCGTTGGGTATAGAGCACCTGTAGGCCTGATTAAGCACAGCGTATAAATATTGGGGTCAGAGTATTTACTCTGACCCCAAATCTACACTTATGCGGGCCTACTTCAGTAGCGCATCCAGTTCGGTGATCGCTTTCTTAATATCCTCGTCGACGAGAACGGTTTTCATCCCCAACGCTTTGGCGGTTTCGATATTGCCGGGGAAGTCATCGAGAAAGACCGTTCGCGAGGCATCCGCTATACCCATCCGCTCCAGCGTTAGCTCAAAGATGGCGGGATTGGGTTTGCGCAAACCCACTTCGCAGGAATCAATTACCAGCTCGAACAAGTCATCTACCGGCAGCAGCGAACGCCAGCCATCGGCAAATTCTTTGACATTGTTGGTGATGATGGCACGGCGGAAACCGCGCGCTTTCAGCTCGGCGACCTTCTCCACTAACCGGGTGCGTATACCGCCATCACGTGGCATCGCGGCAAATATCTCGTAGATGTCCAACGCGAAGCCGTGCTGCGCCTGCGCTATGTCCATTATCGTCTGACGGCACTCGTCCAGACTGATCTCACCACGTTCCACCTTGTGCCAGGGGTGGTCGCCATCTTCGTGATAATTACCAAACATAATCTCGTGAATCTGGCCCGGCCTGGCGCCCATTTTCTGCCCGATTCCATCGAACTCGGAGAAGGGCGACAGGGTAAATACGCCGCCAAAATCAAACAGCACTGCTTCTATCTGGCTCATGCGCGCTACTTCACCCCGTAGTGGTCGAACTGTCCGAGAAAGCCGTATTCAAACAGGCCGTAGCCAACCTGGTCGCCCATTTCAAAGCGGGCTGCGTTGTCACACAAACCAAACATCCGGTCCTTGTCGGCTTCCATATCCAGGGTGAAGCTTTCAACCACCTTCTTGCCTTTGTACATGCCGTGTTTCCAGTCAGCTTCCAGCCCGTAACCCGTGCCTACCATCACCCAGACGTGCGTCAGTGGTGTCACCTTGACCTCAAGCGGGCCTTCCGGCGCTTCCGGAAAACGGATCACGGACGAATCGATAAAGGCCTGGTAAGGCTTGGCGATCGACAGCTTGTGCTCGTGCTCCGGTCGCCCCAGCCAATCCACTTCACGCTCGGGGTCATTCCAGACCCGCACCGCCTCTTCCAGCACCCGAGTGCCGTCGTTATGTTCGTTGACGATATACAAAATGGAGAAGTCGTCGAACTGCATGGGCGCATAGTTCCACATACCCTCCATCGCCGAGGTGCCTTCGTGAATACCCGCCGGTTCGTGCTCGCCTACCGGCCGAATTCCCCAGGAACGGTCGCGACTCCCCTTCCAACGGTCGGGCGTTACGTCAAAGGTTTCATCGCCCACCCGCAAACTTCCGGTCCAGCAGCCTGTTTGTGCAAAACGCGTGGAATCAAATAACACGCGACCGTGTTTGCGAATGTATTGACGGGGTTCAAGGAAAGCGGGGATAGCCCCTTCCCAGGTAATATCCATGGCAATCGGGTGCTCCGGCGAGTCGTCCACAATAAAGCGAACTTTCTCCAAGCCCTTGAGCACTTCAATTCTCAGCGGACCAACCGAAGTGTCCATGCGGTCAGTCAGTTCCCGCGAGGCGCGCACCACATGATGCTTGTCGCCGCGCCGGACAACGGCAAACGCGTCCTGCACTCCCAGGGTCGGGTACTGGCCCATACCCATCACCATAAAAAGGTCGTCACTGGAGGAGTGAAGATTAAAGTAGTAGCGGTCGTAGAAATTCCGGTCTGAGGTGCCGACAAAACGAATCACGTCGGAGGTCTGATGCAGCGGGTAATCATCCATTTGCGAGAGCATGTGAGCTCCTATTAGGTTTTATAGTCAGGAGCAGGCAGTGTAGAGAAATAATATACGGTCGTATAGTTAACAGATTTTCACACCCTTTACTGCCTAAAATTAAGATTGTAAATCATGCAGTTACAGAAGTTTCTGGAGCGCCTTCAGCGTGCCTTCGAGCTCGATCAGGCTCTCGTCGCCGAGCAATTGTCCATAGTAGCCACGCACGGCGGCGCAGGCTTCAGCCAGCTCACTGATAAAATCCATGCCGGCTGCGCTCAGCGTCACGCGCTTCGCCCGGCTGTCGCCCCTGCATTCCCGCACCACCAGCAGCGACTGCGCTGCTAGTTGCCGCACCGTCAGACTAACCGCCTGCACGGTGAGCGGTTGCGGCTCGGCCAACTCACTGATGGTCATACCGCCTTCACCTAGGTGATAAAGCTGGGTGAGACCGGGACGGCTGATACGCTGTGCGCTGGCCCGGGGCAATTGTTCGCGCAAGCGCTGCTCAAAGTCTCCCGCCAGCTCCACCAGCAGACGGCCAAAGTGCAAAAAACGCTGGGCATCGCCGGCAGCATGGCTTCGCGGTTGTACGCCCAGTTCGCGTGTAATGAGATCCAGTGACTGATAAAGCCGGGCGAATACCTGTTCGCCTAAACGCTGGCGGTAGTGCTTGCGAATGTCGTCCACCACGCGGTTGGAGGCACTCACCAGCCGCTCTCCGCGCAAGCTGAACCGGACAATGCGTGCGCGGCGGTCGTCGCTACTCGTGACAACACTGAGATAGCCCGACGACTCCAGTTGCCGAACAATTTTACCAATGGTTTGCTTGGTGATACCGGCGCGGTGCGATAACTCCGAGATGGTGGCGCCGTTGCCATCGAGATGACGCAATACCGACCCGTGGGAGCGCAGCACGTCTTCAAAGCCCAGATTGCGATAGGCTGCTAAAAACCGCTCCTCGTAATCGGCCACCAAGCGAAATAACACCACGCCTAATGCGTTCTCACGATAACGCTTCACCGCGACCGCCAGGCGGTCGGGCTGAACTGGCGTTGTGCTTTCTGTCATATCAATTCGCATCCGGGGCCATAGCGTAATTATTTGCCACTTTATATTGTGGCCAGGCAATACAAACCGCCAACAAGGCCAACGGCAGCAATACCATCGCGCCAACCGTTAGAGACAAGCCCAATTGCGCTGAGTCGCCCAGAACAAAGTCAGTAATGGCAGCTATGAGCGGCGCGCCGCTGCCGTAGCCAAGCAAATTTACAAAAAGCAAAAAGTAAGACGATAGCTGTGCACGCTTTTCATTGGGAGTAACCACCTGAATCGACGCCACACTCACTGCCGCCAACGATTGGGTGAAAAATACGGCGGCGCCTATCAAGACACTCACACTATCAATATCGCGCATCAGCGTTAACGGCAGCAACGACAGCAACGTGCCGCTGATCGCCATCAGCATAACAACAAGATAGCCCGATTGCCCGAAGCGCGGCTGCAGGCGAGAAGCCAGCAAACCACCGCACAAGACCCCGGTGCTGGCTGCCACCACAAAAATACCGCCAAAGCGCTGGGCGGCTTCCGGAGGGCTGAGACCAAACTCACGCATCAAATATACCGGTGTCCACACGATAAAGCCGGAACTCATTGCCGTGGTAGCCGCAATGGCAACAAAAATACCGAGGTACAGCCGTTTACGACCGAGCATAAACTGAAAGGTGGTTGCGAGCTGACGACTTATTGTCTGCGGGGATGTATCCAGCAATCCTTTGCGGGCAGGTTCGGGAAAGCGAAAGATAAACACCGCCAGTAACAGGCCGGGCAAACCGGCAAACATAAATGCCAGTTGCCAGTCAGCAAAACCCGCAAGCCAGTGAATGTCACTGCGATCCCATTCAGCCAGTGCCGAGAGCAAACGGCCACCCAATAAAAAAGCCAGCCCGCTGCCCAGGGTGCTGCCCATGGAAAATACTGCCATCGCCGCCGGCAGCCGTTTGCGGTCGAACACATCGGCCATCAGTGAATACGCTGCCGGCGCCAGCGCAGCCTCCCCCACACCCACGCCTATCCGTCCCAGAAACAACTGAAAATAGCTGCGCGCCAAACCGCAATATACGGTCATGGCGCTCCAGACAATGATGCCCATGCCGATAATGCGGCTGCGTTTCCAGCGGTCAGCCGCCAGCGCAATGGGAATACCAAACAAGGCGAAGAACACGCCAAAACCCAGGCCGTGCAGCAAGGAAAACTGGAAGTCGGTAATGTGCAGGTCATTTTTGATCGGGTCGATCAGCAGCGCGATAATCTGCCGGTCGAGAAACGACAATAGATACGCCAGAAACAGCAAGAACACCAGATACCACGGCGAGGCCACACCATACTGCGCCCTCAACTTCGCGATTCCACGCTGGCAGTGAAAACAGAGATAATATCGGCGGGATTAGACTCGCCCTCTGCCAGTTGCGCAAAGAACCGCCGTCCTGCCTCACCATCCACAAACGGTTTCAGCCAGTGCTCGCGCAACTCGATGTCCAGCAACAATCGGGAAAAAGCCTGCAGTTGGCGCTGACGTCGAAGCGAGTCCTGACCGGCACTGCGCGCCAACGCAGCGTCTTGCGCCGCGATCAATGCTTCCACCCCCTCGCCGCTGACCGCATTGGTAAGACACACTTCCAGGGAAACCCCTGTTTTGTTTTCCCGGTCGTGGGCTTCAAGTCGAATAACTTTCTCGAGCGCACGTACGCCTTCGTGATCACTTTTGTTGATTGCAAAGACATCGCCCACTTCCATAATGCCGGACTTGATACCCTGCACGTAATCACCCATACCCGGAATAAATACGATGGTGCTGATATCCGCTACGCTGACAATATCCAGCTCGCTCTGGCCAATGCCGACAGTTTCAATAAACACTCGGTCAAAACCTGCGTATTTCAGCAATTGCGCCGAGATAAATGTCGTTTCAGACACACCGCCCAGGTGCCCTTTGGTGGACAGGGAGCGCACAAACACATTGTCGTCGAGGGCGTGGTCCTGCATACGCAGGCGATCACCGAGCACTGCGCCACCGGTTTGAATGCTGCTGGGATCTACCGCCAACACGGCAACGCTTTTCCCCTGTGCCCGGTACGCGCGAATCAGTTGATTGAGCAAGGTCGATTTGCCGGCACCCGGCACGCCGGTGATGCCAATACTGACCGTGGGACTGTCTTCAAACACATAGCGCGATAAGGCCAGCAGAAATTCGGGGGAGCGCTCTATGGCAGTAATGGTTCTGGCCAGTGTTGCAATATCCCGGCGCTTGATCGCGGCCTGCCACTGTTCATCCAGTATTACCTTGCGCATGCTTTAGCACTCCTTCGCCACGGTATCGCTGGCACTGGAACCTCGGTCTATTCGCCTGCAGGGCAGGCTTCCACAAGGTTCCACCGGGCTGATTGTGGGAGCCTGCCCTGCAGGCGAAAGGAACCCTCGCACTGCTCAGGCCGCTGCCACAGCGCTGCGCAGATAGGCGGCGATATCATCCATATTCGCCCCCATGGTGAAGACCCTGTCTACACCGATGGTTTTGAGTGGCTCGACATCTTCTTCGGGCACCACCCCACCCACAATCAATATCCGGTCGTCGATACCAAGCGCACGCATTTGTTCGGCCAGCACCTTTAGGTGCGTCATATGGCCGCCGGACAGGCAACTAACGCCAATCACATCCACATCTTCTTGTAAGGCAGCGCGCACAACCTGCTCGGGAGTTTGTTTAAGACCGGAAAAAATAACCTCTATGCCGCGGTCACGCAGCTCTTTCGCCAGCACCGTGATGCCGATGGTGTGGGTATCAAGTCCGATTTTCGCAAGCAGCAAACGAATGGGTTGTTCCATGACAGGGCTTCCGGCTAATCAATTATCAAAGTGTGGGGGTCAGTGCGTTGGGGTCATGCTCGCCAAACACATCGCGCATGGCATCGCACAGCTCGCCGTGAGTCGCATAGAGTTCTACCGCCTCCAGCATAGGCTCAACCATATTGGTACTACCGCGCGCGGCTTCCCGAACTTTCTCCAACACCTTCTCTACTGCGCTATTGTCACGCTGCGCCTTGACGCGACTCAGGCGCTCTATTTGACGTTGCTCGGCGGCCTCGTCGTGACGGAAAATTTCAATCTCGCGTTTTTCATCTTCCTTCACCAGATAGTTCACGCCCACAAACTTGCGCTCGCCGCTGTGAAAATCAGTGTTCATGGCTATCTGTTCTTCGGCTAACTGGCTTTGGAAGTAACCGGCTTCGATAGCGCCCAGCGCTCCACCCATCGCGTCAATTTTTGCCATTTCTTCAAACACGGCGTCTTCCAGCCGCTTGGTCATATATTCCACGTAGTAGGAACCGGCCAGCGGGTCGATGGTATCGGCCACGCCGCTCTCATGGGCAACAATATGGTGGATGTTGGCGCCAATGGTAATCGCTTCTTCGCTCGGCAGAGCATGAGCCTCGTCGTACAGTGGCGTATTGATGGTGTGAGCACCGCCACCAATAGCACAGGCCAGCATTTCAATACCCAAACGGGCAATATTGTTCAGCGGCTGCTGCAAGGCCATAGACATAGTGCCGGGCGAACTCATCAACCGCAGTTTCAGGGCTTCGTCGGCCGTCGCCCCGTACATTTCCTTCATCAACCGCGCCCAGACCTTGCGATAGGCACGCAATTTGCCGATGGCTTCGAAAAAGTCCATATCAATACCGGTGATAAAACTCACCATCGGCGCCACGTCATCAATCTTGTGGCCGCGAGCCAACAGCTCGTCAATATAGGCGCGCGCCATCGCAAACGAGTAGGCAATTTCCTGCACCGGGTTACCACGCGCTGCGTAAATCTGCGCCCCCACAACGTTAAGCGGCATCCAGTTGGGATGATGTTTCATGCAGTATTCGATCACGTCGCAGGCCAGCCGCAAGCCGTGCTTGGGCGGATAAATGTAGCGGCCAACACAGGTGTACTCCACCAATATGGTGTTGGGCATCATCAGTCGAATGTCTTCGAGCTTCTTGCCCTTTTTCTGCAAGGCCTTGATCAACATCGCCAGATTGACAGGCTGGGGCGCATTGCAAACCGACGTGATATTTTTGAGTTTTTCCAGCGGGAAATTAAGCGCCTCCTCCATATCCTGCAAGGTATCCAGCGCCATGCCCGCTCGCCCGACTTCGCCACGACACAGGGGGTTGTCGGAGTCGTAACCATTGGTGGTGGGTAAATCGTATTCAATAATGATCGAATCAAGGCCCTGATTGACCATATATTCCCAGCGCTTGGCCGAATCTTCAGCGCAGCCAAAGCCACTCACCTGGGTCATTGCCCACAGGTCTGCGCGATAGCCCGCCGGTTTGGTTTCGCGGGTAAAGGGATAGGTACCGGGCATCCCCAGGTCACTGGCCGGGTCAAAGCCGATCTCATCGAGATCATTCTGGGTGTACACGGGCTTGATCTCCCAGCGCAGGCTCTGGGTTTTGAAGCTCGTTTTGCGCTCGCCACTGTCGGCAATAGCTGGCTCGTAGTATTGGGTCTTCCACAACAGGTCGGAATTCGGCTGCAGCTCCTCAACCACTTTGCTTTCATGCTTGGCCATGGCGTTTTCCGCGGCGCACCGCGCCTCTCATTTAGTAAGCAGTCTTTAATATAAACAGTGCTTATTAATTAATCAAGCCCCCTCCTGCCGTCACCAGCAATGGCATTCAGTGCGCCGCGCCGCTATGCTCCGCAATCGATCTGTTCTCGAGTTTAGGGGGAGGCAATGACGACCGTGTTTCAACGCTGCTATCAGCAGGCTCTGGACCATCAGGGCGGTGAACAGGCACTCAACGATAAGCTGCAAAAGGCCAAATCCCCCGCCCAGTTGAAGAAAATTCCGGACGACCGCTATCTGGCTGAAATGGCGGCCTGCATTTTCCGGGCCGGCTTTGTGTGGCGTGTGGTGCAGGCAAAATGGGACGGTTTCGAAGAAGTTTTTAATGGATTCTTGCCCATCTGGGTAGCCTCGCGATCGCCGGAAGATATCGAGGACATGGCCAGCGACACACGTATTATCCGCAACCTCAGCAAGGTGAAGGCTGTGCAGGACAACGCACTGCTGGTACTGGATTTACAGCGTAGCCATGGGGGCGTAGGAGCCTTTCTCGCCAGTTGGCCGGAAGACGATATCACCGGCCTGTGGCTCTACCTGAAAAAGCACGGCAGTCGTCTGGGCGGCAACAGCGGCCAATATTTTTTACGCTTTATGGGCAAAGACACCTTTATTCTCAGTCGCGATGTCTGCCACGCGCTTAAACTGCAGGGCGTCATCGACAAGGACAACCCTTCCTCCCAGCGCGACTTGCGTAAAATACAGGACTGTTTCAACGAGATGCGCTCTGAAAGCGGTTGGCAGTTATGTCAGCTTAGCCGTATGCTGGCACTATCAATTGGATAAATGAGTGGGGCATATTTTGCGAGGTTTAACCCTCTGTGTGGCGGTAACCGTTTTAACAGCCTGCGGCAGCGCGCCGAGTAATTCAGGGCTGCAGGAAGCCTTCAGCACCCGCATTTATCCCAATGACAGCAAAGTTTTTCGTTATGAGTTTTCGCGAGGCGATAAAACACAGCCGCTGGTCCCCTACGACCAAAGCGGCGGATTCACCGACGGCCGCAGGGTATACAGCGCCGCCGAACTGCGCAAAAAAAATGAGCGCGCGCTGCAAAGCGGCGCTGAGCGCAAACTACTGGAAACCGGGTATTGCCGGGAAGGTTTTTTCGTTCTCGATACCTTGATCAGCTATTCAGGCGCGTCTCTGCGCGGCGAGTGCAAGGAAGCTGCCAGCGACGCCGACAGAACCAGGTTCAACCCCGAGACAGGTAACTTATGAACATAAAGATTCGCGTATGCATGCTGGCCAGCCTGGCGACACTGGCCACGGCTTGCGCCAACACTGAACTGCAACACGATGAGACCGAAACCTTCGCCCCCCGTATCACCAGTGATGGCAGCAAATTGTTCAGCTACCAGCTCGACACTCCCAGCGGCGGCGCGCCAAGCACCCGTCTGGTGTTTGACGCCAACGAAAGCACAGACACAAATACCGCCCCGGAAATGGCGCGCTACTCCGCAGAAGATGAGAAACAGCACATTGAAGTCCGCGTTATTGCACTGCTTGAGAAAAAGCTCTCGGTGACCGCCTACTGCCGCGAAGGTTATGTTCTGTCACAGCGCGATATTGGTTTCAGTCGCTCGGTTGTTACCGGAGAGTGCCGGGAAACTGCAACTGACCAGGACCGCCAGCAATTTGGCAACAGCGCACACTAACGCAAAACAAGGACGAGTCCGTGCCCGACCGCCAAACATTGCTGCGGCAATTTATCGCAGCACAGCGGCTCCCAGCCAGCTTCGAAGCACTTGCGCAAACCTACTACTTACCTCTCATCGACTGGATTACCGGGCAGCGCATAGTGATTCCCGATCGCCCGCTGGTGCTCGGCATCAATGGCTGCCAGGGCTCGGGGAAGTCGACACTCGCCGGGCTGATTGCACACCTGCTGGGCTCCGGACAGGGCTGGAACGTGGCGATAGTCTCCATCGACGATCTGTATCTGACCCGATCCGAGCGCTCGGCACTGGCCGCAGAGGTGCACCCCCTGCTGGCAACCCGTGGCGTCCCCGGCACCCACGACTTTCGCTTGGGTCAGACATTGCTCGACACATTAATACAACAAGCCCGCGGAGATTGCACCGCACTGCCGCGTTTCGACAAAGCCAGCGATGATCGCCTGCCGGCATCGCAGTGGCCGGAGGTTTGCGACGCAGTTGACCTCATCGTACTCGAAGGCTGGTGCGTTGGCTCAAAGCCACAAAGCCCTGAAGCGCTGCGTGACCCGGTTAACGAACTGGAAGCGCTGGAAGACACAAACGGTCGCTGGCGACAATTTGTTAATCAAAGTCTGTACAATTACCAGCCGCTGTTCGCCCGCCTGGATAAACTATTGTTGTTGAAAGCGCCCGATTTCGACTGCGTATTCCGGTGGCGCGTGTTGCAGGAGGAAAAGCTCGCAGCGAAACAGCAGGGCGCCGGGAGTTCGGGGACAGCCCTGATGAGTGAAACGCAAATAGCGCGCTTTATTCAGCACTACCAACGTTTAACGCAGGCTAACATTGCGCAACTGCCCGACAGTGCCGATGTGGTCTTTCATTTAAATCAACATCACGAGATAAGTGCAGCCTTCTACGCCCAATGAAACAAGTCGTCGTCGCCCTATCATCGCTGTTTATCAGCATCGTACTGTTTGCCAGCGGCAACGCCTTCGTCAATTCCCTGCTGGGCGTACGCATGACACTCGGTGGTGTCGACCCCATGACCATTGGCGCTGTGCTGTTCTTTTTCGCACTCGGTTTTGTGATTGGCTCCCGACATGCACAGAAAATCATCCAGCGCGTAGGACATATCCGCGCCTTTGCTGTTTTTTCGGCCGCTATCGCAATAGCGGCCATGGCCTACCCGCTTTCTTCGTCCATGATTACCTGGGGAGTATTGCGCTTCGCCAGCGGCATCGCCGCAGCAGGCTTGCTCATGACCGTCGAAAGCTGGTTTAGCTGCGTTGCCAGCGAAAACAACCGTGGCACCCTCTTCGCCTTGTATCAAATCTGCTTTTATTCAGCCGTAGCCGGCGGCCAACTGTTATTGCAAGTTGCTCCACCGCAAGCCACTACCCCTTTCAACATTGCCGCCATTCTGCTGGTTGCTTCTCTAATCCCGCTGGCCATGAGCCGAATGCATTCACCGGTTCTCGAATCGATCGAGGCTATGCCCATGCGTGACATTTTCAGGGAGGCGCCGCTTGGCATAATCGCCACTGTGATTAACGGGATTTTGATGAGTAGCTTCTATGCGATGGCACCGGTATTCACTACCGGCACCGGTCTCAGTGTGGAGCAAACCTCTATCTATATGGCGGTTGCCATACTGTCGGCCATGCTGCTCGCCTGGCCGATTGGCTATATTTGCGACCGCCGTGATCGCGCTCGCGTCATGCTGGTCGTGGCACTGATTGCTGCAGTCGCCTGCGGTGCGATTATAGCCCTTGGCACGATAGGATTTGTGATGCTGTGCGGCCTCACCGCGCTCTACTTTGGTCTGTCTTCATCCATATACGCCATTGCCGTTGCCATCACCCACGACCGGATGACGCACAACCAGATAGTAGGCGCGAGCGCAACGCTGCTCACCGCTTACGGAATCGGCAGCCTGATCGGACCGCTACTCAACTCGGCCCTGATGAGCGTAGCAGGGCCCGAGAGCTTTTTTGTGGCCAACACCTGCCTGCTGGCAGTGCTCTTGGTCTTTATCGTGCGCGATATGCAACGCGTGCCCGCAATCACCCCCGAAGCCCAGGAAGGTTTCGTACCTATCTCACCCGATGTTCTGCCGGTTATGGCCGAGATGGACCCGCGGAACGAGGAGTACAACGAAGAAGACCGCACGATCGACGATCTTTTTCAGGAGCCGGAACCAGATCCCGCATAGTGAGATAAAAGCAGCAAGTAAGCGGTCACTTCACTACCACTAACGATTCATGTATGCTGCTCTGGGCGCACTACGCAACACAATTCAATTTATGTGTTAAAGGCGCCGCCGTCCGTCGCTAACGGGCAGGAAGAGGGGGCCAGATAAAATGACAACGAGAACCACGGCCAGAATCAGTCACGATATCGCCATCAGCGGTGAGTATCTGGAAAAGGGCGAGAAGACAGAGCCCACACCGGTCTATCGCGAATTCGATGGTCTTGGCGAAGCACGCCGGAATATCCTGTCACTCATTGCAGAGCGGCTGCGCGCCGAGAAGGCCTCGGCCGAATATAGAGACGTAGAACAGCAAGGCCCGGCGATCGTCAGCAAGATCAAGGTCAACCTGCGGGCCTGATCGACAACGCCGCTTTCCCGGCACATTCCGGAAATCCGGCGCATCGCACTTCCTGCAGGCCTAGTGTCTGTCGTAAACCACACCTACCTGCGGCATATGCGCCAGACCAATGTCACGCGCATGCTCCTCGAAATCCTTGTTCTTCCAGAAGAATGCGCCGGGCATGGTCGTCGGGATAACGAGAACGTAGAACAGGCAGCGTCCGATAAGCGCTACAGACAATACCGACACAAGCAACAGCGGGGCCAGCGTCAACAGCGGGGCCGCATAGCCAGATAAACCGTTCAACACCAGCACAGCCACCGACAGCACGATATTCAAACCCAGCAGACCATTGCGCAGCCGGTAGCTCTTGCCGAACACCGTACACTGAATGTAGTGGGAGGCACTGCCTTCATTGTTAGCAGCATCCATCACCTGCGCATGACGCACCAAACCCATGCCTTCCAACACACAGCCTGCCAGCATCAACGCAACCGCAACCGTGATGGCTTGATCGACAGCCGAACCCGCCAACAGCAGGGCTGGCACACCCAGCAAGCCCAGTATCAAACCGCCCAGAGTCATTGCGCTGCCGACAAAACTCGCGCCCGTTTGCCAGTGGTCCCAGAAGGGACGCGCCGGTATGCGATAGCAGCGGACCATGTAGTAGAGCCCCACAGATCCGGCCGCCAGCCCCAGCCAACCCAGCGTTGTTGCCAACGTCGGGTAGCGGCCAAAATCACCCGCCAGCGATATAAAAACGGTGTTTTCGGGCAACACGGCCAACAAATGCAGGCCGGCAAAAACCATAAATAACAGCATGCCCAAACCTTCGCGACACACCGGCGAGTGCCGCAAATTGTTAAAGCCCCGATAAAAGCGCCAGGGCTTGCCCAGATGTGTGGCCGACATCAACATCCCAATACCCGCCAGACCAACGGCAATCGCCACCAGCGGCACGTATATCACCGATTCGCGCAATGCGACCAGGCTTTCAAGGCCAAACTCGGCCCCCAGAAAAGCGGAGAAAAACAGGCCTAGAGCTGCCTGGCTCACCAGGGTAAAGACCACCAACGGATTTTCGCGGGAGCTGAGGCGCGTCAAATTCCAGTGTTTGTCGACGCCTTTTTTCTGGTCGACCACGGGGCGGTAACCGCCCTTCTCGTCACGATGGTATTTGACCGGCATACCATCAGGGCGGGTCACCTCGTCGGGCATATTCTTAATTTGCTGGAAGCGAATATTCGGATGGGTAATGTCCGGGTCAGGAAAACCGGGAATACTGACCTTGGCTTGCTCGCGGTTGTCGGGCAAGTCTTCTACCACACCGAAGTTAAGGGCATTGCCCAAACAGGCAGAAACACAGGAAGGTTTCAAACCCACTTCCAACCGGTCGACGCACATATTGCATTTGGACACCTGCCCCTTGATGGGGTCCAGCTGGGGGGCGTTGTAGGGGCACACCCAGGTGCAATAGCCGCAGCCAAAGCAGGTTTCCGGGTCCTGCAATACCGCCCCATACTCTGCGTGTTTGGTATAGGCGCGTGTTGGGCAACCTTTGAGGCACACGGGGTCGTCACAATGATTGCAAGCCATGGAGATATTCATGCGCCGGAAATCGGGGTAGGTTCCGCCTTCCACATAACCCACGCTACGAAAACTGATATGGGCCGGGTTATCGTTTTTCTCTGAGCAGGCAGCTTCACACGCGTGACAACCAATACAATTGTCTGCAGTAAAGTGGAAAGCATGCTGCTTGTTCCGGTTCGGATTACTGCCAACTCCGGCCTCACCATTGATAAACATCTCGCGGTTGACGGGCGCTTCGCCGCCCGATCGTGCAATCAGGTCTATGGGTGCCTCATAATAATTAACCGCAGGCGCTTTCGGCTCTTTCAGGAAAGCGTACTGGGGTTCGTCATCTCGTACTTGCCACATGCTTACAACCTTTTGGTCGGACGTCCGACGTTATATGTCTCTGATCTTTGCGTCAGACCTCTGAAGTCTGACCGGCCTCAATAAGCTCGACGCTCCACATTCAGGCGCGCCGCTTCTTTCTGATCAACCTGCTCAATCCTCACCGCGCATTGCTTGAATGCCGGTTGCCGCGAGTACGGATCGAGCAATCCCAGCGACAGACGGTTAACGCAATCGTGATAATGCATCGGAATAAATACCATATTGCGCGGCACCCGCTGGGTGAGCTGAACCATGACCACGGCATCGCCGCGACGCGAAACCAGCCGCACATAACTCATATGCTGCACGCCCAGCTCCCTGGCAGCATCAGGGTTCATTTCCATATAGGGCGTTGGGCTGAATTTGTTCAGGTTGCCGATCTTTCCGGTTTTGGTGCGGGTATGAAAATGCTCTACCACCCGCCCGCTGTTTAGCCACAGAGGATACTGATCACTGGGCACTTCATTGTTCTCGATGTAGTCCATCGCCAGCAGGTTGGCCTTGCCAGTCGGCGTCTGGAACTTGCCGTCGCTGTACAGGCGCGGGTCGCCGCTTTGCTCGCCTTCGCGCATCGGCCACTGAATTCCACGCTGGCGTTCAATGGCGTCGTGGCTCATCCCGGAAATATCCAGCGTTCGGCCCTCACCTTTGGACAGGTGCTTCATCTCATCAAAGATGTCGCTGGTCGTTTCGGGAAAGCGCATTTTCCTGCCACCGTCAAAGCGCTTGGCCAGCTCGTTGAATATCCAGAAATCGGGTTTGGCCTGCCCCGGTGGCTCAACAAATTTACGCACCAGATTCACGCGCCGTTCGGTATTGGTTTGCACGCCTTCCTTTTCACCCCACACGGCGCCCGGCAGGAAAACATGGGCATAATGGGCAGTCTCACAGTCAGCGTAGCCGTCCTGAACCACCATGAACTCAAGCTTCTCCAGAGCCTTTTTAATACGGGGCTGGTTGGGCATGGACGTCAGGGGGTTGGTCGCGACAATCCACAAGGCCTTGATCTCTCCCGATTCGATTGCCGGAAAAATATCGGTTTGCTGCAAACCCCGTTTGGTGGGGAAAAAGTCAGGGTCGACACCCCAAAACTTTGCGACCTCTTGCCTATGCGCTTCTTTCTCCAGCATACGATAGCCCGGCAGCCCCGAACACGACGACCACTCACGCGTACCCATGGCATTGCACTGGCCGGTAATTGACAGGCTGGTGCCACCAGGGATACCAATATTGCCGGTAATCAGATTGAGATTGTTGATGCCGCAAACGCCATCACTGCCGTGGGTACTCTGGTTGATACCCATGGTCCAGATACTCATCGCCGAGGGTGCTTTCGCGTAGATGCGCGCAACGTGGCGAATGGTGTCGGCGTCAATGCCGCAGATGCGCGATGCAGACTCCGGGTTGTACTTTGCAACCGTAGCCTTTAGCTCATCGAAGCCGCTGCAATGGGCGTCAATGTAATCCTGTTTTTGCAAGCCTTCAGCGAGAATCACATGGGCCAGAGCATTCAGCAGGACGAGGTCAGTACCCGGTGTAATCGGCAAGTGGATATCGGCGAATTGCGCCATCATGGTGACGCGCGGATCGACCACAATCAGCGGAAACTTGCGCTTCTCCAGCGCCTCTTTCAAACGCCAATAGATAATCGGGTGCTGTTCCGGGAGGTTGGAGCCGAACGCGATCAAGCAATCCGTATGCTCGAAATCATCGTAACAACCGGGCGGGCCATCCGACCCGAACGAACGCTTGTAGCCCGACACTGCCGAGGCCATACACAAGGTTGTGTTGCCATCGTAATTATTGGTACCGATGACGCCACGCACCAGCTTGCCCAAGGTATAGAACTCTTCGGTAAGCAACTGCCCCGTCGATACCACCGCGACGCTGTCACGCCCGTATTTAGCCTGAATGCGCTTGAACTCCGCCGCCGTTTTATCCAGCGCATCGTCCCAACTGGCCGGCTGAAAGGTCTGGTAAATTCTGTCGCGCATTAGCGGCTTGGTGCCGCGGCCAGCTGTTTCTACCAACTCGTGTTCAAAGATACCTTTTATACACAGTTTGCCCTGATTGACCGGCGCATCGCCTTTACCGCGACTCGTCACCGGCCGACCGGCGCTGTTCAGGCCTACCTCGATAGAACAACCCGTTGAACAGTAGCCGCAAACTGCGTACTTCCACTCAACGACCTTTTTGTCGGCAATCACAATCGGCTTGCGATCCTTGCGCCCAAACAGCATCCGGTGTCTCCCGATAACGCGACCGCACCACCGTGGTGCGCGCCGCAAAACCTCGCCGCGTCAGAAATGCACCAAAACAGTGTTTTCTGATCGCAGAGGCCTTGTCATGGGGAGTAACTTCAAGAACTGTGCCAAAACCGCAAAAGCCGGCAGGCTAGCCCGCAATCACCTGCTGGGCTCGGCGGTAGTGCTTTAACCCGAGAAAGATAGCGATGGCCGCCAGGGGGTAGACAATGGCCGCCACCGAGGCCAATGAATAGTTAAGCGCTGCATCACTGCGATACACAAAATCAGTGAAAAAGGCGACAAAACTGCCGCCCAGCGCAAGCCCGAAAAGGTTGGTTGAAAATAACATCAAGGCCGACACCTGCGCTCGCATCTGATTGGGCGTAATCAGTTGCAGTGCAGCAATGCCAACACCGAAGTGGGTGTACTGCAAATAGGTCACGATAGCGAATAGTGCTAACGCGCCGCCCGCGGAAGGCATCAGGGCAGCCAACGCTGCCGGCACGGCGAGTACTGCAGCCACAATTCCGATCAAACGCATATTGGCGTCCTGGTAGCCCAGCTTTTCCAGTAGTCCTGCAAATACCGCTCCGGAAAACGTGCCTGCTGTACCGCCAATAATAAAAATACCCCCCAGCCACGCGCCGCCCTCGGCTTTTTCCATACCATAGGTTCGCAGCAGGAACTCCGGCAGCCAGGTCAGCATGCCGTAACCGATTACCGCCATCATCGACATGCCGAGTATTAATCCGCTGTAAGCCTGCCAATGTTCGCGCAGGTGTGCACCCACATCGGCCAGCTCAATACCCTCGTGCTTATCCAGCGCGGTAGTTTGCCGCGCTGGCTCGCGCACCCACAACAGCAACGCTGCAACCAGCAAACCGGGGAGTCCAACCGCAACAAACGTGAGCTGCCAGGCCTTAAAGTCGAGGCCGAGGGCCGGCAACTGCAAGCCGCCCATTGCATAAAACTTGTCATACAACCAGCCGCCAATCATGTACGAAGTTCCACTGCCGACTGTAATCCCGGCTGTGTAAATCGCCGTCGCATAACGCAAGCGCGAAGGCTCAAAGTAGTCACTCATCAACGAATAGGCCGGCGGCGACAATGCCGCCTCGCCAACCCCGACGCCAATACGGGTAACAAACAGGCCCGTAAAGCTTTTGGCGAAGCCGCACAGACAGGTCATCAGGCTCCATAGAAACACGCCGCTGGTGATAATCCATTTCCGGGAGAATCGGTCCGCCAGCCAGCCGATGGGCAAGCCTAAAAAGATATAGAACAGGGTAAACGCCCAACCGTGCAATATGCTGAACTGGAAATCTGTAAGCGCGTACTCTTCGCGAATCGGGCCAACGAGCAAGGCGAGAATATTGCGATCAATAAACGACAGGATATAAGCCAGCACCAGAATCACAAGCACATAGTTCGCAGCGGCTTTGGGCGGATAGGCATTCACTGGCTTCATTGGCAATCCTTGTTATTGTTTTAACAACGGTTGTAGGTTTCCAAAACCATTAGACAAAAAAAAGGCCTCCATGTGGAGGCCTTAATTCAAGCAGTGCTCTTATTCAGAAACTTCTGCCTTCAGCACCGCTACTACGCGGCGGTTTTCACGACGGCCCTCACGGGTATCGTTAGAAGCTATCGGACGCTCTTCACCGTAACCAATAGCGGTCAGGCGTGATGCATCGATACCGTAACGAGTCACCAGCTCGGCTTTAACCGCATCGGCACGGCGCTGAGACAAGACCTTGTTGTAGGCATCCGAACCTGAAGCATCCGAGTGACCTTCAACAACCGCACTAACACCACCGTACTGTTTCAGGAACTTGGCCACTTTCTCGATTTCCGGCAGATAAGCATCAGGCACATCAGCGGAGTTTGACGCAAAGTTCACTTCCATACGGATCTGCTCCGTACGGCTCAGTACAAACTTACAACCTTGATCATCTACCTGACGACCGGCCGGGGTTTTAGGACACTTATCCATGTAATCCGGCACACCATCACCGTCGCTATCAAGCGGGCAGCCAGAAGCGTTAACCACAACCCCTACCGGAGTACCGGCGCAGCGATCCCGGGTGTCACCTACGCCGTCGCCGTCAGTGTCTTTCTCGGTAGGCTTGAGTGGAGCCGGTGCCGCTTTTGGCGAGGCATCAGAGCCACCAAACGCGTAGCTTACACCCAGGCTAACGATGCCATCTGTCTGCTCGTTGTCGAGACTGTTGATTACACGGGCGTCAAAACGTGCAGACCAGCTCTGGTCAAAGGCGTAGCGAACACCGCCGCCCGCATTAGCCTGAGTTTCACCCGCGGTGCGCGCATCACTGTCAAAATCAGCGTGGCCCAGACCTAAAGCCAGATAGGGCTTCCATTTCTCGCCACCCAGATAGCGCAGCACGTCGATACTTCCCTGCTGCAAGTCAACGTCCTGGGCTTTTACGTTGTATTTGTTGTCTGCCGATGTGTACATGTACTTCAGCTCGACACCCCACTGATCGGACAATTGCTTCTCCAGACCAATGATGCCCGTGGCGGCCTCATCCAGGTCGCGATCACCGTCAAACCCCTGGTAACCCACCGCCGGATTTACTATCCACTGGCCACCGGCCATGGCCGGTGTAGCGACCACAACAGCAGATGCCATTGCAAACCCTGCAAAAAATCTCTTCATCGTAAATCCCCCGCGTCACACGTAACGTTTTGTATTTTTGTTGGCTGGAATACCTGCTATCCACACTCAAAATCAGCAATCTGACCGAGGCGAAAAGCATATCATTTCTAGTTAGTGGCTAGATATAACTGATATTTGCAAATATTGCCAGTTTATAAGGGCTTAAGCCTGCAATACCGTGCATCAGTTAAAATAGCTACCACTCCATAACCTGCTTCACAAAAGGCTTGGTCAAGCCGCGCTTCTGCCTGAGCGATTCGCTATCGAGCCTTTCGAGGCATGCGAACAGGGATTCCAGGTTTCGTGACGCCCGGTGATACAGATACTCGACGACCTCCTGACTCAAATCCAGACCCAGACATTCGGCGCGAAACTGCAGTGCTTGCATCTTTTCTTCATCCTGAAGCCCACGCAACTGGTAAACACTATAGCTGCTCAACCGGGACTGCAGGTCAGCCAGCGTGCAGCCTAGCGCAGCCGCAGGTTTGGCAGCAGCAATCAACATGGCGCTGCCACTCTGCAGCATCCGGTTGTAGCTGTGAAACAGGGTCTCCTCCCAGTCGGCATTACCTGCAGCAAGGTCAAGATCGTCGATGCAGAGCAAATGCAGTTGCTCGACACCATCAAGCAAATCACGCGCCGGGTAGAGAATCAGATCCTTCAACGGCAGGTACGCGGAACGGAGTCCGGCGACGGAAGCGGCCTGGCAGGCGGCTTGCAACAGATGACTGCGGCCACTCTCGGCGGCGCCGTGCAGATACACCCACTGCTCACCTTCACCAACGGCCTGCAAGCGCAACTGGTTTACCAGTAAGCGGTTGGCGCCAAGCGTGTGGAAATTATCAAAACTGAGGGATTTATCGGGACCCAGGCCCAGGGGTAACTGCTCACTCATCGGTAGCGATGTCCGCACCTTTGCCGGCACCGTAGAGCTCACTAACAAGATAGCTTTTGTGCAAATGCCTCACCATCACCATAATCACTGCCGCAGCAGGCAAGCCGAGCAGAACGCCGACAAAGCCGAACAATTGCGCACCGGCGAGGAGTGCAAAAATAACGGCAACCGGGTGCAGGCCAATCCGATCACCCACCAGCTGCGGCGTTAACACCATACCTTCAAGTAACTGCCCGATCGCAAAAACCACACCAACCTGCAATAGCACCCACGGGTCGTGAAATTGAAACCAGGCAGCTATGGTCGCCGCTACAATCCCGACAATAAAACCCATATATGGAACGACACTCGCCAATCCGGCCAGCAACCCAAGCACCAGCGCCAACTCAAGACCGACCAGCCACAAACCCAGGGTATAGATAACTGCCAGCGCAGCCATTACTAACAGCTGGCCGCGTATAAAAGCACCCAAAATGCTGTCGCACTCCCGCGCAATAAGGCTTGCCCGCCCTTCGACACTGCGCGGAAGCAAATCGCGGATTCTGGCGATGAGAATGTCCCAATCCCTGAGCAAATAAAAGGTTACCACCGGAATCAACACCAGCGTGCTCAGCCAGGCGATCACAGCCAGGCTCGAACCGCTGACGCGCCCCCACACCGACAGAACCAGCTGGCTGACAGAACCAATATTGCGACCCAGCGCCTGCCCGGCTTGCGCCAGAGAATCACCGTCACCCAGTTTGGCGCGAATCTCCGGCAGTATGGTGGCCTGCACCCATTGCATTAGCGTTTGCAGGCGAATGCCCAATATTTGAAACTGGTCAATCAACAGCGGTAGCACGATCAGCAAACCGACGACCGCAAGCAGGGTCAGCACAAAGAAAACTACACAGACCGCGAGAGTACGGCTCATTCGCCTGGCTTCGAGTCGGTCAACCAGCGGATCACCGAGATACGCCAGCAAGGCGCCGACCAGAAATGGGGCAAGAATCGGTTTTAGCAGGTGAATCATTACCGCTGTTGCCACCACCGCCACAAGTAGTAACAGTAACCGTCGATTACTCATACCGGGAGAACCTCGGTCCGGCAGCAGTTGTCACTGTGGATTCTGCCAGCGATAGTAACTATGGACCTGCTCCATGGGTATTTGCGATTCAGCAAAGGCGATACCGGGGTTGTCGTCTTCAAGAATTTTCTTGTCCAGCAGGAAAAACTGGCGCGCCTTGTCCATATCACCCTGCAGGTGCAACAACACAACCATTTGTGAACCAGAAACCCAAACCGGGTTGGCATGTTCGATAACGGCCACACTCTCAAGATAGGTAACAATGCGGGCGTAGTCGCGAAAATCATCAACGCCGCTGACAACGATATTGGCACTCAGCTCACGTTGTTCGGAGCGCACTACGGCAAATTTTTGCGCGAGTTCGTCGGCAATCTGATTAATCCCGGGTTCCAGCGCCGCGGCCAGGGTCTCTGATTGTGAGTCCAGTACGTTTTCGTCGCGGCTACTTAAATGCACCAGATTGGTTATCCAGCCACTCGACAGGCGCGTCAACCGTCCGGTCAAGATATGCGGGGCGCGATAGCGTTCAGAGGCTGCTCGCACCGCCTGCAAATCCATGCCCCAAATCTGGCCCGTGGTCAGCTGTAGCTTGTCGTCAATGTCCAGTACGGGGAAAACCACAGGCACACCGCGATGACTGGCCGCCTTGCGCAGAGCCTCGACAACATCCGGGTTATCGCTTTCGCTCACAAAGCGGCGACCGTTTACATCATCTATCACCAGCCAGATCAGCGTTCGAGGACGATTCTTGTCCCAGACAGGCAAGCCCGCCTGGCTGAGCAGACGGTTTACTTCCGATTCACTGAAGTTCAATTCGAGGAAAAGACGCTCAACCCCCTCGTCAGTTTCCGCCTCATAGCGATACTGGCGAACCAGCCCCTGGGCATTGCGCAGCGCCGGCTGCACCCCCTGCGCGCGAGCAACGTCGGTACGCCCGCTGACGCGCACCAGCACATCCGCCAAACCCTGTGCGGCAGCGCGCTTAAGCGCCTGATCGCCGCGCTGTTCCACCTCTACCCGCGCATCATAAAGGGTGTTGACCACCTCGGCCCGGGCCGCGACGCCGAAGAGCAACAGCAGGAGTATCACAATGTTTTTCATAAACTTCCCGCAAACCAGCAAGATAGCAATTGCACATTGTAGCAAGGGCGGCTCGGGGATACAGCCGCAGACAGACCGAATTTACTGCTGAATTTGCCGAACAATCAAGCTAGAATGGCGACCCTCGCTACAGGGTGCCGCTGATGACCGATTCTTCTCCTTCCTTAAGCTACAAAGATGCCGGCGTCGATATTGACGCTGGCGATGCGCTGGTTGAGCGTATCAAGCATGTCGCCAAGAAAACCCGCCGTTCGGAAGTCATGTCCGGACTGGGCGGTTTTGGCGCGCTGTGCCAGATACCCAGCGGCTATAAAGAGCCGGTACTGGTTTCAGGCACTGACGGCGTTGGCACCAAACTGCGCCTGGCGATGGACATGGGCAAGCACGACACCATTGGTATTGACCTGGTTGCCATGTGCGTCAACGACCTGCTGGTTACCGGCGCCGAGCCCCTGTTTTTCCTGGACTATTACGCCACTGGCGCACTCAACGTCGACGTTGCGGCGAGCGTTGTCGAAGGCATTGGCGCCGGCTGCGAGCTTTCTGGCTGCGCGCTGGTAGGCGGCGAGACAGCCGAAATGCCCGGCATGTATGAAGGCGAAGACTACGACCTGGCCGGATTCTGTGTGGGCGTGGTTGAAAAATCGGCCATTATCGATGGCTTGTCGGCACGCGTTGGCGATCAACTGATAGGCATTCGCTCTTCCGGGCCCCATTCAAACGGCTACTCCCTGATTCGAAAAATCGTTGAAGTCAGCGGAGCCGACCTCGCACAGCCATTCGGCGACAGCACTCTCGGCGAAACACTGCTGGCCCCCACACGTATCTATGCGCGCCAGATTCTGCGCCTGATCAAGGAGTATCCGATCAAGGCAATGGCCCACATCACCGGCGGCGGGTTGCTGGAAAACGTTCCTCGCGTGCTGCCCAAAGGCACGATTGCGGCGATCGACATTAACAGCTGGCAACGCCCGGAAATTTTTGACTGGCTGCAGAAAGCCGGAAATGTCAAAACCAGAGAAATGTACCGCACCTTCAATTGTGGCATTGGCTTTGTGCTATGCGTAGCACCGGAACATGCCGAAGCCGTGCTGGACATGCTGAAACAACAAGGCGAAGAAGCCTCCGTGATCGGCGAGATTCAGACCTCTGACGACGATACCAGCCGGGTCGAGCTACAGGGACTGTAAATGCCCTGTCGCACCGTTATTCTGATCTCCGGCAGCGGCTCAAACCTGCAGGCATTTATTGACGCATGCAACAACCGTACTTTGGATGCGGACCTTTGCGCCGTCATCAGCAATCGCCCTGACGCTGCCGGCCTGCAGCGCGCCAGCGAGGCAGGCATTGCTGCGAGAGCACTCGACCACCGCAGCTTCGCCTCCCGCGAAGCCTTTGACCAGGCCCTGAAAGCGCTAATCGATGAATTTTCGCCCGAGCTGGTAATACTCGCCGGCTTTATGCGCATTCTGGGCGCCGATTTTGTCCGGCATTTTCGCGGGCGACTATTGAACATTCACCCCTCGCTACTGCCGAAATATCCGGGCTTGCACACCCATCGGCGCGCCATAGAGGCCGGAGACCGCGAGGCCGGCGCCACCGTACATTTTGTGACCGAAGAACTGGACGGTGGCCCCCCCATCCTGCAGGCTAAGGTTCCTGTGATGGCTGATGATAGTCCGGAACTTCTCGCCAGCCGCGTACTCGAACAGGAACACCGCATTTACCCCGTAGCAGCACAGTGGTTTGCGGAAAACAGGCTGACTTTACAGGGTAACCGGGCGGAACTCGATGGCATACAGCTCCCCGAAACAGGCTTTGCATTTCAAGAACTCCAAACCTCTGCGGGCCATCTGGCTTAGCCTCTCGCTGGCCACATTGCTGGCAAGCGCCAACGCCGTCGCAGGCGGCGAGCCTGCCCCGGAAGTTGCGCCGGACGTGAACCTCAAACCCTATCGCGCTACCTACCGCATCGCCAAAGACGGCATGGTTGCGGAGGTTAAACGGGAACTTCAGCAAGTCTCCGGCGAGCGCTGGCAATTATCAGACTCGGCGAGAATACTATTTTTCAGCCTCAAGGAGTCCGCAGACGTCCAGCTGCGCGATCGCCGCATAACGCCCCTCAACTACCGTTACCGCCAAGGGCCCGGCAAGAAGAGAGACCAGGATATTCACTACGACTGGGACAGCGCTACCGCGCGGGTCGAGCTGGACGATAAAACCCGGACGGTCGAGCTGGGAGAGCCAAGTTACGACAGGCTGAGCCTGCAGCTACAGCTCCGTCTGGACCTGCTCACCGGGCAATTGGAACAACCGCAATCCTATCGCCTTGTCGACCGTGGCCGCATCAAACACTACCGCATCGAGAAAATTGAAGAAGAGATACTCAGCATCGGCAAACGCCAGATTCAGACTGTCAAACTGCGACAACAGTCAGAGGGCAAGGATAAGGAAACCTTTATCTGGGCAGCGCCCGATCTGGACTACCTGATCGTGAAAATTGTTCACGAAGACGATGACGAGCGCTACGAGATGCGGCTGGAGTCGGCAAGCCTGAGTCCGGCAAGAGACTGACCTTACGTTTTAGGCAGCGTAACCCCTCGCTGCCCCTGATATTTGCCGCCGCGATCCTTGTAGCTCACTTCGCATACTTCGTCTGACTCAAAAAACAGCATTTGCGCCACGCCTTCATTGGCATAGATCTTCGCGGGCAAGGTCGTTGTATTGGAAAATTCCAGCGTCACGTGTCCCTCCCACTCCGGCTCCAGCGGCGTTACATTCACGATAATGCCGCAACGCGCGTAGGTAGACTTACCCAGGCAGACAGTCAGCACATTGCGCGGAATGCGAAAGTACTCCACCGTGCGCGCCAGTGCGAAAGAGTTAGGGGGAATAATGCAGTACTCACCCTTCACATCAACAAAGCTCTTTTCATCAAAGTTTTTCGGATCAACCGTCGCTGAGTGAATATTGGTAAACACCTTGAACTCATCCGAGCAGCGCACATCGTAGCCGTAGCTCGATGTACCATAGGAAATGATCTTGCCGCCGCCATTGGCCCGAACCTGACCCGGTTCGAAAGGCTCAATCATGGCATCGCTTTCTGCCATTCGGCGAATCCATTTATCGGATTTTATGGTCATGGGGTGCAAGTCCTTTGAGTTGTAGTAACCTTCAACAGTGAAGCGTTTTTGCAGCCTTGGTTTGCGCCTGAGGTCAGACGCTCCTGTCTAGTCATTCTTGAACACGATATTCGGAAACGCTGATTCACCGCTGTGTCTGCGCGCCAGCTCACCGGCCAACCGCAGTGCAATTTCGCGATAAATCAGAGCCGTCTCGGACTCGGGATTTTCGGCCACTACCGGCAAACCCCGATCAGCCTGCTCACGAATCTGCAAGGTTAACGGCAACGATCCCAACATCGGCACTTTATAGTCCGCAGCTATTTTGTCGCCGCCGCCCTCGCCGAACAAATGTTCGCGATGTCCGCACTCGCTACAAATATGCACCGCCATGTTTTCAACAATGCCCAACACCGGCACATCAACTTTATGAAACATTTCAATGCCTTTTCGGGCATCCAGCAGAGCAATATCCTGGGGAGTAGTGACGATCACCGAGCCGCTTACCGGTACCTTCTGCGACAGGGTCAACTGAATATCGCCGGTGCCGGGCGGCATATCAATAATCAGATAGTCCAGCGCGTCCCAATAGGTTTGATTCAACAGTTGTTGCAAGGCACCGCTGACCATGGGGCCACGCCAGACCATCGGCGTTTTTTCAGTCACGAGATAGCCCATCGACATGGATTGAATGCCGTGGGCCACAATGGGCTTGAGGTATTGGGTGCCGTATTGCTCGGGGCGCTGCCCCTCTTCCACACCTAACATCAACTGCTGGCTGGGCCCGTAAATATCGGCATCCAGCAAGCCGACCTTGGCGCCTTCCGCCGCCAGCGCCAGCGCCAGATTCACTGATGTCGTGGATTTGCCGACGCCACCCTTGCCGGAGGCGACCGCAATAATATTTTTTACCCGCTCAAGGTTTTGGGTTTCACCCTGGGTAGGAGCGGTATCAATCCGGCTGCTCAGGCGAATACTGCACTGCTCGATACCCGAGGCCGAACGCAGTACCGCCAACAGCGCCTGCTCCAGCAAAGGGGCAGAAAGTTTGGCCGGAAATCGCAGCTGAATTCGCGCTTCAGCTGACTTTTCGCTCAGCGTGAGCTGCTCAATCGAGCCAACGAGATTCAGGGGCACACCCAACACCGGAAGTGCCTGCGACAGAAGCTGCTCGCGCACCGTCTGCTCAAGGTCTTTGGACATAATCCCTACTGCGCTTGTTCTGAAAAATGGGAGGGCGAGTATACGCGCTTGCCAAAACCCGAACAACGAGGCTCCGACCACAACGGGCCAACAAGCGGGCGCGGGTGCACCAAAGCCTCAAAAACGCTATAGTATCGCGCCTCTGGCGACCCCGGCGGGCGCCAACCGTAACCGATACAAACTCAGGTACTCCATGTCCAAACGACAGATTCTGGTCACCAGCGCCCTGCCCTACGCCAATGGGCCTTTGCATCTGGGCCACTTGCTGGAAACCATACAAACCGACATCTGGGTGCGCTTCCAGAAACTGCGCGGCCATGACTGCACCTATCTGTGCGCCGACGACGCCCACGGCACCGCCATCATGCTCACCGCCGAGAAGCTGGGCATCACGCCAGAAGAACAGATCAAGCGCATTCAGGCTGACCACCAGAGCGATTTCGACGGGTTTTTGATCGACTTCGACAACTACTACTCAACCCACTCACCGGAATGCGAGCACTACGCCCAGGAGATATACAAACGTCTGGACGCCAACGGCCATATCGAGAAACGTGAAATCACACAGCTTTTTGACCCCGAAAAAGAGCTGTTTCTGGCCGACCGCTACATCAAGGGAACCTGCCCAAAGTGCAAAACCGACGACCAGTATGGCGACAACTGCGAGGCCTGCGGAGCCACCTACACACCGGCTGATTTGATTAATCCGCGCTCGGTAATCTCCGGCGCGACACCTGTCGAAAAAGCCTCGACCCACTACTTTTTCAAACTGGCTGAATTCACTGATTTCCTGAAAAGCTGGACCCGTTCGGAACGGCTGCAACCCCAAATTGCCAACAAACTCGGAGAATGGCTGGAAGCCGGTTTGAATTCCTGGGATATCTCCCGCGATGCGCCGTATTTTGGCTTTGAAATCCCCGGCGCACCGGGCAAGTATTTTTATGTCTGGCTGGACGCACCCATTGGCTATATGGCTAGTTGCGCCAACTGGTGTGAGAAAAACGGGCGCTCTTTCGATGAGTTCTGGGCCGAGGATTCGAAAACCGAGCTCTATCATTTTATCGGCAAAGACATTATCAACTTTCACGGCCTGTTTTGGCCCGCCATGCTCGATTCGGCAGGTTTCCGCAAGCCCAGCGCTATATACGTGCACGGTTTTCTGACCGTCAACGGCAAGAAAATGTCGAAATCCCGTGGCACCTTCATCAACGCGGGCACCTACCTCAAGCACTTTCAGCCGGAGTACCTGCGCTATTACTTTGCCGCCAAGCTGTCGGGCGGCGTCGATGATATCGACCTGAGCCTCGACGACTTCATCCAGCGCGTCAATGCCGACCTGGTTGGCAAACTGGTGAATATCGCCAGCCGCAGCGCCAAGTTCATCCACAAAGGCAACGCCGGCGTTCTGAGCGACAGCGTTCACAACGCCGACTTGTGGGAGCGCGTAACCGGCAAGGCGGATGACATCGCACACTGTTACGAGCAGCGCGAATACTCACGCGCCGTGCGCGAAATCATGGCACTGGCAGATGCCGTCAACGAATACTTTGACGCCCAGGAGCCCTGGAAAACCGCCAAAGACCCCGCCACCGAAGCCCAGGCCGTTGCCGTCAGTTCCCAGTGTATCAACCTCTTTAAAGTCTTGATGACATACCTCAAGCCCGTTGTGCCTGCGCTTGCCGGGCAGGTCGAAGGCTTCCTCAAGACCGAGCTGGACTGGCCAGAGCGTTTCGAGCCCCTGTTGGTCCATCGCATCGAAAAATTCAAACCCATGATCACCCGCGTTGAAGCCGACGCCGTCGACAAAATGCTCGCCGACAGCCGTGATGAAGCAGCCGCGGCAAAGGCTCCAGTAGCAAAAAAGCCCGTCAAGAGCAGCACCGAACCGGCCGGGCAGATTGAATTCGATGATTTTGCCAAAATTGACTTGCGCATTGTGGAAATTGTCAATGCCGAGTACGTAGAAGGTGCCGACAAGCTCCTGAAACTGACCGTGAGTCTGGGCGACGAGACGCGACAAGTCTTTTCCGGCATTCGCGACGCCTATGAGCCGGCGCAACTCATCGGCAAATTGACCGTGCTGGTTGCCAACCTCAAACCCCGCAAAATGCGCTTTGGCCTGTCTGAGGGCATGGTGCTGGCAGCGGGGCCGGGCGGCGGGGATATCTACCTGCTGGAGCCGCATGAGGGCGCCAAAGCGGGGATGCAGGTGAAGTAATCCGGGGCATTCGCCAGCAGGGCTGGCTCCCACATGCTGGTAGACTCCGGAATTTCCTGTGGAAGCACAGGCGAATCGGGACTCCAGCTGACGCCCGGCGCCACCTGGATGGCCGATTTTGCCAGTCCTTTCAAGGACTTTTAAATTGAACAACTGTCCGATTTAAAATATTATGGCACCGCTTATTTTTTGAGCCTTTGCTCTTTTTTGGGCCTTTGCCCGCCGCGCACACGTAAATCCGAATTCTGTCGTAGAGGCCTGACACGATGTTGGCGGACTATTCTGTATTATTGATTGGAGCCATTCTGGTCAATAACTTCGTACTGGTGCAGTTTCTGGGCCTGTGTCCTTTTATGGGCGTGTCCAACAAGCTGGAAACCGCCATTGGCATGTCCAGCGCCACCACCTTTGTACTGACACTGGCCTCCATCTGCAGCTGGCTAACCTACGAATGGCTGCTGGTGCCACTGGGGCTGGAATACCTGCGCACCATCTCCTTTATTCTCGTGATCGCCGTAGTCGTGCAGTTCACGGAAATGGTGGTACGCAAGACCAGCCCCCTGCTCTACAAAGTGCTTGGCGTGTTTTTGCCGCTGATCACCACCAACTGCGCAGTTCTCGGCGTCGCGTTGCTTAACATCAACAAAGAGCACAACTTTGTGCAGTCAGCGCTCTACGGCTTTGGCGCGGCTGCCGGTTTTTCACTGGTATTGGTGCTGTTCGCCGCCATGCGCGAACGGCTCGCGGTTGCCGACGTGCCCACACCCTTTAAAGGACCGGCCATCGGCATGGTAACGGCCGGCTTGATGTCGCTGGCCTTTATGGGCTTTGCCGGGTTGGTGTGAACATGTTTGAACTGATCAGCCAACATCCCTTTATTGCCGCACTCGCCTCTCTGGCAGTGCTGGGCCTCGCCTTTGGCTCCCTGCTGGGCTTTGCTGCGGTCAAATTCAAGACCGAGGGCGACCCCATAGCCGACCAGGTTGAATCCCTGCTGCCGCAAACCCAATGCGGCCAATGCGGCTATCCGGGCTGCCGGCCCTACGCCGAAGCGATTGCCGAAGGCGACGCCATCAACAAATGCCCGCCCGGTGGCGAAGCCACTATCAACGCGCTGGCCGACTTGCTCGATGTTGAAGCGCTGCCGCTGGACGCCGAAGAGGCCGCCGTACCCTCAGTTGCCTATATCCGCGAAGACGAATGTATTGGCTGCACAAAGTGCATTCAGGCCTGCCCGGTTGACGCCATTGTTGGCGCTGCCAAACATATGCACACGGTGGTGGCGAGCGAGTGCACCGGCTGCGATTTGTGTGTCGAGCCCTGCCCGGTCGATTGCATTGATATGATTCCGCTGCCCACCACCGTGCAGAACTGGAGCTGGGAACTACCCACCCCTGCCGAGAAAGCCGTCGAGAAAGTGACGGGCGACGACTTGATCGCCACCGATCGCACTGGCGCAAAGCGAGATCAGGCAGCATGAGAAAAATCTGGGATATTCACGGCGGCGTTCATCCACCGGAAAACAAAGCGCAATCGCTGGGCCGTGGCATCGAGCCTGCCGGTATTCCGCCGCAACTGATTCACCCCTTGTCGCAACACATTGGCGCGCCGGCGGCACCGGTTGTGGAGGTCGGCCAGCGTGTATTGAAAGGGCAGATGATTGCCGAGGCCAAGGGCTTTGTCAGCGTGCCGGTACACGCCGCTAGTTCCGGCACCGTTGTTGCCATCGAGTTGCGTGAAATTCCTCACCCTTCCGGCCTGAGTGCCCCCTGTGTTGTCATCGACACCGACGGCAAAGACGAGTGGATTGACCACAGTGGCGTTGACGATTACAGCGCGCTGGACAAACCCGCACTGCTCAACCTGATTCGCGATGCCGGTATTGCCGGCATGGGCGGCGCGGGTTTTCCGTCGGCGGTCAAACTCAGTACCCGCGACGACGCAAAAATCGACACCCTGATTATCAACGGCACCGAGTGTGAGCCCTATATCACCGCCGACGATATTCTGATGCGCGAACGTGCCGACCAGATTATTGCTGGCGTTAAAGTCCTGCAGCATTTGATTCAGCCCTCCGAGCAGACCCTGATCGGCGTTGAAGACAACAAAGCCGAAGGCATTGCCGCCCTGCGTGCCGCGGCCGAAGGCAGCTCAATCGAGGTGGTGGTTTTCCCCACCAAATACCCCTCGGGCGGTGAAAAGCAGCTGATCCAGATTCTCACCGGGCGCGAAGTCCCCTCTGGCGGCCTGCCCGCCGACGTCGGCATTGTCTGCCAGAATATCGGCACCTGCGTGGCCATTCACCGCGCCGTCACCCATGGCGAACCGTTAATTTCCCGCGTGACGACCGTTACCGGGGATGCCTGCAGCGCACCCGGCAACTTCGAGGTATTGCTGGGGACGCCTGTTGATTACCTGCTGAACCTCGGCGGCTTTCACAAAGAACAATGCATTCGCCTGGTCATGGGCGGCCCGATGATGGGCTTTACCCTGAAAGACACCAGCGTACCGGTGGTCAAAACCACCAACTGCCTGCTGGCGCCCACCAAAAAGGAATTGCCGCCACCGCCACCAGCCCAGGCCTGCATTCGCTGCGGCATGTGCGCCGAAGCCTGCCCGGCTTCGCTGCTGCCCCAGCAAATGTACTGGTTCGCGCGCGGCAAGGAATACGAAAAGCTCGAAGATCACAACCTGTTTGACTGTATCGAATGCGGTGCCTGCTCCTACGCCTGCCCCAGCAATATCCCGCTGGTGCAGTATTACCGTGCGTCCAAATCGGAAATCCGCAAGCAACAACAGGAAAAAGTAAAATCAGAACACGCCAAGGCGCGTTTTGAAGCGCGCAAGGAGCGCATAGAGCGCGAAGACGCAGAAAAAGAAGCGCGCCGCAAAGCACGACAGGAGGCCGCGAAGAAAAAGGCAACCGCCGGGCTTGACCCCGTCGCCGCGGCGCAGCAAAAAGCGGCAGCCTCCGATGCGGGCAAAGACCCCGCCCAGGCGGCCATCGAAAAAGCCATGGCCAAACGTAGCGGTAACGCCCCTGAAGAAAGCGACGACGAAAAACGGGCGCGACTACAAAAAGCCGTCACCACCGCTGAAAAACGGCTGGAAAGCGCCAGCACTAAACTGGAAGAAGCCCGGGCCAGCGACGCCGCCAATCTCGGCGCCCTGCAAACCGCGTTTGATCGCATGACGGAAAAACTGGGCCAAGCCAAAGAAGAGCTGGCTCAGTTCTTGAGTGCCGAGAGCCAACAAACCGAAACGCAGAACAACGCTGCCGATCCGGCCCAAGCCGCGATTGCCCGAGCGCAAGCTGCACGGGCCAGCGCCGCCGAACAATCCCCCCTCGAAAAAGCCCAGCAACTGGTTGCATCGCTGGAAAAGCGGCTGGAAAAATCCGAACAGAAGCTGCAAGAGGCGAAGGCCGCTGGCAGCGATACTGCCGACGTCTTGGAGAAATCGACCACCACTCTGCGCGACAAACTTGAAAGCGCCCGCGGCGAACTGGCCCAGCGTTCTGACAGTGAAGCACCAACCGAGGCTGTCGCAGCTACCACCGACCCGGCGCAACTGGCCATTGAAAAAGCCATGGCCGCCCGCGAGGCAGCCGCCAACATGAGTGCAGACGAAAAGGCCAAAAAGGCGCTGGAATCGCTGGAGTCACGCGTCAAAAAAACCCGCGAAAAACTGGCTGAAGCAGAAGCCGGGGGCGCAGACACGGTTGACGTATTGCGTGACACCCTCGCCAAACTCGAAGAAAAACTCGCCGCAGCGCGCGATACCGCGAGCTGATCAGGGAACACTATGGCCTTTTTAACCGTCAGTTCACCCCACGCCCACGGCCCGCTCGATACCGCCACTGTCATGCGGCTGGTATTACTCTCCACCCTGCCCGGCGTTTTCGCCCTCAGCTATTTTTTCGGCTTTGGCACCATTATCAATATTCTTTGGGCCTCTGCGCTCGCGCTCGGTATGGAAGCGGCAGTGCTGAAAGTACGCAAACGCCCGGTCGGCTTTTACCTGAACGACGGCAGTGCATTGGTCACTGCCGTACTACTGGGCATTGCCCTGCCGCCGGCATCACCCTGGTGGCTGATCGCTGTCGGCATTCTGTTCGCCATCGTTTTTGCCAAACACCTATACGGCGGCATGGGTTACAACCCCTTTAACCCCGCCATGGTCGGCTATGTCGTTCTGCTGATTTCTTTCCCGGTACAAATGACCAGCTGGCTTGCTCCTGCAGGCAGCTTCGACGGCTCACTGCTCGGCCCGATTGATGCAGTGATGCGAGTGTTTAGTCTCGGGCAGGTCGACGCCGTAACAATGGCCACACCGCTCGATGTTCTGAAACAGAACGATTCGCTGCTCATAAAAGACTTGTGGGCAGACAGTACGCAGTTTGGCAGCCTCGCCGGCGTGGGCTGGGAATGGGCCAATGTCGGCTTTCTGGCCGGTGGCCTGTACCTTTTGTATCGCCGCGTTTTTACCTGGCACGCCCCGGTCAGCATGCTGGTCGCGCTGTTTGTGATGTCTGCCCTGTTTTACGACGGTGGCAGTTCCGCTTCGGGCGGCTCGCCCATGTTTCATCTGTTCAGCGGCGCTACCATGCTAGGCGCCTTCTTTATCGTTACCGACCCGGTAACCTCCGCCGTTTCCAACAAGGGCCGCATCATCTACGGCGCCTGCATCGGCCTGCTGATATACCTGATTCGAGCCTGGGGCAACTACCCTGACGCCGTTGCCTTTGCCGTGTTGTTAATGAATTTCGCCGCACCGTTGCTGGATCACTACACCCAGCCCAGAACCTACGGTCACAAGACCACGCCGCGAAAAGGGGAAGGTGAATAATGCTGGGCCAATCCATCAGTAAAAACAGTATCCTGCTCGGTGTTTTTGCGGCCGTGACTACTGCCATTATCGCCGGCACCTATCTCGGCAGTCGCGACCTGATCAAAGCCAATATTCGCGCCGCCGAAGAAAAGGCTCTGCTGCAAATCATCCCGGAAGATCGGCACACCAACTCCATGCTCGACGATACGCTGGCCGTTGACGATGCCGGATTGTTAGGCCTGCGTGAAGCCAAGGATATTTATCTCGCCAGGAAAAACGGAAAATTTGTCGGCGCCATATTTCCCGCCACAACCCGCGAAGGCTACACCGGCGATATTGATATGATTGTGGGCGTTAACCGCGACGGCAGCATAGCCGGCGTGCGCATATTACAACACAGGGAAACACCGGGACTCGGCGACGCCGTTGACCGCAAAAAAAGTGACTGGGTAGAGAGCTTCGTCGGCAAAAGCATTGGCAACCCACAAAGCGGCGACTGGAAAGTAAAAAAAGACGGCGGTGTGTTTGATCAGTTTACCGGAGCCACGATTACACCGCGCGCGGTGACCAAAACCGTCTTCCAAACCCTGCAGTATTTTGAACAAAACCGCGATCACCTGATCGCTGCGGCAGAAGCCGGGCTGCCACAGGAAACAGAATCCGCCTCGAAAGCCAGCGTGGAAGCCGCGCAGGAGACAACACCATGAGCGATACCAACTACCGCGAACTCTCCTTAAACGGGCTCTGGAAAAACAACCCTGCCATTGTCCAATTGCTCGGTCTGTGTCCCCTACTCGCCGTTACCGGCTCGGTAGTTAACGCCATGGGCATGGCACTGGCCACAGTCGCAGTACTAATTGCTTCATCTACCTCGGTGTCAATGATTCGCGGCTTTGTGTCCGATGCCGTGAGGCTGCCAGCGTTTGTAATGATTATCGCTGCCGCTGTAACCTGCATAGAATTGTTGATGCAGGCCTTTACCTACGAATTGTTCCAGATACTGGGTATTTTTCTGCCGCTGATCACCACCAACTGCTTGATACTCGGTCGCGCCGACGCCTTCGCCTGCAAAAACAAAGTCATGCCCGCAATGTATGACGGCATGATGATGGGCCTCGGTTTTGGCGCCATCCTCATCCTGCTGGGCGCCGTGCGTGAACTGGTGGGTACCGGCGCCCTGTTCGCCAATATGGACCTGTTGTTTGGCGAGGAGGCAAGACACTGGAAGGTCGTGTTCTTCGAAGACTACAACCAGTTTCTGGTCGCCATCCTGCCACCCGGCGCATTTATCGTGACCGGTCTCATCATCGCCATGAAAAATGTGATCGATGACGGCATCAAGCGCCGTGAGGCCCTGCGCACAGCAGGCACCCCCAAGGAAAGCCGGCGGGTACGGGTTACCGGAAACGTGAGCTAGCGCTACGCGCTAGCATAAAGGGAAAATCTGCCACAGTTCAGTTCTGGGTCGCCACTGCTGGTTTCACAGAACCCCGCCCGTAGAGAAAGAAAATCGCAATAGCCGCAGCAAACAGCGGCACTGCAAACAGCGCAAAGGAATCCTCCATCCGCCAACCGACACCAATAATATAGCCACCCAATAACGGACTCACCACAGAGCCAAACCTGCCAGCTCCAATCGCCCAGCCAATCCCGGTGGCTCGCAACCGTGTTGGATACAGTTGCGCAACGACCACATACAGCCCAATAAAGCCGTTCATCGTAAATAGCCCGAGTACCGATATGGCTAGCAGCATGACGATCTCACCTTCAGGCAACAACCTCATCATGATCATAATGGTAGCCGCCGCGGCCAATGAGCTCCTGACCATTCTCCCTACGCCCACCCGCGCCGAAAAACACCCCAGTATCAATATCCCGAGCAGTCCTCCGAGATTAAGTGCCACACCACCATAGGCGGCATAGCTGACGGAGAAACCAATATCCACCAGAATTTTAGGCAACCAGCTTTGAACAAAATACAGCGTCAAAAACGTCAGGCAAAATGCCGCCCAAATACAACAGGTTGCTAGGCGAAAACCCGGCTCAAACAAGGCTCTGACTCCGACCTCACTACCCGTATTGCGATCGGGCACGGGCATTTCAGACAAGGGCTGAAGCTTCAATTTGCGTAAAACCCGGTTCACTCTTTGAAGGCCATCGGAGGCGCGCTGTAGAACGAGAAAAGCAGGTGATTCCGGAAGCTGCCACCAGACCAACACAAACATAAGCGCTGCAAAAAATGCCCCTAGAAAAAATACGGCCTGCCAACCGTAGGCCGCTATCACTTGTGACGCTACAACACCGCCAGCGGCGGCCCCCACCAGAAATCCAGAGCTTATGATAGAGACCACCAGGTTTCGGTGCCGCGCAGGAACGACCTCTGTCCCCAAGGCAGTAATAGCCGCTAGCAAACTACCCACGCCAATACCATTGACCCCGCGGATAATCGCCAGATCAGACACGTTGCGAACAAACCCGGTGGCGGCCATTGAAACACCGATAACGACAAGTGAGACCAATATCAATGTACGGCGACCAGCCCGATCAGCCCAGGGGGCGACAAACATTGCCCCCAGTGCTGTACCAACAAGCCCGGTACTGAAGGCGATCCCAAGACTGCCTGGCGACACATTCCAGCTATCAATAATTACCGGCCCGACATACGCGATGGCGGCGACATCGAACCCGTCCAGTACGTTCAGGAGGAAACACACAACCACGACAAATACTTGCACGCGGCTAACCCGCGAGTTATCGATCAATGTTTCAATCGAGCTCATAACGTTTCCCCATAAGTCTGTATAGCGTCAAAAACTGGTTCAATGAATTACCCGACCCGGCCGAAATCTGCCGCACTGATTTCGCGAAGCCTGAACCGCTGGACCTTACCGGTATCTGTTTTAGGAAGCACATTGATGAATGTGATCCTTCGAGGATACTTATAAGGGGCAATCTGAGCTTTCACAAAATCCTTCAGCGTTTGTTCAAGTTCAGGCGTTGCTGAATGATCTGCAGTCAACACAACAAAGGCGTTAGGAATATGTCCCCGTTTTGAGTCTGGTGCGGCTACAACTGCGCACTCGACAACCGCAGGGTGATCCATCAAAACGTCTTCTATCTCCGCAGCGCTTATGTTGTAGCCTGCCGATACAATCATGTCGTCACCACGTCCTTCGAACCAAAAATAGCCGTCACTATCCATGTGATATATATCCCCGGTGACGTTCCAGCCATCGACGACATACTTCTTCTGGCGTTCATCCGCCAGATATCGGCATCCCGTAGGCCCTTTCACCGCCAACCTGCCCGACTGCCCCGGAGGCAACGGCTTATCGTCAGAGCCCAATACGCAAGCCTGATACCCGGGGATGGCTTTCCCGGTAGACCCAGGTCTGATTTCGTCACCAATAGCAGAAATAAATATATGTATCATTTCGGTGGAACCGATACCGTCTATCAAGCGTAAACCCGTAGCGGCTTTCCAGGCCTCAAATGTCGGAACCTGCAAATGTTCACCAGCCGATACGCATTTTCGAAGACTTCCAATATCGCAATGGTCAATCTGCTCGAGAATTCCACGGTAACCCGTGGGTGAAGTAAAGCAAACAGTCGCCCCCGTTCTCTCAATGGCCTTCGCCAATGGTTCCGGGCCCGCTTTTTCAAGCAGCACCGCCGTTGCGCCGCTATACATCGGGAACACAACCAGCGCACCTAGCCCAAATGTGAAAGCCAGCGGCGGACTACCGATAAAGATGTCGTCTGCCTGCGTTGCCAGCACCCCTTCAGAAAAGCATACTGCCATAGCCAGTACGTCCCGGTGGAAATGGAGTACGCCTTTGGGAACCCCTGTAGTGCCGCTGGTGAAAGCAATCAGTGCAACGTCATCACTGGCAGTATCGATGTTGTTGAATGCCGTCGACTTTTCTTTCATCAGCACTTCCACAGCATCAGGACCAGAATGTCCATTAAAGAACAGCACATGTGAGAGCGTGTCGGCAGCGCTTGCCGCTTCAACAAGCTCTCCTTTTAATTCGTCTTCACAGAGAGCCAGTGTAATTTCCGCCTTCTCGATGACGGGAACCAGGTCTCGTGACCGCATCATAGGCATTGTAGCAACGGCTATCCCCCCGGCTTTAAGCACTGCAAACCAGCAGGCTACAAGCATGGGATTGTTTGGCGCGCGAAGTAAAACCCTGTTCCCCGGAACCAAGCCCATATCCTCGACCAGAACGTGGGCTATCTGGTTTGAAGCGGACATGAGTTGAGAGTAAGTCCACGATCCATCGCTACCGATCAGAGCGGTTTTTTCTCCCAGACCGTTCTCAACATTCTTGTCCAGAAGCTCGGTCGCACAATTTATCCTCTCGGCAAACTGCAGCCCGGGAAGCTCAAAAATAAAGTCCGGTTGCAGCTCCGCTACCGGCAAACTGTCACGTGCGAAGGTATCAACCAGGGTAGATGTTTTTTTCATTCCGATTTTCCTTTCCATAAACCTGACCTGATGAGGCGGCTATCGAGCGAGCTGAAGCTGGTGATGTTCTCTTCGTCGATGCGACAAACGGCCAGAAGCCAAAAAAACTGCTGAACATTACAATCAGTGGAAACGTGATCGCTAATTGCGATGAAGCAATCCAAAGTTCCAGTTGATGTGCCGGCTCCCCCCATTCAAGCGGGGCACTGCCGGCGATCAGTAGCGGATGTGCCGCCAGATAGAGGTAATGCATAGCAACACCTACAAACCCACAAAACGAAATCTGCAGGATGACTCTTGCGCCGGCATGCCTTACGTCGTGAAAAATCGTACGCTGCAGCAGGTTTTGGAATATGAATATTCCGAATATCAGTGAAACCGGCACCCTAACCATGTAGGCAATCGGATCCATACTCAGCAGATTTACAAACAGGCAGTAGATGCCGAGACTGGCAAACACAACCAGCATGGTTTCACACAGCACCCTCAGCGCAATGCCCCGCCAGGAAGACGAAGCATTCAGATAAGACAGTGGCCAGAAGCCCAATAGCAGTGAATAGACAAGAATTACCGACGCGAGGGTTACCGAAAATGATATGGCGACATTCGAATGAAACAATCCAGAAAAGGCGATTTCGTTTGCGTAGTTTAACCCGCTTAAAACACCGCTAAAGTCGAAAAAAACACGGTAAGTCAGATATGAAACCGCGTAACAGAGAAATAACATCCATCCCCCCACTACGACGACAGAATCGGAATAACGAGCAGCCGGCTCCCCACGCAGAATCTTGGCTACCCAAAGAAAGACCGTGACAGAATGTATGCAAAACGTGATAACCAACGGGCCTGGAGGCACAGACCCACCACCCACCACCCAGAGAATAGACGGCGCAACAACCATCGCTACAGCCAAGCAAATTGATGTAAAGGCAATTCCTGACCAAGGCTGCGACAGGGCAGCAATGCATGCAGGCCTCTGCGCCCGCCAAAACGATGCCAACAATATCTGAACCGGAATTGTCGTTAGCAGAGCATAGGTCGCCCAGGTATCGAAAAACTGGTAGTTCATCTGCGAGACAAGAACAAACGCAAGAGCGACTATCCAGACGATACTTACTGTTCCAAGCCAAGGCTGCCTTAATGTTTTCAACATGCTCCTCGTTCGCATTTATCAAATCTTTACAGCGTTGCGCTTTAACGTTTTTTCGGGCGTTCGACGTTTTGGTCGTTACACGCTTCGATAAAAGCCTATCACCTACCCTACCCTGCTCACTGCTCCGTTTTTGGAATGATCAATTCCACAAATGCCGATTACATCCAGCATGGGATCTGCGCTATAAAAACTGCATGAAACGTATCTCCTCAATATCCTTTCTATCGGCCTGCCTGTTGATCACAAGCAATGCTTTCGGCCATACCGCCGCGCCGGTCACCACGCAATACGGCCAACTCCTCGGCAAACACAGCCCGACCTCGGAAGTGATTTCATATCGGGGGATTCCATACGCTGCGCCACCGACGAATGAACTTCGCTGGAAGCCACCAAAACCTCCGAAGCCCTGGCATGGCATAAGACTTGCGCGCAAGTTTTCGCCGGGGTGCATGCAATCCGCCCCAAATGTTCGCCTTCCCTGGACCGCTGAGTTCATTCATACCTCCGATGTGAGTGAAGACTGCCTGTACTTGAATATTTGGGCGGCCCAAGGTCCGGAAATGCGCAAAAGGCCAGTCCTTGTCTTTATCCACGGCGGCGGCTTTATCGAAGGTTCGGGCAGCGTCCCCATTTACAACGGTGAACAGTTGGCCAGGCAGGGTTTGGTGGTGGTAACACTGAACTACCGACTCGGCCCGCTGGGGTTTCTCGCCCATCCTGCATTGTCAGCCGAATCGGAAAGTGGAACCTCAGGCAACTATGGCCTGCTGGATCAGATCATGGCTTTGCACTGGGTACAGAACAATATTTCTGCATTCGGCGGTGACCCTTCCAGGGTAACGGTCGCCGGGCAATCTGCCGGAGCCGTTGCCGCTCGCCTTCTGGCTCGATCACCGATGGCCCGTGGCCTTTTTCATCGTTTGATCATCAACAGCGGCCCGGGAGCACTCGCAGCGTTTGGACTCGCCAACGATATAGACACATCATTGAAAGCGATGGAGTCACGAGGAGCCGAGTTTACCGAAAAGGTCGGGAGTCACAGTCTGGAGGAATTGAGAAAGCTCCCCGCAGAATTCCTGCTCGCCTCTACGCACTCCCTGCCCGGCCTGTTCTTCACTCCGGTGGTGGATGAATGGCTTGTACTTTCCGGCGAAAGCATGCCGGTTGCCGAACAGCTAACTGACATTCCAATGATCGCCGGACTTACCGCCGACGAAGGCAGCGCACTACCGGGGTACCGAAACGTTTCTGCAAACGATTACAGAGCCTGGGCAATTCAACACTTTGGCGTTCTCAGCGAGCACTTTCTCAAGTTATACCCGGGAAACTCCGATACACAGGCAAGTAAATCCCGCATCAGCAGTCAGCGAGATATTGCCGTGGCAGCGCTAGGTAAGCTCTACGCAAAGATACCCAAAGGGAAAAATTATTTATTCTATTTTGATCATGCAATCCCCTGGCCGGAGAACCCTCAATTTGGCGCCTTTCACAGCGGCGAACTACCATACTTTTTCAGCAACCTTCATCTGCTAAAACGCCCGTGGAAAGGCGACGATATCAAGCTCGCTGAAACAGCGTCGACTTATTGGGTGAGATTCGCCACGTCAGGAAACCCGAATCATTCCGGCCTGCCTCACTGGCAGCAGTATCGCGAGCTAGGCGATATACATGTTCTCCCTTCACGAAAGCCGGGATCAGTCATTCACATCAGCGATGAAAAACTCGCCTTTCTCAATAAGGTTCTGCGCAAACCGCACGAATAAAGGAATGCGCATTGCTCACAACAGCCATACGAGATTGTAAACGTCACGCCGTACTCGCGGTTCATTAAAAACATAATCAGGATACTTTCAACTATGCCGATTCTATTTTCTCCTTGCCCCCTTCCACACGATAGCCAAGGCCAATCACCATCGAACCGACGTTGGCTGAAGATCCTCGCACTGTGTTCGGCGGCCTGCCTTTCCACTCTGGCCAGCGGTGCAGTGAAAACGACAAGCGGTAAAGTGTCCGGCATTGAAGAGCAAGGAATCATTGCATACAAAGGTATCCCGTACGCCGCGCCCCCGGTAGGCAAGCTGCGCTGGAAAGCTCCACAACCACCGCGTAAGTGGAAGGGCGTACGCAAGGCAGATAGCTATGGCGCTACATGCCCTCAGACACCCGCCCCGTGGGAACAGGGGCCACTCAAATACGCTCACATGAGCGAAGACTGCCTGTTTCTCAACGTCTATACACCGCAAACGCCTTCTGACAAACCACTGCCAGTGATGGTATGGATTCACGGTGGTGGCTTTTCCTGGGGATCGAGCGAGGACGCTTACCAACATGGGTCGGGACTGGTTCCACAAGGCGTTATTCTGGTGACGTTCAACTACCGTCTCGGCCCCCTTGGAAGCTTTGACTATCCGGGGCTGAACAGCCGTGACAAGCTACGAGGCAATTATCAACTGATGGATCAACAGGCAGCCTTGAAGTGGGTGCAACGCAATATCGCTGCCTTCGGCGGAAATGAAGAAAATGTTACCTTGTTTGGCGATTCGGCCGGAGGCTGGTCTGTAATGGGGCATCTCAGCTCCCCCAAGGCAAAAGGCCTATTCCACAAAGCCATCGTCCAGAGTGGCACCTTCAACACAATGCCCTCTCGACAACTGGCCACATCCAAACCCGGACTGCCGTCGTTGCAGGACATTGGCCGGCATGTCGCCGAGCAACTGGGCCTTGAAGGCGACGATATTGCCGAGCAATTACGGCAAGTCCCGGCGCAAAAGCTGATCGAGGTAGGCCTCTCTCCCTTTGGCCAAATGAGCTATGGCCCGGTCGCGGACGGGAAGCTGCTCCCAGAAGACCCCTTAAAAGCGTGGCCGGTACGGATTGAAAACCCGGTACCAATCATTATGGGCTTGACCAGCCTGGAAGGTGTACTTATGTCCCTTCTGACAAATGCCGAACTTAAGGCACTGCTAGCGCCTTATGACGAGCGAGAGCTGACTGAGCTCTACGGTAAGCAACCCTTCCGAGAGATCGCCAGGCTGGTCTGGGAAGACCGCATGAGTTACGAACCAACACGACGCTATCTCCGTGCCGCCGCCGCACAGGCACCGGCGATCTACAGTTATCACTTCGACTACGTTGCTCAATCGATGGCCGGAGCTCTTCCCGGCGCGCCTCACGGTACGGATGTGCCATATGTATTTCGAACTCTCGACATTGCAGCGAAAGAAGATCCAATGCCTGGTTACTCCGTCGCCGATAAAGACCGGCAGGTCAGTGATATCGTCAGCGCCTATTGGGTAGAGTTTGCCAAATCCGGAAACCCGAACAAAAAGGGCCTGCCCACCTGGCCTCGCTATACGGACAAAACAGAAATCACATTGGAGATCGGTGATACTTTTCAGCAAAAGCCGGCGTTCCTTGCCAGGCGACTCGATTTTTATTCAACCTTTGCAGACAAATCCGAGAAGGGAAGCCAGCTTCATTAACGAAACCGCTCCTGCGAGCACACCTTTCACCATGCCAGAAAATTGGTATCACACAGCCGGCGTGCAAGTTCCGCCGGCATGTCAAAAGGTATTGAACTGGGTCACTGAGCAATGCATCATCACTACTTTGACACCAAAGGTATTGCCATGACCAATGCCGACGACTTGATACTGTTTGCCCGTATTGTCGAAGCTGGCAGCTTTGCCGCTGCCAGCAAGCACTGGGACATCCCCCGAGCTACACTTAGTCGGCGACTCGCCAGACTTGAGAGTCAGCTCGGCGTATCTCTCATCAATCGCACGTCACGACAATTTTCCGTCACCGATTTCGGAATGCGGGTCTATCATCACTGCCTGGCAGTTATGACCGAAGTTGAAAAGGTCTACAGTGAAGCTTCAGATATTCAGCAAGAGCCTAGCGGGACGTTACGAATCAGCTGCCCGGTCGTCATTGCACACACGGTAGTTGGGAAAATTGCAGCCAAGTTCGCCAAAGAATACGATCGTGTTCAGGTAGCCTTGGAGGTCACCAACCGTACAGTCGACCCAGTCGGGGAAGGTTTCGATCTGGTCATCCGACCCACGCCGTCACGGCTTGATGACGCGGAAATCATAGCGCGAAAAATAGCGGTTGGAGCCTTTCACCTGGTTGCAACACCCTCACTTGTAAAGTCTCTGTCAGCGCCCATATCGCCCGACTCGCTTCAGCATTTACCCGTTATCGGGTACGGCACTAATTTTGGACGACAACATTGGGTGTTGAAGAACGCGTCGGGACACCAGATGGACTTTCCTGTTACTCCTGTCTATGTAAGCGACAATCTCTTCGCTATTAAAGATGCGGCTCTCATCGGCATGGGTATCGCCGCCCTACCCGACGACATATGCCACACGGAACTCGCTGCCAACACGCTGGTTCGCATTCTACCGGACTGGGCACCACCGCCAATGGAGTTTTTTGCACTTTATCCTTCCCGGCGCGGATTGGCCGCAGCGGGGCGAAAGTTTATCGAGTTCATGCAGGATTCAATGTCGATATCGCTTGCAGAGTAATACCGATAACTCGGCGCTGGCGCCACATACTTTTCTAAACATAACAACCTATCGAAATGTTCAGTGAGCGAGCCCACGCCATCGCAAAGTCTAGAGAAGAAAGCCCGCCCCTTCATTTACCAGCTTTTCGAGCAGCGGCGCGGGTCGCCAAAGGTCATCACCAAGTTGATTATAGTATTCGCCAATGCACTCACGAACTTCACGCAACCCAACTGAGTCAGCAAAGTATAATGGCCCTCCTCGATGACGTGGAAAGCCGTAGCCATTTACCATTATCACATCAATATCGTCCGCCCTGAGCGCCACACCTTCCTCTAACAGCCGCGCGCCCTCATTCACGATCGAATACATCAGACGCTCCACAATTTCTGTGCGGGAAATTTTTCTCTGAGCTATTCCTAGTTGGCCAGCTTCAGTAATTATCAGTTGTTCTACTTCCTTGTCAGCGTGCGCCTCCCGCGAGCCGTCTTCGTACCGGTAGAATCCTGCACGGCTTTTCTGTCCAAGCCTTCCGCGCTCAACCAATACATTACCTACGTGGAAATGTCTGGGGTCATCAGGCAAGACACCTCTGGATTGTCGAGCTTTATAGCCTATATCCAGTCCAGCTAAATCCAGGGTTGAAAACGGCCCCATGGCCATACCCCATTCGACCATCGCCGCATCTATGTCAGCCGGCGTTGCGCCTTCCAACAGAATATTCTGTGCCTCCCGGACGTATGCCGTAAACAACCGATTACCGACGAATCCGTAGCAGACACCTACCGTAACGGGTATTTTCCCCATCCTCTTGGCCAGCTTGACTACCGTAGCGTGTACCTCGGGAGAACACCGGGAAGTTCGCACTACCTCCAGTAACCGCATCACGTTGGCGGGGCTAAAAAAGTGCATACCTATCACATCTTCCGGGCGGCATGTATATGAGGCCAACTGATCGATGTCCAAATAGGAAGTGTTTGACGCGAGAATGGCGCCTTGTTTGCACACTTTATCAAGAGTTTCGAAAACCTGTTTCTTTACTTCCATGCTTTCGAATACTGCCTCAACCACCAGGTCGGCATCACACAGATCTTCGTACTTCAATGTTCCGTAAATCAATGCAATGCGTGTATCCGCCTCGACGTCAGTGAGCCTGGCTTTCGCGACGCCAGTTTTATAGCTCTTGCGAATAAACTCCTGACCCCGACCAAGAGTGGCGGCGCTAATATCAAGCAATGTTACCGGAATACCTGCATCCGCAAAGCACATGGCAATTCCGGCTCCCATCATCCCTGCCCCGACTACGGCCACGCGACGAACAGGACGGGGCGGCAAACCACCACCAGAAATCTTGGCGGCTTTTCTTTCCGCGAAGAACTGGTAACGCATAGCCTTTGATACCGGAGACTTGACGCATTCCTGAAAAATTTCACGCTCGCGATCCAGCCCGTCGGCAAAGGGCAGAGTCGCGGCGGCCTCCAACGCGTCGATGATTGCGGCCTGAGCGGTATTCCCGGAATTACGGCGTGCAAGCGCCTCCCGCTTGTCACGCCAATAGCACTCAGATATGCCGCTGAGATCTATTGTCAGATCTCTCGTTCTGCGGACAAAACTACGCTCACGACGCGCACCCCATTGGGCGAGAGACTTTGCAAAAATCAAAGCCTCGCCCAACAGGTTCGAATCCACTACATGGTCAATCAACCCCAAATCACAGGCTTTGCCCGCGGACACCTGTTTACCGCCGGAAATAATCTCCATAGCAGCATCCATACCAACCAGTCGAGGCAGACGCTGGGTACCCCCACCACCGGGGATAAGCCCCAGAGAAACTTCAGGAAATCCAATTTCCGCACTCACCAGTGCGCATCGGTAATGACATGCCAACGCCAATTCCATGCCGCCACCCAGTGCAGCGCCGTGGATCGCCGCCACAACCGGCTTGGATGAAGATTCAATAGCATTGAGCAACTCCGCCAATGCAGGCGCCCTGGGCGCTTTTCCGAACTCGTTTATATCGGCGCCAGCGACAAATGTACCGCCATCGCATGCAAGCACGATGGCGGTTGATGTGTCACTTTTCGCCCGTTGCACAGCCTCCAGAAGCTCACTACGCAGTGAATGCGAGAGTGCATTGACTGGCGGGTTGTTAATTGTGAGAACCACTATATTGTCTATCGATTGATAAGAGACTGCGCTCATAATCAGTTCCTGTACTTAGAATTAGCTAATAGGGATTACACACGCTCGATAATGAGCGCTATCCCCTGCCCCATACCAATGCACATGGTTGCCAGCGCGAATCGCCCTCCGCTTGACTCCAACTGCCGTAATGCCGTGAGAACAATCCGCGAACCCGAGGCCCCCAGCGGGTGGCCAATAGCGATAGCTCCGCCGTTGGGGTTAACGCGACTGTCGTTAAAATCGATATCAAGCAGTTTCAGGCATCCTAGTGCTTGGGCAGCGAAAGCCTCATTGAGCTCAATGACATCCATATCTCGCAGCCGGAGGTTAGCCCGGGCAAGTGCTTTGCGACTCGCCTCGACGGGACCAATTCCCATAAGCTTCGGCTCAACTCCGGCAACGGCACCTGCGATCACTCTTCCACGCGGCCTCAAACCGATGGTTGAACCGACCTCGCGAGTGCCCAACAAAAGTGCTACGGCTCCGTCGTTAATCCCGGAAGCGTTCCCGGCAGTCACCACCCCCCCGGAAAACAACGGCTTTAGTGCTTGCAATGCTTCATACGTGGTATCGCTCCGAGGGTGCTCATCTCTGCTCACCTGTAGAGCGGGCTGCTTTCGCCTGGAGGGAAGTTCGACCGCTACAATTTCACTCTCATAGAAGCCCGCCTCGCTTGCAAGGCGATACTTGGTTTGTGAGGCAAGAGAAAACCTGTCGCAATCTTCACGGCTAATATCAAACGCCGCCGCCACATTGTCGGCTGTCTCAGGCATGCTGTCGCTACCGACCATGGCGGTTAATGCCGGGTTAGGGAATCGCTCACCAATACTGGAATCAAAAATGTTCGCGCTTCGGCTATAGGCAGATTCTGCCTTGCCAATAACAAAAGGGGCGCGGCTCATACTTTCCACGCCACCAGCGATATATAGCCGACCGTCGCCACAATGAATAGCCCGTGCGACGTCCATCACCGCCGACAAACTGCTGCCGCACAATCGGTTTACAGTTTGCCCAGCCACGTCTATCGGAATTCCGGCCAGCAGTCCGGCCATTCGTGCGATATTGCGGCAATCTTCGCCCGCCTGATTCGCCGCGCCAATCACAATATCTTCAACAAACGCCCCTGCTTTCGGGCAGCTATGAAGAACTTCCTGCAACACTTTAGCCAGCAGGTCGTCAGGCCTGACCGAGGCCAGCGCACCTCCATAACGACCAAACGGCGTCCGTGCTCCGGCATAAATATAGGCATCGTACATATACGCAGCATCCTTTCGCTCAGTACTTACGGAAATTAGGGGGCGCTACCGCTCATGAGGAAGCACGGCCGTGGTTTCAATTTCGACCTTCGCTTGGTCTTCTATAAGAGCAACAACCTGCACCATCGCCATCACAGGGTAATGCTGCCCGATCACATCCCGGTACACTCGACCCAACTGTTTTAATGACTGGAGGTATTCTTCCTTGTCCGTTATATACCAGGTCATGCGCACTATGTGCTCCGGTCGCGCCCCGCCGGCATTCAGGATCGCAACGGTATTGAGCAAAGCCTGACGAACCTGCTCCACGAAATCATCACTACCAAAAACTTCTTGCTCATCCCATCCGATCTGTCCGCCGATATACAGCGTTTTGCCTTCCGTGAGAATGCCATTTGTATAGCCTCTAGGTTTCGGCCAGCCTTCCGGTTGAATAATTTGCATGGTGTTCACCCTTACTTAATCCCGTGAAATCAGAACGTCGAACGCCAGCCAGCAGTCGGCATGGCGGCCGCACTTACAATACTCCGGCATTGGCTAATGTCTGGCGCGCAATGATTAATTTCTGTACCTCCGAGGCACCTTCATATATCCGCAGAGCACGAATTTCCCGATACAATTCTTCGACTTTTACACCACACGTGACCCCCATCCCTCCAAACAATTGCACTGCGGCATCAATGGTGAGCTGCGCTGAATCGGTTGCGTGCAACTTGGCCATGGCCGCCTCGCGGGTCACGCGGTCAGCCATGCAGTCGCGCGTCCACGCTGCGCGATATATCAGCAGCGCACTGGTATCGATATTCAGAGCCATATCTGCCAGCTGCGACTGAACACCGGGAATGGCGGTCATCGGTGCTCCGAATAACTCGCGCGAACTGGTCCGGCCCAGCGCCTCATTGAGAGCACAGCGTGAAAACCCCAGAGCTGCAGCGCCAACCGTCGACCTGCATACGTCGAGAGTGGCCATGGCAACTCTGAATCCCTGGCCTTCAGCCCCCAGCATTTTGTCTTTAGAAATACGGCAGCCATTAAATTTTAAGCGCGCCAAGGGGTGCGGTGCGATAACATCAATGCGCTCAGCGATTTCCAATCCGGCTGTGTCGGCGTCGAGAATAAAGGCACTGATCCCACCTGCACCCGGACCGCCCGTGCGTGCAAACACCGTATAGAAACTTGCAATACCGCCATTGGAGATAAAGGTCTTCTCGCCATGGATCACGTAATCATCACCATCTCGAACAGCGGATGTACGTAATGAGGCCACGTCAGACCCTGCATCTGGTTCCGTCAAAGCAAAGGCGGCAAGCTTGTCACCGGCACTGACCGCGGCAAGATAATCCTGCTGAAGCTCGTCTGTGCCATACAAGCTGATGGCGACGCTTCCCAAACACTGCATCGCAAAGGCGAAGTCTGCCAGACCCGAATACCGAGCGAGCGTCTCGCGAATGATGCACATACTGCGCACATCGAGCTTTTCATTCAGACTTCGACGCGCCACGCTGTATTGGAGGAAGCCAGCTGCCGCGAGCTGCCGCACCAATGCCCTGCAGACCTCATCAACATCCACTGATCCGTGAGCAGAGGGGTCTATATTCTTCTCCGCCCACGCCTCAATCTCTTCAGCCAACTTGCGGTGCCTATGTTCCAGAAAAGGCCAGTCCAAATGACTTTTATCAAGTGCCGGAATATTATTTGCCATCAGTTTCCTCCAAATTCAGGCTTTTTCTTATCGACAAAGGCTCTGTAAGCTCGTTTGAAATCGGCGGTTTGCATACACAGCGCCTGCGCCTGCGCCTCTGCCTCTATTGCCTGATCAATACTCATATTCCATTCCTGGTGAAGCATTGTTTTCGTGATGCCATGCGCAAAAGTTGGCCCCTCGACCAGCGTATGCGCCAACTCACGAGCCTCATCAAGTAGCGATTCCGAGCTGCAAAGCCTGTTGTAGAAACCCCATTGCTCGCCTTCTTCTGCCCGCATTATGCGTCCGGTATACAACAGATCTGCAGCGCGCCCTTGACCAATTAGGCGCGGCAACATCGCACAAGCACCCATGTCGCACCCGGCCAGGCCTACACGGGTGAAAACGAATCCCACTTTCGCCTTGTCGGTGCCGTAGCGAAAGTCGCTTGCCATCGCTACGATCGCACCTGCACCAACGCAGACACCATCCACCGCCGATACAATAGGCTGCGGGCACTGGCGCATGGCCTTGATCAAATCACCCGTCATGCGAGTAAATTCAAGCAAGCCGCAGATATCCATTTCTGTTAGCGGACCGATAATGTCGTGCACATCACCACCGGAGCAAAAATTACCTCCCGAGCCTGTTACAACCACAGCTTTGACGTCGGCCACATATACGAGATCACGAAAGGTATCGCGAAGCTCGGCATAAGAATCAAATGTGAGCGGGTTTTTCCGATCGGGAATATTCAGCGTTATCGTTGCTACGCCGCTGTCGTAGTGCCACAGAAAATGTGTCGGGGCGAAGGTTGTCGGGTCAAACCGGTTTTCATTTCTCACGTTCACTCGCTCCTGTCATTGGAAATCCTGAAAACTGTGCAATACGCACAAGCACCAACCTCGCGTTAACCGAACGGCCTTCCTGCTAGCCCAAGAATTGGCAGATGCGAGAGCATTGTATCGGCGATATATATTACTTGCAAATAGTTTACGTGCAATATATTATGCCAACCATATCTCCTGCAGGCAGTATAAGGATTGCAGACCCAAGCACGAGATTGCCCGGAGTCGGCTCACAGTAGCTTGTGGCGCTAAAAACAAGGATTTTTCTACGCTGCCCCTGATTATTATTCTCTCAGCGTCCTGCAGGGGCAGCGTTTTTTTCTACTCACACCAAGGCTGAAGAATGAAATTGACTGGCAAGCACGCGATTGTTACGGGGGGCGGCAGAGGTATAGGTGCTGCAATCGCAGACGCATTGAGCGCCGAGGGCGCGAGAGTGACGCTCATGGGCCGCAGCATGGCGCCACTGCAACAAATGGCAGCACAACTCACCCACGCTCAGGCTATCTCGATAGATGTTACACGTAGCGATCTGGTTCACGCGGCGTTCCAGCAAGCCAGAGAATCTTTCGGCCCCGTAGATATTCTCATCAACAACGCCGGCCAGGCCCACACCTCGCCAGCGCACAAGATGACCGACGATCACTGGAGCCAGATGATCGCCGCGAATCTTAATAGCGTCTTCTACTGCTGTAGAGAAGCACTCACCGACATGCGTAATAATGGCGGTGGACGCATCGTCAATATCGCCAGTACTGCGGCACTTAAAGGCTATACATACGTTGCCGCCTACTGTGCGGCAAAACACGGAACACTCGGCTTAACGCGCTCACTGGCATTGGAGAATGCATCCAGAAATATTACGGTAAACGCAGTTTGCCCCGGCTACACCGAGACAGAATTGCTGCAAAACTCGATTGAAACCATTATGGAAAAAACTTCACGCAGCGAGACTCAAGCGCGCGCTGAGCTGGCTAAAAGCAACCCGCAAGGGCATCTTGTACAGCCAGAGCAAGTCTCCAACGCAGTCGTGTGGCTCTGCGCGCCTGGCGCTGAAGCAATCACTGGCCAGGCTATTGCCGTAGCGGGAGGCGAAATAATGTAGCACAGGTGCGCCGGGCAATAGAGCTTGTGCAAATCGGCGAGACGCTCTGCACACTAGGCATCCCACTCCAAACCGCCACATACAGAATAACGAGTGAAATATCGCTACAGCGAGCGCACCCAACTGTCTTTAGTCGACATCCTGACAATCAATACCAGCAGCAAACGCCTTATTCACCTTCACTAACAGCGAGAGTAATTGCTTTCCGTGTTTCAAGTCGAGAGCGCCCAACAGCGATTTGGACCACTGGGCATGGGCAATAGCCATCTCTTTGAACAGGGTGCGCCCCTTGTCGGTAATTCCCACCTGAATGATTCTCCGATCCTCCGGACTCGGACGCCGATCAATCAAGCCCTCACCAATCATTCGGTCAACCAACCGAGTGATATTGCCCTTTGACGCGATCAGCTGGTTCGCAAGCCTTCCCATAGGAAGCCACTCAGGGTCACAGCGGTCCAACTGGGACAGCACATCAAAACGCGACATGCTCTGCTTGAAGTTCTTCTGAAATCGCGCCTCCATCTCCTGCTCGATAGCTTTGGAGCTTTTTGCCAGCTGCAACCATAGTTTCAGATAGATAGCGTCCGAATCATTCACATTCAGGTCTTTCAAGCGCTGCATTCCAGATTAATCCAATGTCAGTAAAGAACGGGCCACCGTATAGCTTCCGGTGGCTCCCCCATTTAACGCAGCCACAAACATGGCCACGCATCGACAAACTAAAGCAAAATCCGAGGAATGTATACTGCATTATTATTTTACATGTAATATATTATCTGGTAATGTTTGTCTGTGTTGATAATCCATATCAGAGAGGATGTGTCGAATGAAGATAACGGTCATTGGTGGCGGGCCCGGCGGACTGTATTTCGCGTTGCTCACAAAAAAGGCGCGCCCGGAATGGGAAATAGACGTCTATGAGCAGAACCGGGCTGACGACACGTTCGGATTCGGCGTCGTATTCTCCGACGAGACTCTGGAAGAGTTCCTGTCGCGCGATCAAAAATCCTATGACCGTATTCGCGACAATTTTGCCTATTGGGATGACATAGTTATCCACCGGAACGGCAAGGAGATCCGCTGTTCCGGAAACGGGTTTTGCGGAACATCCCGGGTAAACCTTTTAAATCTATTACAAGATCGATGCCGCGAGCTCGGGGTTAACCTGACTTTCGAAACTCGCATCGATATGGAAAGCCTAGAAACGCGGTTCGGCGATTCCGACATCATTCTTGCCGCCGATGGAATCGCCTCGGCAGTCCGAGATCACTATAAAGACCAGTTCCAGCCAGACACCGTTACAAAATCGAACCGGTTCTGCTGGATGGGGTCCACTCGTCCACTGACCGATTTTACCTACTTTTTCAAAGAAACCGATCACGGCTTGATCTGCGCCCACACCTATCAATACGAGCCGGGGAAATCCACCTGGGTCTTCGAAATGTCTGACGCCTGCTGGCAGGGGTGGGAGTTTGAGGAGTTTAACGAAGAAGACTCGCGAGAAAAACTTGAATCAATTTTTGCCGAAGAACTCGATGGGCACCCGCTTATCCTCAACCGCTCTTTGTGGCGTCAATTCCCGAGAATATTCTGCAAAAACTGGCATTACAAAAACATTGTAATTCTGGGTGACGCCAAAGCGTCGGCACATTTTTCCATCGGCTCGGGCACAAAGCTGTCAATAGAGTGTGCAATCGGATTGCACGACGCTGTCATTGAACACGCTGAACATAGTATAGAAGCGGCCTTCAGGAAGTACGACGAACTGCGTCGCGCACCCACACAGATAGTACAGCACAATGCCGACGTGTCACTGGCGTGGTTCGAACACATGGACCGTTCCTGGGATATGGACCCCATGCAATTTGCCATGGTAGTAATGTGCCGTTCAAAATCCGTAACCTACGATAACCTGATTCTACGAGACCCGGAATTTGTAGACCGGGCCGACACGGAATGGTACGAACGCTACTATCGCGAAAGTGGTTATGATTATCGAGTCAGCCGCCCCACTCCCATGTTTACAAAGTTCAAGCTCCGAGAGCTGGAGTTGAGAAATCGCGTAGTCATGTCGCCAATGGCGCAGTATTCGGCGGATGAGATGGGTAATTTAACGGAATGGCACATGATTCACTACGGCGGACACGCCAAAGGCGGCATGGCCATGATCTATACAGAAATGACCTGCCCGTCTCCCGAAGCGCGCATTACCCTCGGGTGTCCGGGGTTATGGTCGGATGAGCAGGAAAGCCAGTGGAAGCGCATCGTAGATTTTATCCACGAGCACACCGACACAAAAATCTGCATGCAGCTCGGGCACGCCGGCCGTAAAGGTTCGACACAGCTGGGCTGGGAGAAAATGGATCACCCTATTGAAGAAGAAAACAAAGGCTGGCCTATCACCTCTGCATCGTCCATCCCCTACTTCGACGGAATTTCCTCCACACCGCTTGAAATCGATTCCGCCGGCATGGAAAAAGTGATCAGTGACTTCCGCGACTCTGCATTGCGCGCTGAACGCGCGGGCTTCGATATGCTTGAACTACACTGCGCCCACGGCTACCTGCTCGGCTCTTTCCTGTCGCCCCTGACCAATCTGCGCAACGACGAGTTTGGTGGCAGCATCGAGAACCGCTTGAGATTTCCACTGCAAGTGTTCTGTGCCATGAGAGACGTCTGGCCCTCAACGAAGCCAATGTCAGTGCGTATTTCGGCAAGTGACTGGAAAGAGGGCGGCATAAGTGAGGCCGACACCTTTTCCATAGCGGAAGCCTTCCGCAGCGTCGGCTGTGACTTGATTGACGTATCGGCCGGACAAACGATACCTGACCAGAAGCCGGTCTATGGCCGGATGTTTCAGGTTCAGTTCTCGGAAGCGATTCGAAATGTTAACCGGATGGCCACCATGACCGTAGGCAATATTACAGATGCAGCCCAGATCAATACCATACTACACACGCGGCGTGCAGATCTCGTTGCCATCGGTCGACCACACCTTTGGAACCCCTACTTAACCCGGCAGGCCGCAGCAAGCTACGGCGTAACCGTAGATCAAGGCTGGGAGAAGCAATATCTATCCGGTCAACAACAAGCCTACAGTGTCCTGGGCAAGGCCCGCGAAGCACAGCTGGAGCTGCAAAAGAAAGCGAAGCCAAAGCGACATTACAAGGAAGAACAGCGCCAACTAAAAGACGGATGAGTCGCCATGGCATCGCAGACATATAGGAACTCGGTACTGATACGCTTTTCACATTGTGATCCGGCCGGAATCGTCTTTTACCCTCGATACGTTGAAATAATCAACAACGCAATCGAGGACTGGATGGCGGAGGCCCTCGAATGGCCCTTCTCCTACCTTATTGTCGATCGCAGCGATGGCTTTCCCACCGTCAGCCTCTCGTGCAATTTCCTCTCACCTTGTCGTATAGGAGACACTCTTGAACTTGAGCTAACGGTTCTGGAACTGGGGACAAGTTCCTGCACACTATCGGTGGCCGGGGCCGTTGGCAGTCGAGTCGCCCTGAACGCAACTCTCGTGTTGGTCTATACCCACAGGAGCCATACTGGCGAACACAGCATAGCTATTCCACCCGCGCTGAGAAAACGTATTGCGCAGTATGCTTAACAGGCTTTTCACGGAGATATGAATCTGCCAAAGGCAACACTCAGCGAAGATTGTGAAGTAGAAACAATGGAAACCCAATGAGGAAATTCACATGAAATCAGCCGTTGTATTGATCAATGTCAATCGTGGCCAGGCCGACAAAGTAAGTCAGGCGCTCGCGGAAATGGATGGCATCTCCGAGGTATTCTCCGTTGCCGGGCGCTTCGATCTTGTCGCATTAATTCGAACCGATAGCGATGAAAAACTCGCTGAGCTGGTGTCGTCGGGGATTGCTAGTAACGCAGAGATAACCTGCACCGAAACCCTTATAGCGTTTCAGGTTTTTTCAAAACATGACCTTGAAGGCATGTTTTCAATTGGCTTGAACTAATCGTATTTTGAGGAATATTGGCAAGTCTCGTACTCACGCAAAACAACCCGGACGGCCCCGGAACGCGACGGGAATGTCGCACCCCGGTGGCCCGCCCTTTACTGAAAGGCCTGCAAGCCGGTTTGAGCTCGCCCCAGTATTAACGCATGCACATCATGTGTGCCTTCGTATGTATTAACAGCCTCCAGATTTATCATGTGGCGGATGACATTAAATTCATCGCAGATGCCATTCCCTCCATGAATATCGCGCGCGGTCCGGGCGATCTCCAGGGCCTTGCCACAGTTATTTCTCTTCAGCATTGAGACGATTTCCGGCGCAGCCTTGCCGTCGTCAATCAGCCGCCCCAGTCGCAAACAAGCCTGGAAACCGAGCGCTATTTCTGTCTGCATATCGGCCAGCTTCTTCTGGATCAGTTGCGTCGCCGCCAACTGACGACCAAATTGCTTGCGATCCAGCGCATACTGACGGGCGGCGTGCCAGCAGAACTCTGCTGCGCCAAGGCTTCCCCAGGCTATGCCGTAGCGCGCACGATTCAGGCATCCAAATGGCCCACGAAGCCCTGCGACGTTTGGCAGCAAGTTCTCCTCCGGCACCAGTACGTCGTCCATAACGATCTCACCGGTTACCGACGCGCGCAGAGAAAATTTTCCGTCGATCTTTGGTGCCGACAACCCCGCCATTCCCTTGTCAAGAATGAACCCCCTGATGACGCCATCGTCGTCTTTTGCCCATACTACAAACACATCGGCAATCGGAGAATTGGTGATCCACATTTTCGCTCCGGTAAGCCGGAATCCTCCCGGTACTTTTCTGGCACGCGTGATCATGCCACCCGGATCTGAACCGTGGTCTGGCTCCGTCAAACCAAAGCATCCAACCCACTCGCCGCTCGTCAGCTTTGGCAAGTACTTCCGGCGCTGATCCTCAGAACCGTAGGCATAGATTGGATAACTCACGAGACTGGACTGAACGCTCATCGCCGAACGATATCCAGAATCGACATACTCCACTTCGCGTGCGATCAGACCATAGCTAACGTAGCTCAGGCCACCGCCACCGTAGGCCTCCGGCAAGGTGGCGCCAAGCATACCCAGGCTGCCCATTTCATTCATGATACTGCGATCAAAGTCCTCATTCCGGTGTGCCATAAGCACGCGAGGCATCAGCTCTCCCTGACAGTATTCACGGACCGCGTCTTTAATCATTCGTTCTTCCTGACTCAACTGGTCATCGAGCAATAATGGTGACTCCCAGTTAAATGCTCCCTCTACCTTTGCTGCTTCCGCCATAATGTGCGCCCTCCCATGCAAACGCTTCCCGGCAAGATAAATCATCACCATATTATATTACATGTAATTATTATACAAGTAATATATAGGCGCGTGGTATCACTGCGACAAAAGCCGGCTGTGCGACCCTGGTCCTTGGCCGGTCCTTGCCCCGAATGCAGCATAGAAAACGATATAACCGTAGCAAAACATAGGGACAGCGAACGCCAGCTGTAGGCCCACCCTGTCGGCCAGCACACCTTGGCAAAGTGGCACCAGCGCCCCGCCAACAATGGCCAAGCAAAGAATACCGGACCCTTGCCCTGTGTTTACGCCAAGATTTCTGATTGCCAAGCTAAATATCGTGGGAAACATAATCGAGTTGCACAGCCCAACCAGAAGTACGGACCACATAGCGGAGTGTCCTCCACCAAATATAACGATACAAAGCAGCAGCATTGCCGCAATCGCATTAAACAACAGGATCAGTTCAGCTTTTAGGACACGCATAATTGCCGCACCTGCAAACCTTCCTACCATCGCTCCACCCCAGTAATACGCCACGTAGTTGGCGGCCTCATGATGCGACAGGCCTCCAATGTCCTTGAGAGAAAGGTAGTCCACCAAAAAGCTGCCAATAGCCACTTCCGCGCCAACATACAAAAATATTCCCAGCGCTCCCAATACAAGATGGGGCTGAGTCCAGGCCGACTCGGTGCGTGAGCCGCTAGTAACGCGGGCCGTGTGAGGAGCAGAATTTGGCAGGTCAATGCGAATAAATACAAGAGCCAAAACTCCCAGCATCAACGCAAGGAAAATATACGGCATCTTGACTGTCTCGGCGCCATTCAGGTCCCCGGCCAAAGACGACGACGTTACGGCGGCAGCCGACAATATGAAAGCCGAACCAAAAAAAGGCGCCACGGTAGTTCCCAACGCATTAAACGCCTGCGTAAGATTCATGCGACTTGATGCAGTGGCAGGGTTACCCAGCGATGCAACATACGGGTTAGCCGAAACCTGCAGAATGGTGATCCCCGACGCCAATACGAAAAGCGCTGCCAGGAACGCGCCATACAGCTTTGAACTTGCGGCGGGGTAGAACATGAGACACCCCAGACTTGCCACAAGCAAGCCAGCTACGATCCCTCCCTTGTAACCTATACGCCGCACCAGAACGCCCGCAGGAAGGGAGACGATAAAATACGCCCCATAAAAGCAAAACTGAATCAATATGGCTTGAGTATAATTTAGCGAAAAGACACTCTTTAAATGGGGTATCAGAATATCATTTAGGCACGAGATAAAGCCCCAGGCAAAAAACAGGGTGGTCAATACAACCAGCGATGCGGTGTAGTTTGGCCCCCCATACGGAACATTGTCAGAATGTATTGCCAAGTGCTCAGCCACTGTAATCCTCAATGTCTATCTTATCCGGAATGAATCACCCGCAGCGCTAGAAACGCGGGCGGCTGCACGCGTGATTGGCAGGTCATAAGCTCACTTCACTGCAGTCAATCTGTCTCGTCCAACGACAGATAAGCAATCAGCTCACGATATAGCTCAACCTGCGTCAGAAAAGTCGGTAAAGCGCGCGCACCTCTGCCATAGGCATATAGTGGGACTTGAACTCCGGTGTGTTCTTCCATAAACCTGGAGTCACTGGTCGCATAGCTCACGCCCATCACACCACCTTCCCTTGTAGTCAGTTCAGCGAAGTAGCCGGGGCTATAACCCGAAACAGCAGACTCTGATATCTGGCTCACACTGGGCAAAAGCTGGGCAGCCTGGCCATGATCTGCTGTAACCACCACTAGCGTATGGCCGTTTTGCCGGGCACTGTGAACGGCCAGCGCCACTGCTTCATTCAGCTGGGAAACTTCTCCGATGTGGCCACAGGGGCGACGCGCATGCGCCTGTTTGTCTATTGAGGCTGACTCTACGACAAGAACGAACCCCTGCTGCGCCCTCGCACTGAGAATGTCTAACGCCGTTTTCGTCATTGTCGCAAGCGACGGCGCAGCTTCGAACTCGGGGTTATTCACGCAGCGAAACGGGACAGAATCTTGTAGACCACCATTAGGGTGATACCGCACTTTCTCGGCAGTTTTGTTACTTTCCCCAACAAGTTTGACCGGCAGTTCTTTCGCGGCAAAGAGCCCCAGCACCGGTCTTTCGCGCCGGACGTTTTTCAAGTCTTTTTCATTGAAAACAACTTGAATACCACCATCTTCCGCTAACTCGGCGACAGTTCGCGAATCGCCGTCCAAACGCTGTGAAAAAATTGCTGCCCCGCCACCGAGTATAATATCGGCAGTGCCACCGGCAATCTGCTCCGCGATAGAGCCAGGTCCTCCGTTGACAACCCTTTCATCCTCGCAAGCGGGAGATATAGTCCCAAGGCGCGCCACCCCCGACATCTGTTCTGGCCCCTCGCAACTCCTGTGCCGAACATGAGAAACAAACGATGCAGGCGTTGCATCCGTAACACTGGCGGTAGTCACAACACCGGTTCCCATACCGGCCTTTCGGGCTCTCTCCAGTAGCGTTGTAAGCCGCCTGCCACTACCGGCCTGGGTCGCGACCCTTCCCCGACTTGTCACGACTCCTGTCGCAATAGCGGTTGCACTGTTCGCCGAGTCAGCAACATAAAGCGGTGTGTGCGGTTTTCTCTCCGAGATGGTCTGAACCCGAACTGCCGCTCGTACCGGCATGTGGTCGATATTCAACTTTCCATCCGCACCCGCCAGATAGCTTCTGGCAATCGATATCTGCTGGTCGTCCATGCCATCCCCGATAATTAATATCAGGTTGCGCGCTACCGGGCTACCCGAGGGATTAATTACGCCGTGACCACAGCCAACGCTTATGCTTACAGCACACATCATAAGTACGCGGCGAAGCCGCAACAGTTTCATAATAGGGCGCCCAATCCTTGGCTAAGTGCTGGTAGCGACGAAGAGTTCCGCGCCATCATTCGGCGACGTAAAACCCACTCAAGCGGACAATAGCCGCTCAAGCGACGTCTACTCTCAATGCAGCGTATTTTTGCATTCGCTCAACTGCAGTTGAGGAAATTTTTGATGTGGCGTCGATTTTCAGAACAGGCATACTGCCTTCGATAACCGACGGCCACGCATCGATTTCGCTCGACAAGGGCTCACCCGATTTAACAAAGTCCAGCCAGCTATTCTGTGTGACATCGGCCACTTGGCCGACAGCATTGCTGCTCGCAGCTCCTAACATACTCCCATCCTGGAAAGCATCAAACGTTCCAAATACGAATGGCAGCTCAATACAATGACACGCCTCGACACCCGAATCGGGCGCCTGCCAGCCGAATTCATACACAAAAGTATGAATCCCGGTCTCCGCCAGTACGCTTGCGTATTGAAGCGTTGGCCAGATGAAAAATATATCCGTGATAGCGTCGGACAGCACCTTCGAAGGCGCAAACCTGCGCATTCCATTGTCATATTCAGAATACATAGCCGCCGCCGCATCGCCGTAGTATCTTTCCAAAATGGAAAGCACTTGCGATTGCTCCATCGGCTCATCGTCATAG
>DIBR01000034.1:337608-354776 GCA_002415025.1 Spongiibacteraceae bacterium UBA5047
TCCATCGGCTCATCGTCATAGGGTCCGAGGAACGCACTCATTTCCTGAGAGGTGAACCCAATCAGGCACTCACGTTTTCGACCGGAAACCGTCATGAAGACCTCATCTTTTCCGCAATTGAAAACATCTATTGGACGAAAGGCCGGCGTAGGATCGCCAGGGATAACCGCCGCGGCTGCCACTTTCTGCTGGGCCTCCAATATCCGTTCCACTGGCACATCTCTGAGCTTTTCCGGACTGCGCGGGTCAATGCCCAATATTTCGAGGAATTGCGCCTGGGTGCGGTCCGCCTCTTCCACCGTGGCCAGTTTCATGCCAAGCGGAGGGCTCATAATTATCATCCGCTTATACAATCCGTCGGCCTCCTTCAAGCTCGACAACAGCGAGATCGTGTAAGCGCCCGCTGATTGGCCCATTACAGTGACGCTCGAAGGATCTCCGCCGAATCGCGCAATGTTTTCCTGCACCCAACACAACGCATCAAGCTGATCCAGTATTCCAACATTTGCGTCACCTATGTCTGGCTGGTAGAGAAAGCCCAATGCGCCAAGGCGGTAGTTCACATTAACAACCACCACGTCACCCCGATCGGCTAGTTGACTTCCCGAATAGAAGTCCAGAGATCCCGCACCACTCGAATAGCCGCCTCCGTGTAACCAAACGATGACATCCTTGGGTCGAGCGCCCTCGTCGGGCGCCCATATCGTTAGATAAAGACAATCTTCGCTCTGCTCTGCTTCAAATGACCCCATGACTCGCTCAAGCCTGGAGGCATATTGAGGTGAAATTGCTCTGTTCCGTGTTGCCATCAAGGGGGAGGACCATGGCTTTGGCGGCACCGACCGCAAGAACCGAAGATCGCCAGTTGGCGGTGACGCATAAGGAACACCGAGAAATACCCTCACACTGCCCTCATATTCACCGACTATTTTTCCATACTGAGTTTCAACTTCTAACGGATTGTTTCTGGTGCCGTCTAACATACTTTATGTCTTCTCTTGATCAACTGTTTATTCGGCTGAACCCGCAACAAGGCAGAGTGCGAATTTCACGCTCGACGCGGGCCAGTACAAAAAGGTGTTTGTTTGCGAGGCGTCAACGAAGCCTCGCTATAGGTTCTATATAGGGCTAGTAGCGCCAGCGAATGCTGGCGAAATAGGTTCTCGGCTCTGCGACAACACCTTTCCAGTTACCGCCGGAATTTTTGCTCGCGAAACTGGATGTGAAGTAGTACTCGTCCCGGAGGTTCTTTCCTCCAACAGCCGCCTCCCAATGGCCATCCGGGGAGTAGTAGGTTATCGCGGCATTGTATGTCGTCAGGTCGGGTGTATTGCTCTCAGGCTGCCCGGTCAAGCCAAAGTTCATTTCGTCGGTATAAGCAGCATCAACCCGCACTACCACCTCGCCCGCCGTCTCGAACTGTTTGCGCCAGGTTACGCCAAGCGACGCTTTCCATGCAGGCGTATAGGCCAGCTCATCACCGTCGGTCACCGGAACTCCCTGCTCGTTAGCCGTCGGGTCGACGTTGGAAAGCTCGGTGTCCAGGTACGATAATCCGCCATCAATCTTGATCGACGATGTCAGTATCGCTTCGACTTCCAGCTCAGCGCCTTGCACTCGCGCATCACCGGCGTTTATCACTGTAGCCAAGGGCGGGTTCAACGTATTGTCAGTACCGGCTGCCTGGAAATCTGTATAGTCATTGGTAAAGATTGCTGCATTTGTCCGGAGACGGCGGTCAAAAAACTCGCCTTTCAGGCCCAGCTCGTAGGTCTTCGCCTTTTCCGGGCCGAAAGACGGAATCTCCGACACCTGCCCAATCACACGCGGAGGAAAGCCGCCGCTTCGAAAACCTTCAGAGTAAGACAGATATGTCATGACACCATCGGCAATATCAACGTTAACGCTAACCATTGGAGTCCACTCTTCAATATTGTTTTCACCGTGAAGGCCTTCAGGCGTAGACGGCAGAAGAATGAGTGTCGACTCCTTCTCTTCGCGAGTCCAACGTAAACCGCCAGTCAAATGCAGCCACTCATTGAAGTCCCACGTGGCTTGTCCGAACGCTGCCTGATTGGTAGTTTTTTGCGGCTGATAGTTGTCGGTAAGCAGAGGATATTCTGTAGGATTAATAAGTATCGCAAAGGGGGAATATACTTCCACCCGGCTCAGGGAATCTTCTTCAAAGTAGTACAGGCCGACCAGCCAGCTCAATCGATCATCAAAAGATTCACCCAGAATCTGTATTTCCTGACTATATTGATCGGCATCCTGCTGCTTAGCGTCTCCACCATCAACCATCGCAGGGCTTCTATCGCCTTCAAAGTTGAACGCACTATTCAACTCCCGATAGGAGGATATCGATTTCACCGAACCAAACATGAAGTCCCAGCTAACGGTCAGATTCGCACCGAGTATTTCAAAATCGTTGTAAGGATCTACCTTGTTTGCATGCCGATCAGTCCATAGTGCGCGGGATTCAAACGGATCGGACGATTCGTGAACCGGCCCGTAGCACTCAGCCTGAGTTTCCTGGCCCTGAGCGATATTACAAAGTGGATTACCGCTGATAAGTGCATTGTGTATGGTTGGGCCTGACGCGCCAGGGTAGGTTTTCACAAGAACCGTAGGTGGCCCCACATCCTCTATCAGCGAATAGTCCGCTGCAAAATCAATAGTAACTGCATCGCTTGGCAACCATCGCATTTGCATACGCGCGGCGATACTTTCTGAGTCGCCCAATGATTTTCCTGGGTAGTGAACCAGATCCACATATCCGTCTTTCTTGCTGTGGGCCACCACTGTCTGGATGTAGAAATTGTCGGTAATCGGAGTATTTACCGATATCTTCTCTCCTCTCAAGTTATAATTCCCTATAGTGATCTCGCCCTTCAGGTCGAATTCCGGTCCGGGCTTTTTACTAACCAGACTAATCGCACCACCAATAGTATTTTTTCCAAAGAGCGTACCCTGCGGCCCCCTCAGTACTTCTACCCGTTCTAATTCCAGCAAACTTAGAACGTTTCCGCTATTGCGAGCAATGTACACACCGTCCAGGTACATCCCCACTGCGGGGTCGGCTGTTAAAGTAACGTCGCTCTGCCCAAGCCCTCGCAAATATATTGCCGGAACCTGTGAGCCCCCGTTTGCTGCACTCGTCTGCAGAATAAGATTCGGCGTCGCGCGCGCCAAGTCGCGCACGTCTGTCATATTTCTGACTTCCATCTCGTGAGAGGTAACCGCTGTTACAGCTACCGGGGTCGACTGCAAACCTTCTTCAACCCGTCGCGCTGTTACAACAACCTCTTCCAGGCCCAACAACTTTTCCGTCGACTGTTCTTGCGTATAGCCCTGTTTGGAACCAACAAGCATCCCAACAAGAATGAACTTTGATAAGTGTTTCCCCGTATCTCCGGGCGTAAGCCCTATACGTACCCGTAGTGCATCAATCATAATTATTCTCCGAATTCGGCGCGCTGATATAAGCCTATTGTTGCTGGTTATTACTAACGATCATCTTCGCTGCCGATATATATATCGCCGATTGCCTTGCTTTGATACGAACGAAACGGCAACGCACCATCTCATTTATGGAACAATCCGGAAGTCAGCTTTAAGGACTGGGGGCCTGATGGCTAATATCTGCGACACACGAACGACAGAGAGCGGCGACTAGCCCAGAGAAAGATCGAGAGGATGCATCCACGAGTCACTGCCATCTTGTGCCCGGCAGACCAAGAAAAAATGTGCGGGGCGCAGGTGCCTGAAAATTCTATAGTCGTTGAAAATCAGAAACGATAAAAAGGCGATAGCCCAAATCAGCGTCATTGCTTTGACCCGGTCGCCGCCGTGAGGCCCTGCGCACAGCAGACACCCCCAAGGAAAGCCGGCGGGTACGGGTTACCGGAAACGTGAGCTAGCCAACGGAGCCTTGTGCGTCGCCAAGGCTAGCCCATCGCTTGCAGGCGCTTTGCACTATAGCTGCAAGCGCGTCTGTACCACGGAACGTGCTGCCTAGAAGAGAAAAGCGACCCCGAGATTAAAGCCGTTGATTTCCACGTCAACGCCATCCTCGGACTCATCATAAAGACTGACATACTCTACGAAAAAATTGACTTCCGAGTTCGCGTTCGCGGATAAGCCGACACCGTAGCTGATGTCATTATCGTCGTCGTCACCGATTCTGGTATCAATGGTGGTTTTCGCGACACCGAGCAAGGCGTAAAACGACAAGGTATCCGATACCGGAAGGGCAGGCTTCAGGTAGAGGGCAAAATAGTCGCTGATTTTGAAGTCCAACCCAAATGAGCTGTCTTCAGCTGCCCCCAAACCGGCACGAAACTCCGCACCGAAATGGTCATTAAAATCGCGGCCGAGTGCGAACTGGATGGTAGGCGTGTCAAAATCTACGGAGATACCGCCGGACTCAAGTTCGGTTTCGAAAAATGCGTAGGAAAGACCAAGGTAGGACTCTGCTGCAGCAGCCTGCGCCAACAATGCACCCAAACCAACCATCGCAATAATTTTTTTCACAAGAACCCCTCGCTTATTATTATCAACGCGCCTCCATCCGAGGTCGCTCAAAGCAGTCTCCCATGAGATTACAGCGATGTAAATCAGGAGCGCACTCCCGCCCATCAGTTGCGGTGCAAGGGCAAATCAATTACCTCAACCACATTGCCGGTCGGGTCTTTCAGCACAATTCGTTCAATGCCATCCGCCCCTTTGCCCGGCCCGAACATAACCGGCGCACCACTGTCATTAAAGCGCTGGCTGGCTTTGGCAAAATCGTCACAAGCAACGGCGAAATGAGGTCCCAGGGGTGACTTCAAGGGCTGGAAATCCGGGTTCTCAACCACATGCAACTCGGCATTCCCCAGCAGGTACCAGACGCTTCGGAACTGGGCAGCAACCGACTCGGGCCGGGGCAACTCAGGCAGCCCCAGCAGCTCGCCGTAAAAGACTCTTGCGGCCTCCAGATCCGTCACATTGATGGCCAGATGTTGCAACCCAATGATCTTACCCTGTGTCATCTCCAACTCCTCGCGCCTGACAGTCATATAAAGCTGTATCATACGCGCTCAAGGCGTTTTGAAGTGTGACGCCCCCGTAATCCACCTCTGGTCGCCGCATGCAATCTGATCGCACTACCCGAACTTACCCCGCCATTGTTATTGGCGGCGGCCCCGCCGGCTTGATGGCCGCAGAGCAGCTTGCCGAAGCAGGTATCGCCGTTGCCGTATTCGATGCCATGCCCTCCCTCGGTCGAAAGTTTCTTCGTGCAGGTATCGGTGGCCTCAATATCACCCACAGCGAAGCGAGCGAGCCATTTCAGCAACGCTACGCCGAGCGGCAAGCCGAAATAGGCAAATTGCTCGCTACCTTCGGTCCGGGCGAAATGCATGAATGGTGCGACGCTCTGGGCATTGAAACCTTTGTCGGTAGCTCCGGCCGGGTTTTTCCGAATGAAATGAAAGCGGCTCCACTGCTGCGCAAATGGCTTGGCCGGCTGCGAAGCAAGGGGGTGAAATTCTACACTCGTCACCGCTGGTGCGGCTGGGAAAGCAATGGTTCGCATCGCTTTGAAACGGCCGCCGGCACAGTGGAAGTTAACGCTGACGCCACTGTTTTTGCGCTAGGCGGAGCCAGCTGGTCGGCTCTGGGAACTGATGGCCGGTGGGCAAAACCATTCGCCGAACGAGGGCTTCAATGCGCCCCCTTTAAACCCAGCAACGGTGGCTTTCTCCATGACTGGCAGGAAGAATTCAGGCGAGACCATGCCGGCGCCCCCCTGAAAAACATTGCGCTCTCGATAGTGCTCGACAACCATTCACTCTGGCAGCAAAAGGGCGAATTGATAATTAGCGATTACGGCCTTGAAGGCAGTCTGATTTACGCGGCGTCGCGCCACATTCGCGAGGCGATAGACCAACGCGGCAGCGCCAGGGTGTGCCTCGACCTACAGCCTGAACGAAGCAAATCGGAACTCTACGACCTGCTTCATAAACGCAAGGATTCAGCCACCAACCATTTGCGCAAACTGGGCATTCGCGATACCAAGCTCGCCCTGTTTAAAACACTGACCAGTAAAGAACAGATGCAGGATATAAAGAAACTGCCGGCCCTGCTAAAAGCCCTGCCGCTAACCCTCACAGGCTATAGCCCTATTGATAACGCCATTAGCACGGCAGGCGGCCTGAGCTTCTCCGAACTGGACGAGCACTTGATGCTGAAACAACAACCCGGTGTTTTCTGCGCCGGCGAGATGCTGGACTGGGAGGCGCCCACAGGCGGCTATTTGCTCACCGCCTGTTTTGCCGGCGGGGTGGTTGCCGGTCGCGGGGCGCGGGAGTATCTGAGAAATAGCCAAGCCTGAGCGCCACCGCCAGAAAGAGTTCAGCCGCCAGAGTGTAATACGCAAAAGGGCGAGTAAACGCAGCTCAGCTCGCCAGAATTTACTCAAGCGGACCGGGTCTTTTCCATCATGGAAAAGGCACCGTAGAAGAGCTGCTCGGCGGCGGCCTTCGCTTTATCCACCTCCCGTTTGGTCGCCCCCTTGAGAATGGCGTTATGCACCAACCACTGGGTGGCGACCAGCAATGACACCAGAAACTCTCTAGTGGGGGCTCTGCCGTAACGTTTACGACTCCAGCTGCGCATACGCACCACGGCTTTATCGTAGGCCTGATGAATTATCCTGTAGGCGTGTGAATTTGGATCGGCAGATTCCACAAATAAAAATTGCGCGACCTTGTGCTGATCGAGAATAGCGTCGATGGTGTTATCGCACACTGTATGCAACCACTGCTGATTGCTGTAATCCAGATCCCAACTGCCTAGCACCAATTCGACATGATCATTTACAGCGGTCTGATAAAGCTCGCCGATGAGGGCGTCTTTGTCCGAGAAACATCGGTAGAACGTATCCCTCGACACTCCCGCCTGCTTGCAGATATCCGATACCGAAGGAGAATTGCAGCCGCGTGTAGAGAACTGTTCCACTGCCGCATCAAGAATAATCTTGCGCTGTTCCTCCGGCCCCGGCCGCTTCTTGCCTTGCGCCAATGGCTTCACGCTTGCTGGACTCATACCTGCGAATACCGCTAAGTCAAAACTGGTTCGCCACTGTAGCGCGATAGCCAACCGTTGACAACAATCGGACAACAGTGTCAGACTATTTTATCTGACAACGATGTCAGCTTATAAACTACATTACTTGCGCCTTGCCCACAGGAGGCTAACCATGGCCACTTCCGCGGTCCCGTCCTTGCTCGAATGGACGCCAGCACCCCATCAGGGGTTTAACATTCGACGTAGCGCCTATATCGCTTCAGCGATCATGATTCCAGGCGCGTTCTGCGTCGCCTGGAGTTTGATTCTGCTCGGCATTATCAACCCCATGCCGGCGGACAAGTACGTTTCCATCAGTCTGTTCATCGGGTATTGGGCCGCACTATTTGCCTTTGTCGATAACGCCGGTGAGCAACGCAGCTGGACGGCCAAATGGCACGAGTTCCTGATTATCTGGCTCATCACCAGCGGCTGCGCGCAGTTGGGATGGGAATTGCCTGCGGTTTACATGAAAGTCACCTATCTCTACCAGCTGGGCTCGGAACTGCAACCCGACCAGCTGATCTTCTGGCCGTGGTGGCTTTACTCGGTGGCTGATACACGCTACATGCGTCCTCACGAAGCCCAACTCGCCCATGAAGCTCTTCTGGCCCACTCCGGCTTTTTCGAAATTCTCGCAGCCTACTGGCTGAGCAAAGGGCGGCACTACAAGAAGGCGGTAGGCATGGCCATACTCGCTAACTGGGGCGCTTTTTACGGGAATACTTCGGTGATCTATCTCGGTGAAATTCTGGTTGATTTTCGCAACCTCGAAGACGGCGCCTGGGGCTTCTGGCTGAAATGGGTGGGCTTGAATCTGCAGTGGTCTGTACTGAGCCCGGCGGCTGCCATCGGCGGCATTTGGCTGCTGGTACAGAGGGTGCGCGCTGAAACAGCGGCAGACCTTGAAACCGGGAAAACGGCATGACGCAATCACCGGTGCGGGCACTCGTCACCGGAGCCAGCTCCGGTATCGGTCGCGAGTTTGCGCAGCAACTCGCGAACCAGGGTTACGTCGTGACCGTCGTTGCAAGACGTGAAGACAGGCTGCGCGAGCTACTGGCAACACTTCCCGGAGCAGGGCATACCCTTCTCGCAGCGGACCTTTCCTCCAGTCAGGGCTTGGAGACGCTGCTCGAGTACATAAGCAGCGAGCGCATTCACCTGCTGATCAATAATGCTGGCTACAGCGTACTGGAGCCGTTCTATCAATCAGAACTGGGCAAGCAGCAGAATATTCTCGATGTGAATTGCCGCGCCGTGGTCACGCTAGCCCACGCGTTTCTGGGGCAGGCCGAGCGAGGCGACGCTCTCATCAACGTCGCGTCCATCGTCTCGTATCTGCCAACGCCGGCCCAGCCCATGTACAGTGCCAGCAAGGCCTTTCTTGCGGCATTTTCGGAATGCCTTTGGAGCGAACAGCAGAGTCGCGGGGTTTATGTAATGGGGCTGTGTCCCGGTGTGACGCGCACAGAATTTATCAGCACGGCAACCGGTGGTGAATCCGATGGTGATACGCTGCCGGCAGCTTTCATTCAAACCACCGATGCAGTAGTCAAAGAGGCGCTGGCGGCACTGCGAAAACGGCGCAAAGCCATTGTCGTTACCGGACGATTAAACAGGCTGATGATGTTGATGCCGCGCTTACTGAGCAGACATCGTCTGATCAAAATACTGGCCGTGATGGGCGATCCGGAACGAGCGCTTTAGCACTCAGATAAAATCGCGAACGGCCTTTCGAAACCGCCACAAGTCTTCTGCAAAGGCCTGCGGCTGCTCCATAGCAGCAAAATGCCCGCCTTTATCAGCCCGGTGCCAATGCACCAGATTGTAGCTGGCCTCCACCCAGGCTTTGGGCGGGCGCACCAGCTCCCGCTTGTACACAGCTGCGCCGGTCGGCACTTCAATGCGGTTTTGCGGCTCGGGAAATTCCATGTGCTCGCGATAGAGGCGCACCGAAGAGGCAATGCTGTTGCTGAACCAGTACAGCGAGATATTGGTGAGCATCGTGTCCCAACTTACCGCATTGCGTATCTCGCCTTCACAATCGGTCCAGGTTCGGAATTTTTCGGTAAGCCATGCACACAAGCCCACCGCAGAATCCTGCAAGGCATAGCCCAGGGTTTGTGGCTTGGTCGCCTGAATTTTGAAATAAGCCATTTCATCTTTGCGAAAGCGACTGTCGTCGGCAAGCAGCGCCTGTTCTTCAGCGCTTACGCCTTTCATCGGGTCGGCATCATCGCCGGGCAGCGCCAGCACCAAATTCAGGTGAATGGCTTTGCAGTGGACCGGATCGAGCTCAGCAACGTGCCTCGTAACCATCGCGCCCCAGTCTCCGCCCTGACAGATATAGGCGTCGTAACCGAGGCGGGACATCAACTCCACGTGACGCCGGGCAATTGCGCGGGTGTTCATGCCCGGCGATTGTGCTGCCTGTGAAAAGCCGTAACCGGGCAGTGAGGGGGCCACAATATGAAAGGCATCTTCGGCCCTGCCTCCGAACTTTTCCGGCTCAAGCAGCCGGGGAATAAGCTCAACAAATTCGACTATCGATCCGGGCCAGCCATGATTAATGAGCAGGGGCCTGGCTTCCTTGTGGGGCGAGCGATGATGAATAAAGTGGGTGCGCAAGCCGTCGAAATCCAGCGTGAACTGGTCGAAGCGATTTAGCAGGGATTCCTGTTTGCGCCAGTCAAACTCATTGCGCCAGTAGTGGACCAGGCTCTTCAGGTACTCCAGCTCGGCACCGTAACTCCAGTCATCGTCATTGAGCTGGTCGGGCCAGCGGGTATTGTCGATGCGCCGATGCAAATCCTCGATCGCCGCGTCAGATATGGAAATGGTGAAGGGCTGTATGTCGTTCATCAATTCGTCTGCCAGCTTGAAACGTCCTAGCCTGACTCATCCAGCGCCTTGAGGCAAAGTGTATCAAGAATCTGGTCAATGATTTCACGGTCCATGTGACGGTTATCCGGGTCGCAGTCGTAGCTCACCAACAAAAGGCAGCTGTCGCAGGCGAGATACCATTCCCGCACCCAGTCGTCGCCGTCTTGAAATTCCGAATAATAACCCTCGAAATCCCCCAGGGTGGCCGGTGCCAGTGCCTTGGCATCAACATCCAGCGCAGCGATCAGTTCCTGCAGTGCCCGATCGCGGTCGCGGCTGTCGTTAATCATCGAGGTTAGCGTGATCACACCCACCTCATCAGGATCGGTAATCACAATGCTGTCATCATCCTGATCTACCAACCAATCTTCGGGCAGCGACAGGTACCACCAGTCCGTTTCCAGTTCACGCATGTTGCGATTCTCGTTGGGTGTCTTTTCGTTGTAGCTGACAGATTAATACCAGCGCATCTTCGCGACCACCCTTGACCGGGTAGTAATTCTTGCGCTCGCCGATACACGTAAACCCCAGCTGCTCGTATAAATTGATGGCCGGGCGATTTGAGCGGCGAACTTCAAGAAAGCAGTTCTTGATGCCCTGCCCGGCATAAGCGGCGAGACATTCACTGAGCAACTTGCGCGCCAGCCCTTTGCGCTGGGCCGTTTTATGTACCGCTACGTTGAGCAGGTTAGCCTCATCGAAGACGACAGAGAATGCGGCAACAGCCTTGATCGCGCCGCCCACACGCAGTTTGAAACACTGATCATTATCAAAACTGCCTTGCCAGTCGGCACGTGTCCAGCGGTAGGAACCCGCCGTTGCCTCCAATTCCATAACTGAATCGATTTCGCTGGGGCGCAAGATCTCGATGCGAGTTGTCACAGATCAGTCGCCATTGTGACTGTCATTGGTTGGCCAGCAGTTTCTGCCAAAGTTCGCGCTTGGTCAGAGGGTTTATCAGGTAGTCAGACAGACTGTCGGCCGTCAGGACTTTCGCTTCGGAATATTCGCCGCCGGCGTATTGCACCGCCTGCTCACCCATCAGCAAAACCAGTGGAATGTTGTGGCGCTCCTGATTTGCAGTTACGGACGCCGTCACAGCCTCTTTTGCTGCCACTTCGCCTTGCTCCACCTGAACATTGCCAACCACCGGCCAACGAAATAGATGCTGCTGCAAGTTGGTTTTGATAGCACCGTCCCAGTTCGCATTCAAATCAGACAGGGCCAGCAGGAGGTTGGCCGCCAATCGCTGGATCGGGGATTCCGGCGCCGAATCCGGTGAGCTATCCACTATCATGGCCAAGCCCGGTACCTGAAAAAATCGCAGGTTAAAACGCACAATGTCGGTTTTCGCCACCGCCGGGGCGGCGGGCACTGCCGCTGGTTTTTTGGCGGCAGGTCTTTCGATGCCCTCTATTTCAGGCATCAATGCGCGCAGGGCCTCATGCCCCGTTGTTTGCACGGGGCCACCACCTTGCTGTGCGCCACCTTGCGCAGGCACAGCGGATTGTTGCCGAGGGTCCGCTGCCGCCCGCTCCGGGGCAATTGCGTCAAAGTCCGGAAGCGTTTCACACAGCACCGACGGCTTGGCGCCCGGTAGCTGCAGCTTGGGGAAATAGCTGTCAACGCCCATCACATCGAGAAAGGCCAGCCGTCTTGCTTCGGGCAGCACAGTAAACATCGGAGCTTATACGCCTTCTTTCTGCGGGTGTGTACGCATCGCGCCAGAGCTCAACAGATTGAGTGCGTTCAGGTAAGCCTTGACGGAAGCGACAATAATATCGGTGTCGGCGCCGTTGCCATTCACAATAACGTTGTCCTGCTCCAACCGCACGGTCACTTCACCCTGCGAATCTGTACCCTGAGTAATCGCGTTCACCGAATACAGCTTGAGCCTGGTGCCGCTGTTAACCAGCTTTTCGATGGCTTTGAATGCGGCATCGACCGGGCCATCGCCCTCGGCTTCGACCGAGTGCTCCTTACCGTCAACCGACATGCTGAGCCTGGCGCTGGGCTGTGTACCGGTTTGCGAGTGACACTCCATAGCGAGATAGCGATATTTTTCACCGCCGTCTACCGGCACCACTTCACTCACCAGTGCCTGCAGGTCTTCATCAAAGATTTCGTGTTTCTTGTCGGCCAGATCCTTAAAGCGGCTAAAGGCATCCATAAAAGCTTCGTCGCTATCAAAACTGATGCCAAGCTCCGTCAAACGGGCCTTGAACGCTGCCCGCCCGGAATGTTTGCCCAACACCAGCTTGTTGGCGTTCCAGCCCACATCTTCGGCTCGCATGATCTCGTAGGTTTCACGGTATTTCAGCACACCATCCTGATGAATACCGGATTCATGGGCAAAGGCGTTGGCGCCCACAATGGCCTTGTTGGGCTGCACGGGAAAGCCGGTAATCGAGGATACCAGCCGGGACGTTGGCACGATCTGGGTAGCATCAATGCGGGTTTCTACCGGGAATACATCAGCCCGTGTGCGCACCGCCATAACAATCTCTTCGAGAGAGGCGTTGCCCGCCCTCTCGCCCAAGCCGTTGATGGTACATTCAACCTGGCGCGCACCCTGCAGGACCGCCGACAGGGAATTGGCGACCGCCAAACCCAGATCATTGTGGCAATGCACCGAAAATACGGCCTTGTCGGCATTGCTGATGCTGTTCATCAGGCGTCCGATGAGGGCGCCGTACTCCTGCGGCTCGGCGTAGCCCACGGTGTCGGGCAGATTGATGGTACCGGCGCCCGCGGCAATCACCTTTTCGATGATCCGGCACAAAAAATCAAACTCCGAGCGCGACGCATCCTCGCAGGAAAATTCCACATCGTCGGTAAAATTGCGCGACAGGGTAACCGCACGCACGGCTTCATCCACCACCTGATCGGGCTTCATTCGCAGTTTGTAATCCATGTGGATGGGCGAGGTGGCAATAAAGGTGTGAATACGTGACCGGGCCGCAGGTTTGAGTGCCTCGCCGGCACGCTCGATATCCTTGGCGCTGGAGCGCGCCAGCGAACAAATCCGGCTGTTTTTTACTGCCTCGGCAACCGCTCTAACCGATTCAAAATCGCCCTGGCTGGCGATGGCAAAACCGGCTTCGATCACGTCGACACCCATCTTTTCGAGCATCTTGGCAATTCGAACCTTTTCTTCACGGGTCATCGACGCGCCGGGGCTTTGTTCGCCGTCGCGCAGCGTGGTGTCGAATATCACCAGTGAGTCTTTGGCCATTGTGAGCTCCTGTATCAATATCTGCCTCGGGCCGAGGATAGCGGCCAATAAGGGGCTATTTTCACACAGTTTGCCACGAATTCGGAGCCATAATGGCACCGCGGGGGAAAGAGGCACCACCCGCATTGTGCGCCGGGCGACTCACGCCGTATGATGGTTTGCATTAACCCGCTCACCTACGACTCGGAAAGCCGCGAATATGCCCCTATATCTCGCCAATACCCGCGAAAGTTCCACAAATCATTTTAGTCATTTCCCAAATTCTTCACAGCATAGCTATAACGGCTGGGGTACAGTGCGCTCACTAATCACTGCAACAGAGAGGTTTATGAGCGCGCCCCCACCGTCGATGCGATACCCTTTCCGTCGAACCACCTTGCTTATTGCTGCTACCCTTATCGCGTCTCTGACGACGGTATCGGCTAGTGCCACTGAGCGAGCGTCCGATGTCGCGCCACTCAAGGTGGATTTGCCCGCCGAACGCAAGGCTGCAAGCGACTTTCTCGGTGCCCCCATTATCAAGGGCACGCTCGACAGGCGGGCCTGGTCGGCGGGACAACCCCTGTCCGGCCTCGCCCTGCCAACACCGGTGTTGATAGCCTCGGGCAAGGAACCGGGGCCCACTCTCTGCCTGACAGGTGCGGTGCACGGCGACGAGCTGAACGGTGTCGAAATTATCCGCCGGATCATGTTTGCACTCGACACGGAAAACCTGACCGGCACCGTGATCGCCGTCCCTATCGTCAACCTCTACGGCTTTCAGCGCAATTCGCGCTACCTGCCCGATCGGCGCGACCTGAACCGCTACTTTCCCGGCAACCCTGCCGGCAGCTCCGCAGCGCGCATCGCCCACCACTTTTTTCAGGACGTGATCAGTCACTGCAACGCCCTGATCGATATTCACACCGGCTCGTTTCACCGCACCAATCTGCCACAGTTGCGGGCGGACCTCAGCAACCCCGCGGTATCCAAGCTCAGCCAGCTATTTGATAACTTTGTGGTACTCCACAGCCTGGGGACGGTGGGCACCTTGCGCCGGGCTGCCGTTGAAGCGGGCATTCCTACCGTAACGCTGGAAGCAGGCGAACCGCTCTACCTGCAACCGGAGGAGGTCGCTCAGGGTGTACGCGGCGTGTTGGCCGCCCTGCACGGCTTTGGCCTGATGGGTAAATCCAGCAAGGTAGCCAGCGAGCAAAAGGTATTTTACGAATCCGTTTGGCTGCGCGCTGACCAGGGCGGCGTATTGTTCAGCGAAGTACGCGTGGGTGATGCCGTAAAAGAGGGCGACATTCTCGGATCGGTCACCGACCCCATTACCAACCGCAGCTCGGTAGTGCGCGCCAGCGCCTCAGGCACCATTATCGGCATGGCTCTCAACCAGATGGTTATGCCCGGCTTTGCCGCCTACCACCTGGGGCTCGCCAAAGCGGCCGGCGCTACCCTGCAGCAAACCGCTGAAGGCGCGGCCAACGCTGCACTGGAGCCGGTGCGCAAAGCAGTGGAAGAAGTTGCAAAAGAAGCGGCCCAGACCGCCAGTCAGAGCGGCGACAACCCCGAAGCGGTAAGCGAAGCTGCACGCCGGGCCGCTGTTGAAGCCGTTGTTAACCGCGAGCTGCCCAGTAGCGCTCGTGGTGAAGACAAAAGCGAGCATGAGTTGCCAACCCCGGAACCCGACGAACATCCAGAGTAATCTGAAATGAACAAGGAGTGCACAATGCAAGTCAGACAAGCCATCTCAGCAGCATTGATAACCGGGCTACTAGCCCTGTCACCTGTCGTCAGCGCGGAAAAAGATCAGGAAAAGCCAGGCAAAGTCATCGCTGGCTGGGTAGAAAAGATCATTCTGCTCGATAACGGTGATGAGCCCATCAAGGCCAAACTGGACAGTGGCGCCAAAACTTCATCGCTGCATGCCTCCAAAATTGAAAAATTCCAGCGTGACGGCGACGACTGGGTGCGTTTCACCTTCGTTGACAAACAGGGCGAGGAGACAGAATTCGAACGCCCCGAGGTCCGTGGCGTGAAAATTAAAGACCTCGATGGTGGCTTTGACCGCCGTCCCGTTGTAGAAATGGATATCTGCTTTGACGGCCGCCTGCGCACCACGCAGTTCACCCTCGCAGACCGGGAAGGTTTTGTGTATCGCATCTTGTTGGGGCGACGCTTCCTTGCAGGGGTAGCAGTGATTGACTCCGAAGCGACCTATCTCACCAAAGAACACTGCACTGAAGTCCAGCAGAAAAAAGATAAAGATGATTAAGTTGTGCACATTGACACAGCTATAACAACATAACCGGGGATAGCCAATGCGTGACATGAAACTTCGAGTGCTCGCCGCCATATTGTTTGCCGGCGGCCTGGCACTCTGCCTCTACAAGGTCAACGTATTTGGCCTCCCCCTTTCACCCGGACAAGACGAAGAAGTCTGGACAGTACAGGCGCGCATTGCCTTCAAAGGCTCCGGCAAACCGGCCAAAGTCCAGTTCAGCGTACCCAATACCATGCCGGGTTTTGTGACGCTGGACGAAGACTTCATCTCCGGCAACTATGGGCTGGCAACCGAAACCAAGCGCGAGAACCGCTGGGCCAACTGGGCCGTACGGCGTGCCAATGGCCCGCAGACCCTCTACTACCGGATATCCGTTGCACGCGACGACAACAGCAACGAACTGCTTGGCGCGGCACCCCCCTTCCCGCAGGCACCCTACTACCCCGAACCCTACAATTCGGCCATTAAAGCCATACTGGACGACGTGCGTTCGGAATCGGCCGATATCGCCACTTACACACGCGAACTCCTCATCCAGTTGAATGCCGACAAGCCCAATGAGAACGTCGAGCTGTTACGCGATCGCGCCAACAACGACGAAGCCTGGGTTTACGAAATCAGCGAGGTGCTGAAAGGCGCCCGCATCCCCAACCGGATTGTCTACGGCCTGGAATTAACCGAATCCGTCAGCAACACCCAGCTCAAGCCCTGGCTGCAAGTTCACAACGGGCGCAGCTGGCTATCCTTCAATCCGCTGACTGGCGAGCCCGGATTGCCGGAGAATTTTCTGGTCTGGCGCATAGGCGAAGGACCGCTGGTGTGGATAGACGGCGCGGGTGCCGCCGAAGTGACATTTTCAGCCGCACGCAACTACCGCGAAATTATTGATATCGCGCGCAAACGCGCCGAACGCCTGGACTCCTATCTGGTTGAAGCCTCGCTGTTCAACCTGCCACTGGAAACCCAAAACGTTTACCGCGTGTTGATGATGGTGCCGCTCGGCGCACTGCTGGTTGTAATATTGCGCAACGTGGTAGGCCTGCGCACTTTCGGTACCTTCATGCCGGTGCTCATAGCACTGGCATTCCGCGAAACCCAGTTATTTATGGGCATTGTGCTGTTTTCACTGATCGTCGCCATTGGCCTTGCCATTCGCTTTTATCTCGACAGGCTGATGCTGTTGCTGGTGCCGAGACTTGCCTCTGTACTCACCATTGTCGTGATCATGATGATCATCATCAGCATTGTCAGCAATCAGTTCGGAGCCAGCCGCACGCTGTCCGTCGCACTGTTCCCCATGGTTATTCTCGCCATGACCATTGAGCGCATGTCTATTGTGTGGGAAGAACTCGGCGCGGGCGACGCGCTAACTGAGGGTGCCGGCAGCTTGTTTACCGCCATTCTGGGCTACCTGCTGATGACAAACCCGACGCTCAACCACCTGTTTTTTGTATTCCCCGAACTGCTGTTTTGCCTACTGGCAATTACCCTGCTGTTTGGGCGTTATACCGGCTACCGGCTGACCGAGCTGTGGCGTTTCCGCGCCGCACTCAAGTTTGAACGACCGGAGCAAAACTCGTGATTAGCTGGGCCAGGCGTTTGCGCGAACGCGGCATTATGGGCATTAATCAACGCAACGCCGAATTCATTATGCCCTACAACCCGCGT
>DIBR01000034.1:354940-373115 GCA_002415025.1 Spongiibacteraceae bacterium UBA5047
CTACAACCCGCGTCACCATTTTCCGCTGGTAGACGACAAACTACGCACCAAACGGCTGGCGATAGAGAACAATATTGCCGTCCCCGAGCTCTATGCCACCGTTGAGATTGAACATGACGTTCACAACCTCAAAGATACGCTTAAGCACCACAGCAGCTTTGTGATCAAGCCCAACAACGGCAGCGGCGGCAACGGCGTTATGGTGGTCAGCAGCCGGGTTGGCAACCACTTCTGCAAAGCCAGCGGGGCAATGATCAGCAGTCTGCAACTGCAGCGCCATACCTCAAACATTCTCAGCGGCATGTACAGTTTGGGTGGCGTACCCGATACTGCAATTATTGAATACCGGGTAGAAAGCGACCCCTTTTTCGACAACATCAGCTACCAGGGTGTGCCGGATATTCGTGTGATTGTATTTCGGGGTGTACCGGTCGCGTCGATGTTGCGGCTACCAACACGCGACTCGGACGGCAAGGCCAACCTCCATCAGGGGGCAATTGGCGTAGGTATCGACATCAAAACCGGAGTCACCCGCAAGGGCGTGTGCTCCAACGATATGACAACCGTTCATCCGGATACCTTCCAGCCAATCGACGGTCTGCAAATGCCTTACTGGCAGAATATCCTGACACTGGCTTCACGCTGCTCGGAGCTGGTGGGGCTGAACTATATCGGTGTTGATATTGTGATCGACCGGAGTCAGGGCCCACTGGTACTCGAACTGAACGCCAGGCCCGGCCTGAATGTGCAGCTGGCTACCGGCCGGGGACTGCTATTTAACCTGAGACTGGTAGAGCAGATGGAAACGATTCCCGAAAGCGCTGAGGCACGCGTTGCGCTGGCTTGTGAACACCTGTACTAGCGCACCAGAAAAAAGGGCAGCCTAAGCTGCCCTTTTTTGTTTTTGCTACCGTCTTACTCTGCAGCTTGCTCTTCGCCTTCAGCTGCTTCTTCTGCCGGAGCTTCTTCAGCAACAGGCTCGGGCTCGGCAGGCTTGGGCTCGGGCGCCTTGATCAGGCCGGCTTCCATCAGAATTTTTACTTTCTCATCGGCATTAACCCAGTTGCGGCCTTTGGCCTGTACGCCGTAACGACCATTGCGCTTCTTAACAATGGTGTACTCGCTGGTGCGCTTTACAATTTCCATCTCAGCTTTCCTTTCAAGTAGTCAACAGAATGTTTCCCGGGCTCGCGGCGCGGGCGAAGGATTCTAATCGAAAATGGCAATGCTGGAAAGTTAGCGAGCCGCCTGCAGGCTCGCCAAATGACTGTCAGGCGTTTCGCTTTGAATGGCATAGGCTCCCTGACGCTTCGCGAGTGCCAGCGATTGCGCGGCCGCGTCCAGCATCGCCTGATGAGAATCATAGCGCAGCAGTGCCGACTGACCGGCAATCCCCACATTCAGTGACAAGGCTACTTTCTCGCCGTTAGCAATGGTGTAGCGGGCATCAACAAAGACATCCACCACTCGGCGCAAGGCAAGCTCGGCACCCTCAGAACCGGAACCGATCAGTAACAGCGCGAAACTGTCACCATAGCGTGTGGCAAAATCTTCCACCCGAACATTCTCCAGTAGCTTTCGCCCTACAACCCGCAGCAGCAATTTGGCCACCTTCTCACCATGCGACTTTTCCAGGGCACGCAGGTTGTTAATGGAAACGAACACCACACTGATCGATTCACGCTTGAGCATTTTAAAGCTGTTTTTCAGGCTGTTTTCAAATGCGGCACGGCTGACAAGACCGTCGATGTCGACATCGGCGCAGGAAAGCCCCGCATTCTCTACAATCGACAGAAAATTTTTCGGCCCTGTCACGTTGTCGACGCTGTCGTTGCCCTGTTCCGCGCGCAGGTCTTCTGCAGTGTCGGGAACGTTAATTGCCAGCCCCGTGATAGCCGAAGGCAATACCCCCGAAAAGAGATCTGTCACGCCGCGAATCTCTGCCAGCGCTCTGATCAGAATCTGCTTGCACTCGGGTTCACGGATCGTGAACAGGCGATACATCTGGCTGGACACCACCCGGAACGCTTCATCACGCCCTTCGGCAATAAAGAAATCGGCCAGCGCACCCGAGGCAATAACACAGGCAGAGAAAGTGTCGTCACAGTCACGCCCGGAGTTGTGACTATCCCGAACAGCCTGCACCGTACGCGAATGCAGCCCCCATTGCTCAAGCAGGCGACTGCCAATCGTGGCGTGGTCGACACCTAGCTGCATACGCTCAGCGGTGTAGAAGGCGCGATGACTGCGCTGATCTGCGCTGATCCCCCGGTATAAATCGGGCTCAATACTATCGAGCGCCAACATACCAATATCCTGAAACAGGGCCGCCATAAACAGTTCGTCTACGGCCTCCTCCTGCACGGCGCGGCCCAGTACACGCACCGCTGTTGCGGCATATACACTACGCTGCCAAAACAGGTTGTAATTCAGACCTTTACCCTGCTGACCAACAAATGCCTGCGTCAGGCTAAGGGTCAGCGCTATGTCCATCACGGCTTTAAAGCCCATAACCACCACAGCGCGATCCAGGGTTTCGACCCGGGCACCAATAAGGTAGGCAGGCGAATTAACGTACCGCATAAGGGTGCTGGCTATTACCGGATCGCTGGACAGTAGCTGCGACAGCTCCTCAAGCTCCACGCCCGGCTGGCCACGCAATTCTATCAGCCGCGCCGCTACCGCAGGCATGGTCGGTAATCGGGCGTCTGCAGACATGAATTTGGAAAGCGCTTTGGAGGACAAGTTAGCACCTGCTGTAAATTTCAACATCATGCTATCCAGACTGGCCTTGCGTGGCTATCCGTAGTGTCCGCAACTCTCTGCGCCCTGTGCCTAGCGGGCTGCAGCGCTTATTGATACCGCATGCCCGCTCCCCTACCATGACCCATCCCTACCGGAAGAGTCTCACAATGAACGATCTGCGTAATAAACGAATACTGGTTACCCAGGCCAACGATTTTATGGGCCCGGTGCTGTGCGATATTCTGGAGGGCTACGGTGCTACGGTCATTGCCAATACGGACTCTCTCGTTCCGGAAGCAGCCGCAAAACGTGTGGTCGAGAATGCTGGCGACATTGACGTGCTGCTGGCCAATCTGGCATTCCCGGCGCCTTCCACGGCGGCGATTGACGCAACAGAGCAGGAATGGCGTGACACCTTTGCCGCACTCGTCGACCCGCTACCGCGCCTGTGCCGCGCGGCCCTGCCCTCCATGATTGATCGTGGACGCGGCAAAATATTACTGATGGGCAGTGCCTCGGCATTGCGCGGAATGAAGCGTGCCTCAAGTTACAGTGCGGCTCGCGGAGCGCAACTCGCCTACATTCAGGCACTTGGCGTTGAAGTGGCCGGCAAGAATATTCAGGTCAATGCTATCGCACAGAATTTCGTGGAAAACCCGACCTACTTTCCGCCAGAAGTACAGGCCAACCCGCGTTTTCAGGAGCGCCTGAAGCGGGAGGTGCCACTTGGCAGGCTGGTGTCCTCGCATGAGGACGCTGAATTCGCGGCCTTTCTATGCAGTGACGCTGCCAACCATTTTGTCGGGCAGGTATTTCCTGTCTGCGGTGGCTGGGTAACGCGTTAACTCCCCAAACCTGCCTCTTGATCGCGCATGTCAGGCGCTCCATAGCAAAATCAACACAAGCAGGAACGCCAGCATCCAGGCGGCGATACTGCCTGTCGACGCACTTTGCGACAAAACACCCTGCTCGGAGAACGCGCTGTCAAACCTTCTGGACAGGGTTCGCTGGCCTCGCCGAAACTCCTTCGTCAAAATTTCGAGCAGTCTCTGCCAACTCCCGTAGCAGCGCCACCACAGCGCAGGTGCTGCTCGGCGGTAAAGCCACTCACCATCCAGATTAACCGAGCGCAGTTCGGGAGGATATAAGCCTCGTCGATTCAGCCAGACAAAGGCCAACGCTGAAAAAAACAGCAGCTGCGTCTGCGCCAGGACGTGTGTCATGTCATAAGCGCTGTAGTCCATGTCGAACGGCAAATGCCGATACAAGAGGTCGGGAAAGACCCCGATACCAATACACAACGCGGCGGCTATGGTCATTGCAATCAGCATGTTAACGGGAGGTTCTTTCGCGCGAATCCCCGAATCGTGTGCGAAGAAAGCAAAGTACGGGATTTTAATCCCGGCATGATGGAACACACCTGCTGAAGCAAACAACAGCATCAGCCACACCCACGAGTAATTCTCACTGATTGCCGCGCTCATAATCATGGATTTGCTCACAAAACCGCTGAACAACGGGAAGGCTGAAATAGAAGCGGCACCAATGATACAGAGCACAGTTGTTTTGGGCATGGTTTTGTACAAACCACCGAGATCAGAACCGTTCATTCGACCGGTAACATGCAAGACCGCCCCCATCGACATGAACAGTAGTCCTTTAAAGATAACGTCGGTAAAGGCATGAGCAACGGCGCCATTAATCGCGAGTGCGGTACCCACACCAATCCCCACCACCATGAACCCCAACTGGTTAACCAGACTATAGGCGAGTACACGACGCAGATCGTTTTCAATAACCGCAAAGAAAATCGGAAAGCAGGTCATGGCTGCGCCGATATAAATCAGCAGCTCGGTACCAGGGTAGCCGCGCGCCAGTGCGTAGACCGCGACTTTTGTGGTAAATGCACTGAGAAATACAGCTCCCGTTGGTGTTGACTCAGGGTAAGCATCTGTCAACCAGTTGTGTAGTAAAGGAAACGCGCATTTAATTCCGAAAGCAATGAATATCAGCCAACCGTGGAGGCCTTCCAGGCCAATCTGGTCAAAACGCAATGAATCGGAATAACGGCTGTAGACAACAATGCCTGCAAGTAACAGCAGTCCGGAGCAAATCTGAATCATCAGATAGCGCATACCCGCATGATAAGCACGGTTTGTACGTCGCGCCCATATCAAGAATACCGAGGTCAGTGCCAGTAGCTCCCAAAACACGAACAGCGTGATCAAATCACCCGCGAAGACTGCACCCAAGGCGCTCCCGGCATAGAGCAAACTGGCAACCTGCTGCAGGCGATCCTTGACGTGAAGCGCATACAGAATGGCAATCAGCCCGGCAAGGTGGAATAGATACCCAAACAACAGACTGAGGCGATCACCGTGGTAGATGACAAACTCGAAGTTCGCGGCGCCCTGGAAAAGTATAGTGCCCTCCCCCATGGCCCACAGATTAATAGCGCCCAATATCGGGGTAGCCACCATAACGCTCGAGCACAGGCGTCCCCGCAGAACGAGAACCAGCAGCGCTGCGATGTAGAAAATGGCAAAAGGAGGCACACTAAACTGCCACATTCTACTTCGCCCCCCCGCCGTACTTTCTATCGTCAGCGCTTTGCTCAAGCCTGTCGTAATAAGCCTCATCGCGCATGAGAAACCGCCGCATCCACTTCGCAATCAGGACCAGAACAACACAACCCAGAAACCCGTACAGTGGATAAAACGCGAGCAAGTTTTCCCAGGGGTGGTAGCTATGGCGACGATAAAGGATCTCTATGACCAACAAAACTGCACATCCCCCATACAGCAGATAGAGCACACGCTGTATGTTTTTCTCACTGTCGAATAGACCTGGCTTTTCTTCGCTTGGCTTCATAGTCAATACCTACCGGGGCGCATCAACGATGCCCTGCGTAAAGTCTCCAAAGAACGGCAGTAGCTGTGGCCACAAGAAAAGCACCACGCAGACGACACTGGTAAATACGATGGCAATCAGTGAAGGTAGGGGAGCTTCTTTTACTTCTACTGATGCGACAGCAGGTTCGCCAGGGAAAAATGCCTTAACTCCGATTGGCAGAAGATACGCTATATTCAGCAGCGAGCTGATCAGCAACACCACCATCAAAACCAACTGGTCACGCTCCAGCGTACCGAGCAGCAGATACCATTTACTCCACATACCGCCGGTCGGTGGCAGACCAATAATACTCAGGCTGCCAACAAAAAAGGCGGCCATCGTCACCGGCATCTGTCGCCCCAAGCCGCGCAGTTCACTGACGCAGGTTTTGTGGCTGGCAACAAGAATAGCGCCCGCACAAAAAAACAAGGTGATCTTGCCAAAGGCATGCATCGCTATATGCAAGGCACTACCGGCAATACTCGAACTGCTCGCCAATAACGCACCAAGGCTGATGTAACCCAGTTGACTGACCGTGGAGTATGCCAGGCGGGCCTTCAAATTATCCTGTTGCATCGCAATGATCGAGGCCATCAGGATGCCGAAGGCTATGAGGTAGAGCAGATAATCTATAGTCGCCAGGCTGCTTAGCGTATTGGCTCCAAACAGATAAATGCACACCATGAGCAGAGTAAATACACCAGCCTTGACTACCGCGACGGCGTGCAGCAACGCACTGACGGGCGTCGGCGCAACCATAGCCGCCGGCAGCCATCGATGAAATGGCATAACAGCTGCTTTGCCCACGCCAAACACAAACAGCAGCAGCAAAATCGAAAGCGCTAGCGGTGGAACTTCCTCGCCAAAAACGCCACCGGGGGTAAAACTGAGTGTTCCCGCATAAAACCAGGTACCTATCATCGCCGGCAGAAAGAAGACGATTGACGTACCGAGCAAAAATCTCAGATAGCTTCTGCCGCCTTTGAGTGCCTTTTCGCTACCCGCATGCGTTACCAGCGGGTAGGTTCCGAGAGTAATCAGTTCGTAAAAAATGAAAAGCGTAAACAGATTTTCTGACAGGGCCAGCCCCATTACCGCAGCCAGCGCGAAGGCAAAAAATGCGTAAAAGCGCGTTTGATTTTCTTCTTCATGTGCCCGCATGTAGCCGATCGCATACAGAATTGTGACAAACCACAACAGGCTGGCTATCAGTGCAAAAAGCAGACCCAGCGGCCGTACCTCTAAGCTCAAACTCAGACCGGGCAATATAGTAAGGTAGTCTGCACGCACGGCCGCACCGCCGATTACCTGCAGGTACAACAGCAGTACCACAGAAAACAGTACGGCGGCCGTCACAAGAGATACTGCTTCGCGAATATTGGGATAGCGACGAAACAGGAGTATCCCGACAACAGCCAGAAGTGGCAGGAGAACCGCCGCCAGCATCAATGTTTCAGCCAATATCACCATGGCGCGCCCTCTATCAGAGTGGCCGCCGCTGAAGCACTAGCGCCAACTGTAAGTCGAGTATCAATACCAAAATAGATATTGGCTATCACCAGCACCCACAAGGCGATCAACATAAGCGGTGGCGCCTCATTCCTGCTCGCTTCACTGTCACTTTTTGAGTAGGCAAGCTCGACAATTTTCCAGAGATAAAATAGAGAGATGAATGAACCGACCAGTACTATCAAAACCACCACCCACAGACCGGATTCGATAGCAGCCAGTACCAAGAACCATTTGCTGACAAAACCCGCAGTGAGCGGCACCCCGATAAGGCTCAGTGATGCCAGAACCAGTCCGGCCATTGTCCAGGGCATTCGATACCCCAGCCCGCGAAAAGCGTCGATCTGGCTACTGCCGGTTCGATATACCACCGACGCAACTGCCAGGAATAGTGCGCCTTTAATAAAAGCATGGTTAAACAAATGCAGCAGCGAGGCCTGAAGGCCCAGCGTGCTGCCCACACCGATACCAACTGCCATATAACCGATCTGGGCGATACTGGAAAAGGCCAACATGCGCTTCACATCCGACTGGCGAAATGCGACCAGCGATGCTGCTAGCACAGCAATAATCCCGAGCAGCAAAAATACAATACTGACTGGCAATAGTGCATCTACCGTTTCGGCACCAAATACGCCGTAATACAAGCGGATAAATAAATACAGCGACACTTTAGTCGCAGATGCTGCGAGGAAGGTCGTGGCTATTGATGGTGCAAAGGCGTAGGCATTGGGCAGCCAACCGTGGAGTGGTAGCAAGGCCATTTTGAGAGCGATACCCACCACAACAAATCCGAACGCTACTGCCAACAGTTGCTGCTGTTCAACCTCTACCAGGCGCTCGGACAGATCACTCATATTGAGCGTACCGGTCAGGGCGTAAAGAAACCCTATACCGACAAGAAAAAAGCTCGCTCCTATGGTGCCAACTATCAGGTACTGGTATGCAGCCCACAGCGCCTGACGCTGTCGTCCAAGTGCAATTAGTGCATAGGTGGCCAACGATGATACTTCAAGAAAGACAAAGACGTTGAAAACGTCACCGGTGGCAACAATGCCCAGCAACCCCGTCAGGCACAACAGGAATAGAACGTAGAAAGCCGGCTGCTGGCGTTCGGGTAACTCGGGGCCAAGACTGCTGTTGGCGGCCAGGATCACAACAGCGGCTATCGCGCTGACAAGCAACAACACATACGACGACAAACTATCAATCGTATATTCGATACCCCAGGGAGCTGGCCAGCCTCCTACTTCATAGCTTAGAGGGCCAACGTCGCTAACATGGAGGAACAATGCAACGCTGATACCAAAGGTAAGCAGACAGGCCAAACAGGTGAAAAGCCATATACTCCTGGCCCTCACAAATATCAGACAAGCCGGCGCGGCAAGTAAGGGCAAAACGACCTGGAGTATCGGAAGATGGCTTATCACTGCTTGCTCCGATCCCGTATCTCATCGTCCTCAATGCTTCCGTATGCGCCATGTATACGGACAACCAGAGCCAATGCCAGAGCCATTGTTGCGATGCCGACCACAATGGCTGTCAAAATCAAAACGTGCGGCAAGGGGTTAGAATACAGCGTGGCTGATTCGGTATATATCGGTGCGGTTCCACCCAGAACCTTGGCAACGCTGATATACAGTATAAAAATGGCCGTTTGGAAAATATTGAGCCCAAGAAGTTTCTTCACAAGATTCTGTTGCGCCATGACGATATAGAGGCCGGTCATCATCAAAGCAATCACAACCCAGTAGTTAAAGAAGTCCATAATCATCGCTCCACGCTTCCGTCGGAACTCGTGGTCAAGGAAAAAGCGTAAAAGATAAGCACCATCGACGAAGCGACCGTTACGCCTACCCCCAATTCGATCAACAAGATTCCCAGATGTTGGCCGGAAACGGGGTCGCTCGCCAACACCGAGTAATCAAGAAAATTGCCGCCAGCGAGCAAGCCTGCAACGCCAACAGAGCCATAAATCATCACCCCCAACGCAGTCAGCCCGCGTAATAATGGCATCGGAAGCACGCGCTGGGCGTTACTCAAGCCGAATAGCATTGCGTAAAGAATGATCCCGGTAGCGAAGATGACGCCAGCCTGAAAGCCGCCGCCAGGGCCGTAGTCACCATGAAACTGGACATAAAGCGCAAACAAAAGAATCAGCGGTATCAACATCTTTCCGACAATACGCAACACTTTGTGGTCGGCCATATCTTCATCCGCAGGCAAGCTTCGTGCTTTACCGGGCTGCACTACTCCGAGCAAAACTACAACGACACCTATCGTCGCAGTAAAAATCACCAGCACCTCTCCCAAGGTGTCAAACCCACGATAACTGGCCAGCACGCTGGTGACCATATTGGGAATACCAATTTCCTGTGGAGAGTCTTCAATATAGCGAACTGCAACGTGTTGTTGCGCCGGTGTATCTTCCCCGCCAAACGCAGGCATCTGGGTAGTCGCAAGCAGCAGTACAGCGCCCGAAACAAGTGTGAGGAGAAAGACGGGGAGAGCAACGCGCCGTTTGCTATCAGCTTCGTAGCGACCAACAAAAGACAGAACAGCAAGCATGAGCAACGGAAATATGCCGGCTCCCACCGAGGCCTCGGTGAATGCGACGTCAACGGCATCCATCAATACAAAAAAACTGGCTGAAAGCAGGCCGTAAATTCCTGACAGCATCACAGTAGCGAAGAGATCTTTCACTCTCGCAATAGCCACCGCTGTCATAACCAGCAACAGTAGCAGTACGACATCAAGGGCCTGCGTAACTATCACGACCGGTTCGCTCAAGGTGAATCGCCGTCCACAACGTTTTTGACCTTGGGCTGAAGCCCTCCGTGCAATGCAGATTTGGCCAACGCATGGCTTGCAGTCGGGCTGGTGATCATTACAAAGAGAAGAATAAAGAACAGTTTAAGCTGAACAATCCCCCAACCCGCGATGATCATCAAGCCCACTATTATCAGCGTTGCAGCGAGCGTCTCAGTAATACCAGCAGCATGCATTCGCGTGAAGAAGTCGGGAAATCGCAATATCCCCAGCCCGCCCGAGAGAATAAGAAATGCGCCCACGAGCAGGCAAATATGGCTAACGATATTCCCCTGTTCCAGCATCAAGAATTCTCCCTGGTACCGTCTGTCGACGAGCCGTACTCAAAATAGCGTAACACAGCAATAACACTGATAAAATTGATCAAGGCATAGATCAGGGCGATATCCAGAAACTCCGGGCGACCAAACAGAAAACCGAGAACAGCAATTAGAAGAACCGTTTTAGTGCCGAAGAGATTAACCGCTAGAATTCGATCATAAATAGTCGGCCCCAGAAGCGCTCTAACGATGGCTATAAGCATCACTAGCAGCATAGTTGCTGCAACGAAAAGCAACACTGTCATCGCTCCACTGCGGTCACACGCCGATCCATCTCACCGCTTACAACCTCAGCTAGAGACTGCCGGGTTAAGGCATGTATAAAAACACGGTCATCATCGAGATTCATCGCTACTGTTCCCGGAGTCAGCGTAATGGAGTTCGCATAAATTACCTTACCGACCTCTGTTTTCTGACTCAAAGCCACCCACCCCACACAAGGGCTGATAGCTGGTTTTCCTTGCCAAACCAGCTTTACGACCTGAAAATTGCTACTGACAATCTTGCCGATCAACCACAGAAAGTACTTCGCCAAATTAATGCCGTAAAGTTGAAATGGCTGCGACTCATGATCGACCACATCCATTTGATGAGCAATAAAGACAACTAAAGCAACAGAAATCGCGCCCAGAGCCAACAGCAGTACTGAGTAATGCCCCGAGTTGGCAAGCCAGAATATAGAAAGCACAAAGGCGGTGCTCAGAATGTGTTTCATTTCAATGTATCCACACTTTTAGGCAACTTTAGCGATCATCAAACAAAGTTGCAGGCTAAGGCGGGCACGAATAATGTGTCCGGAATACGTACGTCAATGTCTCTCGAATCTGGTTTGGTTTCGACTGAAGCCTCCATGAAGCCCTTGATATAGAAAAGACATTTTAGCGATTCGTCGCCATCCCGATCCTGCTGCGAACCCGAAGCCAGCTTCTCACACGCATTTTTTTAATGCTTCAGATCCCATCGTGCCTTGTTCCGCGTGACTCACAGAGATGCATACCACAGCCAGCAGAGCACCCAAAAACTTTGTCTACGGACTCTAAATACCTGCCTTGTTCTACTTCCACTCAGTCATGAGTGTGACACTTTGACACCAATTGGCCGGTAAAACATTATCCAATATGTAAAAAAGCGTGGCAACCTATGGTGCAAGCGCATTCTGGGGCATTCTACTGTGTTCTAGCAACAAATTTCCAGAAAAGTGCACATGACGACAGGCCTCGATCACGCAGACTCACTGCGGATGACGAACACGACATATGGGAGCTGGTCTCCGATTTACTTACCAGCGAGGGTTATGTGCCATCGGTTACGATAGATGGCGAAGTGATGCTGCGCCTTCTGGCTGAATCTCGACCTGATTTGATTTTGCTTGATGTCATGCTGCCGGGAACAGACGGGGTCGAGTTCTGCCGTCAGCTGCGTTTGGGCGCGATCCTGCGACCGCTCTACCGGCTTGAGCGCTCTCGAAACCCGTCGACTGGCGGGATTGATCTGGGCTGACAATTACACAGAATATTATGCAGGCACATCGCGGAAAGATTCGTTTATCAAACCGGCCTGAAGGCGGACTAAAGGTAGAATTGCTATTCACCGTATCGAGACTATAACTCCAGACCGCCCGTCACGCATCGATAAACCAAAGGTCAGGCTCGCTTGATTAGCCTGACGATAAATAGCAGCACCGCCGCCCCGACCGTCGCTGTTACAATCGAACCGATAAGGCCGCCGGCAACAATACCGAGAGCATTAAAAATACTGCCGCCGATCACGGCGCCAACAATACCAATGACAATATTGCCCAGCAGACCGTAGCCGCCGCCCTTGATCAACAAACCTGCCAGCCAGCCAGCTATGGCACCGATAAGCAGAAATATTAACAAGCCTTCAATATTCACGACTCTTATCCTCCGCGTCTAATTCGATGTCTATCAGGCTGGCACAACGCGGGTGAACCTGTCTGCGAACTAATCACATACGCTGTTGCGCGCTATCAGCGCGCAATGCCTCTCGCAGCGGCTAGTAGCGCCGGTGGCCGTTGTGGCTATAGCGATCGTATCGGTGCTTGCGATGCTCCCGGCCGTATTCTTGATGCCCTCTGCGCTTGTGGTGTTTGCCCTTGTCGTGTTTTCCCTTGTGGTAGTTGCGAGCCTTCCGGTGATCATCACGCGTATAACGCTCCCGGTAGTGGTGGGCAGAACCACGCTGAGTGGGCCGGTGTGTTGCGCCAATTTGTTGGCTCGGCGCACCATGCTCCCAATGCTGGCCACGGTGGTTATCGCGATAATGTCCCTCGCGGTGACTCTCTTCACGATAGTGCACCTCACGGTAGTGTGTTGGCTGAGAATAATGCGGCGGTTCAGCATGCGATTCTTGCGCCGCCGATATCAAGATGGCGCCCAGCACAATACCTGCCAGCGCCTCTTCTGTGCCCGCCTGAGCTGGCTTGACCCCTATACTGCTCGCCACAAAGAGCACCGCCAACAGCGCATACCCCTGTGAAAACCTGCTTTCGATTCGCTTGCCCGTATTCATAATCCACTCTCCTCATGGTCAGTTTCACAGTAAGCCCACGACCATGAACGGAAGCTGAAGACCACAATAGCGAGCATGCGGACTGCCCGCACCGGCGAATGATGTAATGTAATTGTAAAGTTGCTTTCCGTTTATCCTGCCCAGCCGCTACGATAAGATACAGCAGCTCTGGCAGCCGCACTGAACGCTACCGTGCGCTACCTACCCTCATTGACAAAGGCGTATTCAGCTCGTGCTACGAAAACTGATCAACCTGATTCTTTTTGTCGCGATTCTCGCCGCAGCAGCCCTCTTTGCGCAGGATCTCATTTCACAGCGCGAACCCCTGCATACCAAACCCCGCGAAGATCTCGGGCCACTGGTCAGCGTATACCGCATTGAGAATGCCGGTGCAGATATCAGCCTCACGACCCACGGCACGGTACAGGCCAAAAGCTCCCTACAGTTAACCAGCGATGTTGCCGGTCGCGTGACCTGGCTAACACCGGATTTGCTGGTAGGCGCTATTCTCGAAGCGGGCAGCCCTATAGCCCGCGTCGATCGTAGCCAGTACGAGCTGGCTCAGGCTCAGGCCGTGCTCTCCCTGCGTGACGCCGAACTGAGCCTGGCTGATGCGCACAGTCGCTTTAAAACCCGCGACCCCAGACATCCGCAAATCCGGCGCGCCGAAGCGCAGATTGATGCAGCCCGGGCACAGATGGAAAAGGCCCGCACGGATTTAAAACGCACCGAAATTGTTCTTCCCGCCCGCGCCCTCGTAAGCAGCAAGAATGTCGCACTTGGCCAGTATCTCAGCCCCGGCAGTGTGCTGGCTTCACTGGAAACGGTCGACGCGGTGGAAATCCCCCTGCCGCTGTCGTTGGAAGAGGTGAATCTGCTATCGCAGTCAGAGAAAATACAAATAGAACTCTCCCCGGTTAATGGCGACAGTGATATCCGCTGGACGGCCAGACTTGCACGTATCAACCAGCAACTTGACCGGAACACACGCGTGGCCTTCGCCATTGCCGAAGTCGCCGAGCCCTACGCTCAAAACAGGCCCTTGCGGATCGGGCAGTTCGTGAATGCCGAGATCAGCGGCATTCATCTCGACGAGGTGTTTCGTATCCCCACCACTGCCGTGTTTGAAAATCGTTACGTGTATCGCCTGACCGAAGACCAACGCCTGCAGCGCATCAACATCCAGATTGTGCGACAGGATAAGCGCAGTGTGGTTGCGCGCGCTGCAATCAGCTCGGGCGACCAACTGGTATTGAGCCGCCTTGATATCATGTCGGACGGAATGCGCGTTCGGCTGGATGACCAGCCATGAGTCCCGCTGACCTGAGAAGGGGCCCTATCGGCTGGATGGCGCGCAATCCGGTCGCAGCAAATCTGCTCATGGGCGTGATAATGATCGCGGGCTTGATGGCCGTATTTGAACTGCGCAAAGAAGTCTTTCCAACCTTTCCCACCGAGATAATCAGCATTACCGTACCCTATCCCGGCAGCGCTCCCGCCGAGGTTGAAGAAGGCGTTCTCATCAAGATTGAAGAAGCACTTCAGGATATGGAGGGCATTGAGGAAATCACCTCCGAAGCGCGGGAAAATGTCGGCACTGTGCTTGTACAGATGCTGCCCAATTCGGACATGGCTCCGGCGCTCAACGATGTAACCTCAAGAGTCAATGCGATTGCATCTTTTCCGCTGGAAACCGAGAAGCCGGTTATTGAAGAAATTCTCGCCAAGGTACAGACCGTCAATTTATCCATTGCCGGCAACCTCAGTGAGCACGAACTCAAGCAACTGGCTGACAGTGTGCGCGACGACCTGCTCGCAACCGGAGCCATCACCCAAATTGATATTGTCGGTGTACGTGATTACGAAGTGGCCATCGAGTTATCCGACAGTACACTACGTCAGTACGGCCTCAGCTTTGACCAGGTTGTCAATCTGATTCGCAACAAGTCCAACAATCTCCCCGGCGGTAACCTGCGCACCGACAGCGGCACCATTACCCTGCGCTCACAGGGGCAGGCCTACAACGGTGACGACTTTCGCGACATCCGCCTCATCACCCGCCCGGACGGGACTCAGTTGTTGCTGGGCGATGTAGCCAACGTGCGTGACGGTTTCAGCGAACAGCCCGTGCTCAGCCGCTTGAATGGCGAGAGCGGTGCCCGCCTGACCATTTACACTATTGGCGCCCAGGATGCGTTACAAGTCAGCCGAATTGTCAAAGAGTACGTCGCCGACAAACAGGCCTCGCTGCCTGAAGGCGTGAGCATCAATGCCTGGTTTGATAACTCCCGCATTCTCAAGGGCCGTATCGACTTGCTGTTGAAGAATGCCGCGCAGGGCGGCCTGTTGGTCATCATTGCACTCAGTCTGTTTCTCCGACTCAGCATGGCCTTCTGGGTAATACTCGGCGTACCGTTCAGCTTTCTGGGCACCATGTATGTGATGGGGCTGCCGATCTTCGACTACTCCATCAACGTCCTGTCGCTCTTTGGCTTTCTTTTAGTGCTGGGTATTGTGGTCGACGATGCCATTGTCACCGGCGAGAGCGCCTACACCCATCTTGAACGTGAAAAAAACGGGGTAGACAGCATCATTCACGGGGTGAAGCGCGTCTCTACCGCGACCATTTTTGGCGTGCTCACCACCATCATCGCCTTCCTGCCGATGCTGACAATGACGTCGGACATGGGGCGTTTTGGGTCCAACATTGCCTTCGTAGTGATCGCTTGTCTGGTGTTTTCACTGATTGAAACCAAACTGATTCTGCCAACCCATTTGCGCCATATCGACGTGAGCGAAGAGAGGCCCGGACTGTTCAGCCGCATTCAGTCACAGTTTGATCGCGCACTGAAGGGATTTATTCGCCACGCATACAAGCCGGCGCTGGAGCTTATGCTGGCTTACCGCTATGCCAGCCTGGCCTTGTTTATTGCCAGCCTGATTATTGTGATCAGCTTCGTGCCCGCAGGCATTGTTCGCTTCGTGTTTTTCCCTGATATCGCTTCCGACGAAATTCGTATCAGCCTGCGCCTGCCACCCAGCGCACCCTACCAGCTTACCCATGATTACGCCCTGCGCGTTGAACGCGCCGCCGCTGCGGTTAACGAACGCTACCACGAAGAAAGCGGTGACAGCCGTGACGTCATCGTTGACCTGGAAACACTGAGCGAAGCCGACGACCGCGCTGAATTGTGGGCCGCGCTGCTTCCATCGGAAGAGCGCAACATCGACTCCGTCACCATGGCGCAATGGTGGCGTGAAGCAATAGGGCCACTACCTGGTATCAAGGAACTCAGTTTTGATGCCAAGGCCGGGCCGGGCGGCGGCATTGATATGGATGTTGCTCTGGAATCCAATGACCTCGAAGAATTGCGGCAAGCTGCCCAGTACCTGAAAAACGAACTGCTGCAAGTTGAAGGCGTTTTTGATATTCGCGACACCTTCGGCGCAGGTGCGCCTGAAGTGGATGTACGCATCAAGCCCGCCGGCGAGTTGCTGGGCCTCGGTCAGGCAGAAATCGCCCGGCAGGTGCGTCAGGCATTTTTTGGCGCGGAAATTCAGCGTTTTCAGCGCGGGCGCCACGAAGTTCGCGTATACGCGCGCCTGCCCATTGAAGAGCGAGACACCCTGAAAACCCTGCAAGACCTCTGGATCAATCTACCCAACGGCGAGCGCGTACCCTTCTCGCAGGTAGCTGAAGCCCAATACAAAAGCGGGATATCCAGCATCAAGCGGGTTGACCGAAAACGTCTGGTGAACATTCAAACGGGGGTGGACAAGGGCCGCATAGAGCCGGATGAAGTCGTCGCCAAGCTCAACAGCGACATACTCCCCGTACTCAAGGAAAAATTTCCCGGCATAAATTACCGGTTTGCCGGTCAGGTTGAAGAGCAGCAACAGGACACGCGCGAACTGCAAACTAAAGGCGCGCTGGTGTTAATGATGATTTTCGCCGCACTCGCCATCCCGCTTAAATCCTATATACAACCTCTGTTTATCATGTCGGCAATTCCCTTCGCCGTTGTCGGTGCAATCCTCGGCCACTGGATTGCCGGGCACTCGCTGAGCTTCCTGTCCATTGTTGGAGTGATAGCGTTGGCCGGGGTGGTGGTTAACGACTCGCTGGTGCTGGTCGACTTTATCAACCAGCGTGTTGCCGACGGCATGGAAAAATTGAGCGCGGTTGTCGAGGCCGGGCAAGCGCGCTTTCGGGCCGTCATCCTCACCTCGCTGACCACCTTCCTCGGCCTGCTGCCCATACAGCTGGAAACGTCAATTCAATCCGAGTTTATCAAGCCCATGGCGATTTCCGTGGGCTACGGCATACTGTTTGCCACCGGTGTCACCCTGTTTCTGGTTCCTATTCTGTTCTATATCGCGCGCGATATTTCACTGCTGTTTCAAAAGAAGCCGGCAGAGACCAGTCCCCCGGAGCGGCCAGCAGAATCCACATGAATATTCACCGCGTTAAAACCCGACTGGTCAACAGCTACGTGGTCGCCTACCCCGACAAGCTGCTGGTGATTGACGTTGCAGTAAAGTGCCACCGGCAGGTGTTGGGGTTTATCGAACAGGAACTGGAGCGGCCGGTGGGCGATATAAAACTGGCAATCTGCACGCACGACGACCCCGACCATATAGGCGGCCTCGCCGAACTTGCCCGGCTCAGCGGCGCGGACCAGGGCATTCCCTATGCCGCTGCCTCACCTCTGAGGAAGTGGGCGAACGATCCCACCGGCGCAGTGGTGCGCTTTGGCACCGGTATACGCGAAGCTTTTCGGGCACGCTCCTGGCAAATGTATGTAAGCAAAGAACGCGATGAGCGTGCAAAAAAGCTGGCGCACTATCAGGGCACTGCCGACGGTAGCAGTGCTACCAGCATTGAGCAGCGCTCGCTGCTAAAACATCGCCAGACCTTGCCCGGTTTTGACGACTGGCAGGTTATTCACACCCCCGGCCACTCCTGGGACAGTTGCTGCTATTTTCATGCCGACAGCGGCAGCCTGATCAGTGGCGACACATTACTGGGAAGCGCAAAGCTAAAGCGCCTTGTCGTGCCATCCATTTATTCCAACAAACGGCAAACGCTCGCCAGCCTGAAAAAACTCGGAAAATTACCGATTGAAGCGGTGTACCCCGGACACGGAAGCCCCCAGTTTGGCGAGGGCTTACTGGAGGCCGTAGAGCTGCAGTAAGCAGCGTGTCGCGAAGGTGCTCCGCACAGACCGGGGCTGGATCCTCCACCGATGTGTGGGAGATTCTATGTTGTTTGGCAAGGCCCTCTGAGAATATTCGCCTGCAAGGCAGGCTCCTACAAAGACAGCCTGTGGGAGATTCTATGTTCGTGT